>JAJZQN010000034.1 GCA_021847605.1 Pseudomonadota bacterium | reverse complement strand
CGTCCATTCTCATCCAGCCTTTTCCACGAATTGAAAGCATGCTAATGCTGCCCTTGGCGAATTCGCAAGTCTATGATTTTATTGCGAAATCAACCGCTTAGCTGCCCAGCGATCAAGCTCTTCTGGGACTCGAACCGATGAACACTGAAAACACAGGGGAAAACCCAGCCATGTCGGAGGACTCGAACCCCTCGTTCCGGCTCGCTCCTCTTCTGGGCACCATTTTCTGACATGGTTGGAAATGCGCGGAGGCTGCTCAATGAGCAGCCTCTCGACGTGCGTCTTATTGCCGAGGTGGGAGCGGCGCATCATGCGTAAAAAAGCTCGCCGATGCATCATCGGCGAGCTTCTTGGTCGGTGCGACCCGGCCGGCTACAATATTGGCGATTTCAATATTGGATGGTGACGGTCACGGCGCGGCGATTCTGCGCCCATGCGGCCTCGTCCGACCCCAGTGCAGCCGGGCGTTCCTTGCCATAGCTGACCGTCGTGATCCGGCTGGGATCGATACCCAGCGAGGCGAGATAATTTTTCGCGGCATTGGCGCGACGTTCGCCCAGCGCGATATTATAGTCGCGGGTGCCGCGCTCGTCGGCATGGCCTTCGACGGTTACGCGCACCGACGGGTTTTGCTGCAACCAGGCGGCCTGGCTCTGCAACGTCGCCTGATCCTGTGCATCGACGTCATATTCGTTGAGCGCAAAGAAGATGCGGTCGGACGACACCGACGCCATGAAGTCTTCCTGGCTGCCCTTGACCGGGCCGGTGGGCGTGGTGGAGCCGGTCGACGGCGCGGTGGGTTCACCGCCCGGCGCTGGCGGCAATTCCGCCGGCGGCTTTTTCGAACAGGCGGCAAGGGCCAGAACGGCAGTCGCCATCAGCAGAGGCCGGGACAATTTCATTTGAGGTCTCCTATAATTCCGCATGTGCCCATCCGAGAAGATCAGGACCATGGTTTGCGAAGATCGTTACGTAGTCAAGACGATTAGGTTCCCTGACCTGAACGAAGGATTATGGCAGCAACGGTCCCCAGGCCGGGTCCGAACCGCTCAGCGGCGTGGGAATGCGCCGTTCGTTCACGCCGGTCAGGTCGACCTGCCACACCTGGCTTGAACCCTCACGGCCCGGACTGGTGCGGAAATATTGCAGCACGCGGCCATTGGGCGACCATGTCGGCTGCTCGTCCTGCCAGCCATTGGTCAGAATACGCTCATTGTCGCCGCTCGGTGTCATCACCGCGATCTTGAAGTCGCCCGACATTTTCGTGAACGCGATCAGGTCGCCGCGCGGCGACCATTCCGGCGTCGCATAACGGCCGCCGCCATGGCTGATCCGCCGCTGGTTCGATCCGTCGGCATTCATGACGTAAATCTGCTGCCCGCCCGATCGATCGCTTTCGAACACGATCTGGCTGCCATCGGGGGAATAGCTGCCGCCCACATCGATGCCCGGCGATGTCGTCAGGCGAACCGGCGTCCCCCCCCTGGTCGATATGCGATAAATGTCGGTATTGCCCGCCACCGCCATCGAAAACAGGATGTTGCGGCCGTCGGGCGACCAGCGCGGTGCAAAGGTCGGATTGTTGCTTTCCGTCACCAGTCGCTGTTGCCCCGTGCCGATGTCATAGATGTAGATGCGAACCCGACTGCCCAGATAGCTCACATAGACGATCGACTTGTAATCGGGTGAGAAGCGCGGCGTCAGCGCAATCGACTGACCATTGGTGATGAAGCGATGGTTGGCGCCGTCCGAATCCATGATGGCCAGCCGCTTGACTCGATTCCCCTTGGGGCCGCTTTCGGCGATATAGGCGATACGGCTGTCGAAGAAGGGGCTTTCGCCTGACAGGCGGGCATAGATGGCATCGGCGCATTTATGCGCGGCCCGGCGCCAGTCGCGCGGCGCGACGACATAGCCCTGCCGCGTCAATTCCTGCTTCAGCGCGACGTCATACAGGTAACATCCGACCGTGATGTCGGCCTCGCCTCCGGTGGTCCGCACGAACCCCTGCACCAATGCCTGATAGGCGCCCCATTTGTCGAACTGGGGGAAGGTCACTTCGGAAAAGGCGACAGGCGGCAATCCGCCGGGACCGGATGGATCGAACAGGCCGGACCCTTTCAGGTCGGACGCGATGACTTCGGCGATCTTGCGACCCAGATCGCTGGAAGAGCCGGCCGGGGTGGAAACCTCTGCCTGTGCGGGCAGGGACGGGACGGCGATCTTGAGATTGCTGTCGATGTCACCGGTCACGTCGACCGACAATTGGGCCATGGCGGGGGCGGCCAGCGCGGCGGCAACCATGCCGGCCGCCATCGACAGGCGGCGAAGGAGTGTCTTGGTCATCGTGCTTTCCTCGCATCCACTCGTAATTTGAGCCATTTCCACTGCTCATAATATTCGTCGGGCAGGTTGCGGAATGGCGACGCGGCCATCACGGCCTGGATCGCCCGTTCCTTGTACACCGAAACCTGCGGTCGATTGCTGGCGGTTTCGCCCTGCACGTCGATGACCGATGGCCGGCCGACGACGCGGCCATTCTGATCGAGCTTGACGTCCAATATGGCGATCAACTGTTCGACATCGGCGCCGGAGGGCAGGCGCAGATGCGGATAAATCTGCTCGCTGATAACCCGGTCCAGCGCCGCCTTTTGCGCGGCGCCCATGGTGGCGGCGGGCGGCGGCGCGACCTTGCGCGGTGCGTCGGCGCTGGTGTCGATGCCTTTCAGGAAATCCTTGCCCAGCAACGATCCTTTGGGCTTGTCCGCCTTGCCCTGACCCGATGCACGGGCCGTCGTTGCCGACTTGGGCTTTTCGGTCGACTTGCTGGTCTTGGCAGGGGCAGCGGCGGCCTTGGGCTTTTCAGGCGCAGCCTTCGCCTTGGGCGCGGGTTTTTCCGGCGCCGGCTTCGGCTTGGCATGAGTCTTGGCGACTTCCTTCTTGGCCGGAGCGGGCTTTTCCTGCGGTTTGGGCGGGCTTTCCTTCACCGGCTTTGGCGGAGGCGGCGTGGGGCGCGGCTGCGCTTTGGCAGGGGCGGGCGCTGGTTCGGGCTGCGGCTCGGGTTCCGGCGCGGGCTTTGCATCCTCGGTCGGTCCCTTGTCCGGCGCGACGCTGGGCGGAGGCGGCTGGGTCGAAATCTGCGGCGCGGCCGATTTCAGCGCCACTTCATCCACCAGGTTGATGTCCATCGGCGGCGAATTCAGTTTCAGCGGATTGGGTGTCGACAGGAAACCGGCCGACAGCAGCCCGAACAGCAGCACATGGGCTGCCGTCGCGACGCCTAAACCAATCTTTTCCGCGCGTTCCATGGCCATGTTGCCTATGGCCCCTATTCTGAACCGTCGCTGTCCGCGCCGGTGCTGACGAGCGAGACGCGGTTGAGGCCGGCGCGGTTGAGTTCGCCCATGACACGCATCACCCGGCCATAGTCGAGCGCGGTGTCGGCACGCAGGAATATCTGCGGCGGCTCTTCCTTGCCGGCATTGGCGGACAGGATTTCGGCCAGCCGGTCGGGCAGGTCGCTGTCGGCAATCTGCGCATCGTCGATGAAGATGCCGCCATCACGGTCGATCGATATGACCGTTGGCTTGCTATCCTGATCCAGCCCCTTGGCGCGGGTTTCGGGCAGCTTCACTGGCACCCCCGTCACCAGCAGGGGGGCCGTCACCATGAAGATGATCAGCAGCACCAGCATGACGTCGACCAGCGGCGTCACGTTGATGTCCGCCATGGGCGCGCGGCCGCGCCCACGCCGGCTGGAAGGCGGACCGGACATGGCCATTAGCGTTGGGCCTCCAACTCACGGCTGAGCGTCGCATAGAAACCGTCGGCAAAGCGCGTCAGCCGGGCTTCCAGCCGGTTGATGCCATGGCTGAACCGATTGTAGGCGATCACCGCTGGGATAGCGGCGAACAGGCCAATCGCGGTGGCGAACAGCGCTTCGGCAATGCCCGGCGCCACGACGGCAAGGCTGCTATTCTGCGCGGCGGCGATGCCGGTAAAGGCGCGCATGATGCCCCATACCGTGCCGAACAGGCCGACGAAGGGGGCGACCGATCCGACCGTAGCCAGCACGTTCAACCGGTCGGACAGGCGGTCGATTTCCGACGCGATGCTGCTCGACATGGATGTGGACAGGCGATCGCGCGTACCGTCGCGGTCGATCACCTTCTGCGCGGTCGACCGGCGCCATTCGGTGACGCCGGCGGCCATCACCTTGGCGGCGGGAAATTCCGCCTTGCCACGGCTCTCGTAAAAGCGGTCGATATCTTCCGCTTTCCAGAAATCCTCTTCGAATTTGCGGCTTTCCTTGCTGGCCTTGCGCAGGGAGAAAGAGAAGCCGATGATGATCGCCCAGGTCCAGATGCTGGCCAGCAACAGGCCGAGCATCACGCCCTTCACGACGATATCCGCCTGTATGAACAGCGCCAGCGGCGAAATAGTGGCGGCGTCGGTCGCGGCGCCGATGGCGGGCAGGTTCAGGTTCATGGGTGGATGTCTTCCCCTTGCATCAGGCGGCTGAAAATATCGGTCCAGGCTTTGGGCTGCCGTTGCGGGCGGCCCTGCGGTGTCAGCCAGGCGACGGAAACACTGGCATCGGTCAACTGTTCCGCGCCGCGCATGACTGACTGCTGAATGGCACAGGTTGCAGCACCAACGCCAGTCACCCGGCTGACGACCATCAGGTCGTCGTCCAGCCGGGCCGGGCGGCGGTAGCGGATCTGAATATCGGTGACGGCATACACGCCGGTTGCGTTTTCCTGCGCGGCCCGCTGATCGATCCCCGCCACGCGCAGCATGTCCGACCGTGCGCGCTCCATATAGCGCAGATAATTGGCATGATAGACGAGGCCCGACAGGTCGGTGTCCTCGAAATAGATACGCAGCGGGAAATGATGCACGGCGGCGATGAAACGTCCGGTTGCCGGCGCAATCATGGTATCAGAAACGGACATGCGCGGCCTTTTAACCATGGCGGGCGCGCGCGCAAAGCCGGAAATGCCGGATGCGAAACCATATCGTGGCGCGCATCGCACCTTTCATGCCGATGGGGCGTCATGAACGCTGGCCGGGGCGCGGATGGCGCGCTAGGGATGCCGGGAAACAAAGGTGGAGGATTGAAACGGATGATCGACATTCGAACCGTTGGCGTGATCGGCGCTGGCCAGATGGGCGCGGGCATTGCGCAGGTCGCGGCGCAGGCCGGCTATGATGTCATCCTGTCGGACATAGACCTGCCCCGCGCGGAAAAGGGGCTGGCCGGCATCGCCAAACTGCTCAACCGGGCGGTGGAAAAGGAAAAGATTACGCAGGCGGATGCCGATGCGGCCCTCGCGCGCATCACGCCTGCTGGCGACATCGCCCCGCTTGCCAAGGCGCAACTGGTGATCGAGGCGGCGACCGAGCGCGAAGAGATCAAGCGCAATATTTTCAGCAAGGTCGGTCCGTTGCTGACCGACGACGCCATATTGGCGACCAATACCTCGTCCATTCCCATCACCCGTCTGGCGCAGGTCGCGCCTGACGCCGGCCGTTTCGTCGGCGTGCATTTCTTCAATCCGGTCCCGGTGATGGGCCTTGTCGAACTGATCCGTGGCCTTGCGACCACGCCCGAAACCGTCTCTGCCATGGAGGCTTTTGCCCAAACGCTGGACAAGCAGGTCGTCCATGCCTTTGATTCGCCGGGTTTCATCGTCAACCGCATCCTACTCCCCATGATTAATGAGGCGATCTTCGCTTTGGGTGAGGGCGTGGGTAGCGTGGTCGACATCGATACCGGCATCAAGCTGGGTCTCAACCATCCCATGGGTCCGCTGACGCTGGCCGATTTCGTCGGTCTCGACACGGTTCTGGAAATTACCAAGATTTTGCAGGACACCACGGGCGATCCCAAATATCGCCCGGCGCCGCTGTTGGTCAAATATGTCGAAGCGGGCTGGTATGGCCGCAAGACGGGCCGGGGCTTCTACGATTATTCGGGACCGGAGCCGGTTGCGACCCGCTGATGTGCGTTCAGGCGATCCGGTTTCGGCCGGATCGCCGATCTCGCCATCAATTGGCGCTCAGTCCATGTTTCTTCATGCAATGGCGCAACTGGTCATAGGTCAGGCCCAGTCCCTTGGCCGTGGCGCGCTGATTATAGCGGAACCGGTCCAGTGCGGCGCGAATGATCGCCGCTTCATGGGCGTCCACCGCCGCGCGCAGATCGCTTATTTCCTCGAACGCCGGAGCCTGTTGAGGCATGGTCTCGGCGACTGACGGCGCGGCGCCATTGTCCGATGGCCTGGGCATCATCGGCCGGGGTTTCCATGGTGACGCAAATGGGTCGAGCGTGATCCGGCTGATCGGCCGGGCCGGGTCGTCCCAGCGATAGACCGCCCGTTCCACGACATTGCGCAATTCGCGCACATTGCCGGGCCAGCCATAGCCTTCCAGTTCAGCGGCGCACGCCGCCGAAAAACCCGGCCATTGCGGCCAGTTCAGCTCTGCTCCCATGCGCCGCCCGAAATGGTCGGCCAGCACCGCGATGTCGCCCTCGCGCGCGCGCAGCGGGGGCAGGGTGATGACCTCGAAACTCAGTCTGTCCAGCAGGTCGGGCCGAAACCGCCCGGCGTCGGCCGCGGCCGGCAAATCCTCATTGGTGGCGGCGACGATACGGACATCGACCCGGACCGGGCGCGATGCGCCGATCCGCGTTACCTCGCCATATTCAATGACGCGCAGCAGCCTTTCCTGCGCGGCCATCGACAATGTGCCCAGTTCGTCCAGAAACAGGGTGCCGCCGTCCGCTTCCTCGAACCGGCCGACGCGCGCCTTGGTCGCGCCGGTAAAAGCGCCCTGTTCGTGGCCGAACAGTTCCGCCTCGATCAGCGTTTCGGGCAGGGCGGCGCAGTTCATGACGATCAGCGGTTCGCCCCAGCGCGGCGACAGATGGTGCAGGCGCTCTGCGATCAGTTCCTTGCCCGTCCCCCGCTCGCCGATCACCAGGATCGGCCGGTTGAGTTCGGCCGCGCGCCCGGCCTGTTCGACCGCGTCGAGAAAGGCCAGCGACTGACCGACGAACTGGGTGTTTTTCTCCATAGCCCAACTTATGGTGAAATTTCCCACTCATTGGCAATGATAATCTTGACACATCCTTGGTCGCAACGCAGGAAATGGCGAAAATCAGCCATTTCTTCAAATTGGCACGGTGTCTGCAAAGCTATGGGCAATCCGCAGCGAAATGCGGAACCCCATGAAGGCCAAGGTTTACGGAGCAAGACAATGGAAAAGAACGACAACAATGTTCGCGAAATCGGTCAGCTGATGTCGGTCGCTATTGCCGCCGTCCTGTTCGGATCGACGATGATCCTTTCGGCCGTCGGTCCGGCCCGCGCCAGCGAAACCCCGGTTCCCGCGATGCACGACACCCCCGCGACCCTGCGCTATCTGGCGTAAGGATCGCAATGCCCGGCCGGGGCGGGACTGCCCCCTCTCGCCCGCCCCGGCCACATAAACAAAGTTACGATCAGGAGTGACGTTAAAATGGGTATCTTCTCCCGCACCCGCGACATCATTGCCGCCAATGTGACCGACCTGCTCGACAAGGCGGAAGATCCGGCGAAGATGATCCGCATGATCATCCTCGAAATGGAGGAAACGCTGGTCGAGGTCCGCGCGTCGGCCGCTCGCACCATCGCCGATCAAAAGGAAATGCGTCGCCACATCGCCAAGCTGAACGCGCTTCAGGAAGGCTGGACCGAAAAGGCACAACTGGCCCTGTCCAAGGATCGCGAAGATCTGGCCAAGGCGGCGCTGGTCGAACGTCAGAAGGCGGCTGACATGGCGGAACAGCTCAGCCATGAGATTGAGACGCTGGATGAGGCGCTCAAGGCTTCCGAGGAAGACATCGCCAAGTTGCAGGCAAAGCTGCGTGAAGCCCGCGCTCGCCAGAACAGCCTGGTCACGCGCATGCAGAGCGCTGAAAACCGCCTGCGCGTTCGCGAAGCCTATGCCGGTGAGAAGGTCAACGACGCCTTTGCCCGTTTCGACATGCTCGAACGCCGGGTGGACATCGCCGAAGGCCGCGCCGATGCGATGGGTCTGGGCCAGCAGCCCAAGACGCTGGAAGAGGAAATCGCGGAACTCAAGTCCGCCGACAAGGTGGATGCCGACCTCGCCGCGCTCAAGGCCAGCATGAATAAGGGAGTGTGATCCCATGGAAGATGTGCTGGTCCCCATCATGGTCTGCGGCATGCTGTTCATCGGCATGCCCTGGCTGATCTTCCACTATGTCACCAAGTGGAAACAGGCGCCCAAGATCACCGACGAGGATGAGAAGCTGCTGGACGAACTCCACCTTCTCGCCCGTCGGCTGGAAGACAGGCTTCAGACGGTCGAACGGATCGTCGCCGCCGACAACCCCGATTTCCGCCCGCAGCGCCCGGCCCAGGAGCCGGACGATTACGACTTCGACCGGAGGAACTGAACATGACTGCCCGCCGCACCAAATTCTACCTTGATAAGCAGAATGGCAAGTTCATGGGCGTATGCTCCGGCATCGCGGACTATACCGGCATCGATGTCGTGTGGGTCCGGGTCGCCATGGTCCTGTCCTTCTTCATCATCGGCTGGACCATATTGGCCTATTTCGCGATCGGCTTCATCGCCGACAAGAAACCGACCGGCCTCTACAGCGATCGTGATGACGAGAAATTCTGGCAGGGCGTGCGCGCCAACCCGGCGCGGTCCACCCGCGATGTCCGCTCGAAATTCCGCGACATCGACCGCCGCCTCGCTGACATCGAAATCTACTATACCAGCCGCAACACGCGCCTGTCTGATGAGATCGACAGCCTGCGCTGATCCGCACATCGATCCGGGGCACATAACAGGGAGAGACAGTCATGAATTTCGGTGGTCCCCTCTTCGTCCTTGCCATCATTGCCATGTCGACCGCTGGCTGGATGTTCACCACCTGGATCCGCGCCCGGCACGGTTATCCTGTGGAAAATGAATGGTCGGGCGTCGCTCATCGAACCGATCATGACGCCGGTCGAAAAATCGACCTTTTATCAAGCGAAAACGAAAAGCTGACTGGCCGCATCAGCCGCCTTGAGGAACGTATCGCGGTGCTGGAGAGGATCGCCACCGATCCTGCGACCCGCACCGCCCGCGAAATCGACGCGCTGCGCTGACATGGCAGGCAAGGGGAAAGATCATGAACAAGGTTGATATTGCGGATGCCGTCATCATCCCCAACCTGCCGTGGATCATCGGCGGTGGATTGCTGATCGGCGCCATGGCGGTCGCAGGGTGGATATTTACCACATGGCTGCGGGTCCGGCACGGTTATCCGCTCGAAAATAGCTGGGGCAAGGCGGTCTATCCGCAGAAAAATGAGGAAATGGCCGAGCGCATCAAACTGCTCAGCCAGGAAAATGCCCAGCTTCGCGCGGAAATCGGATCGATGAAGGACCGGCTGGTCGTGGTCGAACGCATCGTCACTGACGGAAGCCATGAACTGAACCGCGAAATCGAACGGCTGCGCGGCCCGGCGAACTGACAACAGCACCGGCCGGCGCGCCATCAAGGGAGTGAGATCATATGAATCCGTTTGAAATGGTCGTCGCCATCGTTGCGATCACCGCCATCGCCAGCGTTGTCCGGGCCAAATATGGCGTCGTGCGCCGCCACAAGGGCGAGGACTTCATTCAGCGCGGGCCGGACCCGGAAGCGGAAAAGCTGCGCGCCGAAGTGAAGGCACTGAAAGACCGCGTGGCCGTGCTGGAACGGCTGGCGACCGATGGCTCCAGCGCACTGGAGCGGGAATTCGAAAAGCTCCGGGATCGCGACTGAACGCGGCTAGACCGGAAAGGGAGGCATTTATGCAAGACCCCTATCTTTACCTGACCATGGCCGCCACCACGCTTGCCGGCCTTGCCATCCTGACCGTTGCGGCCCTTCGTGGCTGGAATGGCTGGCTGGATTTCAAGCGGGCGGAACTCGGACGGCGCGGCGAGGAATCATCCCCGCCATCGGCCGCCGCACGGATCGAGGTCGCCGACCTCAAGGAACGTATCCGCAAGCTGGAAGCCATCGCGGCGGGCGTCGATCTGTAACCCGCCACCATATCCGTTCGTGTCGAGCGACGTCGAGACACCATGGCATAATGGTTCTCGACTTCGCTCGAACCGAACGGAGAATATGAAAAGGGCGCGGTGTCCATGACGCCGCGCCCTTTCATTTCTCTGGTGTCGACGGTCAGCCGCGCAGCGAAGCGCCCAGCTTCTGCGCCGCTTTCACCACCGCGGCGCTGATCGCTTCCAGCTCTTCCTGTGAAAAGCTCTTCTCGCCCGGCTGCAACGTCACTTCGATCGCCAGCGACTTGAAACCTTCGTCCACGCCCGGTCCGACGAACACATCGAACAGGCGCGCATCGACGATCGCCTTCTTGTCCGCGCCCTTGACCGCCCGGACCAGCGCATCCGCTTCGACCGTTTCCGGCACGAGGAAGGCGAAGTCGCGCTTGACCGCCTGCAACGACGGCGGCGCATAGGGCGCCCGCATGAAGCCCGACTTGCGCTTGCCCGGAATGGCGTCGAGGAAGATCTCACCCGCAACCACCGTACCGGTCAGGCCGAAGGCCTTGGCAAGGCTGGGGTGCAGCACGCCATATTCGGCCAGCACCACCTTGGGACCAAGGCGCAGCGTCCCCGACTGGCCGGGATGATAGGCATTCGACGCCTCTCCGAAATTCTGGAGATTGGCGACCGGCGCACCCGCCGCCGCCAGCAGGGCGACGACTTCGCCCTTGGCGTCGAAGGCGTCGAACGGCTGGGCCTTGCCCGACTGCCAGTTGCGCTGGCTCTTCTCGCCCGCCAGCACGAAGCCGACGGTCGCGCGCTCGCCCTGCCTGAAATAGCGCCGGCCCAGTTCGAACAGGCGCACGCTCGTTGCGCTGCGATCCACATTGCGCTTCGTCGCCGACAACAGGCCCGGCAGCAGCGAGGGGCGCATGACCTTCAGCTCTTCGGAGATCGGATTGGCCAGCGTCCATTCGCCCCCACCCACGGCGGCGGCTTCCTTTTCGGAAATGAAGGACCAGTTGACCGCCTCGGCAAGGCCGCGCGCGGCGGCAGTACGACGCACACGGCGTTCCACCAGTTGCTCGGGCGTCGCGGTTGGGCGAGCAACGCCCGGCACGCGCGGCAACGGGGTGGACGGCACTTCGCCCAGACCCACGATCCGCACCACTTCCTCGACAATGTCAGGCCAGCCATCGACGTCCCGGCGCCAGGTCGGAACCGTGATGCTCCACACGCCCGGCACGGTGACGGGCATGCCGTCCTCATATTCGACCCGCGACGCTTCGCCGCTGACGCCAAAGCCCAGGCTTTCCAGGATGCGCTTCTGGGTTTCGGCCGCTACGTCCACGCCGGCCAGCGACAGGCAGCGGGCGGGGGCATAGGCGATCACCTTCTGCTCCGACGGCGGCGATCCGGCGCGGGTCGCCTCGCTCGCCGTTCCGCCGCACAGCGACGTCACTAGGAACGTCGCGATCGACAGGCCATCGTCCAGAAATGCCGGGTCCACCCCGCGCTCGAACCGGCCGCGCGCGTCGGACGTCAGCGCCAGTTTCTGCCCAGTCACCGCGATCCGTTCCGGCGTGAAATAGGCGCATTCGATCAGTACGTCGGTCGTACCAGCCTGCGCGCCCGAATGTTCGCCGCCCATGATGCCGCCAATGTCATGCACCGCTTCATCATCAGCGATGACCGTCATCGTCTCATCGATGGCATAGGTTTTGCCGTTGAGCGCCAGCACTTCCTCGCCGGCCTTGCCCTTGCGCGCGACCAGACCGCCTTTCAGGGTCGCCATGTCATAGACATGCAGCGGCCGGCCAAGGTCGATCATGATATAATTGGTGATGTCGACCAATGTGCTGATCGGCTTCTGGCCGATCGCCTTCAACCGGCGCGCCATCCATTCGGGCGACTGACCATTGGTCACGCCCTTGACCGAGCGCGCGAAGAAAGCGGGGCATCCATCGCTGTCGTCCGTCCGCACGTCCGGGCCGGGGCCGACGCCCGTAATGTCCGGCACGATGATGGCGTTCAGCGTGCCGAGACCCGCCGCCGCCAGATCGCGCGCGATGCCGCGCACGCCCATGCAATCCTGCCGATTGGGCGTGATGCTGACGTCGATGACCGGATCGTTCATGCCCGCCCAGTCGGCATAGACCTGTCCGACCGGCGCATCGTCGCTCAGTTCGATGATGCCGTCATGATCTTCGCCCAGTTCCAGTTCACGGAAGCTGCACATCATGCCGTTGGATTCGACGCCGCGAATGGCGGTCTTCTTCAGCACCATGCCGTTGACCGGCACCACCGCGCCCTCGACGCCGAATACCCCGATCAGGCCCGCGCGCGCATTGGGCGCGCCGCACACGACCTGCAACGGAGTGCCGTCGCCATGATCGACGCTCAGCACCTGTAACTTGTCGGCCTGCGGGTGACGTTCGGCGGTCAGCACCTTGGCGATCTTGAACGCGCCCAGCTTTTCGGCGGGGTTCTCGACGCCCTCGACTTCCAGGCCGATGGCGTTCAGCGTCTTGAGAATGGTGGACAGGTCCGCGTCAGTATTGAGATGCGTCTTGAGCCAGCTCAGGGTGAACTTCATGCGCCGACTCCTCCGCTCAGCGTGGGCACGTCAAGCGCCGAGAATCCATAATGTTTCAGCCAGCGCAGATCCCCGTCGAAGAAGGCGCGCAGGTCGTTCATGCCATATTTCAGCATGGCGAGGCGATCGACGCCGGTGCCGAATGCAAAGCCCTGCCATTCGTCGGGATCAAGGCCGCACGCCTCGATCACGCGGCGGTTGACCATGCCGCTGCCCAGCACTTCCAGCCAGCCGCCGCCCGGTGCATCGCCGTCGCCGCCGATCACGCGCTGGCCATTGGTCAGCGTATAGCCGACATCGACCTCGACCGACGGTTCGGTGAAGGGGAAATAGCTGGGGCGCAGGCGCAGGATGATGTCTTCCCGCTCGAAAAACGCCTTGAGGAAGGTTTCCAGCGTCCATTTGAGGTGGCCCAGCGTGATGCCCTTGTCGATCACCAGACCTTCGATCTGATGAAACATCGGCGTGTGGGTCGCATCGGAATCGCTGCGATAGACGCGGCCGGGCGCAATAATGCGGATCGGCGGTTCCTGTGTCATCATCGTGCGGATCTGCACCGGCGACGTATGGGTGCGCAGCAACATCTTCTTCTGCCCTTCCTCGTCCGGGAAGTAGAAGGTGTCGTGCATCGCGCGCGCCGGGTGCGTCTCGGGAATGTTGAGCGCGGTGAAATTATGCCAGTCGTCCTCGATCTCCGGCCCGGTGGCGACCGAGAAGCCAAGGTCGGCGAAGATTTCGGCCAGTTCGTCCATCACCTGACTGACCGGGTGAACCGAACCCTGTGCGCCATGGTCGGCGGGCAGGGTCATGTCGACCTTCTCGGAAGCCAATTTGGCGTCGAGCGCGGCCTGTTCCAGCGCGCCCTTCTTTTCTGCCAGCGCCGCCGTCACGCTTTCGCGCAAATCCTGAATCGGCGGCCCTTTTTCCATCCGCTCTTCGGGCGACATGGGACCAAGCGTCTTGAGCAGGCCGGTGATGACCCCGCTCTTCCCCATCGCGCCCACGCGCAGCGCCTCCAGCGCCTCCAGCGTGTCGGCAGCTTCAATGTCGGCGATCAGGCCGGCTTTCAGATTGGCAATCTCACTCATATCATTCGTCATTCCCGCGAAGGCGGGAATCTATCTCCCGCGCTATCCAATCTTTGTGACGCTCCATCGACGCGCCGGCTCTCCAATGAATCCAAACCCAGATCGATGGCGATGTCGCGCCAATCGGGGTTATCCCGCTCGATCAGATTGATCTTCCATTGCCGATTCCATTTCTTGATCTGCTTTTCGCGTCGGATTGCTGCTTCCATGGAAGCTCCGCTCTCGAACCAGACCAGACGATGAACGCCGTAGTCTTTCGTGAAGCCATCGATCAAGTCCGAACGATGCTCATATAGGCGTTTGATCAGATTTGATGTGACACCGATATAGAGCGTGCCGTTTCTGTGGCTCGCTAATATATAGATGGTCGGATCAAAGTCGCGCTGCATGGCGAGGCCCGGAGATGGATTCCCGCCTGCGCGGGAATGACAATGCTAGGGTGGCGCGGATGACGAATATGGTTCTTAAGCCCGCGCCCCCAGCAATGCCCCGCCAAAGCCGATGAACATGAGGCCCGTGCCGCGATTGAACAGCTTCTGCCGGTTGGCGGGCGCCAGCCAGCGGGCAAGGCGACCGCCGCCCAGCGCATAGACGCCGTACCAGAAGCTCTCGATCACCACGAAGCTGGCGATCAATATGGCCAGTTGCAGCCAGAAGGGGCGGTTGAGGTCGATAAACTGCGGGAAGAGCGCGGCGGCAAAGATGATCAGCTTGGGATTGGCAAGGCCGGTCAACAGGCCGGTGACATAAAGGGCGCGGGGCGAGCGGGCGCTGGTGGCGCGCATGTCGCTATCGCCTACGGGGGCGCGCCATGCCTTGATGCCCAGCCAGACCAGATAGGCGACACCGGCATAGCGCAGCACATCGAACAGACGCGGCGATGCCTTGAGCAGCGCACCCAGTCCCAGTGCGGACGCGACAAGGCACAGCAGCACAGCGCTCATCAGGCCGGCCATCGTCGCCGTCGCCTTGCGCGGACCATGGGCGATGCTCTGCGTCATGACATGCAGCATGTTCGGGCCGGGCGTGGCCGAAATCAGGAAAACCGCCGTAACGTACAACCACCACAGATGCAGCGACATGGGATAGTCCTCCAACGCACCATCTTCACCGTTCGCTTCGAGCGAAGTCGAGAAGCGGCAAGCCCAGTGTGGGCGTTTCTCGACTTCGCTCGAAACGAACGGAGGTCGAGGAAAAACAAAAAGGGCGCCGAAGGCATCTGCCCCGGCGCCCCTTGAGACGATCTTGCGATCAGTCCGCTCAGGCTGCGGGCAGCGCAGCCTTCGCCTGGGCGATGATGGCGCTAAACGCTTCGCCTTCGTGCATCGCAATGTCGGCCAGAACCTTGCGGTCCAGCTCCACGCCGGCCAGCTTCAGGCCGTGCATGAACTGCGAATAGGTCAGGCCTTCGGCGCGAACGCCAGCGTTGATGCGCTGAATCCACAGGCCGCGGAAAGTGCGCTTCTTAACCTTACGGTCGCGATAGGCGTACTGGCCGGCCTTTTCGACAGCCTGACGGGCAATACGGATCGTATTCTTGCGACGGCCATAATAGCCCTTCGCCTGATCCAAAATCCGCTTATGCTTCGCCTTGGTGGTCGTACCACGTTTGACACGTGCCATGTTTCAGACCTCCCTTACTTCAGGCCGTACGGCGCCCAGAGGCGCACGTGAGCGACATCGGAATCCGACAGGACGGACGTACCGCGGTTCTGACGGATATATTTGGCGTTGTGGCTGATCAGGCGGTGACGCTTGCCAGCGACGCCGTGCTTCACCTTGCCGGTGGCGGTGAACTTGAAGCGCTTCTTCACACCGCTCTTGGTCTTCATCTTGGGCATTTTCGTCTCCTTGTTCAGCGCGACGATTACAGACAGCCACGGCAGCCCTAGTTAGCCGGGCGGTCTCACTGAATATCGCGAAGGGCGGCCCTTAGTGGGCTAATCGGGAAAAGGCAAGCGATTCGGCGCTATTTTCAGTGATGATGGCCATGATCATGGCCATGGTCATGCGCGTGGTCGGCGCCATGGATCGCTTCCAGCACATCCTCCAGCCGGGCGGGATCGCCCAATGCCAGCACATGGCCCTCACTATCTGCGGTCAGTGGCTCACCATTCCAGTCGCACATCAGGCCGCCCGCACCCTCGACCACCGGCACCAGCGCTGCGAAATCATAGCTTTGCAGGCCCGATTCAATCACGATGTCGAGGAAGCCGGACGCCAACAGGCCATAATTATAGCAATCGCCGCCATAGACCGGTCCCTGACGCGGTGATCCGCCCGATACCGCGCCGACCAGCGCCATATAATGCGACACATCGCCATCTGCGAACAGATGCGGGCTGGTGGTGGCGATCCCTGCCCCCTCCAGCGCCCTGCACGCGCGCGTGCGGACCGGCTGGCCGTTAAAGGTGGTGGGCTGTCCGCTCATGCCGGCCCAGCGTTCGCGCGCGATCGGCTGATCGATGATGCCGATGGTCGGCCATCCCCCCTGCGTCAGGGCGATGAGCGTGCCGAAAATCGGCCGCCCGGCAATGAAGCTGCGCGTGCCGTCGATGGGGTCGAGTATCCACACCCTTTCCGCATCGGTGCGGATCGACCCATATTCTTCGCCGATGATGCCGTCGTCCGGGCGCTCCTTTTCCAGAATCGCGCGGATCGCGGCTTCGGCGGCGCGGTCGGCCTCCGTCACCGGGGATTTGTCCGCCTTGATCTCCATGTCATAGCGGGCACGGAAAAAGGGGCGGATGGCGGCGCCAGCGGCGTCGGCCAAACGGTTGGCGAGGGCCAGATCGTCTCGGGTCGTCATGCTACCCGCCTAGCGGTTCGGACGGGGCTAGGCTAGACTGGCGCTTCGTTTCCCATAGGGAAGGGGAGAGGAAGATGCCCGGTTCGCCCGTCATCCCGTGCCTGCGTTACAGCAACGCGCCTGCTGCCATCGATTTTCTGTGCGATGCGTTCGGCTTCACCCGCCACGCCGTCTATCCTGACGAAAGCGATCCGACGATCATCCATCATGCCCAACTGGTGCTGGGGGATGGCATGGTGATGCTGGGCAGCGTCAAGGATATGGAGGGCGAATCGCTCTACACATGGTCGACGGCGCGCGATCTGGGCGGCATCACGGGTTGCGTCTATGTGGTGGTGCCCGATCCCGACGCCCATTGCCTCCATGCCCGCAATGCGGGCGCGGTGGTGGTGGATGAACCGCATGACAATCCGGGCTATCCGGGGCGCGGCTATACCGCGCTTGATCCAGAGGGGAATGTGTGGAGTTTCGGCAGCTATGATCCCTGGTCCGCGCCGCAACATTAAGGTTTCGGAAACCCTATCGGCATAGCGTGGCGCCCATGGCGATGATCGGCTGGACCTTGAGTTTTCTCTGCATGCTGGGCGGGCTTGCCCTGCGACAGGATGTGCCGTTCGGCGGATCGACCAGCATCTCCAACATATTGATCGTGTTTGCTCTGCTATGCTGCCCGGCCGTCTGGCGCGACCTGCCGCTGGGCGTATCGCGCAAACAACGTATCGTCGCCGGTCTGGCGCTCGTCTTCGCGCTGCCGATCATTCTTTTTCCGACGCATTGAAGCACGGCCGATTAGCACGCCTGCATCGGCAGGGGGGGCTAATCGGATAAGCGTCGCGCGGACCTTACAGCCCACGCAACCGATCAATCGAACAGGCTGGAAACCGAGCTTTCGTCCGCGATTCGCTTGATCGCTTCGCCCAGCAGCGGGGCGATGGGCAGGTGACGGATGCTCTTGGACGAGCATACTGCGTCGGTGCCCTGAATCGAATCGGTGATCACCAGTTCGCGCAATTCCGACGCATCGACGCGGGCGACCGCGCCACCCGACAACACGCCATGGCTGACATAGGCGACGACGTCTTCGGCGCCTGCTGCCTTCAGCGCAGCGGCCGCGTTGCACAGCGTACCGGCCGAATCGACGATGTCGTCGATCAGCACGCAGAAACGGCCCTTCACGTCGCCGATGATGTTCATGACTTCCGATTCGCCGGCCCGCTCGCGACGCTTGTCGACGATGGCGAGCGGTGCGTTGTCGAGGCGCTTGGCCAGCGCGCGGGCGCGCACCACGCCGCCGACGTCGGGCGACACGACCATGATGTTCCGGTCGCCAAAGCGCGCCTGAATATCGGCCGACATGACCGGCGCACCGAACAGATTGTCGGTGGGAATGTCGAAGAAGCCCTGAATCTGTCCGGCGTGCAGATCGACCGACAACACGCGGTTGGCGCCCGCCGTGGTGATGAGGTTGGCGACCAGCTTGGCGCTGATCGGCGTGCGCGGGCCGGGTTTCCGATCCTGCCGTGCATAGCCGAAATAGGGAACGACGGCCGTGATTCGCTTGGCCGATGCGCGTTTCAGCGCGTCAATCATGATCAGCAATTCCATCAGATTGTCGTTGGTCGGATAGGCCGTCGACTGAATGACGAACACGTCCTCACCGCGAACATTTTCATGGATTTCCACGAAAACTTCCTCGTCGGCGAAGCGGCGAACGCTCGCGTCGGTCAGGGGAATCTCGATATAGTCGGCGATGGCGGCCGCAAGCGGCTTGTTGGAATTGCCGGTCATGAGTTTCATGAAGAAAACCCCCAAGCTGATTTGCGTGACGAATTGGTGACGATGCGCGAAACGCGGCCCCTTTAGCGGCGCATGTCGCCTGTGGAAAGGCGCTTTTGTCCAATGCGACAAAATGCACCAGTCCTCTGGCAAATGGCAGCGCCGCCGATCCACGGTCCAAAATGTAACATCGGAAAACAGAGGATTTTCGCAATGGACGAAAATGCTCTAGGGGCCGGTGCATGACCGACAAACTCGTGATCGCACTTGCGCAGATGACCCAGTCCGTGGGCGACCTGAAGGCTAATGCCGACGCCATGCTGGAATGGCGCGCCCGCGCGACCGGCGCGGACCTGATCGTCTATCCCGAACTGCAACTGATCGGCTATCCGCCCGAGGATCTGATCCTGAAGCCCGCGATGATGGTTCAGGCCAATTATCAGCTTGATCGGCTGGCACAGGAAACCGCCGATGGCGGCCCGGCGATGCTGGTTGGCACGGTGGTCGCGGCGCAGGGCGTGTTGTTCAACGTCGTCGCCCTGCTCGAAAATGGTGCCGTCACACAGATCCGGCAAAAGCGCGAGCTGCCCAATTACGGCACCTTCGACGAAAAGCGGCTGTTCGCGCCCGGCCCGCTGCCCGCACCCATCGATTTCAAGGGCGTGAAGATCGGCGTGCCGATCTGCGAGGATATCTGGTTCCCGTTCGTCACCGCGCATTTGCAGGCGCAGGGTGCGGAAATCCTCATCAGCCCCAATGGCAGCCCGTTCGAGGTGGACAAGGACGATCGCCGTCTGAATGTCGTTGCCGGCACGCGCATCCGCGAAACCGGCCTGCCGCTCGCCTATCTCAACCGCGTGGGCGGGCAGGATGAACTGGTGTTCGACGGCGCCTCCTTCGTCATGAATGCCGATCTGTCGATCGCGCACCAGATGCCCGACTGGGACGAGGCGCTGGTGATGACCCATTGGGAAAAGCGCAGCGGCCAGTGGATCTGCCTGCCCGGCGAACGCCATGCGCTCGATGAGCGGCCCACCGACATCTATAATGCGATGGTGCTGGGCCTGCGCGACTATGTGAACCGCAATCGCTTTCCGGGCGTCGTGCTGGGCCTGTCGGGCGGCATCGACAGCGCCCTGTCCGCGGCCGTCGCCGTCGATGCGCTGGGCGCCGACCGTGTATGGTGCGTGATGATGCCGTCGCGCTTCACCAGTCAGGACAGCCTTGACGATGCGGTCGCCTGCGCCCGGATGCTAGGTGTGCGTTATGACAGCATCGCCATCGAACCGGCGGTCGGCGCGTTCGACGCGATGCTGGGCGATGTGTTCGACGGCCGCGCCCGCGACCTGACCGAAGAGAATATCCAGTCGCGCATTCGCGGCGTCACGCTGATGGCCATGTCGAACAAGTTCGGTCACATGCTGCTGACCACCGGCAACAAGAGCGAGATGTCGGTCGGCTATGCCACCATCTATGGCGACATGGCGGGCGGCTATTCGGTGCTGAAGGATGTCTATAAGACGACCGTGTTCGACCTGTGCCGCTGGCGTAACGAGAATGTCCCCTCGCTTGGCGTCGGCCTTGGCCCGGACGGGCCGGTCATGCCCGATCGCGTCATCACCAAGCCGCCCAGCGCGGAGCTGCGCGACAATCAGCGCGACGACGACAGCCTGCCCCCCTATGAGATACTGGACCCGATCCTCTACGGCTTGGTCGAGGAGGAATTGTCGGTCGATCAACTGGTGGAGCGCGGCTTCGAAAAGGATGTCGTCGCCCGCATTGAACGGCTGCTCTACATCGCGGAATATAAACGCCGTCAGGCGCCGCCGGGCGTGAAGATCGGCATTCGCAATTTCGGCCGTGACCGCCGCTATCCGATCACCAACGCTTTCCGCACGATATAAGAGTCGTCATGACCGTCATCACCCGCTTCGCTCCGTCGCCCACTGGCCATCTCCATGTCGGCAATATCCGCGCCGCGCTCCACAACTGGCTGTGGGCGCGCAAGAGTGGCGGGCGTTTCCTGCTGCGGCTGGACGACACCGATCTGGAACGCTCCCGCGATGAATATGCCGATGCGATCCGCGCCGACCTTCGCTGGTTGGGCCTTGCATGGGACGGGGAAGAGAAACAGTCCGAACGCTTCGCCCTCTATGAGGAGAAGTTTGAGGCGCTCAAGGCATCGGGCCATGTCTATGCCGCCTATGAAACGGCGCAGGAACTCGATTTACGGCGCAAGGTGCTGCTGGGGCGCGGCCTGCCCCCGGTCTATGATCGCGCTGCGCTGTCACTGACCGACGAACAGGTCGCGGCCTATGAAGCGGAAGGGCGCCGGCCGCACTGGCGGTTCAAGCTGGACCATGACCAGCCTATCGTCTGGACCGACCTTATTCGCGGGGATCAGCGTTTCGATCCCAAATTGCTGTCCGACCCGGTGATCCGCCGCAGCGACGGGTCATGGCTCTATCTGCTCCCGTCCGTCATCGACGATGCTGACATGGGCGTCACCCATGTATTGCGCGGTGAGGATCATGTGTCCAACACCGCGACGCAGATTCAGATGTTCATGGCGCTGGGCGCACCGCTTCCATCCTTCGCGCACGAAGCGCTGCTGACCGGCAGCGAGGGCAAGCTGTCCAAGCGTCTCGGCTCGCTTGGCGTCGCCCATTTCCGCGAAGTCGGCATGGAGCCAATGGCCATCGCCTCGCTGCTGGCGCGTCTGGGCAGTTCGCAGCCGATCGAGCCGTTCGCCGACATGGTGCCGCTGATCGACAGTTTCGATTTCGCCCATTTCGGCCGCGCGCCCGCGCGCTTCGATGAAGGCGAACTGGCCACCCTCAATCAAAAGATCGTGCATCAAATGCCCTATGACGCGGTGGCCGACCGCCTGCCGCAGGGGATGGATGCTGCCGGGTGGGACGCCATCCGCCCCAATGTAGAGACGGTGGCGCAGGCGGCCGACTGGTGGAGCATCGTCACCGGCCCGATCGACGCGCCGCAGGTGGAGTCAGAGGACCGCGATTTCCTGTTGAGCGCGCACCGCATCCTGACCGACACGCCGTTCGATGCCGACATCTGGCGCACGCTGACCGGCGCGCTGAAGGAAGAGACGGGGCGCAAAGGCAAGACATTGTTCCTGCCGCTGCGCCGCGCCCTCACCGGCCTCGATCACGGGCCGGACATGGGCGCGCTGCTGCCGCTGATCGGCCGGGAACAGGCGCTGGCGCGGCTGAGCGCTTAACTTTTGTACAGGCCGTCCAGCCGGTCCGCATAGCGTTTGCGGATCACATGGCGGCGAATCTTCATCGACGGGGTCATTTCCTCATTCTCGATGGTGAAGGCCTCGTCCGCCAGGATGAAGCGGCGTACCCGCTCCAGCACCGACAGGTCGTCATTCACCCGGTCCACCGCCGCGCGCAGCGCCGCCATATAGGCGGGGTCGCCGGTGATCCCCTCGACCGTGCGGCCATTATCCTGCGCCCATTCGCGGGTCCATTCGGCGTCCGGCACGATCAGGCCGACCAGATAGGGGCGACGGTCGCCATGGACCATCGCCTGCCCGATCTCGGCTTGCAGCGTCAGCATCCCCTCGACCTTTTGCGGCGATACATTGTCGCCCTTGTCATTGACGATCAGGTCTTTCTTGCGATCGGTGATGCGGATGCGCCCGCGCGCGTCGATCTCGCCAATGTCGCCGGTATGCAGCCAGCCATCCTTCAGCGCCTTTTCGGTTTCGGCCGGATTGCGCCAATACCCATGCATGACCAGTTCGCCGCGCACTAGAATCTCGCCATCCTCGGCAATGCGGACTTCCACCCCGTTGAGCGGCGGACCGACCGTATCCATGGCGATGCCGGCCGCCGGGCGATTGCAACTGATGATCGGCCCAGCCTCGGTCTGGCCGTAACCCTGTAGCAGGGTCAGCCCCATCGCATCGAAGAACAGGCCGACATCCGTGTTGAGCGGCGCGCCGCCCGACACCAGCGCCTTCATCCGCCCGCCAAAGCGCGCCCGCACTTTGGGAATGAGCGTGCGGGAGAGGAGCAGCCTCATCGGCAGGTCGGCGACCGATCGCTTGCCCGCCGCTTCCTTGCCCGCGATGCGCTGTGCCTGCGCCAGCAGATAGGACGGGAATTTGCCCTGTTTCTCGATCGACTTGATGATGCGGGTGCGCAGCACTTCGAACAGGCGGGGGACGACGACCATGATGGTCGGCCGCGTTTCCTCGATATTGGCGGCCAGCTTCTCCAGCCCTTCGGCATAATAGATTTGCCCTGCCAGCAACATGGGCAGGAACTGGCCGGCGCTATGTTCATAGGCGTGGGACAGCGGCAGGAAGGATAGGAATACCTCATCCCCCCAGCCGAAATCCTCCGCCACAACCTTGGCCGCGCCCTCCACATTGGCGAGGATGGCGCCATGATGCTGCATCACGCCGCGCGGCGCGCCGCCGGTGCCGCTGGTATAGATGATGCACGCCTGATCGGCGCGGGTCGCGCGTTGCGACAGGGCGCAGGCATCGGCTGATGCGTCGGCATGGGCGGCAATCATGTCGTCCCACAGATAACAGGCGCATTGGCCCTGCGCCCCGCGCAGCGGCTCCATGCCGATGACGAATGCGGCCTGCGACCGCAGTACGGCGGGCATCAGCGCCTGTGCCAGCTTCGCGGTCGACACGATGACGGCGCGCGCGCCGCTGTCGGTCAGGATATGCTGATGATCGCGGGTGGTGTTGGTGGTGTAGGTCGGCACCGTCACGCAGCCCGCCGCCATGATGGCGAGGTCCGCGATGCAGAATTCGGGCCGGTTCTCGCTCACCAGCATCACCGGATCGCCGGGGCGCAGGCCTTGTTCGCGCAGCGCGGCGGCCAGCGCGGCCACCTGAGCCGCCACCTGGGTCCAGCTTAAGGATTGCCATTCCCCGCCGCTCTTGCGCCACAGGAAGGGGGCGTCGCCCTTCTCCTTCGCGCGGGCAAAGAACATGGTGACGAGGTTGGGAAATGTTTCGATGGCCCTCAAGGCTCGACTCCTGCGGTTTCCGGCGCGTCTGTCGCACGCCTCTGTGTCAGGCAAGGCTATAACGATGCCTTGCCGTAACGGCCATGACTTTGAGAAGGTTTCGCGCAGTCGCTCTTTTCAGTCGAACAGGCCGTCCTGCGATCCCGCCGGGGGATTGAGACCCAGATGTTTCCAGCCCGGTCCGTTCAGGCATCGTCCCCGCGCCGTGCGGGCGATCAGGCCCAACTGGATCAGATAGGGTTCGACCACTTCCTCGATCGTGTCGCGCGCTTCGGAAAGCCCGGCCGCCAGCGTTTCGACGCCGACCGGCCCGCCGCGATAAATGTCGGCAATCATCATCAGGTAACGCCGGTCCATCAGGTCGAGGCCCAGATGATCGACCTCCAGCCGGTGGAGCGCCGCGTCGGCCACCTTGCGATCGACGGTCGGCGCGCCCGCGACATTGGCGAAATCGCGCACCCGGCGCAGCAACCGCCCGGCGATGCGCGGGGTGCCGCGCGACCGGCGCGCAATTTCGATCGCGCCGTCGGAGGTGATGGGCAGGTCGAGCAGGCGGGCGGCGCGACGCACCACCAGTTCCAGTTCCTCCACGGTATAGAATTGCAGCCGCACCGGAATGCCGAAACGATCGCGCAGCGGCGTGGTGAGCAACCCCTGCCGTGTGGTCGCGCCGACCAGCGTGAAGCGCGGCAGGTCGATCCGCACCGACCGCGCCGACGGCCCTTCGCCGATCATCAGGTCGAGCGCGCGATCTTCCATCGCGGGATAGAGGACTTCCTCTACCGCCGGATTGAGGCGATGGATTTCGTCCACGAACAGGACGTCGCCTTCATCCAGATTGGTGAGCAGCGCGGCCAGATCGCCCGACTTAGCAATCACCGGCCCGGACGTGGCGCGAAAGCCCACGCCCATTTCCTTGGCCACGATCTGCGCCAGCGTCGTCTTGCCAAGGCCGGGCGGACCAAAGAACAGCACATGGTCCAGCGCATCGCCCCGCGACTTCGCTGCCTGAATGAAGATGCGCAGATTCTCTCGCGCGGCCTGCTGCCCGACAAATTCGTCGAGCGATTTGGGCCGCAACGCCGCATCGACATCCTCGGGCCGGCGGCTGGGCGTGATAAGACGGTCGTCAGTCATGGAGAATTCCGTCATGCTGAACTTGTTTCAGCATCCATCGGGCGGCCCATTCTGGCCGAGCGGCGGCAAGCCAAGCCCGATCGCCAGATCGACCCAGTGCGGATTGTCCGATTCGATCAGGTTGATCTTCCACTGTCGATGCCATCGCTTGAGTTGCTTTTCGCGGGTTATCGCCTGCTCCATCGTGTCGCATGCCTCGTATCGGACCAGGCAATGTACAGCATATCGGCTGGTAAACCCCGGTATCGCGTCGGTACGGTGCTGCATCAATCGGCCGATCAGATTGGATGTCACGCCAATATAGAGCGTGCCATAGGGCTGGCTGGCGAGGATATAGACGCACGGTTCCTTCATCCACCGCTCCACCCGGCCTGTTTCGCATAATGGATGCTGAAACAAGTTCAGCATGACGGAGGTGCGAAGATGTCACTTCGCCGCTTTCCGCAGCGCCATGCGGACGAGCGCATCCAGCGTTGCGCCATCGCCCAGTTCCTCTTCGGCCGCCGCCACGGCGCTGCTGGCGTCAGCGGGCTTGAAGCCCAGATTGAGGAGCGCGGAGAGGGCGTCGGCGCCATGACCGCCCACGGGCATCGGTGCCATGCCGGTGCCGACCGGAGCGCCGCTGGCGATCGCGCCCACCTTGTCCTTCAGTTCGTTGACGATGCGCTGGGCCAGTTTCGGGCCGACGCCGTTCGCCCGCGCCACCATCGCCTTGTCGCCGGTCGCGATGGCGCGGTGCAGTTCGTGCGGCTCCAGTGCGGACAGGATGGCGAGTGCCACGCGCGATCCCACGCCCTGCACATGGGTCAGCAGCCGATACCAGTCGCGCTCCTCCGCCCGGGCAAAGCCGACGAGGCGAATGGCGTCGTCCGACACCAGCATTTCGGTGTGGATCGTCACCGCTTCGCCCACCGGGCCAAGCGCGGCCAGTGTGCGGGAAGACGCACCGACCAGATAGCCGACCCCGCCCACATCGATGATGGCATGGTCGATGCCGGTGCTGTCCAGCCGTCCTTTGAGTTTCGCGATCATGCCGCCTGCCCTTTGGTCATGATCTGTTCTTTACAGCCTGTTGCGCGCGGCGCCAGTCAAAAGCGCCGCATCCTTTTGCGCGCCCATGCGTAGTGCAGCCCGACTCTATATCCCACTCTCTCATCCAACAGGGACCGGAAACGATGCTGACGACTGCGCCGATGCTTACTCCCAAGGATTTCGAATTCCCCTCCATCATGCTGTCGGGCGTGGTGGATCACGGCATGTATCTCCATTTCAAGAATTGCCTGTCCACCGCGCCGCAGCAGGGGCTGGTGGTCGTGGAAATCTCCACTCTGGGCGGCGACCCGGAAATCGCCCGCATGATGGGCGAGGATATTCGTTTCCATTCCGACCTTTATCCCGAACGGCGGCTGGTCTTTCTGGGCAAGACGGCGGTCTATTCAGCCGGCGCGACCTTCATGAGCTTCTTTGCGAGCGAAAACCGCTATCTGACGCGCGGCACCCGCCTGATGATTCATGAACGCATCATCACCAAGACGATCGATCTGGCCGGCCCGCTATCGACCTGCATCGCCAGCCTGAAAGCGACGCTGAACGAAATCGAATCCTCGATCGCGATCCAGAATGAAGGATTCGAAAATCTCATCCTGGGGTCGCAGGTGACGATGGAGGAACTGCTTCAGAAGGCGCCGGAAAACTGGTATCTGGAGGCGAATGAGGCACAGGCGCTGGGACTGGTCGCGGCGGTTCTGTAAGGGGCGGGCTTGCCTGACGCGGGCTTTGCGCCTTTGATGCCGGTCATGGCCAATCGATCGCGCATCTTCCCATGGCGTTACGGCATGTTTCTGGCGCTGCTGGTGCTGGTTGCGCCGCTGGCCATGATATTGCCCTGGCATGAGGCGGCGATGGCGGGTTTCGACATCGCCGCCATCGCTTTCCTTGTATCCGCCGTGCCGCTGCTTGATGCCGATGCGCAATCGATGCGGCGCAAGGCATTGGCCAACGACGCTAATCGCGAACTGATGCTGCTGCTGACGGGCATCGTCTGTCTGGTGGTGCTGGTCGCGGTCGGCGTGGCGGTCAGCCAGCATGGCGGGCCGAATGGCGCTGCGGTAGCATTGTTGCTGGCGACTTTGCTGATCGCCTGGCTATTCTCCAACCTCGTCTACGCGCTCCATTATGCCCATATCTTCTATCTGGCGCGGCCGGACGGCAAGGATGGCGGGGGTCTGGATTTCCCGGAGACGGACGAGCCGGGCTATTGGGATTTTCTCTATTTCGCCTTCACGCTGGGCATGACGTTTCAGACGTCGGATGTGTCGGTGACGCATGTTCATATGCGCCGTACGGTGCTGTTCCAGTGTCTTGCGGCTTTCCTGTTCAACCTCGGCATTCTCGCCTTCACCATCAACGTGCTGGGCGGATCAGGCGGCTGATCCGATTTTTGGCGGCACATCATCATCGTCCGCCATGGCGGCGACGGGGCGCCACCATTCCTCCTGCGGAACGCGGAAAGCGCTCAGATGCCCCGTGCGCGGGCGAGCGAACCAGCCCTTGCCCTTGCGATAATAATGCCAGCGGGATGAGCAGTTCAGCGGCACCTGTTCGAACAGGGGCGGGCCGTCGGGATGAGCGGCATCCTCGACCGCGCGCAATTGGCCCGGCACAGTACGGACGCTACCATCGGGAAATTGTACGGCAATAGTCATGGCCATTTTCCTCTTATGATTGCTGTTGGCGATGGTAACGCCCTGATATGAAAAGGGTTCAGCGCTCCCGCCGGATTTGCGACGAAATGCGGCGGCAATCGCCCGAACATCAGGCTTCACGCCTTGCTTACCATTTTCTGCTAACGCACCCGCCATGACCAAGAGCGATCCCTGTCCGAAATCCGCCGTCAGTCATGGCGTGGGCCTTGCCGGCCTTGCGGGCCTTGCGCTCTGGACCTTGGTCGCGCGCCATTATGGCATGGATGGACCCAATGCAGGCCTGACCGCGGTGGTCGCCTGTGGCCTGCCGATGGTGCTGTGGTCGTTGATCGTGGACAAGGTGCATCGTCGCGCCTCGACCGGCATCGACTGGCAGGCGCCGGCCCGGCCGTTGCGCGCCGTCATCGACATCAGCCTCGTCAAGATCGCCGGGCTATGGGCGACATGGCTGGCCATCGCTATCTTCTATTGCATCGCGCGCTGGTACTGGAGCGGCGGCTATCGTTTCTCGATGGACCTGTTCACCTATGCGGCGCCCTGGCTGCTGGCGGCCTCCATTCCCTATGTCATCTGGCTCGACCGGCGGCTGGTCTCGCCGAAAGACGCAACCTACAGTTTCGGTCAGTGGGTGATCGGCGGCGCCGCGGGTCAGCCCGACATGGCTCAGGTGGCGCATCATGCCCGCGCCTGGGCGGTGAAGGGCTTTTTCCTCGCCTTCATGCTGTCCATCGTGCCGGGCAATTTCGCCAGCGTCATCGAATGGCGGATCGAGGATGCGCTGGACAATCCCGTCGCGCTTGCCGGTTTTCTGATCGCCGTCATGTTCATGATCGACGTCAGCATGGCGACGGTGGGCTATATGCTCACCTTCAAACCGCTCGACTCCCATATCCGCACCGCCAACCCCTATCTGGGCGGCTGGCTGGCGGCGCTCATCTGTTACCCGCCCTTCGTCCTGATGGGCGGCGGCGGCCCGCTCGATTACCATGCCGGCGGGGCGGAATGGGACTATTGGACGCAGGGGCATGAGGCGCTGCAATGGGCGCTGGGCGGCCTGCTGGTGCTGCTAACCGGCATCTATGCCTGGGCGACCGTGGCATTCGGCATCCGCTTTTCCAACCTCACCCATCGCGGCATCCTGACCCACGGTCCCTATCGCTGGACCCGCCACCCGGCCTATCTGTCGAAAAATCTCTTCTGGTGGTGTTCCGCGCTGCCCTTCCTCTCGGTCAGCGGATCATTGACCGACATCGTGCGCAATTGCGCGATGCTGGGCCTCACCAACGCGGTTTATTATTGGCGTGCGAAGACGGAGGAGCAGCATCTGCGCGCCGACCCGGACTATCGCGCTTACAGCGACTGGATGGAGCGCCACGCTCCGGTTCCGCGCCTCTTTGCCCTTATCACCGGCAAGAAGCGCGAAACCAGCGCAGTCATCCCGCAATCGGCGGAATGATCAGAAACTTTCCTCGTCATAGACGCGGCTAAGGTCGCCCTGCCACTCGCCATGATAGCGTTCCAGCAGGCGTTCGGCGTTGGTCTTGCCTGAAGCGACCACTTCGTCGAGGAAGGACAGATAGCCGGTTTCATTGTCGCCAGAACCATTCAGGCGCCCGCGCGCGGCCAGCCCGCTGCGGGCGATGTCGACCACCTGCCCGGCAATGTCGCGCAGCTTGCGCCCGCCCGCGATCGGCGCGTCCAGACCCAGTTTCGGCACGGAATCGCGCAGCACCTGCCGCTCTTCCATGCTCCAGTCCTTCACCACGTCCCATGCGGCATCCAGAGCGCCCTGATCGTAGAGCAGGCCGACCCAAAGGGCCGGCAGCGCGCAGATGCGATTCCACGGCCCGCCATCGGCCCCGCGCATTTCAAGGAAGCTCTTCATCCGCACCTCGGGGAAGGCGGTGGACAGATGATCTTCCCAATCCTTTTCCGTGGGCTTTTCGCCCGGCAGGACGGACAGCTTGCCGTCAAGGAAATCGCGGAAGGAAAGGCCCGACGCATCGATATATTTGCCGTCGCGATAAACGAAATACATCGGCACATCGAGGGCATAGTCGGCATAGCGTTCATAGCCGAACCCATCCTCGAACACGAAAGGCAGCATGCCCGTGCGCCTGGGGTCGGTGTCGGACCAGATATGGCTGCGATAGGACAGGAAGCCGTTGGGCTTTCCTTCCGTAAAGGGCGAATTGGCGAACAGTGCTGTCGCCAGCGGTTGCAGCGCGAGGCTCACGCGGAATTTCTGCGCCATGTCCGCCTCGCTGCCATAGTCGAGGTTGGTCTGAATGGTGCAGGTGCGCAGCATCATGTCGAGGCCCATCGACCCCACGCGCGGCATGTGCCGCAACATGATGTCATACCGGCCCTTGGGCATGATCGGCAATTCTTCGCGCGTCTTGTCGGGCCACATGCCAAGGCCCAGAAAGCCCAGACCCAGCATGTCGCCGACATATTTCACCTGTTCCAGATGGCGGCCGGTTTCGGCGCAGGTCTGGTGCAGATTGTCGAGCGGCGCGCCCGACAGTTCCAACTGCCCGGCCGGCTCCAGACTGATCGTGCCGTCGCTGCCCGACAGGGCGATGATATTCTCGCCCTCGAACACCGGGTTCCAGCCATAGCGGGTCAGCCCGATCAGCAGCGTGTGGATACCGCCCTTTTCCTCATAGGCCGGGGCGTGATGATCCTTGCGACTATAGACGAATTTCTCATGCTCGGTGCCGATGCGCCAGCGTTCCTTGGGCTTTTCGCCCTTGGAAAAGGCCGCGATCAACTGGTCGCGGCTTTCGATGACGGGATCATGATCCCCGGAGTCGGTTCTGGTACTCATGTCCCGCCCTTAGTGTTTCCCCAATGCGCGTCAAACAAGTCTGCGCGCGGCACAGATAAGCTGCGCTTGTGCGCTGCGCAATAACATGGCGAAACGAAACTATTTCCAGTCACCATTGATGGTCATCCATGCAGCCGTCGCAGCGATCGCTGCCGTCTCCGCGCGCAGGATGCGCGGACCCAGCGAAACCGGTACCGCGCCCGGCGTCGCGCGGATCGCCTCTGCCTCTGCGGGGTCGAAACCGCCCTCCGGCCCGATCAGGAACGCAGCCGGGCCGGGATGTTTGTGCAGGCTTTGCTCCAGCGGTTCGCCGCCCGTTTCATCGGCAAAAAACAGATGCCGGTCCGCCGACCATCCGGCCAGCAGCGCATCCAGCTTCATCATCGATCCCAGTTCGGGCAGGGCGGTGCGGCCGCATTGCTCCGCCGCCTCGACCAGATGGGCATGCAGCCGATCAAGGTTCAGCTTATCCACAACCGCTCGCCGGGTCAGCACGGGTTGCAGCCGCGCGACCCCCAGTTCGCACGCCTTTTCCGCGATCAGGTCGATGCGCCCCTTGCGAATCGGCGCGCAGCACAGCCAGAAATCGGGGACATGCTCGGGCGGCTTGGTCTGGCTGACACACTCCAGCATCAGGTCGCGCTTGCGAATATCGCGCGCCCGCGCCGCCCATTCGCCGGATCGCCCGTCGAACAGCAGCACGATGTCATCCGGTTTCACCCGCATCACGCTGATGAGGTAATGGGCCGGATTGCCGTCGACCGGCACGACCACGCCGTCGCCCAGCTGGGTTTCGACATGCAGGCGCGGCGCGCTTTGCGGGGGCCAGGCGGGGGTTGCGGTCATTTGCTCTCGTGACTTGTCCTGTAATGCTTCTTCCCTAAAGAGAAATATGCCGCCTCGACAAGCCGGGGCGAACGGAGTTGCGGTGAATCAGACGATCGTCCCCGACAGCCAGGCGCGCGGCATCCTCGCGCGGCTGCCGGAAACCCCACGGATGCTGGCATCGCTGGCACGGTTTGACCGGCCGATCGGCTGGTGGCTGCTCTTCTGGCCCGGTGCATGGGCCGTGGCACTGGCCGGGGGCGGATTTGCGCGCTGGCCGCTGATCGCATGGCTGCTGGTCGGCTCCATCGCGATGCGCGGCGCGGGATGCGTGTTCAACGATATCGTTGACCGCGATCTGGATGCAAAGGTCGCCCGCACCGCTGTCCGCCCTCTGGCAAGCGGGGCGATGCGGGTTCGCACCGCATGGCTGTGGCTGCTGGCGCTCTGCCTCGTCGGCCTCATCGTGCTGCTGCAACTGACCCTCTATGCGCAGGTCGTGGCGCTCGCCTCGCTGGCGCTGGTGGCGGCCTATCCCTTCATGAAACGGATCACCGGCTGGCCGCAGGCATGGCTTGGCATGGTCTTTTCCTGGGCCGCGCTGGTGGGGTGGAGCGAGATTGCGGGCGGCCTCACCGCGCCGGGCCTGATGCTCTACGCCGGGGCGATCTTCTGGGTGGTGGGCTATGACACCATCTATGCGCTTCAGGATCGGGAGGATGATGCGCTGATCGGCATTGGCTCCAGCGCCCTGTCGATGGGTCGCCATGTGCGCGCCGGGGTCAGCCTGTGCTATGCGCTGGCGCTGACGCTGTGGGCGCTCGCCCTCTGGCAGGTCCGGCCACAAATGCTGGGGCTTGTCGGCCTGTTGCCCATGGCCGGCCATCTCCTGTGGCAGGTGGCGACGCTGAAAGAGGATGGCATCGACCCGCTGGTCAAATTCCGGTCGAACCGTTTTGCCGGGCTGTTGATGTTCCTCGCCTGTCTGGTAGTGGGCAGCGCATGAGCATGGGACCGGTGCCGGGCAAGGATTGCTGGCGAATCGAACGCGCGGACAAGGCGACCGTCATTGTCGATGCTGACGCCTATTTCCGTCAGGCACGCGCCGCCATGATGAAGGCGAAGCGCCGCATCATGCTGATCGGGTGGGATTTCGATCCGGCGATCAGCCTGATTCGAGAGGATGAGGCAAAGGACGGCGCCCCCGTCACCATCGGCGATTTCATCACCTGGCTGGTCGAACAGACGCCGGAACTGGAAATCTATCTGCTGCGCTGGGACATTGGCGCCATGAAATCCATGGTCCGTCCCTCGCATCTGGTGACGACGCTGCGCTGGATGGCGCATCCGCGCATCACCGTGAAGCTGGACAGCCATCATCCGCCAGCCGCGTCGCATCATCAGAAAATCGTGGTGATCGACGATTGTTTCGCATTCTGCGGCGGCATCGACATGACCGGCGACCGGTGGGACACCCGCCATCACCGCGACGAGGAACCGGGGCGTCTGCACCCCGACGGATCGCCCTATGGTCCCTGGCATGACGCGACCACGGCGCTGGCCGGTCCGATTGCGGCGGCGCTGGGCGAACATGCGCGCAATCGCTGGGTGGGGGCGGGCGGCGATCCGTTGCCGCCGGTCGAGGGTGTGCAGGATTGCTGGCCCGACAAGCTGCCCGTGCTGTTCGAGGATGTGGACATCGCCATCGCGCGCACCGCGCCCAAGATGGACGATCAGGAGGAACTGACCGAGATCGAGCAGCTCTATCTGCATCAGATCGCGGCGGCCAAACATCGCATCTATGCCGAAAGCCAATATTTCGCCTCCCGCAAGATCGCCGAGGCGATTGCGAAGCGGCTCGGCGAAGCGGACGGGCCGGAAATCGTCATCGTCAATCCGCAACAGGCCGATGGCTGGCTGGAGCAGCAGGCGATGGATACCGCCCGCGCCCGCCTCTATGAAGCGTTGAAGGCGCGCGACACCCATGGTCGCTTCCGCATCTATCACCCCTTCACGCAACGCGGCGCGCCCATCTATGTCCACGCCAAAATCCTGATCGTGGACGACCGGCTGATCCGCGTCGGTTCGTCGAACATGAACAACCGATCGATGCGGCTCGACACCGAATGTGACGTCACCATCGACACGGCGCTGCCCGACAATGACGGGCGGCAGGCGACAATCGTGAAGATTCGCGACGACCTGATCGCCGAACATCTCGACCTGCCGGTAGAGCGCGTGTCTGCGGTGATCGCCGAACGTGGCCTGATCGCCGCGATCGAGGAACTACGTCAGAAATCGGGCCGCACCCTGCGCCCCTATCAGACGCCCGACCTCAACGACGTACAGGCATGGCTGGCCGATCATGAAGTGCTGGACCCCGAAGGGCCGGAGGAAATGTTCGAACCCGTCAGCGAACGCGGCCTCTTCCGCCGGATGCGCGGCTGGTTCGGCCGGGGCTGAGCGTTACAGGCCCAGCGCTTTACGTAATTCGGCGTTGATCCGGCTTTGCCAGCCGGGTCCGCCGGCGCGAAAGGCATCCAGCACCGCACGGTCAAGACGCAGCGTCACTTGTTGTTTCGGGTCATCGGACTTGGGGCGGCCGGGCCTTGCAACTGCGCCAACACCGGGACGAATGACCTTGTCCCCGATCCGGAATTCCGCCTGATCGAACATCTCCTCGGTCCATTCTGGAATGTCGTCATCATCCCAGTCTGCGGGCATAGGCTTTCTGCTCTCGGTCATTGCATTTCCTCATGGAGATGACTCGCAACCCTTCCTCCGTCGGCGTCCAGACCATGATGACAAGGCGGTCATTCACTAGGCCAAAAGTCTGGAAACGGAGTTCTGGATAATCGAATCTGTCATCCTCTCTTGTAAATATCGGACCTTCGAAAAGCTGACCCGCATCCGCAAAGTCTAGCCCGCGCTCTTCCAGAGCCGCCTGTCGTTTGGCAGGATCAAAGGTTATTTTCATGCTTTCCGTCCCTAAGAAAAATCACCCATTTTTTACCGGCGGGACTGGAAACGCCATCTCCTATATCGCATGGCGGCTGACATGCGTCAATATTTGTAACTACAAAATCTACTCCGCCGCCAGCAGCGCCTCGGCACTCTGAAGGTTGACCGACACCAGCCGGCTGACCCCGCGCTCCACCATGGTCACGCCGAACAGCCGATGCATGCGCGCCATGCTGACCGCATTATGGGTGACGATCAGGTAACGGGTGTTGGTTTGTGCGACCATCGCGTCCAGCAGATCGCAGAAACGGTCGACATTGGCGTCGTCCAGTGGCGCGTCCACTTCGTCCAGGACGCAGATCGGCGCCGGATTGGTCAGGAACAGGCCGAATATCAGCGCGACCGCCGTCAACGCCTGCTCGCCCCCCGATAACAAAGTCAGCGCGGCCAGCTTCTTGCCGGGCGGCTGAGCCATGATCTCCAGCCCCGCCTCGAGCGGATCGTCGCTGTCGATCAGCTCCAGATGCGCCTGACCACCGTTGAACAGGGTCGTGAACAGCCGTCGGAAATGGCCGTCCACCGCCTCGAACGCGGCCAGCAGGCGCTGCCGCCCCTCGCGGTTCAGACTGCCGATCGATCCGCGCAGCCGGTTGATTGCCTGCGTCAGTTCCTCGCTCTCGGCGCGACTGGTCGCCTGCGTGGTTTCCAGCTCCTCCAGTTCCTGCGCGGCGACCAGATTGACTGGACCAATCCGTTCGCGTTCGGCATGCAGCCGGTCATGATCGGCCTGCTCATTCTGGGCGATGCGGATGTCGCTACTGTCGAAATTCAGCCGTTCGGGCAGCAGCGGCGGCGGACATTCGAACCGTTCGCCCGACAGGCGATTGGTTTCGATCCTTCGCTCATCGGCCGCTTCGGCGCGGGCGAGGGCGGTGGCGCGCGCCTCACGCGCGCTCGCCAGCGCTTCACCCGCCTGCGCGGCCTTGCTCTCGGCCGTCCGCAGCGAAACTTCCGCCTCCTGCTCGGCACGGCGCGCGTCCTGTGCCGCCTGGGTCAGGCTTTCGCCCTGATCGCTTAATGCGGCGATGGCGGCGGCCAGTTCATCGGGTCGGGCGGCGATCCCCTGTCGCTCGGTCGCGATCTCGTCCGCTCGGCCGACCATGGCGGCGATGCGCTTGGCGGCTTCGCCAGCACGGGCGCGCCAGCCCTTGGCTTCGGCATCGGCGGCGGCCTGCCGTTCCTGATCGCTGGTCAGCGCCCGGTCGGCCAGCGCCTGATCGGCCTGCAACTGGCTGACGGTGGTGCGTGCCTTCTCGCTCGCCTGCGATAAAGCGGCGACCAGCGCGCGGGTTTCCGCGCCATCGGGCATGGTGGCGCGGGCGGCATGCGCCTTGTCATGGTCGGCACTCGCCGCGTCCTGATCGCGCCGCGCCTCGGCCAGCCGCTCCTCAATGCCCTCGCGCCGACCCGACAGTCGCTCCAGCGCGGTCGTCGCCTCATCGGCGGCGCGCAGGGCTGTGCGCAACCGCTGGTCCGCTTGCGCCAGCCGAATGCGCCCCGCTGCCAGCGCCTCAACGGCCCTCTGTTCGCGCGCTTTCGCCTCCGTCTGCGCGACGGTCGCGGTCGTAACGTCTGCTTCGGCGTCCGGGCGCACCTGCGCAATGGCATCAAGCCGGTTGAGCCGGATCAGCCGCTCGGCCGCCGCCGCGCCGCCCTCTATCGCGACATAGCCGTCCCAGCGGCGCAATTGCCCATCCAGCGTCACGAGCCTCTGGCCCACGACCAACATCTGCCCTTCATCGGCCGTCGCCACGGCAATCTGCGCCAGCCGCCGCGCCAGTGCGGGTGGTGCGGTGACATGATCGGCCAGCGATGTCGTGCCATCGGGCAGCGCCGGGTCGCCGGGCAGGGCATCGGCCCCGGCCCAGCGCCGCTTGCCGTCCTGCGCGATCGGCGCCTCCAGATCGTCGCCCAGCGCCGCTGCCAGCGCTCGCTCATAACCGGGCGCGGCCTTCACCTGATCCAGCGCGCGGGCGCGACTGGCGCCGCCGCTATCCACCGCACGGCGCAGCGCTGCCGCTTCGCTGTCGAGCGCCGCCAGCGCTGCGCGGGCGCTGGCCAGCGCTGCTTCGCCTGCCGCGCGCGCTTCGGCTGCCGACTGACGATCCGCCTCCGCGGCCCTGATCGCGGCTTCGGCCTCATCCCGGTCTGCACCGGCTTCCTGCTGTGTGGCGATGGCGGCATCGCGCTGCGCCTCCAGCGGGGCGGCATCGGGCAGGGCGCCCGCTTCGGCGGACAGGCGCGCCACGTCGCGCTCCGCCCGGTCCAGCCGACTGCGCGCCGCGACCAATGCCGCCTCCGCCACGCGCAGTTCGGCCTGCTCGCCCGCCTGCTTCGCCATGGCACGGGCCAGATCCAGTTCGGCGTCCCGCGCCGCATCCTCTGCTGCGGCGATCCGCGCCGTAAAGTCCGGCCGCCGCGCCTGCGTATCGGCGATCCGCGCCTTCAGCGTACCGATTTCCGCCGTCAGCCGGGCAATCGCGTCGGCGGCATCATTGGCCAGCGTCCCTTCACGGGCGCGATCTTCCTCCAGCCGCGACGCCTGCTGCTCCAGATCGGCGAGGCGGCGGACGATGCCGTCCCGCTCGGTCTTCAAAGTGGACAGGCGATGGCCCGCCTCACTCGCCGCCTCGCGCGCGCTTTCGGCGGCGGCGCGCCGTTCGGCCAGCGTGGCGATGGCCCCCTGCACATAGGCGGCCGCAGCCATCTGCCCCTCCTGCGCGGCGGCAACGGCGGCGTCGGCCTGCTTCGCCTCACCCCGCGCGGCCTCGGCACTGGCATGCGCCTCGCGCCAGCGCGCAAAGAGCGTCCGGGCCTCGGCCGCGCGAATCTGGTCGGACAGGCGGATATATTTTTCCGCCGCCCGCGCCTGCCGCCGCAGGGCGTTGGCGCGCGTGTCCATGTCGAGCAATATCTCGTCCAGCCGCGCCAGATTGGCCTCGGCTGCGCGCAATTTCTGCTCCGCATCCTTGCGCCGCACATGCAGGCCGGCGATGCCCGCCGCTTCTTCCAGCATGGCGCGCCGTTCCTGCGGACGGGCGGCGATGACGGCGGCGATACGCCCCTGACTGACGAGGGCAGGGCTATGCGCCCCGGTGGCCGCGTCGGCAAAGACCAGCGCGACGTCCTTGGCCCGCACGTCGCGGCCATTGGCGCGATAGGCGCTGCCCGCGCCGCGCTCGATCCGGCGGGTGACTTCCAGTTCGCCGTCGGCGCCGATGTCCACGGCGTTGAACAATTCGCCCTGTTCCTGCACCGTCAACAGGGACACTTCGGCAAAGTCGCGCTGCGGCCGGGTGGCGGTGCCGGCGAAGATCACATCTTCCATGCCCGCGCCGCGCATGGATTTGGCGCTGGATTCGCCCATGACCCATCGAATGGCTTCCAACAGGTTGGACTTGCCGCACCCATTGGGACCGACAATGCCGGTCAGGCCCGGTTCGATGCGCAATTCCGTCGCATCGACGAAGCTCTTGAAGCCGGAAAGTTTGAGGCGTTTTATCTGCATGAACGCGAACCGGGGCGACATGCCGCCCCGGCCCTCACGCGCTCAGGCGCAGATAGTCGCCCCCCGCCGCGCAATCAGATGCCCGCAGCCTTGAGCGCGGGCTGAAGCGTCGCCCAATTGGCGCTGTTCTCGACCTTGACGCCATTGATCAGGAACGTCGGCGTCCCTTCGATCTGATACTGGCTGGTGGCCGATTCCACGCCCTTGGCCAGCTTTTCCGCGCCGGCCGTGTCGGCCAGACATTGTTTCGCCTGATCCTGCGAAATGCCGCGCTGCTTGGCGAATTCGACCAGACCCAGCGCATCGGCGAGGGCGCCGAAACGCACGGCCGGCGGCGCGCTTACCAGCGCCTTATATTTATCGTCGCCCATCCCCTGCGCCTTTTCGAACATCGCGCTCTGGTTGGTGAAAAATTGCTCGGCCAGCGGATAGAAGACATCCTTGCCCCCGCACGCGGCCAGCAACGCGGTCGAAATGTCGATCGGGTCGCGCACATAGGTGCGGAATTCATAGCTCATCTTGCCGGTGTCGACGATCTTGCGGATTTCCTCCGATGCTTCGGCGGAAAAGTCGCGGCAATGGCTGCATGTGAACGACCCATATTCCACCAGCTTCAGCTTGGCCGACGGGTTGCCCATCACGAAATAGCCGTCCGGCGTTGCTGCGATGGTGTCGGACCAGCTTGTGCCGGCGGGGGCGGCGACGGCGGCGATCGGTTCGCCGGTCGGCTTGGCGCCTTCTTCGCTCTTGCCACAGGCGGCAAGGGTCAGGCTGAGGGTGATGAGGGCTAGACCGGAAAAGGCTTTCACGACGGGCAAGGCTCCGATGAAGGGATGATTGAAACGGGGTTTAGATCAGCGTGCGGCAGGGGGCAATGCGGCCTTGAGCAAGTCCCAGCTCGATCCCTGGACCAGCGTGCCGTTGACGACGAAGCTGGGCGTGCCGCTGATCTTCACCTTGTTCCAGGCTTCGTCCGTCATCGCCAATATCTGCTTCATCGCCGTCGGATTGGCGACACAGGCGTCGAGCTGCGCATTGGTATAGCCGCGCTTGTTCATCAGGGTGTATAGGCCCGTCTTCTGGCCGATGTCCTTCAACGCAGCGGTCTGGTCCGTCGGCTTGGTCGCATCGCGGTCATACGCCTCAAGCTGCTCCATCCACGCCGTCTGATTGGCGAACAGCGCTTCATGATTGCCCATGAACCGGGCCGTCCCACCGCACCGGGCCAGCAGCGCTGCGGCCAGATCATATTTGTCGCGCACGGCATTGCGCACTTCGACGCTGACTTTGCCACCCTTCACATATTGGGTCTTCAGCGGTGCGCTCGCTTCCCCCACGAAATGGGCGCAATGGGAACAGGTATAGCTCACATATTCCACCAGCTTGGTGGGTGCCGCCGGATTGCCCATCAGGTGTCCGCCGATCGGGGAAAGGGCGACCTTGCTCACCCAGTTGACGGCGGGGGCCGCAACCAGTGCGGCGGGAACGGCGAGAAGCGCAAGCGGCAGGAGCAGTTTTTTCATGGGCGATCCCTATAGGCGAACCAGCTGAACGCCGGCCGAACATATTCAGCCGATCTTGGGCAGTCCACCGCTGTTGGCAAGCCCCTGCGCCAGCGATTCCAGCACGGCGCGCAATTCGGGGTCGCCAATGTCGCGCAGCGAATCGCCCAGTTCGACCGGAATGGGTTTCAGATTGCGGGGCGGGGGGCGCCGTTCGGGCTGGCTGGGCTGAATCTGCCCCTGCCGCATCGCCACCTTGGCCACGGCGGCATAGCCAAAGAAGCGATTCACCCGCTCGACAATATCGGGCAGCGCATGCTGCACCATGGGCGCATGGCCGCTCAAAACGGTCATCTGCAACGTGCCGCCCGCCTTTTGTCCGATCGGAAAGCGGATCGATTCGGGCGCGGTGATCGCGGCATAATGGGTGCCGACGATTTCCGCCCAGCGGGTGACGATGCTGGACTGAACAAAGCCAAACTTGCGGAACGCTGTGCGGTTGATGTCGGGCATCAGGTCCGCGATCCGCCGCGGCGCGCCCACGCGCGGTTTTTCTTCCGCTTGTGTCGCGCGACTCTTGGTCCGGGGCGTTGCGGGGCGTTCCGTCATGGCGCTCTCCATGGCATAGGGCCGCCATGCGCGTCGAGGGTAGTAACAGAAAAATCGCGGCCGACCTGCTGGCCCATTATGATGTCCATGCCCGGCGATTGCCATGGCGTGCGCCGCCCGGCAGCAATGCGGCCGACCCCTATCGGGTGTGGTTGTCCGAAGTGATGCTGCAACAGACGACGGTGGCGGCGGTCGGCCCCTATTTCGCGAAATTCACGCAACGATGGCCCGATGTGCAGGCGCTGGCGGCGGTCGCCGACGCCGATCTGATGGCCGCATGGGCGGGGCTGGGCTATTATGCCCGCGCCCGCAATTTGCTGGCCTGCGCGCGCGCGGTGGCGAACAATCATGGCGGCGTCTTCCCCGATACGGAGGATGGGCTGCGCGCCCTGCCGGGCGTGGGCGCCTATACGGCGGCGGCGGTGGCGGCGATCGCCTTTGGCCGCCGGGCCGTGGTGGTGGACGCCAATGTGGAGCGCGTCGTCGCCCGCCTGTTCGCGATCGACACCCCCTTGCCCGCCGCCCGGCCTGCCATCCGCGCCGCGACCGACAGCATCACGCCCGACGTCCGCGCAGGCGATTTCGCGCAGGCGATGATGGATCTGGGCGCCACCATCTGCACGGTACGCAATCCCGCCTGCGGCATCTGTCCGCTGCGACAGGATTGCGCCGCCTTCGCTACCGCCGATCCGGCCCGTTTCCCGGTGAAGGCGCCGAAAAAGGCCAAGCCGCATCGCACCGGCCATGGCTGGTGGATCGAGCGGGAGGATGGCCATGTCTGGCTGATCCGTCGTCCCGACCGGGGGCTGCTGGGCGGCATGCGGGCGCTTCCCAGTTCGGACTGGGGTGATGCGCCGGACGCTACGCCACCCCTTTCCGCAGCATGGACCCCACTGGCCAGCCCGGTGACGCATGTTTTCACCCATTTCTCGCTGGCGCTTAGCCTGCACCATGCCCATGTGGGGACCAGTACGACCCCGCCGGGCGAAGGCGAATGGTGGCCCGTGGCGCGGATTGGCGAAGCGGGATTGCCCACTTTGTTCGCCCGCGCGGCACAGGCGATCATGGACGAAAGGCGGCAGCATGCACGGGACTGAAACGACACGGCTCAGGCGTCCGGGCTATATGGGCGGGACCATCGACCGGGTCGATCATATCCGCACCAATCCGCAATTGCTGGCCGAAACTTTTGCCGATCCCGCTGCCCGTCGCCTGGCTCTGTTGCAAACTCTGACACGGTTTCCAAGATTGGGCTCATGTACTGTCAAGGTCAGTTGCGATGAACGATTTCAAAGGACGGCATTTTACCGGCGAGGTCATCCTATGGGCGGTGCGCTGGT
>JAJZQN010000088.1 GCA_021847605.1 Pseudomonadota bacterium | reverse complement strand
TGGGTTGTCGGTACTGCTGGTTCGGGTCAAACCGGGCTTGCTAGAGGCTTGAGCCGGATGCCGCGAAAGCGGCACGTCCGGTTCTTAGGGGGGTGCGGCTCCGCAAGGGGCCGCACCTACCCGACTGATGAGGCCGGGATAGCTGGCCGCCGCATCCATGATGCGATCGCGGGCGGCCACCAGCCCTTCATAGGTGGAACCGGCCAGCACGATATTGACCGGCAGGCCGCGCCCACGACCAAGGCCCGACCGGGGCGCCGCGTTGCCGCGCACGCCCGGCTGATCGGCCAGAACCTTGTTCATGATGTCTGCGACTTGCGTCGTCGTGATGGTGCGATCTTCCCAGGGTTGCAGGAAGAGATTGACGTTGCCGCTGTTGAAATCGTCGGTCGTGCCAAAGCCGCCGGGCGCGCGCACGATGATATTCTGCAAGGTGCCGTCCTTGCGCAAATAGGCGATATCGTCCTCTATCTTCTGCATATAGGCTACCATCCGGTCGAAGCCGGTGCCTTCGGGCGCGCTGACCGATGCCTCGACGACGCCAGTGTCCTCTGCGGGGGCCAGTTCGTTGGGCAGGCGAGTAAAGAGGAAGCCCGCGACGATCAGGAAAATGAGGACGCCCAATGCTGGGATCAACGGCTTGCGCAGCGATGCGTCGAGCCAGCGGGCATAACCCGATTCCAGACGTTGAAACTTGTCATCCACCCAGCGCGCGATGCGGCCACGTTCGCTGTTGCGGAGCAGCTTGGAGCAGAGCATCGGCGCGAGACTGAGCGAGATGAAGCCGGAAAAGGCGATGGCCGCAATCATCGCAATGGCCAGTTCGCGGAACAGCAGGCCCGTCTGCCCGGCGAGGAACATGACCGGCACGAACACAGCACACACGACCAGCGTGGTCGAAATGATGGCGAAACCCACCTGCCGGGTGCCGAGATAGGCGGCGACCAGCGGATCTTCGCCCTGTTCGACACGGTGATAGACATTTTCCAGCACGACGATGGCGTCGTCCACCACCAGGCCGATGGCCAGTACGAAAGCGAGCAGGGTCAGAAGGTTGATCGACAGGCCAAGCAGCCACATCACCGCGCAGGTCGCGAGCAGGCAGATAGGGACCGTCACCGCCGGGATGATGGTGGCGCGCACCGACCCCAGGAACAGGAATATGACGAGGATGACGAGCAGGGCCGCTTCGATCAGCGTGTCATAGACATTGTCGATTGCGCGTTCGATGAACATGGATTCGTCGGTGCCGATGGCAACGCGCATCCCCTTGGGCAGGGTCGGTTCCAGTTCCTTGATCAGCGCCTTGGCCTTCTGCGCGACCTCCAGCGTGTTTGCGCCGGACTGGCGGATGATGCCAAGACCGATGGCCGTCCCCTGATTGGAACGGAAGCTGCTATAGGGATTTTCCGCCCCTTCCTCGATCCGGGCGACATCGCCCAGCTTGACCTGATAACCATTGTCGCCGCGCCCGACGACGAGGCTGGCAAATTGATCCGGCGTGGCGAAGGGGCGATCCACGCGCAATGTCTGGTTCTGATCGCGGGATTCAAAGCGGCCGGCGGGCAGTTCGACATTCTGCGTGCGCAGCGCCGCCTCCACATCCGCAGGCGTCAGGCCAAAGGCGGCAAGCCGTTCGGCATTGAACCAGATCCGGGTGGAAGGACGCGCCTCCCCGCTGATATTGACGCGGGCAACGCCATCGATGGCGGAGAAACGATCGACGACATTGCGGTCGAGATAGTCGCTGATCTGAATGCGCGACCAGCCCGGCCGGGAAAAGGCGAGGAAGAGGATGGCGCGCGCGTCCGAATCCACCTTCCGAATTTCAGGGGCCAGCGCATCCTCCGGCAAGTCGCCAACCACCGACCCCACGCGATCGCGCACGTCATTAGCGGCGCTGTCGATGTCGCGGGACGGATCAAATTCGATATTGATGTTCGACCGGCCGTCCTGCGAGGTCGAAGTGATGATCTGAATACCCTGCACCCCGGCCACGGCATCTTCGATCAACTGCGTGATGCGAGTTTCAATGACGGAGGCCGCTGCACCGGTATAGGTGGTCTGCACCGACACAACCGGCGGATCGGTGTCGGGATATTCCCGCACCGACAGGCTCATATAACCGACCATCCCGACAAGGCAGAGCAACACCGCCACGACGGCGGCAAAGACGGGACGACGGACGGAAAGGTCGGACAACTGCATGGCGGCGGCCTCAGTCCGCCTTGCCCGGCGCCTTGGCCCTAGGTTTTTCAGGCTTGTCGCCGGCGAGGCGCACGGTGGCGCCATCGTTCAGCTTAACGACGCCCTCGGTCACGACCATCTGTCCGGCTTTGAGGCCTCCGGTGATTTCGACCATGCCATTTTGGCGAATGCCGGTTTCTACCTTCACCCGTTTGACGGTGCGCCCGTCCAACAAAAAGGCATAGCGATCTTCCCCGTCGCCGATGACCGCCAATTCCGGCAGCGCCAGCGACTGGCGCCGACGGGAGGACACCGCGACGGTCAGCAACATGCCGGGTTTCAACACGCGATCAGGATTGGGCAGGATAGCGCGTACGCGCACGGCACGGGTGGCCGGATCGATCACCGGATCAATGGTGGCGACGGTTCCGGTGAAGGGACGGTCGGGCCATACCGCGGACTTGGCCGTGATCGCTTGCCCTGTGCGAATGGAGGACAGGCGGGTTTCGGGGATGGTGAAGTCCAGTTTGATCCGGGAAATGTCGCTGACCGTGGCAATGGCGGTTCCGGCGGTCACAATGGCGCCGGGCGATACGGTGCGCAGGCTGACCCAGCCGGCAAAGGGCGCGCGGATAATACGGTCGCTGATGGCGGCACGCGACTGGTCGGCCGATGCCTTTGCCCCATCGACCAGCGCCAATTGCTGATCATAGGAGGCGGCGGTAGCGAAGCCGCGCGATTGCAACGACTGGATACGGTCAAGCTGTTGCTGCGCCTGTCGCGCCTGCGCCTGCGCGGCGGCCAACTCCGCCTTTTCCTGCGCGATCGACATGGTGGCGATCACCTGTCCCTTTGCAACGAAACCGCCATCGGTGAAATTAAGCTGTTCGATCCGCTCCGTCACCGGGGCCGACAACACGACCTGTTCATTGGCCAATGCCGTGCCGACGGCATCCAGCGTGTCGGCAAAATCAGCGGCGGCGATCGGCGCAGCCTCCACCAACGGCGTCTGGCGCGGTTTGGCTTCCTTCTTTCCGCTGCAACCGGTGAGGCAAAGGGCGAGGATGACAAGAGAAACGGATGAACGCATGGAAAGAACTAACGGGCCTTGCTGTGACGGTCAGGCGCAAAGCCCTCTCCGCATTTTATATTATCAACGTGTCTTACAATATGATGGCGTGAAACGGATATACGTCCATTATCCACCAAGGCGGGCGTAGATAAGAAATTCGACATTGCCCTGTGGGCCGGTAATAGGGCTGGTCGTCAAGCCAAGGACGGTCCAGCCCTGCTGCGTTACCCACTGGCTGACTTCATCGCAGACGCGCTGGTGAATAGCGGGATCGCGTACCACGCCGCCCTTGCCCACTTCCTCGCGTCCAGCCTCGAACTGCGGCTTGATAAGTGCGGCCAGCACCGCGCCGGACCGGGCGAAGGTCAGCGGCTTTTCCAGCACCTTGGCCAGCGAGATGAAGCTGGCGTCGCACACGATGATGTCGACGGGTTCGGGAATATGGTCAGGCGTCAGTATCCGCGCGCTGGTCTGTTCATGAACGATGACGCGATCGTCGGACCGCAATTTCCACGCCAGCTGGTTGGTACCGCTGTCCACCGCATACACGCGCGTCGCGCCGTTGGTCAGCAGCACGTCGGTAAAGCCGCCAGTCGAGGAGCCGACATCGATGGCGACCGCGCCGGTGACGTCGATGGCGAATTCCTCCAGCGCGTGGGCGAGTTTGATGCCGCCGCGCGATACCCAGGGATGGTCGCGGCCGCGCACGTCGATGGGGGCGTCGGGCGCGACCTGTTGCCCCGCCTTTTCCACCTTTCGGTCGCCAAGGAAGACATGGCCCGCCAATATGAGCGCCTGCGCGCGGGCGCGGCTTTCGGCAAGGCCGAGGTCGACGAGAAGCTGGTCGGCGCGAATTTTGGCCATCAGGATACCAGTGCGGTCAGGGTTGCGGGGGTCAATATCTGCGGCAGGACCACCGCATCCTTGCCCGGCGCGTACCAGAGATAGAAGGGAACGCCCGACCGCTTTTCCTGTTCGAGGAAGCGGGTGATGGCGGGATCGGCATTGGTCCAGTCGCCGACCATGACGGTGACGCCCGCCCGGTCGAAGGCGGCCCGGGTTTCGGCGCGGTCGATGGCGGCCGCCTCATTCACCTTACAACTGAGGCACCAGTCGGCGGTGAAATAGAGGAAGACCGGCTTGTTCGCAGCGCGCAGTTGTTCGAGTTTCGAGACGTCGAAATGGACAGTTTCTTCGCTTTTCGTTTCGGGGGCTTTTGTAGGAAGTTGGAGTGCGGTTCCAACAGCCAAAATGGCTGCCAGAGCCAGCACGATCAGCCCGCCCGAACGCCCGGCGCGTTGCCGTCCGCCCAGCCACCAGAGCGCCAGCGCCAGCAACAAAGCCGCGCCGAGGCCCATGGTCATGCCCGGCACGCCGCGCTGTTGCCCCAGCAGCCATGCAAGGCCCAGCGCGGTCAGGAACATCGGGATCGACAGGATTTTCTGAACCCGGCCCATCCATGCACCGGGACGCGGCAGGCGGCGGCGCAGCGCGGGCAGCCAGCCGAGCAACAGGAAGGGCAGCGCAAGGCCAAGACCAAGACCGGCGAACACCGCCAGCGCGGCGGCGACCGGCAGCACCAGCGCGGCGCCGATGGCGGCGGCCATGAAAGGGCCGGTACAGGGCGTCGCGACGAAGGCCACCAGCGCTCCGGTCCAGAAGGAACCGGCCATGCCGCCCTTATCCGCCAGAGCCTGCCCCCCGCCCCAGCCGCGCAGTTCGAACAGCCCGGCAAGGTTGAAGGCGATGGCGGTGACGAGCAGCAGCAGGCCGAGGATGATCCGGGGGTCCTGCAACTGGAAGGCCCAGCCCGCCGCCATACCCGCCGCGCGCAAGGACAGCAGCAAGCCGCCGAGCGCCAGACAGGTGGCGATGACCCCGGCGCTATAGGCCAATGCCTCCCGCCGGACGGTGCGTTCGTCGCCGCCGGCGCGCGCGAGGCTCATCGCTTTCAGACCCAGTATCGGGAAAACGCAGGGCATGATGTTGAGGATGAGGCCGCCGAGCAGCGCGCCGCCGAGCGCCGCGAAAATCGCGCCCCATGCAATGCCGGGGGGGGACGCCGCAGCAACCTGCCCCGGCCGGGCGGTCAGGAGGAAGCCGACATGATCGCCGGTGCGCAAAACGGCTTGAATCAGGCCGCCCTTTCCACCCTCTCCCGCCTGCGTTTCGATCAGCAGATGATCGCCGTCGCGCTCCACCGTCTGCGGCGCGGCATAGGTGGCAAGCCCTTCAGCCAATGGGAAAAGATGAATGTCGTCTGCCTTCGCATCGGCAGGGAAAGGCACCGACAGGCGGAGCCGCCCATTGACGATGGCATAGGTCGCCTCGCTGCCCAGCGGCCGGGGCAGATGGACGCGCCAGCCATCGAATTGCGCACGGGCGGCAACGCTGGCCTGTCCATCGCCGACCACCAAATCCAGTGAGAGGTCGCCGCTTTGCGGTACACACACCTTGTCTGTGCAGGCCAGCCATTGTGCCTTGGCCCGGATCGGCAGGCGCGTGCCGGGTGCGATGTCGCGGGCGACATTCAGTGTCGAAAGGATGGCATATGGCCCCTCATAGACATGATTCATCAGGCCGGAAATCAGCAGGGTTTCGGGTACTGGATAACGAAGCGGGCCGACGCTGACCCCTTTGGGCAGGGTCCATTCGACACTCATGCCAAGGCCCGCATCGCCCGGATTTTCCCAATAACCGTGCCAGCCCGCCTCCGGCACCATGGCAAAGGCGATAGTCGTTCCAGCACCCGGCGCAGGATTGTCGCTTTCCGCGACAAGCCGCGCAGCGATATGGGGCGTGTCCTGACCGAAAGCGCCACCACCCACGGATTGCGCCCATGCAGTAGAAATGCCGGAAAACAGGGCGAGCGTCATCAATATGACTTTAAAAATACGCATCGGGCCTCTGGTCGCGTTAGTGCAAGGGGGCTAGGTCTCCAGGCATTCGCCGTCAAGGCATCTGAAGGGTTCGTATCTATGTTCAAACGAGTCGCCGCCATCCTGCTGGCCGCCACCGCTATTCCCGCGATGGCGCAATCGCCCGCTCCTGCTCCCGCCGCAACGGTTGCACCCGCGACTCCCCCAAAACTGATCATCGCCATTTCGGTCGATCAGTTTTCCGCCGACCTGTTCAGCGAATATCGCCAATATTATACCGGCGGCCTCAAACGCCTGACGGAGGGCGCCGTGTTCCCGCGCGGCTATCAAAGCCATGCCGCGACCGAAACATGCCCCGGCCATTCCACTATCCTGACCGGCAGCCGCCCGTCGCGCACCGGCATCATCGCCAATAACTGGTTCGACCTCGACACCAAGCGCGAGGACAAGTCGGTCTATTGCGCCGAGGATGAAAGCCAGCCGGGCACCAACAGCGGCGATTATGTCGTGTCGCCCCTGCACCTGAAAGTCCCCACGCTGGGCGGCCGGATGAAGGCCGCCAACCCCGCGACCCGCGTGGTGTCGGTCGCGGGCAAGGACCGCGCCGCCGTGATGATGGGCGGGGCGAAGACCGACCAGATCTGGTGGCTGAGCGGGCCGCAGGGCTATGTCAGCTACAAAGGCATCGCCACCCCGCCGCTGGTGGCCAAGGTGAATGCGGCGCTGAGCGCGCAACTGGCGCAGCCGAGTGCGGGCTACGACCTGCCCGCGCAATGCGTGGCCAAGGATTTCCCGGTCGCGATCGGAGACGGCAAGACGGTGGGCAATGGCCGCTTCGCCCGCGCAGCAGGTGATTTCAAAGGCTTCCGCGCATCGCCGGAGCAGGACGCTTATACGCTGGTGCTGGCCGCCGCCGCAATCGAGAGCATGGAACTGGGCAAGCAGGCGCAGACCGACATTATCGACATCGGCCTGTCGGCGACCGACTATGTCGGCCACACTTATGGAACCGAAGGCACCGAAAGCTGTATCCAGGTCGACCGGCTGGACAAGGAACTGGGTTCCTTCTTCGACCGGCTGGACAAGGACGGTATCGATTATGTCGTCGTGCTGACCGCCGATCATGGTGGCCATGACCTGCCCGAACGGCATCGCGAAAATGCCATGCCGATGGAAGCGCGGGTCGATGTGGCGCTGACGCCCAAGGCGCTGAGCGCAGCGATCGGCGAAAAGACAGGCCTGACCGGGCGCAAGCTGATCTGGGGCGACGGACCTGCCGGGGATTTCTATTTCGACAAGGGGCTGACGACGGCGCAGCGGACCAAGGTGGAAGCCGCCACGTTGGCGTTCCTGCGTGCCCATCCCCAGGTGCAGGCCGTCTTCACCAAGGCGGAAATCGCCGCAGCCCCCTCCCCGTCCGGCCCGCCCGAAAGCTGGAGCCTGTTACAGGAGGCCCGCGCCAGTTTCGATCCGCAGCGTTCGGGCGACCTGCTGATGATGCTCAAGCCCCGCGTCACGCCGATTGTCGATCCGACCAAGGGCTATGTCGCCACCCATGGCAGCCCATGGGATACGGACCGCCGCGTACCGATCCTGTTCTGGCGCAAGGGGATGCGTCATTTCGAACAACCTCTGGGCGTGGAAACGGTGGACATCCTGCCCAGCCTCGCCGCGCTGATCCACCTGCCCGTGCCCAAGGATGAGATTGACGGCCGCTGCCTCGACCTGATCGCCGGCGAAGGGGATAGTTGCGGCAAGTAAGCAATATGGCGTCACCCCGGGCTTGCCCCGGGGTGACGAGGAAAACATCTCCGCTTTCCGAACCTAGAGCGCGCTGCGTTAAATCCGACGCAAGTCGCGCTCTAAGTTTTTGTTGTCGCATCG
>JAJZQN010000087.1 GCA_021847605.1 Pseudomonadota bacterium | reverse complement strand
CATGCTCGTGGATGGCGATGCAAATGCCCATGGCATGACCAGGTGCCGTGTTGCCAGGGGTCGAAAGAAGGCGCGCGATGGGATGCTCCATGCGGACTGACCGACAGGCAGTTCGGGGGGAGAGGCGGCGTCGGTCCGGCGGCGTCTCTCCCCCTTTTATGAGGCGGAAGGAAAAGGGAGCAGGAAGAGAGGGGAAACAAGATAAAGGCAGTGTCTCGCGACCCCTGACAGGTCCTTGTCTGCACATCCTTTTTTTACGAGACATGCAGTCGCGGCCGCGAGACAGTCAGGGCGGGAGTGGCCGAAATCAGCCATTTCATCCTCGAAATCGCGAGGCTGAGGCACGTGGTGATGTCTGACGACGATTTTACCCCCAGGCTCGGCAGCCAGCGCGGCACGGACGGCAAGAAGGTCGTCAAATATGGCGGACGCATACGGGCTGCTGCACGCCTCGCGGGTACGAAGAGTGGGGTCCGCTCGCGACGGTTTGACGGCAGTCGGATCGGGCGCGGCGCGAGCATGGGGCGATTGCTGTCGAGCCGCGACCGGCTCGCGGGTTTTCGCGGGCGCCGTGCCGTGGTGAAGGCGAGCTTGATCCGCCTGGCTGGCAAGAGCGGCCAGGCCGCCCGCGCGCACATGCGGTACATCCAGCGCGACGGGGTGACGCGCGAGGGCTTGCCGGGCAAACTTTACGGTCCCGAGACCGACCGTGCAGATGGCGGTGATTTCCTCAAGCGGACCGCCGGCGACCGCCATCAGTTTCGCTTCATCGTCTCCGCCGAAGACGGCGCGGAATATCCTGACCTCAAGCCCTATGTCCGGCGACTGATGACCCAGGTCGAGCAGGACCTCGGCACGAAGCTGGACTGGGTCGCGGTCGATCACTTCAACACCGAGCGTCCGCATACCCACATCGTGCTGCGCGGGGTGGATGATCAGGGCGACAATCTGGTCATTGCGCGGGAGTATATTTCGCACGGGCTTCGCGAGCGCGCCTCGGAGCTTGTGACGCTCGACCTTGGCCCCCGGACCGATCAGGAAATCGAAGCGCGCCTGCGCCACGATGTCGACCAGGAACGGCTGACCTCGATCGACCGCAGGCTGGTTCGCCGCATCGAGGTCGACCGAACGGTGTCGCCGGCCGACAACGATCCCTTCCAGCAGTCGGTCGCGGCGGGACGGCTGCGCAAGCTCAAGGCGATGGGCCTGGCCTACGATGTTGGTAACGGACGCTACAGGCTCGCTGAGGGGCTGGAGGAAACGCTCCGCCGGATGGGAGAGCGCGGCGACATCATCCGCCTCATGCAGCGAGAGCTGACCGCCCGCAGGCTTGACCGTGCCGGCGTCGAGCAGGTCGTGTCAATTGACCTGCGGGAACCGATCATCGGACGGGTGATCCGGCGCGGCTTTTCCGATGAGCATCGCGACCGACATTATCTGATGGTCGACGGGGTCGATGGCCGGGTCCATTATGTCGATATCGGCCGAAGCGATGCCACGCCATCGGTTCCCGAAGGATCGACGGTACGAGTCGCGCCGTCGCGGATCGAGGCGACCCAGGCTGATCGCACCGTCGATGCGGTCGCCCGCGCCAATGGCGGGCGCTACTCGATCGACCTGCACCTGACGCACGACCCGGGCGCCAGCGAGGCGTTCGCAGCCAGCCATGTCCGACGGCTCGAGGCGATGCGGCGCGCAGGGACTGGTCCCGAGCGCCTCGCTGATGGAAGCTGGACGATCACCGACGATCATCTCGCTCGCGCCGATGCCTATGCGAGAGCCCAGCAGCGCGACCGGCCAGTCACGCTGGAATTGCTGTCGCGGTCCCCGGTCGACGAACTGGCAGGCAAGGAAGCCCCGACCTGGCTTGATCGCGCGCTTGCCGGGGGTGGTCATGGCGCCGTGCGCGACGTGGGATATGGACGGGAGGTGCGGACCGCGCTCGCGGCGCGGCGGCAGTGGCTCGTCGAGCAGCAACTGGCGGACGACGAGCGACCCGGATTTCGCTACCGGGGCGGCGCGCTGGACACGCTACGGAGACGTGAATTGCAGCACGCTGGCCAGGGGCTCGGCGACCAAATCGGGAAACGGTTTGAACCCGCGCGGATCGGCGAGCGGATCGAGGGAAAGATCGCCCGTCGGCTCGACCTGGAAAGTGGGAGTTTCGCTGTTGTCGAGCGATCGCGGGACTTCACGTTGGTGCCGTGGCGCGACGTGCTCGAGCGCAACATCGGCAAGGCCGCTTCGGGCATCATGCACACGGATGGAATAAGCTGGCAATTCGGGCGCGGCCGAGCGGGGCCGACCATCTCCTGAAGTGAGGGTAGGCGGAACGACTCGTTGCGCAATGCACTTCTCCTTGCGTGAAGATCGCGACCTACAATGTGAACGGCATCAATGGCCGCCTCGCGCTGCTGTTGCGCTGGCTGGAGATGGCCGAGCCGGACGTGGTCTGCCTCCAGGAATTGAAGGCCCCCGATGCCGCGTTTCCCGAGGCCGCCATTCGCGATCTCGGCTATGACGTGATCTGGCAAGGGCAGCCGCGCTGGAATGGCGTCGCAATCCTCAGCCGGGTTGGAGACATCTACGAGACCCGTCGCGGCCTTCCAGGCGACCCCGACGATGACCAGAGCCGTTACATCGAGGCGGCGGTCGACGGTGTGCTCATCGCAGGCCTTTACCTGCCCAATGGCAATCCCCGGCCAGGTCCCAGGTACGACTACAAGTTGCGCTGGTTCGAGCGCTTGCACGACCATATCGCAGGCCTCTACGCGCTTGATGCACCCGTCGTCGTCGCCGGAGACTTCAACGTCATACCGACCGATCTCGACGTCGATGCGCCCGAGCGCTGGCGCGATGATGCGCTGTTCGCGCCGGAGGTCAGGCAGGCTTATGCCGACCTGGTCGCGTGGGGATGGACCGACGCCTTGCGCCATCTCCATCCCGGCGAGCATATCTACACCTTCTGGAAATATTGGCGCAGGTCTTTCGAACGCGACGCGGGGTTGCGCATCGATCACATCCTGCTCAACCGGCCGGCTGCCACTCGTCTTGTTGCAGCGGATGTCGACCGCACCCCGCGCGGCTGGGAAAAGACCAGCGACCATGCGCCGGTATGGGTAGAGCTTGCCGACAAGGTCAAGCGTGGTGGAAAGACCTAGTCGTGCTCTTTCGAAACCTCGGCATACCAGTCTGCATAAGGGCCGGTGCGGGCGAGATGACGGTTGAGGTCAGGTGCGCCGTCTTCCCACCAGACCGGACCGCGTTCGCCCAGGGCGACCTTGGCGCGATCGACTGCGTCATGTGCCGCCTTTTCCGCCACTCGGTCACCCGTTCGCTTTGCGGCACCGACGGCGCGGCGGGCGTCCATAAGCTCGCCGACGAGGCGGTCACGAAGCCCAGCATCAAGCGCTGGATTGCTGGTCCGCCACAACCGCCCGCGCACGACGAAGTAACGACCGTCGGGCGTCTTGGGATAGTCCCGCCCGCTCACCCCGTGCGGTTCCGGTCAGAAAGGCTCCGAAAGGTGATCGACCAGCGAGGCTGTTCGATAGGGGCGATACTATGCTCCCAGTGGTGGCGCACTTCACCCGACAGGTGATAGATCGAGCGGCCCATGAGTTCGGCTTTTGCCCGTTCGAAACCGCGCGCGTTTCGGCGACGCAGCCGCAGCGTTGCTTCTTGTCCCAGAGAAATGCCGACGACATGCTCGAAGACCGGTCGATCCTTATGCCATCCGATCCCTGCGCCCGGGTCGTAGCGGATCAACAGCGCCTGGACTAGATCCGCCGGAAGGAGGCCCGCGAACCGTGCCGCCCGCTTTCGGACATCGTCGAGCCATTGCGGCAATGGCTCGGTGGGCGCGAAGACGCCGGTCTCGAAGTCGTAGCTCCAGCCATAGGAACGGGTAAGCCGCTTTCCGGTCCATTGCTGGAAACGAAATGGGCTGAGGCTGGTCTGGTCGATATGTGCGATCAGCGTCGCTTCCTCGGCGGCCGAGATAAACTCGTCGGCCATCGCCAGGCCAGGAACGGCGGGCATTTCGAAGAGATCGAGCATCGCGTTCATGTCGGCCTTCCGCGGCCACCCTCAGCACCGCCCGCGGTGCGCAACAGGCTGCCGACCGGGCGTCCGCCCGGCGTGCAGGTTGCGACGACACGGTCGTAGCTTCGCCGCCCGGCGCGGCAGGCGCGCGGCTTGTCCATCACGGTCCGTTCGAGGCGGGGCGTGGCTTCGATGCCGCCGGGTTCGCGCAGTTCCGGCGCATAGAAGTCAGCGAGCCGGATTTCGATCCAGCTTGCCGGACGGCCGGCGGGACCGACGCACTGCCCGTCGCCATCCTCGACATAGCGCACCACGCCGGAGAACGCCCTGCCCTTGTACGGCAAAGCGCCCTCGCAAGGATCGGCAGACGCCGGAGCTGCCCAGACGCCTGCGACACAGACGGCGATGATCATTACACGGCCTTTCATGGTGCAGGCGATATAGGAAGGACGGCCTCTCAAGTCACTGTGCCTCCGTTGCTGCGGATCTGGCGGGCGAACCCATTGTATGTGGCGTAGAGGCCTGGCTTTGACCGATCTCGTGATCCGAACCCGCCGCTTTCCAGGCCGAGACCAACCAGTCATCGGCTACCCAAGACCGCAGATTCCATAGCGCCAAAGCGACACCGCGCGACTTCGTCTTCCGCGGGTCCCGGTAGCTTCCCGAAGGACATTGAGCGCGCGACTGATCGTGCCTGCAATGCGCGCATCGGTCTTAGCGGAAGCCATGGCTGCGGATGCGCATCATTTTCTCTTCGTTCGGCACAGGGTTGAACGGGCGATAGGAGAGCGTCCTTCCCTTCGGAAAGCCTGAATCTTACGGGTCCGGGCCGCCGCCGCTGATCGCGCCATCGCCGTGTCCCGGCATGCTCCGCACATCGGTGATGCGATCGCAGATGACATGGATGACTTCGCGTTCCTTCTGGAGCCGCCCGCGCATCGCGATCATCGAGGCGGACATGACCTGGCGGCGATAGATCTCGAAGCGATCGGGCCAGAGGATAGCTTGCGCGACGCCGGTCTCGTCCTCGATCGTCGCGCACAGCATGCCCTTCGCCGAAACGGGGCGCTGGCGCACGAGAATGACGCCAGCGACCTCAATATTGCGACCGTCGCGGATTGAGGCGAGATCGGCGCACTTGACGATGCGCATGTCGTCCAGGTCGGCCCGCAGGAACTGGAGCGGATGCGCTCGGAGCGAGATGCCGGACGAGCGATAGTCCTCAACGATGTCGCAACCCTGGGCCATTGCCCTGACCGACACTGCCGGCTCGATGCCCCCAGACGAAAAGCTGCCCTTCCGTGCATCGGCCGCAGCGAACAGAAGCAGCGGCGCTTCGCCGAGGACATTGACCTTCCATAGCCCCTGCCGGCGATTCTCGGCTATGCAGCGGAAGGCGTCGGCCTCCGCCAGCTTCTCGATCGCGGCGCGCGGCGCGCCTGCGCGCCGCCAGACTTCCTCAACGCTGTCATAAGGGGCCGGGGCCACGGGCGCCGACGATCGCTGCGCCGTGGACATGGGTAAGCCCAAGGATCTGACCGAGGCCCAGCCTCACCGCGTTTTAAACTGGGTCAGCTGACCGAGCAGTCTGCTCTCAAGGATCAGTCCGCCGTGGATCACCTTGTTTGTGTCGATGCTGAATGCATCGTATGCCATAGGCGCGGGATACAACGATGACCCGCCCAGACGAAGCACTGATTGAAACGTCTTGCATACGGATCGCCACGGTGTCCACGATCATCCAGCCTTTTCCACGCATCCGAAGTGTGCTAATGCTGCTTACGGCGACTTCGTAAGTCTATGATTTGACTGCGAAATCAACTGCTTACGCGGTGCCCCAGAATGCTCTTCTGAGTCCGTGTTCATCCATCATCGTCCACCTTCGTCCGGCTATTTCCTGTATGGCGCTGCGTCGTAAGACCGCCTATTTCTCACCTAATTCGTCAGAAAAACGCATCATGAATCTGACAAAAAAGCTGACCCTTTGTCAGAAATCCGTATACATGCTTCTGACAAAGGAGCTTGCATGCGCGGACCGGGCCTCAATCTCAAAAGTGCCATATCGGACCGAATGGTTTCCGGCGGCGTGCGTTCAGTCTGGACGCCGCAGGACTTTCTCGACCTCGGTTCTCGCGATGCCGTCGACCAAGTGCTCCATCGACTGACCCGCAATGGCGACGTTCGCAGGATTGCCCGCGGCCTTTATGACAAGCCGAAACTCAACCCACTCACGGGCAAGCCCACCCACCCCGATCCGCGCACTGTTATCGATGCGCTTGCTCGCCGGGACCAAGCCCGTATCCTCGTTGATGGCGTAACCGCAGCCAACGATCTAGGACTCTCTGATGCAGTCCCTGCTCGTATCGTCGTCCACACGGACGCAAGGTTGAAGCCCATCACACTCGGCAACCTCAAAATCGATTTCAAAACCACTGCGCCAAGTCGGCTTCATTGGGCTGGGCGCCCAGCGATGCGGGTCGTTCAGGCCCTGCATTGGTTGCACGACGCCGGAGGCGATACCGATCCGGATGTTGCCAAGCGTCTGCGCAACATCTTCGCCCACCCCGATCACGGCGCCGACATCGTCAACGACCTCCAGGCCGATATGCTGACGCTCCCGCTCTGGATGCAGAATATCCTGCGCGATACGATGCCGGCTACCGCGTCAGCCAACCGTCCGAAGACCAAGCAAGCATGACAATGAATCCCGCTTACGCCCAGTTCCTTGCGGCCGACCCGACGGATCGACGGGATGTGTTTATCGGCGCCGGGCAGCGGCTCGGCACAGCACCCCAGAATATCGAGAAGGATTTCTGGGTCTGCTGGGCACTCGATGCGCTTTTCAATGGTCCGGCGTCCCACGGCCCGCGCTTCGTGTTCAAAGGGGGCACGTCGCTGTCGAAGGGCTTCGGCCTGATTCAGCGTTTCTCCGAAGACATCGACATCACGGTGTTTCGGGAAGACATCGGCCAAGATGCAAGCATAGAGGCGCTGAAGGAGATGTCCGGTAAGAAACGACAGGCAAAGCTCGACGCTATCAAGGCGGCATGCCAGGCCTTCATAGGCGGAGACCTGCTCGCCCAGCTATCGGAGACGCTAGTCGGTGCAGTTGGCGAGGGCATGGCAGGCGCGAAGGTCGAACTCGATCAGGACGATGAAAGCGCGCAGAGCCTTCTCCTCTGGTATCCAAGCGTGACCGCCGAGTCCGATGGCTACATCCGCAAAGCCGTCAAAATAGAATCCGGGGCCAAATCCGCTCTCGACCCTCATGCCCGCCATAGCGTCGTTCCCTATCTCTCCGATGATCTGCCCGGGCTCGATCTAACGGTCGCCAACGTGACCATCGTCGATGCGGAACGCACCTTCTGGGACAAGGTCGTCATTCTCCATGGTCTCCGCCGCTGGTTTGACGCCCGCCAAGTTCTGCGTGCGGGTGGGCAGCGCGTCTCACGCCATTATTACGACGTGCACCAACTGATGATCGCCGGAACGGGCGCTTCAGCGATGGCTAATGAAGAACTTGGCAGGGATTGCGTCGCGCACGCTCGGATGTTCTTTAATAGCCGCGACCTTGATCTTGCCCATGCTGAGCCCGGCAGCTTCTCCCTGATACCAACCGATGCGATGATCGCTGACCTTCGCCGCGATTATGGTGCCATGGCCGGCATGATCTTCGGCGATGTGCCTGACTTCGATGCCGTTCTCGCAACCGTCGAAACGCTCCAGCGCTCGTTGAACGAACCGGCTGCATAATTACCACCTACGACATCGCTCATTGTCCGACATTTGTAGGTGTATTTCAGGCATGGGCAGCCAGATGCCAAAAGGACTCGAACATCCCGCCATTCAGGTGCAAGCCGGTTTACCGACGTCCAGATACCCAATGATTTGAATGGCATGGCACGGTCCAACGATGACCTTCTGAGGCATCTTGTTAACTGCGCAATTCGCCATCTAGGATTAGTGGTTTCACGAATGCTTCCGACCAAAATGCGTCGTTTGCCAAGCGGGCCTCGAATGGCAGCGTCTGCCATAACTAGCC
>JAJZQN010000086.1 GCA_021847605.1 Pseudomonadota bacterium | reverse complement strand
TGGCAAGCTATCTGGCCGTGCTCGAAGCTCTGTGGCTGAAGACCGGCAAGGGCGTCTATGCGAACCTGTTTCGCTACTGGCTGAAGATCTTCGCCGTCGTGTTCGCGATGGGCGTCGTCTCGGGCATCGTCATGTCCTACCAGTTCGGCACCAACTGGTCGGTGTTCTCGGACAAGGCAGGACCTGTCATCGGACCGCTGATGGCCTATGAGGTGCTGACCGCCTTCTTCCTAGAAGCCGGATTCCTCGGGGTCATGCTGTTCGGGATCAACAAGGTTGGGCGCAAGCTGCACTTCGTCGCGACACTTGCAGTAGCGTTGGGGACGTTCATCTCCGCATTCTGGATCCTGTCGGTCAACAGCTGGATGCAGACGCCGGTGGGGTATGAGATCGGCGCCAACGGCCAGTTCCTGCCGGGGCCAAGCTGGCTGACGATCATCTTCAATCCCACCTTCCCCTATCGGCTCTTTCATACCGTCCTTGCTGCCTATCTGACGACAGCCTTCATCGTCGGCGCGGTGGGTGCCTGGCATCTTCTCAAGGACCGCAGCAATCCCGGCGCGCGCAAGATGTTTTCCATGGCCATGTGGATGGCTGCGATCGTCGCGCCCATCCAGATTTTCGCGGGCGACATGCATGGGCTCAACACGCTTGAACATCAGCCAGTGAAGGTGATGGCGATGGAAGGCCATTTTCAGAGCCATCCAGAAGGTGCGCCTTTGATCTTGTTTGGAATTCCCAACAGCGCGGAGCAGCGGGTCGATTACGTCGTCGAGATACCCAAGGCGTCATCGCTGATCTTGAAGCACCAACTCGACGCGCCATTGAAAGGTCTCGACACCGTGCCCCAAGCTGATCGTCCGCCCGTCGGTATCGTCTTCTGGGCGTTCCGCGTGATGGTTGGCATCGGATTCGCAATGCTCGGGATCGGACTCCTGAGCCTGATCGCCCGCTGGCGCAAAGCGCTCTACGACTGGTCGCTGCTGCATCGCTTCGCCGTGCTTATGGGGCCGTCGGGACTGATTGCCGTGCTGGCCGGCTGGATAGTGACGGAAGTCGGGCGGCAACCCTTTACGATCTATGGGTTGCTCAGGACCACGCAGAGCGCTTCGCCGCTCGATGCCCCGGCGGTGGCCTCGTCGCTGCTGGCATTCGTTATCGTCTATTTCACCGTGTTCGGCATGGGTATCTGGTACCTGCTTCACCTGATGAAGAAGCCGCCCGAGGCGCATGAAACCCCGCTGGGCGATGCGCCCATCCGCAGCGCGGGGATCACCCCGGCGCCGGCCATCATCGAGGGAGCTTCGGCATGATCGACCTCACTGTCATCTGGGCCTGCATCATCGGCTTTGCGATCATAGCTTATGTCGTGATGGACGGCTTCGATCTTGGCATCGGCATCCTGTTTCCGTTCTTCAAGGTTGGGCAGGACCGCGACACCGCGATGAACAGCATCGCGCCCGTCTGGGATGGCAACGAAACCTGGCTCGTGATGGGCGTAGGCGGCCTGTTTGCCGCATTTCCGCTGGCCTATGCCATCATCCTTCCCGCGCTTTACGCGCCGATGATCGCGATGCTGCTGGGACTCGTGTTCCGCGGCGTGGCCTTCGAGTTCCGCTGGCGGGATCCGGCGCACCGTGCTTTCTGGGACACGGCCTTCACGACAGGGTCGGTTATCGCCACCTTTGCGCAAGGCATTGCGCTCGGGGCCCTGCTACAGGGCATCACCGTCGAGGGGCGCAGTTATGCCGGAGGCTGGTGGGAATGGCTGTCGCCTTTCAGCCTGCTGACCGGCGTCGGCCTGCTGATCGGCTATGCCCTGCTCGGCGCCTGCTGGCTCAACTGGAAGACCGAAGGCGGATTGCAGCGGCAGACGGTGACCTATGCCGGGCGGCTTGGAATCGGCCTGCTCATCATGATCGGCGTGATTAGCCTCGCAACGCTGCGGCTCGAAACGCAATATTATCAGCGCTGGCTAAGCTTCCCGGGCGTGGTAGCGACAGCGCAGGTGCCGCTTGCCACGCTTATCGTGACATTCCTCTTTTATCGCAGCCTCCGCGTGAAGCGAGATGTGCAGCCGTTCTTCTGGGCGCTCTCGCTTTTCGGACTGTGCCTGGTCGGGCTTGGCGTCTCGATCTGGCCCGATGTCGTTCCGGCGCGCGTGACGATATGGGAAGCGGCGGCGCCCGTCCGCAGCCAGTTGTTCATGCTGGTGGGAGCCGCGATCATGGTGCCGATGATCCTTGCCTACACGGCCTGGTCCTATTGGGTCTTCCGGGGCAAGGTTGGCACGGAAGGATATCACTGATGCGCCTGTTGCTGAGCCGTCTCGGTTGGTTCGTCGGCATCTGGGCTGCGAGCGTTTCCGCGTTGGCGCTTGTGGGCGGAATGCTCCGCTGGTGGCTACGATAAATGGCCCCTCGCCTTAGGTGAGGGGCCAACACTCAAATTTCGGTATTTTCAGCGAGGGCCAGCGCGTCCTCTACGTCGATCCCGAGATAGCGAACCGTATTCTCGATCTTGCTGTGGCCGAGCAGGATCTGGACTGCCCGTAGATTGCCGGTCGCCCTGTAGATGATCGATGCCTTCGTTCGCCGAAGCGAATGGGTGCCATACTCGCTCCGCATGAGGCCGACCCCTGTCACCCATTCATCGACGAGCCGAGCATACTGGCGAGTGCTGAGATGCCCATTATGATCAACTCGGCTCGGAAACACATAATCGTCCAGCGTGCCGCCCCTTTGTTCGAGCCATGCCAGCAAGCTCGCTCGAGCATCTGGCAGCAGTTCGAACTGAACGGGCCGGCTCGTTTTCTGCTGCATTACGATCGCCCGCATTCGGATTTGCCCTCCGCTGACAAGGTCGCCGATCTTCATCTGCACCAAGTCGCAGCCGGGAAGTTTGCTGTCGATCGCCAGATCGAATAGCGCGCGATCTCGCAGCCGACGGTGCTGATTGAGGTAGAAACGGATTTCCCAAATCTGCTTCGGTTTCAGAGCCCGCTTTGCACCCACGGTCCTTCCGGCATTCCAAACCGGGCGATTGGTAGCAGTGAGTTCTGTTTCAGGCGTCTCCATGATCGTTCTCCTATGGCCACATTGGCCATCTGGAGAACGCTTGCCGACGAGGATGTGCAGGATTTTGCTGTGGGGCTCGTGCTGACCAGGCCCGGCCTTTCGTGACGGAGCGGCCAAGGCCGGCTTCTGGTAAAGTCAGATGCTCCTTGAGTAAATCCATATATCCAGTAATGTGGATATATGGACAACGACTCAGCCATCACGGCCCTTGGCGCGCTCGCGCAGGGCACGCGCCTCGACGCATTTCGCCTGTTGGTCCGCCACGAGCCTGAGGGCCTGGCCGCCGGCGAGGTCGCCAAGGCGCTCGACGTGCCGCAGAACACGATGTCGGTGCATCTCGCGACCCTCGCGCGCGCCGGCCTGATCCGGTCTGAGCGGCGCAGCCGCATCATCAACTATCGCGCCGATCTCGACCAGTTGAAGGCGCTGACCCTGTTCCTTGTGAAGGATTGCTGCGGCGGCAAGGCGGAGCTTTGCGAGCCGCTGATCGCCGAGCTTAACCCCTGCTGCTGAAGGCTGCCATGACCGTCGATATCATCATCTATCACAACCCCGAGTGTGGGACGTCGCGCAACACGCTGGCGATGATCCAGAACGCCGGCATCGAGCCGCACGTCATCGAGTATCTGAAGACGCCGCCGAACCGCTCGCGCCTCGTCTCGCTGATCAGTCGCATGGGCATCACGCCTCGCGCGCTGTTGCGCGAGAAGGGCACGCCCTATGCCGAGCTTGGCCTCGGCGACCCGGCGCTCAGCGACGACCGGCTTATCGACGCGATGATCGAGCATCCGATCCTCATCAACCGCCCGATCGTCGTCTCGCCGCTCGGCGTGAAGCTGTGCCGTCCGTCGGAAGAGGTGCTCGACCTGCTGCCGGCCCGGCAGCGCGGCGCCTTCACCAAGGAAGATGGCGAGAAGGTCATCGACGACGCGGGCAACAGGATCGGCGCATGACCACCGCCGCGTCGGCCAAGCCGGGGATCAGCACATTCGAGCGCTATCTCAGCGTCTGGGTTGCGCTGTGCATCGTGGTCGGGATCGCGCTCGGCTACGCGCTGCCGGGCCTGTTCGGCGCGATCGCCGCAGCCGAGGTGGCGCGGGTCAACCTCGTCGTCGCGGTGCTCATCTGGCTGATGATCATCCCCATGCTGCTCAAGATCGACCTCCGCGCGCTCGGCTCTGTTCGCCAGCACTGGAAGGGCGTCGGCGTCACCCTGTTCATCAACTGGGCGGTGAAGCCGTTTTCGATGGCGCTGCTCGGCACGCTGTTTCTGGGCTGGCTGTTTCGGCCCCTGCTGCCGGCGGGCGAGGTCAGCTCCTATATCGCCGGTTTGATCCTGTTGGCCGCCGCACCCTGTACGGCGATGGTGTTCGTCTGGTCCAACCTCTGCGAGGGCGAGCCCACTTACACGCTGAGCCAGGTCGCGCTGAACGACGTGATCATGGTCTTTGCCTTCGCGCCGCTGGTCGGCCTGCTCCTCGGCGTCGCGTCGATCACGGTGCCGTGGGACACGCTGTTGATCTCGGTGATGCTCTACATCGTCGTGCCAGTCATCGTCGCGCAGATCGTCCGCAGTGTCGTAATCGGAGCGGGCGGACAGGAGGCATTGGACCGGCTGCTGGCTCGGCTTGGGCCGGTGTCGCTGCTGGCGCTGCTGACCACGCTGGTTCTGCTGTTCGGGTTTCAGGGTGAGGCGATCATCGCCCATCCGCTGGTCATTGCCCTGATCGCGGTGCCGATCCTCATTCAGGTCTATTTCAACGCGGGGCTCGCCTACTGGCTGAGCCGTAGGCTCGGTGTGGCATGGCGCGTCGCGGCCCCGGCTGCGTTGATCGGCGCCTCCAACTTTTTCGAGCTGGCCGTCGCCGCCGCGATCAGCCTGTTCGGGCTCAACTCGGGAGCGGCGCTGGCGACCGTCGTCGGCGTGCTGGTCGAGGTGCCGGTGATGCTGTCGGTCGTCTCGATCGTGAAGCGGACGCGGCCCTGGTACGAGGCGAGAGCGACGGCATGACCCAGGTTTATTTCTCGGAGGCTCGGCACGCTGATGATGTCCTGCGCCTCGCGCTCGGCGCCGCGCAGCTCCCGACCGACGATCTCGGCGGTCTCGACCAGATGTTCTTCAGCCTGTCCGACGATGAAGGGCTGATCGGGTTCATCGGTCTGGAAGGCAACGACGCTGACCGGCTGCTCCGCTCGCTGGTAGTGCTGCCGACCCGGCGCGGCAAGGGCTACGGCCGGATGCTGGTCGAGCGCCTCGAAGGCGTCGCCGATGGCGCGGTCGATCGGCTACACCTTCTGACCAGCGGCTCCGGGGAGTTCTTCCGCAGGCTCGGCTACGCCGATGCCGATCGCGATGCCGCGCCGGCGTTCATCGCCGCGACTGCGCAGTTCACGTCGCTGTGCGGTCCGCGCGCGACCTATCTCGTCAAGGATCTTGGATGACTCGCCTTCGTGACCTGACCGACCCCGACCATCTGCCCGCGCTAGATCGCAGCATCGCGATCGCCCGGCCGGGCACCGGCATGGGCGACGATCAGCCACCGCCGCGCATCCTGCTGCTCTATGGGTCGCTGCGCGAACGCTCGTTCAGCCGGCTTGTAGCCGAGGAAGCGTCGCGACTGCTGATCCTGTTCGGCGCAGAGGTGCGGATATTCGATCCGAGCGACCTGCCGCTCCCCGATCAGGTGAAGGGCGACGATCATCCCGCCGTCCACGAACTCCGGCAGCATGCGCTATGGTCCGAAGGCATGGTCTGGTGCAGCCCCGAGCGACACGGCCAGATCACCGGCATCATGAAGGCGCAGATCGACCATCTGCCGCTGGAGTTCGGCGGCATGCGTCCGACCCAAGGTCGCACCCTCGCGGTCATGCAGGTGTCTGGCGGCTCGCAGTCGTTCAACGCGGTCAACACGCTGCGCCTTCTCGGCCGCTGGATGCGCATGATTACCATCCCCAACCAGTCGAGCGTGGCAATGGCGTTCAAGGAGTTCGACGAAGGCGGCCGCATGCGCCCGTCGAGCTATTATGACCGGATCGTGGACGTGATGGAGGAACTGGTCCGATTCACGATCCTGACCCGCGCTCACGCTTGGCAACTCGTCGATCGCTATTCCGAACGGAAGGCCGCACAGGCGAAGCGTGATGCTGCGGCCGATCTTGCCTCGCGCGCGCTCGGCTGATGGCCGCGGGTTGCCCACCAGTTAGACTTAGAATGGCCGCTTATTCTGAAAACAGCCATCCGGGCTAACCCATCCAAACGGCAGAAATGTCCCAGCCCCGGCCATAACCGGACTGACCGCTCGTAGTCGCGAGACGTTTCCAATTGAGCGGCTTGGATAGGCGCATGTTGCCCAATCGCGGGACGGAATGGAATTGATGAAATCCAGCAGAAGCGCCGCATTCAGGTGCGCGCCGCCAACCTCCTAAGTTAATGGACACCTGCCGCTAAAAAGCGTGCGGCCAGCTAGAGGCCAAATGCGCCTGCCATCCGTAGGCTCGCGGGTACTTAATGGCGCGAAGAGAACGCATTTCCGGCCGCGTCACGGAAGAGAGTTTTGTAGGCCGTCGAGGCGCTCCGTAACGCGGACATCCGCTCGACTTTTTCGTTCCGATGGCACGCTGCTTCCACTGTTCTTTTCAACGTCGGCGAGCACGCCTGACGATCTTGAATGAACTGTTGGAGTGCGATGCTATCGACCATCCGCGCCCATACGTCGACAACCGGCTCGTCCTCGTTTCGCGCCGTTGGGTCACAGTCTGCATCGAGCATCGCGGCGCAGATTGCGATAAGGCAACGACGCATTGAGGGGCTGGCAAGCGCGAGCGGCATTTCACAGGAAGGCTCGTTGGGGCAAACGTTATCGAGCGTGAGCACAGGCGCCGCAAACCGATGTAGGAGTCTATCACGCAGTCTCCAGCGCCTGTGGGCCCTTGCGAACAGTAGACAGATTCTGGCGGATTCTTCGAGCAGCTGACCGGCTGAAGTGTCGTTGAAGCGAAATTGATCTGGGACCTTTCCCCTAAGCGCACCCCTCAGCGCGGCTTCAAAGGCTACGATATTGATCCAGATGGGCTGCGCTGCTGGCTCAAGCTCGAGCGCCCTGGGGTGCGCCCGTTCGAGGCCCCGACGGCAGCGAATACAGCACAATCTTGGCGGCCCCTGCGATGACCGCTTAATCGCCCAATGACTACTCCCGCAAGACACGCATCGATCGACGAGTGGCCAGTGGTGCCGGAAACAGAAGCCCCACGCAGCCATGGCCCAGTCCGCACGGATATAGGCGGGGCGGCCAGCGGCATAGTCCTCGGCAAGGCAACGACTGCACCAGCTCAACCGGAGGGTAAGAGCGGGCGCGAAATCTCGGCTAGGATCATCGGATGGAACGTGGTGCCAGGCTACAAAATCCGGGGTGATCCTCGGATACCGATAGCAAAGACCGAGTTCGGCGACACTGTTTTCCGTGAAGCCCTCGCTTGCGGCAAGCTCAGCGATCATCGATTTTTTTGGGTTTACATCGGGATGCCGCCAATGGCCTGCGCGATTTCGATAGGCGCGCAGCAAAGGCTCACCCGGAGCCCGCTGATCGCGCACGCGCGCCAGCCATGAACTGAGAAGTTCATCCGCGAATGGCTCCACGAAACTCATACGGTCGCCCGGCCGATTGTCCTTCGCTTGCCTGCCGACGTAAACATGGAGACGAGAGGAAGCGTCACGTCGTTGGCCTCGAAGCTTGCGGCATCAAGCATCTCGCGGCCATCGCGGATAGCCGTGACAGCGGCTGCCTCGATGAGCCGGAATATTCGGCCCGTCACACCCTGGGTGAGGGCCAGCACGCGTTGCCGCGCTTCGACGGTGTCGAGCATCGATGGGCGTCTCAGGGGCAGCAGGCCCGAGAAGCTCGCAAGCAGCTGGCGCAGGGCATGATCGTTGCGCCATGGCATCAATTCGAACGCCCCAAACCGGTCGGCAAGGTTCGGATCCATCAGGACCGCCATCCGCGCGTCCTCGGTCCCTGCGCAAACAATTGGAATTTGTCCGTCGTCAGAACATTTGGCGCAACTCGCGGCGTAAATTAGCGGAGTGCGGGCCTCGTCTGGGGGTTGATGTTAGGCGGCGAGCTTGCGGTGAAGCAAGCGCCGATGTTCGATGGTCTGC
>JAJZQN010000033.1 GCA_021847605.1 Pseudomonadota bacterium | reverse complement strand
CTTGGCCACATCCAGGCCGATCGTGGTAATCTCCATGGCGGATGGTTCCTTTGCTCGGGTTTGCCTGACAGCAAACCATCTTGGCACCTAGATGCCGTGAGCGGGAGCCATCCACCCTATCCGCTTTTTGCCGGAAATCTTGAAAAGCCGACATTAAAATAGCCGTCATGCCAGCGAAGGCTGGCATCTCAGGCGGAGGCGCGAAACGGTCGGATGTGGCGCTTGTTCCAGCCTATCCCGCCATCGCTTGAGACCCCAGCTTCCGCTGGGGTGACGGGATAATTTCGTCGGGTTTCAGGCTGTAGCAAGCGATAGCTAACCGTCCACGAATGGTCGCTTCCGGCCCATCCTCCCCTTGCAGGGGAGGAATTTATGATCGCTTGTGGGTCAGCCGTTTCATCGCGTGCAAAAGCTGGACCCCGGATCAAGTCCGGGGTGACGATGAGGTGGATGACGAAGAGGCAGCGTCACCCGCCGGTTCCGGTTTGATCCTGCCGAAGCAAGGAAACGCGCCCCAAATCAGGCGTCGCGCAGCCGTTCGTGGTGGCGGATCACTTCGTCGATGATGAAGCGCAGGAATTTTTCGGTGAAGTCGGGGTCGAGATGCGCGTCGGACGCCAGTTGGCGCAGGCGGGCGATCTGGCTTTCCTCGCGGCCCGGATCGGCGGGCGGCAGGGCGTGAGTCGCCTTATATTCGCCCACGGCCTGCGTGACCTTGAAGCGTTCGGCCAGCATGAAGACCAGCGCCGCGTCGATATTGTCGATGCTTTCGCGATAGCGCTTCAATGTTTCGTCCACGGGAACCCTCCACCGACGCAGCCCATGGGACATTTCGTCTCACAGAATGCGTCAAATCCATAATCGGCGCGCTTTTTGCGCCATATGACGGCGGGTGCAAGCTATTCCCGCTTGCCAACGGCATTTTGCCCGGCCAAGGGACGCAGGTCATGACCGTATCCGCCCCCGGCAACGTCCACCCGATCGGCCGCGCGAACAGCGCGCCCTCGCTCAACGCCATCCTGACTCTGGTGGCGGACGGCATGAATGCGGTCAACGGCGTCATTCTGGACCGGATGCAGTCGCGCATCCCCCTGATCCCCGAACTGGCAGGCCATCTGATCGCGGGCGGCGGCAAGCGGCTGCGCCCGATGCTGACCCTCGCCTGCGCCGATCTGGTCGGTTATACCGGCGACAGCCATTACAAGCTGGCCGCTGCGGTCGAATTCATCCACACCGCCACCCTGTTGCATGACGATGTGGTCGACGGGTCGGGGCTGCGCCGCGGGCGCAAGACCGCCAACATCATCTGGGGCAACAGCGCCAGCGTATTGGTGGGCGATTTCCTCTTTTCCCGATCGTTCGAACTGATGGTCGAGGCGGAATCGCTCAAGGTTCTGAAAATCCTGTCGGGCGCATCGGCCATCATCGCCGAGGGCGAAGTCAACCAGTTGACCGCCCAGCGCAATATCGACACCAGCGAAGAACAATATCTGGACATTATCGACGCAAAGACCGCTGCCCTCTTTGCCGCCGCATGTCGCATTTCCGCCGTGGTCGCCAAACGGGACGACAGGGAAGAAACGGCACTGGACGTCTATGGCCGCAATCTGGGCATCGCGTTCCAGTTGATCGACGACGCCATCGATTATGAATCGGACGGCGCGACCATGGGTAAGGATGCGGGCGACGACTTCCGCGACGGCAAGGTGACGTTGCCCGTCATCCTGGCCTATGCACGGGGCGGCGACGAGGATCGCGCCTTCTGGAAGGCGGCGATTGCCGGGCACAAGGTCAGCGACGAGGATCTGGCCCACGCCACCACCCTGCTGCGTCAGACCGGCGCCATCGCCGACACGCTGGCGCGCGCCCGCCATTATGGCCAGCAGGCGATCGACGCGCTGGACATGTTCGAGGCCGGCGAGGCGAAAGCGGCCCTTACCGAAGCGGTCGAATTCGCGATAGCACGCGCCTATTGAGGAAACGGGCCACGCGGCTCGTCTTTCCAACCGTTCGGGCTAAGCCTGTCGAAGCCCTGACTTGCCTGCGCAGGATGACCCTTCGACACGCTCAGGGCGAACGGGAATATCAGCAAAGCCCGTGGTGCCATGATCCTGTCCCCCGATACCATCATGTTCCTGACCGGCGCGGCCGTCATCGCATCCTGCATCGACGCGATGGCGGGCGGGGGTGGTCTCATATCCCTGCCGGCGCTGTTGGCGGCAGGCATCCCGCCCGTGCCGGCGGTGGCCACCAACAAGCTGCAAGGCTGTGTCGGGACATTCGGCGCCTGCATCGCCTATGCCCGGCGGGGGCATATGGACCTCAAAACCTATAAGTGGCCGGTGATCGCTGCCTTTGTCGGATCGATCGGCGGCGCGTGGCTGTTACAGCGGGTCGACACGTCGCTGCTGGCGGGGCTGATGCCTGCGCTGCTGATCGCGATGGCGGCCTATTTCACCTTTTCGCCCAAGCTGGGCGATATGGACCGGCATGCACGGGTCGGCATGGCGGGGCTGTCGCTGCTGATCGGCGGCGTCGGCTTTTATGACGGGTTTTTCGGACCGGGGGCCGGCGCCTTTTACACCACCATCTTTCTGGCGCTGGGCGGCCTGTCCATCCTGCGCGCCACGGCGCAGGCCAAGGCGGCGAATTTCGCGAGCAATATCGCGGGGTTGCTGACGATGGCGGCGGGCGGGCATATATTGTGGGTCGCGGGGCTGTGCATGGCGGTGGGCAGCCTGATCGGCGGGCAGATCGGATCGCATCTGGCCATGCGGTTCGGATCGCGCCTGATCAAGCCGTTGCTGATCGTCATGTCGCTGGCGCTGACGACCAAGATGCTGCTGGACCCCAAGAACCCCATCCACATCTATCTGTTCGGGTAAAGGGACGACGGACAAGTGCCGTAGTCGCCGCGAGCGACAAAAGGCAAAGAGGGAAAGTTTCGCGCAGAGGCGCAGAGGGCGCAGAGAAAATGCTGCATCTCGCTCGGCGTCCTCTGCGCCTCTGCGCGCATAAATTTTATGCGTCTGCGACGCGGCTGTCATCCGTCGCTCCGCCTTGCAACATGCGCCGATTGGCGCGAGAGGGGGCGGATGACTGCCCTTCCCATCCATGCCGTCCTGCCCGACCTGCTGGCTGCCCTGCGTCAGGGGAGCAATGCCGTGCTGGTGGCGCCGCCGGGCGCGGGCAAGACGACGGCGGTTGCCCCTGCCCTGCTGAACGAGCCATGGTGCGAGGGCCAGATATTGCTGCTGTCGCCGCGCAGGCTGGCGGCGCGGGCCGCGGCCGAGCGGATTGCCGAAATGATGAGCGAGCAGCCGGGCGGCACGGTCGGCTATGCGACGCGGATGGACAGCAAGGTGTCGGCGCGCACGCGGATATTGGTGCTGACCGAAGGGATTTTCGTCCGGCGGATACAGGATGACCCCGAATTGCCGGGCGTGTCGGCCGTGCTGTTCGACGAAGTGCATGAGCGCAGTCTGGACAGCGATTTCGGGCTGGCGCTGGCGCTGGATGCACAGGAAGGGTTGCGGCCGGACCTGCGCATCGTGCCGATGTCGGCGACTTTGGACGGGGCGCGGTTCGCCAGCCTGCTTGATGGCGCCCCGGTGATCGAGAGCGAGGGGCGCATCCAGCCGCTGGAACTGCGCCATATCGGGCGGGCGTCCGAAAAGCGGATCGAGGATGAGATGGCCGCCGCCATCCGCCGCGCCATGACCGAGGAGGCAGAGGGCGACCTGCTCGCCTTCCTGCCCGGCGTGGGGGAAATCGAGCGGACGGCCGAGCGGATAGAGGGCGGCGCGTTCGAGGTGCATCGGCTGCACGGATCGCTGGACCCCGGCGCGCAGCGGGCCGCGATCCGGCCTGCGCGGGACGGTCGGCGCAAGGTGATATTGGCGACGTCGATCGCCGAAACCAGTCTGACCATCGACGGGGTGCGGATCGTGGTGGACTCAGGACTAGCACGGCGGCCGCGCTATGACCGAGCAGCGGGCGTCACGCGGCTGGTGACGGAACGCGCCAGTCAAGCGTCGGCGACCCAGCGCGCCGGTCGCGCCGCGCGGCAGCGGCCCGGCGTCGCCTATCGCCTGTGGGAAGCGGCGGCCAATGCGGGCATGCCGCCGTTCGACCCGCCCGAGATATTGGAAAGCGACCTCAGCAGCCTGTTGCTGGACTGCGCGCTGTGGGGGGTGAGCGATCCGGCGGCGCTGCGCTGGCTGGATGCGCCACCCGCTGCGGCGGTGGAAGAAGCGCGGGGGCGACTGACGGTGCTGGAGGCGCTGGACGCGGACGGGCGGATCAACGCGCATGGCCGGGCGCTGGCGAAGCTGCCCCTGTCCCCGCGCATCGCCCATATGCTGGTGCGCGCGGGCGAACGCGGCATGGCGAAGACCGCCGCCGAGGTCGCGGTGCTGCTGGGCGAGCGGGGCATTGGTGGGCAGGACACCGACCTGACGCTGCGCCTGCAACGCTGGCGACGCGAAGGCGGGCAGCGGGCAGAAGCGGCGCGCGGGCTGGCAAAGCGGTGGGCGGGACTTGTCGCACAGCGCGCTGGCGGGACGGGGGATCATAGCACCGGCCTGTGCCTCGCCCTCGCCTTCCCGGACCGGGTGGCGAAGCGGCGGTCGGCCGATGGCGCGGACTGGGCGAGCGTAGGCGGGCGCGGATTTCGGCTGGACCCCATGTCGCCACTGGCGAGCGAGCCATGGCTGGCGATCGGCGAAGTACAGGGGAGCGCGGCGGGCGCACGCATATTGTCGGCCGCGCCGATCAGCGAGGCGGAAGTGCTGGACCTGTTCGGCGATAGGGTGGCGGAGCATCGCACCGTGCGCTTTCGCCCCGACAATGGCGGCATAGAAGCGCTGCGCGAACGGCGACTGGGCGCGGTGCGGCTGTCGTCGGGGTCCGACGACCGGCCCGACCCGCAAGCGGTGGTCGCCGCCCTGACGGAAGGCGTGCGGCAAGGTGGCCTCAGCCTGCTCCCCTGGTCCGAAGCGGCGCAATCGCTGCGGATGCGGGGGGAATTTGCCGGACTGGAGGCGCTGTCCGACGCGGCGCTGATCGACACGCTGGATGACTGGCTGCCCGCGCTGCTGACCGGCAAGCGCCGACTATCCGACATCGACCGGTCGCAACTGTCGGGCGTGTTGGAAGGGATCATCGGATGGGATGGCAAGAGCCAGCTTGACCGGCTGGCCCCGCCCGAGTTCCGCTCACCCGCCGGCAGCAGCCATGCCATCGACTATGCGGCCGAGGGCGGACCGCGCGTGGAATTGCGGGTGCAGGCGCTGTTCGGCCTGTCCCAGCATCCGACCGTTGGCAACCGGCATATCCCCCTCGTCCTGTCGCTGACCTCGCCCGCCGGTCGGCCGATCCAGACGACCCGCGACCTGCCCGGTTTCTGGGCGGGCAACTGGCGCGACGTGGCCAAGGAAATGCGTGGCCGCTACCCCCGCCACCCCTGGCCCGACGATCCGGCGGCGGCCAGCGCGACATTGCGCACCAAAAATGCGGATGCCAGAGCGCCAGGCTCCCGCAAGTCTTGACTTGGGCGCGGCCATTGGTGCAACGCAAAATGACGATTTCATGGAGTTTCCCGCGATGGCCGCGCGCATTTATCAGATCCAGAAGAACGCCCTTCAGTCCGGCAAGGCGCTGACCCATAAATGGGTGCTGGAATATGCGCCCGCCGAAGCCAAGCAGCCCGATCCTCTGACCGGGTGGGCCGGATCGGGCGACACGAAGCAGCAGTTGAAGCTGAACTTCCCCTCGCAGGAAGCCGCCATCGCCTATGCCGACAAGCAGGGCATCGCCTACAGCGTCATCGCCACCCCGCCCAAGACGCTGAAACTTCAGGCATACGCCGACAATTTCCGCTGAGACGCGGGGCAAAACCGCAACTGCCCCGGTCGTAACCAGCGCACATTCGGGCGCGATGCTGCCCGATTGCCGCCTTATTCCCTTGCCAAAGAGCGGAATGAGGCGGCATTAGCCGTGCTTTCACGGAAAGATTGAAAGAGACGATGACGGATCGCACCGCAATTTTCGACAGCGTGGCCGCGCAGATCGCGCCCTTCAACAAGAAGGACGTGGCCCTGACCGAAGCCACTACCTTTGCCGGCGACCTGGAGTGGGACAGCCTGACCGTCATGGATTTCGTCGCCGCAATCGAAGACGAATTCGACATCATCATCACGATGAACATGCAGGCCGAAATCGAAACCGTCGGCCAGCTGGTCGACGCGGTGGCAAAGCTCAAGGGCTGATACGCCCTTCCCCCCTTCCGTTCGGTTCGAGCTTGTCGAGAACCCAAATGCTGATGGTTCTCGACAAGCTCGAACCGAACGGCGGTTTTGACTTGAACGGAATATACGCATGACCGACGCCCCCGCGCAGACTCGCGACCTGTTTTCCAAATTCGATCCGCTGATCAACGAGCGCGAAGCGCTGCTCGCGACCGGCGTGCGCGATCCCTATGCGATCGTCATGGATCAGGTGCTGTCGCCCACCCGCGCGATCATCAAGGGCAAGGAAACCATCCTGCTCGGCACCTATAATTATATGGGCATGACGTTCGACCCGGATGTCGTCGCGGCGGGCAAGAAGGCGCTGGACGAATTTGGCGCCGGCACCACCGGCAGCCGCGTCCTGAACGGCACCTATCAGGGTCACAAGGAAGTCGAGGACGCGCTCAAGGAATTTTACGGCACGTCGGGCGCCATGGTCTTTTCGACCGGCTATCAGGCGAACCTTGGCATTATCTCGACGCTGGCTGGCAAGGGCGATTATGTCGTGCTGGACGCCGACAGCCATGCGTCCATCTATGACGGCTGTGGCCTGGGCAATGCGGAGATCGTCCGCTTTCGCCACAACAGCGTCGAGGATCTGGACAAGCGCCTCGGCCGCCTGCCCGCCGACGCGCTGAAGCTGGTGGTGCTGGAAGGCGTCTATTCGATGCTGGGCGACGTCGCTCCGCTGCCCGAAATGGTCGCCGCGATCCGCAAGCACCCCAATTGCATGATCCTGTGCGACGAAGCCCATGGCATGGGCTTTTTCGGCCCCAATGGCCGTGGCGCCTATGAGGAACAGGGCGTCGAGGGCGAAATCGACTTCGTGGTCGGCACCTTCTCCAAATCGGTCGGCACGGTCGGCGGCTTCTGCGTATCGAACCATCCCAAGTTCGAAATATTGCGCCTCGTCTGCCGTCCCTATGTCTTTACCGCGTCGCTGCCGCCCAGCGTCGTCGCCACCGCCGCGACCAGCATCCGCAAGCTGATGCATGCCGGTGAGAAGCGCGCCCATCTGTGGAAAAACAGCAAGCGTCTGCACGGCGGCCTGACCGACCTTGGCTTCAAGCTGGGCAGCGAAACGCCGCAGTCGGCGATCATCGCCGTCATCCTGACCGACCAGATGCAGGCCGTCGCCATGTGGCAGACGCTGCTGGAACTGGGCCTGTACGTCAATATGGCGCGCCCGCCGGCAACCCCGGCCGGCACATTCCTGCTGCGCTGTTCGCTATGCGCCGAACATAGCGATGAACAGGTCGAACAGATTATCGGCATGTTCGAAACGGCGGGCAAGGCGACCGGCGCCATCGCCTGACATCCCCCAATTCAGCCGACGGGCCGAGCGAAAGCCGCGTCCGTCGGATGACATTGTGCGGAACCTTTCCGCCATGTTGTTTCGCCTTCGATGCTGTTAAGCTAGTGTAACGGATAATGGCTATCGGCGAACATATGGACGTGGAACAGACCAGCATGCGTGCCGCCGCCCGCAAATCGCTGCCGCTGCTGCTGGTCGTCCTGTTGATCGGGTCGCTCGGCGCGCTACTCTACAGCGCCAGTCAGGCCAGTCGCGATCATCAACATGCGCTGGCCGAACAGCAGCGCAGTTTCGAGATCATCGCGCTGGCCCGCGGGTTCGAAGCGCGCACGGCGCGGGCCGAAGTGACGCTGGCCCGCTATGTCATCAGCCTGGACCCGGACACCGGCCGCCTGTTTCAGGACCAGTGGCGCGGCGCAGCAAGCCAGTTGAAGGCGCTGGCCTATGCCACGCGCCAGTCCGACTGGCAGCGCGGCAATGTGGAGGCGTTGCAATATGCGTTCGACCAGCGTGGCAAGACGCTGACGGAAATCGGCCTGCGCACCACCTATGATCAGAAGATGACGGCGCTCGCCCGCTTTCATCAGGCCGGAAAATCGCAGGATTTGCGCCGCATCACCGCCCTGCTCGACATCGTGATCCGCGCCGAAAATACCCGGTTGCAGGAACGCAGTCTGGCGGTGACGCGGGCGGGCGACCGCACCGAATGGGTGGGCAGGACGTCGCGCCTGATCGGCCTCGTCCTGCTGGTATGCGTGTTGTTCGCCGCATGGTTCGCCAATGTCGCCATCAATGAACGGGTGAAGGCCCGGTCGCAGGCCGATGCCGAAGGGGAACGCGCCGATCGGCTGGAGGCGGCGGTGCGGGCGCGGACGGCCGAACTGTCCGACGCCTATGAACGGTTACAGAAGGAAACGGCCGAACGCGCGGCGGCCGAAGATAATCTGCGCCAGTTGCAGAAAATGGAGGCCGTGGGCCAGTTGACCGGCGGTATCGCCCATGATTTCAACAATATGCTGGCGGTGGTGGTCGGCGGACTGGAACTGGCCAAGCGCAAGATCAGGTTGAAGCCGGAGGATGCCGCCCGCCATCTGGACAATGCGATGGAGGGCGCCAATCGGGCTTCGGCGCTGACCCGCCGCCTGCTGGCCTTTGCCCGGTCCGAACCCCTGTTGCCCAGCGCGATCGATCCCGATGCGTTGCTCAGTGGAATGGCTGACCTGATCGACCGGACGATCGGCGACCAGATCACCGTCGCCTTTCACCATGGCGCACGGGGATGGCGCATCTTCGTCGACCAGCACCAGGTGGAAAATGCGATCCTGAACCTGTGCGTCAATGCGCGCGACGCGATGGACGGGCGCGGTCGGCTGACGCTGGCGAGCGGACAGGCGACACTGGCCGCGCAAGAGATCGGCGAATGTGCGGCGGGCGACTATATCGTGCTGAGCGTGACGGACGATGGATGCGGCATGACGCCCGAGGTGATGGCGCGCGTGTTCGAGCCGTTCTTCACCACCAAGCCGGTGGGCAAGGGCACCGGGTTGGGCCTCAGCCAGATTTTCGGCTTCGTGCGCCAGAGCGCGGGCGAAATTCGCATCGAGTCAGAACCGGGCGAAGGCAGCAGCGTCCATCTCTACCTGCCGCGCAGGATGAGCGAAGCGTCGGAGGAAGCCATCGGCGCCAGCGATGCCGGTCACGGGCCGGTCGAACATCCCCCTACCCGCATATTGGTGGTGGAGGATGACCCGCGCGTGTTGAACCAGACGATGGCGGCGCTGGCGGAACTGGGCCATCTGCCCATCGCCTGCGACCATCCGCACAAGGCCGAAAAGCTGCTGGCGCATAATGACGACATTGGCCTGATCCTGTCCGACGTGCTGATGCCCGACATGACCGGCCCGGAAATGGTGAAGGCGCTGCCGCCGCGATACCGCATGTTGCCGGTGCTGTTCGTGACCGGCTATGCCGGGGACGGTAACAACAGCGCCGATTTCGGCGGGCATATGGTGCTACGCAAGCCCTATACGCTGATGGCGCTGGGCCATGCGTTGTCGATCGCGCTTAACGAATCGCCCCCGAACGCAGCAGCCGCGGCAGCAGAGTGACCGCTCCCAATATCGGCCAGCGGCGCTGCCACGGCTTGATGACGATGGCGGTGCCGGCATGGCGGTTGATCTTCCACGCCAGATAATCGATGCCGCCCGCATAGGTCAGGCTGGCCTTTGCCAAGCGCAGGATCGACAGGCGCTTGCCGCGCGTCTGAAGCTGGCGCCAACGGGCGGCGGCGTCCTGCGGCGAAGGCGGCAGTCCTTGCGCCAGTGCGGCCTCCCCGAAACGCCGGTAACGATCAGGGTCCGCATCCACGATAGAGAGCGAGCGGCCCGTCTTTTCCGCGCGCAGTTCGGCATTATAGGTCTGGGTGAAACCCGCTTTCCACAGGGCCAGCGCATCCGCCTGATCCTGCGCCAGCGGCCGGGCGAGCGACAACAAAGTCGGCGCGGCCTGCGCCACGGCGGCGATGGCGCGTTGCCGGGCGAGGTCATCCGCCGCCCATAACAGCCGCGAAGGTTGAGCAAAGCGCGCCCACACCGACACATTGTCGGCCGCCGGACTGTTCAACCGGGCAAAGTCGGCCTCCGAGAGGACCGCATATTTGGCGATCAGGCCATGATGTTCGAACGGAAAGACATTGGGTGGGATCATGCGGTTGGCTCTGGCCATCCAGCTTTTGCCATAGGCGGCGTCATAGTCCGACACGATCAGGTAGAAATCGAGCATCAGCCCGTCGAGATTGGCCTCCCGCAGGCAGGAGCCGTAAAACAGGACCGCACGGGCCGCCGCGGGATATTTCGCCGCCAACGCACCCGCCATGGCGGCGGCGCGGGGATCGACCGGAGCGGCCAGTTCAGCGGTGACGAGCGAGAGAAGCGAATGGGGCATGGGACTGTTCAAGAAGGCTTTATCTGTGATCCGTTCGGGCTGAGCTTGTCGAAGCCCCGTCCTTTTGGCGAAGTCCAGCCCTTCGACAGGCTCAGGGCGAACGGCGTTATTTAGGGCAAGTCCTTCCGGAAGAGCAATGAAAGGTTGTTGGCCGGCATTTCGATCAGTCGATCGAAGCGAAGCCCCTGGGCCGCAGCCGCTGCAACCACATCCTCGACCGCGCGGATGCCCCAGCGGGGATCGCGTGATCTGAGCGAGGCGTCGAACGCCAGATTGCTGGGTGCGGTTTCCACGCCATCGCGCAGATAGGGGCCGTAAAGATAGAGCAGGCCGCCGGTCGGCAACAAGGCGCCCGCGCCCCGGAGCAGGCCCAGCGTCGCTTCCCACGGGCTGATATGCACCATGTTGATGCACAGGATGGCGTCGACGCGGGTTGCAGGCCAGTCGCCGGCAGCGTCCAGTTGGAGCGGCGAGAGAAGATTGGGAAGGTCGGCGTCACCGCGCCACGCCGCGATTGAAGCTAGAGCCGCCGGGTCGGGATCGGTCGGCTGCCAGTCGAGGTCGGGGAAATTCTGCGCGAAATGGACGGCATGTTCGCCGCTGCCGCTCGCCACTTCCAGCACGACGCCACTGGCGGGCAGTTCGTCGCGCAGGATCGCGGCGATGGCATCGCGATTGCGCAGGGTGGCAGGCGCATGGCGGCGGCGATCTTCCGCTGGCGCGGCTCCGGGTATCCACACCCCGTCAGTCACCTGTGCGGGCCGCCTGCAACAAACGCCGCGCACGCAGGAACATTTCCAGCCGTTGCACGCTCAACAGGCCCAGCGCAAAGGCCACCAATATGTCGGTGAGCAGCAATATGCTGCCATGCGCAGCCCAGCCCATTTGCCCGGCCAAGGCGCGCCCGCCCATGCGGACGAGGATCAGCACCACGATGAACAATAAAGAGGCCAGCGAACTGGTCTGATTGAGGCGATGGGTTTCCGGGTCGATGCTGATGGCCATGAGGCTGCCCCGCTTCCACCCCAGCGCCCCGCCCGCGATCAGGGCGACGATGCACCAGAGCCAGCCCAGCCCATGGGGCGGCATCATCGAGAATATATAGGCGGCAAGGCCCGCATAGAGCAGCGGGATGATCCACAGGGTTTCGAGGCGAAGGCGCCGGACGCGCCCGACCTGTCGAAAACGCCACGCCATGACGAGCAGGATGATGGTCGCGGTGATGGCGTACCGAATCCAGTCGGCAGCAGGATGCGCGTGCATAGGCGACTACCCCATATATGGGTCAGGAGAGACGGACCGGGCGGCGGATTGCCAGCCCGGTCCATCGAAGGAGCGACCCGATGCTCCCTTGATCTTATTCCGCAGCCTCCGCCAGCGCAGGGTCGGTCCAGGTGAGGATTGGCTTGCGCGCGGCGAGGGTTTCGTCGAGGCGGCGACGCGGCGCATGATAGGGCGCGCCCTTCAGCGCCTCGTCCCCTGCCCGCGCCCGTTCGGCGAGGCTGCGCAGCGCCATGATGAACTGGTCGAGCGCACCCTTGCTTTCCGTCTCGGTCGGTTCGACCAGCATCGCACCATGGACGACCAGCGGGAAATACATGGTCATCGGGTGGAAGCCCTCGTCGATCAGCCCCTTGGCGATGTCGAGCGTGGTGAAGCCGTCGGCCAGCCCCTTGTCGCTGAACAGCGCCTCGTGCATGCACGGGCCGCTGGGGCCGAAGGGCGCGTCCAGCACGTCCTCCAGACTGCGCAGGATATAGTTGGCGTTCAGCACGGCATCGCCCGACACCTGACGCAGGCCGTCGGCCCCGTGGCTGAGAATATAGGTCAGCGCGCGGGTGAACATGCCCATCTGACCATGGAAAGCGCTCATGCGGCCGAAGCTGTTGGGCATTTCCTCGCCGACATTATCCTCCTCGATCAGATGGATAGTGCCGTCGGCCATGCGCGCGGTATAGGGCAAGGGACCAAAGGGCGAGAGCGCTTCGGACAGAACCACCGGGCCAGAGCCAGGACCACCGCCACCATGCGGAGTGGAAAAGGTCTTGTGCAGATTGATATGCATGGCGTCGATGCCCAGGTCGCCGGGGCGAACACGGCCGACGATGGCATTGAAGTTCGCGCCGTCGCAATAGACGAAGGCTCCGGCGGCATGCACCGCGTCGGAAATCAGCTTCATATCGCGTTCGAACAGACCGCAGGTATTGGGATTGGTGATCATCACCGCCGCAACATCCGGGCCGAGCCGCGCCTTCAGCGCATCCAGATCCACGCGGCCATCCGGGGTCGCGGGAATATCCTCCACCTTGTAACCACAGAAGGCGGCGGTGGCGGGGTTGGTGCCATGGGCGCTTTCGGGGACGAGGATGACGCTGCGCGCGTCGCCACGCGCTTCCAGCGCAGCGCGGATGCAGAGCAGGCCGCACAGTTCACCATGCGCCCCGGCCTTTGGCGTCATCGCCACGCCATGCATGCCGGTCAGGTCGATCAACCAGAAAGCGAGTTCGTTGATGACGCCCAGCGCGCCCTGCACCGTCGATTGCGGTTGCAGCGGATGAATGTCGGCGAAACCGGGCATCCGCGCGACCTTTTCATTGAGGCGCGGGTTGTGCTTCATGGTGCAGGAGCCGAGCGGGAACAGACCAAGGTCGATGGCATAGTTCTGACGCGACAGGCGGGTGTAATGGCGCACCGTTTCCTGTTCCGACAGGCCGGGCAGGCCGATGGAGTCGGTGCGGGCGAGCGAACCGAGCCGGCTTGCAACCTTGGGCGCTTCGGCAAAATCGACGCCGGTCGTGTCAGTCGAGCCGATTTCGAAGATCAGCGCTTCTTCCAGCATCAGCGCGCGATTGCCGGTGGCGGTGGTGGGGGCCATGTGGGCTTCCTTCACGGGAACGGGGGCGGTGGGGCGGCCTTCCTTGAGCATGCTCATGCCACGATCTCCTGATTCCAGCTTCCGTTCGCTTCGAGCGAAGTCGAGAAGCGGCCAGCGTTGCACATCTCGTTTCTCGACACGCTCGAAACGAACGGCGATAGGGAAAGGCAGCTCATGCCAGTTCCTCCTGCAAGGCGGCGGCCAGCGCCTCAATATCCTGTGCGGTCACGGTTTCGGTGACGGCAACGACCAGACCCTTGCCGATCTGCGGCGCGGCGGGGAACAGGCGGCCCAGCGACACGCCCGCCAGCACGCCCTTGTCGGCCAGATTGCGGACGACTTCGCGGGCATCCTTGGTCAGGATCAGCGTGAATTCGTTGAAGAAGCTGTCATTGACGAGGGTCACGCCCGGCACCTGCGACAGACGATCCGCCGCCTGCACGGCGAGGCCGTGGTTCAGGGCAGCCAGTTCCCGCAGCCCCTTTTCCCCCAGCAGCGTCATGTGGATGCTGAAGGCCAGCGCACACAGGCCGGAGTTGGTGCAGATGTTCGACGTCGCCTTCTCACGCCGGATATGCTGTTCGCGGGTAGAAAGCGTCAGCACGAAACCGCGCTTGCCCGCCGCGTCCAGCGTCTCACCGCACAGGCGGCCCGGCATCTGGCGCACATATTTCTGCTTGCAGGCGAAGAGGCCCAGATAAGGTCCGCCAAACTGAAGGCCGACGCCGATCGACTGGCCTTCGCCAACAACGATATCCGCGCCCATATGGCCCGGCGCCCGACAAGCGCCCAGCGCGACCGGCTCGGTGACGACTGCGACCAGCAGCGCACCGGCGGCATGGGCGGCGTCGGCCAGCGGGGTCAGGTCGGCGATGCGGCCGAGAATATCGGGATATTGGACGACGACGCAGGACGTATCCTTGTCGATGGACGCGATCAGCGCGTCGATGTCGGTCGCGGCGTCGAGCGTGGGCGCTTCATGCACCAGCGCGTCACCGGTGAATTTCGCCATGGTGTCGGCGACCGAGACATAATGGGGGTGCAGACCGGACGACAGCAACGCCTTGCCCCGCTTGGTGATGCGGCGCGCCATGACGATCGCTTCCCAGCAGGCGGTCGAACCATCATACATGGAGGCGTTGGCAACATCGCAGCCCAGCAGGCGGGCGACCTGCGTCTGGAATTCGAACAGCACCTGCAACGTACCCTGCGCGATTTCCGGCTGATAGGGCGTGTAGGCGGTCAGGAATTCGCCGCGCTGGATCAGATGATCGACGCTGGCGGGGACATGATGCTTGTATGCGCCGGCCCCCAGGAAGAAAGGCACCTCCCCTGCCGACAGATTTTTCCGCGCCAGAGCGGCCATATGGCGTTCGACCGCCAGTTCGCTGGCATGATCGGGCAGCCCGGCGATCTTGTCGGTCAGGCGGGCCTCGGCGGGAACGTCCACGAACAGGTCGTCGATGGACGCTGCGCCGATGACGGACAGCATGTCCGCACGGTCGGCGTCGGTAAGGGGCAAGTAGCGCATGATATTTTCCTGCGGCGTCATCCCCGCGAAGGCGGGAACCCATCTCCCGACCTTACGCCACGCGGGACGCTCCGGAGATGGATCCCCGCCTTCGCGGGGATGACGATGATAAGATTAAAGCGAGGCCACAAACTTCTTGTAGGCGGACTCGGTCATCAGGCCTTCCAGCTCGCTGGCATCGGCGATGCGCAGCTTGAAGAACCAGCCATCTTCCTCGGCATCGCTGTTGACCAGCGCAGGCTCGTCCTCCAGCGCGCCGTTGGATTCGACGACTTCGCCCGAAATCGGGGCATAGACGTCGGACGCGGCCTTGACGGATTCGACGACAGCGGCGTCGTCGCCCTTTTCGAAGGTGGCGCCTTCGTCAGGCAGTTCGACGAACACGATGTCGCCCAACTGTTCCTGTGCATAATCGGTGATGCCGACGGTGGCGATGTCACCGTCAACGTCGATCCATTCATGTTCGTCGGTGAAATAACGGCTCATAATAACTCCCCTCGGAAATGCGAATCAGGCCTTGCGGCGGTAACGGTGCGGCACGAACGGCATGGGCGCAACGGTCGCCGCGATACGCTTGCCGCGCACCTCGATTTCCAGTGCGGTGCCGATGGCGCTGTCGGGCAGGCTGACCCAGCCCATGGCGATCGGCGCGCCGACGCTGGGCGCGAAACCGCCCGACGTGACTTCGCCGGTCTGAATGCCGTTGGCGAAAATCGGAGCGCCTTCGCGGGCAGGCAGGCGCCCTTCGATGGCGATGCCGACGCGCTTGGCGCCGGGACCATCGGCCAGTTCCTTCATGACGCGGGCATGGCCGATAAAGCCGCCCTCTTCGCGCCGACGCTTTTGAATGGCGAAGCCCAGATCGGCGCCGATGGTCGATACGGCAGGCGACAGGTCATGGCCATAGAGCGGCAGCCCCGCCTCCAGACGCAGCGAATCGCGCGCGCCAAGGCCGATGGGCTTCACCTGTGGCAAGGCGCACAGCGCATCGGCCAGGGCGACGACGGCATCGCCCGGCACGCTGATTTCAAAGCCATCCTCGCCGGTATAGCCCGAACGGCTGATCCACAGCGGCGCCCCCTGCCAGTCGAACAGGCCCGACTGCATGAAGATAAGGTCGGCGGTGCCGGGGATCAGCGTGGCGAGCGCTTCGCCAGCTTCGGGTCCCTGAAGCGCCAGCAGCGCCTGATCTTCCATATGGTTCATGGTGACGTCGTCGGGCAGATGTTCGATCATCCAGCCGATATCGTCATATTTGGTCGCGCCGTTGACGACCATATAGATGGCCGCGCCGTCGAAAGCGCCGTCACCGGGGCGCGACACCATCAGGTCGTCGAGGATGCCCCCGTCCTGATCAAGCAGCATCGAATAACGCTGACGGAAAGGTTTCAGCCCCTTGATGTCGCTGGGCAGCAGAAGTTCGAGGGCGGCGTCCACCGCCTGCCCTTGCGCTTCGTCGGAAAAGCTGAGCTGGCCCATATGGCTGACGTCGAACAGGCCGGCATGTTCGCGGGTCCAGCTATGTTCGGCCATGATGCCTTCATACTGGATCGGCATATGATAGCCGGCAAAGCCGACCATCCGCGCGCCCTTGCCACGATGCCATGCATCCAGCGGCAGTTCGCCCAGCGGCAATTCTTCTTCCATATGGGCGACGTCGTCCTTGCCGGTCATGCTCGGCCTTTCCGTGATAAGATGTGGCGACAGGATGACGCGGGCCGACCAGCCCGGAATCAACTTGCCACCCCCTCTGTCACGGAACCTGAGAGCTTTGACCAGCGGCCTTGCGGCCACATGGCTTACCCCTTCGGTGGGACGGAAATCCGTCCGCTTTCCAGAGTGCCTATCGCGCGATGCGGTCCTTTGGCCTGAGAGATTCCGGGGCGGTTGCTCCTTCGGCGACGGGTCTGCCTGAAAGGCTTCCCATGCTCTCCCGCATCGTGCCCGGACCGCGAATCTTCGCCGCCGGAGACGAATCCCGCATTGCCCAATCGACGCGCCGCGTCAATCGCCCGCTTGCTCTTCTTTCGCCAGACGTTGCGCCATGGCGCGGGCGGCAGCGCGGCAGGTGACGAGCGCCGATTGCGCATCCGCATCGGCGAGAGTGAGGTCGGCGAAACTATCCTCCCCGTCGAAAAGCGCCAGAAAGCGCTCGACCCCATTATAATTGGAATCCGCGACAGCGCGGTGGATCAGGTCGATCCGGTCCGACCAAAGGCGGTCGCCCTGCCCCCGCAACAGCCGGGTCAGATCGTCGAGTTGGGCGGCAAAGGCCGCAATCTGGGGATGAAGTGTCATGGGCTGGGGGTATCGGCGCGGCGCTTCCGCCACAAGCGCCAGCCCCCGAACGGATCGTTTCGCGCTTTACGCGGCGACCTTGCCAAAGATTTCAGCATGGCGACGCTCGGCATAGCGGTCGGTCATGCCGGCGATGAAGTCGGCGATGTGGCGGCTGCGCACCGGCTCGTCCAACGCGCATTCGTCGCGCCATTCCGGCGGCATCAGCGCGGGGTCGGCCTGATAGGCGCGGAATAGGTCGGTGACGATCAGACGCGCGCGATCCGCGGCCGCCAGTTGATCGGGATGGTGATAGAGGGTCGCGTACATGAACCGTTTGAGGTCGCGTTCCTGCTGCGCCAGTTCGGGCGAGAAGGCGACGAGCGTGCGACCGAGCGCACGGACATCGGCGACCGTCTCCACACCCGACGCGGCGATATTGGCGCGGGTGGAATCGATCAGATCATTTGCCATGACGCCAATCTGTTCGCGCACCAGTTCCCGCAGCAATCGGTCGTGCGCGACGTCGGGATAGCGGGCGATCACCCGGTCCCAGCAGGTCCGCACCAGCGGCACGTCCAGCAATTGATCCAGCGTCAGCAACCCGGCGCGCAGACCGTCGTCAATGTCGTGATTATCATAGGCGATGTCATCGGCAATCGCCGCCAGCTGCGCCTCCAGCGAGGCATGGCTGTTGAGGTCGAGCGGCAGCAGCGCGTCCAGTTCACGCATCGCCCAGCCGGGATTTGTCACCGGCCCATTATGCTTGGCCAGCCCCTCTAGCATTTCCCAGCTCAGATTGAGGCCACGAAAGCGCGGATAAGGACTTTCCAGCAGCATCAGCGTGCGCAGCGTATGCGCGTTATGATCGAAGCCGCCATGATCGTCGAGCGCTGCCTCCAGCGCATCCTCGCCCGCATGGCCGAACGGCGGATGGCCGATGTCATGCGCCAGACACAGCGCCTCGGTCAGATCCTCGTTGAGGGCGAGCGTGCGGGCGATGGTGCGGCCGATCTGCGCCACCTCCAGACTGTGGGTCAGGCGGACGCGATAATGGTCACCGTCGGGCGACACGAACACCTGCGTCTTGTGGCGCAGACGGCGGAAGGCGATGCTGTGGATGATGCGGTCACGGTCGCGCTGGAACGTGTCGCGCGGGCCGCGCACCTCGCCACCCGGTTCGTCGTACAGCCGCCCCTTGCTGGCGGCGGGATGGCAGGCATAGGTGGCGAGGCTGGTCATGCCCGCCCCCTTACCCGCCCGGCAGTTTTTCTACTACCTCTCCCGCGTCACTTTTCCACGCAAAGACGTCGGCGCCCGCCGCCTTCAGCTTGGTTTCCAGTTCCTTGGCGCGGGTGAAGCTGGAGAAAGGACCGACCAGCAGGCGATTGGTGCGGCTCCAGCTTGCGCTCCATGCGTCCTGCGGGGCGAGGCTGCTATATTTCTTGCGCAGCCCCTTCATGGTGAAGCCCAGCGCGGACTTGCTCTGCCCCACGCCAACCTGAAGCCAGTTGCGCGAGGGGTTGTCGGCCAGGCGCTTCTTTTCCTCGGCTTCCTTCTTCGCCTTGGCATCGGCTTCCGCCTTTGCCTTGGCGGTCGCGGCCTTCTTGGCCTTGTCGGCGGCGGCCTGTCGTTCCAGACGACGCGCCTCCTGCATCTTGGCGATTTCTGCCAGATCGACGGCGGCTACGCTGGCCTGACGTTCGGTATCGGGCACGTCGATGGCGCGGATGATGTCCGCCAGCGAACGGGTCGATTCAGGATTGGGCGACGGCGCGACCGGCACGACTGGCGCCACCATGGGCGGCGGGGATGCCGGGGCGGTTGGCGATGGCGTGGTGGCAGCAGGCGGTGGCGTGGCTTCTGTCCGGGCCAGCGCGGTGGCGGACGATGGCGAGGCCGGTGCCGGAGTTGGTGTCGGTGCCGGTGTCTGGGCCTTTTGATCGATGGAATCGAAACCGGGCGACGGCGGCCCCTGCACCTGAGAGGAAGAGACCTGAGGCTGAGACTGATTTTGAGGCTGCGAAGCGGCAGGCTGTACCGGCGCGGCGGCGCTGCGCTGGGGCTGAACAGGGGATGGCGCAGGAGCCGGGGTCGGCGCGGGCGTTGGTGTCGGGGTCGGGGTCGGCGCAGGCGTCGGAGTGGGCGCGGCCTTTGCGGCGACGGGCGGCTTCGTGTCGGCCTGTGCCATCTGCGTCGCTGGGCGACGATCGCGGCGGCGGCTCGAACGGCTACGCTTGCTGCCCTTATCCTCCTGCACCTGTTCCGCCTCGGCCAGCTTTGTGGCGTTGCTCGCGACCTGCGGCGTGGGGGTGAAGCCGGGCGCGGCCGGGGTCGGCGTGATCGCTGCGATGCTGGTTCCGATCTGCTGCGGGAAGCGCCCGAAATGCAGCGCCACCGCTTTTTGTGCGGCGGTCAGATAGGGCATTTTCTGCATATAGGGGACGATGGCGGCCGCCAGAGGCGCGGGCAAAGTCTGATCCGCGATCTTCTTGGCATCCGCCTGCTTGTTGTTCATCGCATAGATGAAGGCGCGATAACGCCATGCCGCACGGTCGCTCTTGTACAGCAGGGGTTGCAGCACATTGTCGGCGGCGGCCACCTGCCCCGATATGCCAAGCGAGGCGGCATAGCGGCGGCGCAGGTCGGCATCATCCGGCGTCAGCTTGAGCGCGGCCTGATAGTCGCGTTGCGCGCCCGCCTGATCGCCGGTCACGTCACGGGCCAGCGCACGGTCCGACAATATGGTCGTATCGGGATAGCCCAGCCGCCCGGCCTGATCGAACAGGCGCAACGCTTCGGTCGGATTGTCGAGTTTCAGCATCACGCGGGCAAGCCCCGCCTTGATCCGGCCATTGCCGCTTTCGATCGCATCGGCGCGGGCAAAGAAACCGGCGGCAGCGCGGGGATCGTCCAGCGCCAGCGCCGCTTCACCAGCGCCGATCAACGCGCTGACATCGCGCGGATTGGACGCCAGACGCGCCAGATGGCTGTTAAGGTCGGCCGCGCCCTGGGGCCGGACAAGCTGGGATTGATCGGTCTGGGCGTGGGCTGTCCCGGCGAGCAGCAGGGAAGCGAGAATCCAAGGAGCGCGTTTCACGAAGAGCGCCTTAACCGATCATATCATGAATGGGAAATTGCCCGTTCGACAAAGCACGGCGGGCGGCCCGATCGGGGCGGCAGGCGGGGCGCAAACGCCCCGCCCATCTTTTACTGGTTGCCTATTACTGGTTGCTCTGGCGGTTCAGGAAGCGGGGAATGTCGACGCCCGGCGTCCCTTCGTCGCTGCTACCCGGCGCCTTTTCAGAACCACGGGTCAGGCCGGCCATACGTTCGAACAGCGTGCCGCCCGATGCGACGCGCGGGGCAGGCTGAGCCGGTGCGGGTGCAGCCGGGGTTTCGGCGCTGTCGGCGCCCAGGATCAGTTCATCCTCTTCCGGGTCTTCGTCGGAGAAGACGGCGGCGGGACGCGGCGGGTTGAACGGTGCGGGCGTAGCGGCCGGTACTTCCACCGGAGCGGGCGCAGGCGCGGCGGGAACGTCGAGTTCCAGCGTTTCGGGCTGAGCCGGCGGCGTGGGCTGAGCAGCCTGCGGCGCGGGTGCCGGAGCGGCCGGACGGGCTGCCTGCTGCGGCACGGACACGGCCGGGCGGCTCGCAAAGCTGAACGGCTGGGTCAGCGGCGCGGCATTGCCGCCTGCTTCGGCTTCGATGCCGGTGGCGACCACCGACACGCGGATCTTGCCATTGAGGCCGTCGTTGAAAGCCGAACCCCAGATGATGTTCGCGTCCGGGTCCACCAGTTCGCGGATATGGTTGGCGGCTTCGTCCACTTCCATCAGGCGCATGTCGTCGCCACCGACGATCGAGACGATCACACCCTTTGCACCGCGCATCGACACACCGTCGAGCAGCGGGTTGGCGATCGCCTTTTCAGCGGCCTGAAGCGCGCGGCCGTCGCCTTCGGCTTCGCCGGTGCCCATCATCGCCTTGCCCATTTCGCCCATCACCGAACGCACGTCGGCAAAGTCGAGGTTGATGAGGCCGGGCATGATCATGAGGTCGGTGATGCTGCGAACGCCCTGTTGCAGCACTTCGTCCGCCATCTGGAACGCTTCCTTGAAGGTCGTGTTCGGGTTGGCGATCAGGAACAGATTCTGGTTCGGAATGACGATCAGCGTATCGACATGCTTCTGAAGTTCTTCGATGCCGCTTTCCGCCGACTTCATGCGGCGATTGCCTTCGAAGGTGAAAGGCTTGGTCACGACGCCGACAGTCAGGATGCCGCGATCACGCGCAGCCTTGGCGATGACGGGGGCCGCGCCGGTGCCGGTGCCGCCGCCCATGCCTGCGGTGATGAAGCACATATGCGCGCCGTTCAGCGCGTCCTCGACCGATGCGATGGTTTCTTCGGCCGCAGCCTTGCCGATTTCAGGCCGCGACCCGGCGCCCAGACCTTCGGTGATTTGCGGGCCAAGCTGGATGCGGCGTTCGGCCGGCGAGCTGTTGAGCGCCTGCGCGTCGGTGTTGGCGACGATGAAGTCCACACCCTCGACCGAGGCGGCGATCATGTTGGCGATGGCATTGCCGCCTGCGCCGCCGACGCCGATCACCGCGATGCGCGGCTTCAGTTCGTCCACATGGGGCGGGCTGATCTCAATGCTCATAATTACTGCTCCCTCAGCTTCCTCGTCAGGAAGCGACAATCGTCATCAAATATTAACACCAGAAAATAGGGTTTTTCACCTGCTATTTTCGTCCTGATCCCATTAACTTCAATAATTCGTCTTCATCGCGCGCATCATCCGCTGCCACCAGAGCGGCGCACCGACACGATGCACGGTCTGCGCGGCGGGCGCCATGGCGCGGAGATCAACCGGGTTGGAAGCGCCGTAAAGCGCCAATCCGGCCAAAGTCGCGAAGGCGGGGCCACTATGCGCTTCCGGCAGCGCAGACAAGCCCCTGGGGCGCCCTATCCGCACCGCGCGGCCCAGTGCGCCCTGTGCATAGTCGGCAATGCCCTTCATTTCGGCGCCACCGCCAGTCAGCACGACCTGTCGCCCGGTCGGCGTGTTGAAGCCCATGCCGGCCAGCGCCGCATTGACTTCGGTCATGATCATGTTGAGCCGTTCGCAAATGACGCCGACCAGCGCGGCGCGGGTGATCTTGCCCCCTTCCGCATTGGGGCCGGCCGCCTGACCCGCGACCGCGACATCGCCATGGGGCGGCGCAATTTCGATCATCTCGCGGAAATCGCGAGGATTTTGCATGGCCGAACCATAGAAGCATTTGATCCGTTCCGCCTGACTGCGGCGGATTCCGAAGGCAGAAGCGATATCGTCGGTCACGTCCGACGCGCCCATCGGGATGGAGTGCAGGCCCACCAGCATGCCACCGGCATAGAGCGACACATTCGTCACCCCCGCCCCCATTTCAACCAGCGCCACGCCCAGATCGCGCTCCTCTTCCGATAGGCAGGCAAGGCCCGTCGCAATCGGCGAGGCGACGATGGAATTGACGTTGAGATAGGCGCCACGCACGCACAGGTCGAGATTGGCGAGCGGCGCGCCATCGGCCAGCACAACATGAATATCGACGCCCAACAGGTCGGCATGCATGCCGATCGGCTTTTTCACCGGCACCTTGCCATTGATGGTGAAACAGGTCGGCTGGGCATGCAGGACGATGCGGCCATCCGGGTCGATGCCCTGCTGTCCGGTGGTCAGCAGGTCATCGATGTCCGCCTGCTCCACGCGATAGCCGCCCATGTCGCGTTCGACCGTGACGACATCGCTGATCAGAGAGCCGCCCGAAAAGCTGACCCACACATCCTCGATATTGGTGCCGGCGACACGCTCGGCCTGTTCCACGGTTTCGCGCACGGCGAGTTCGGTGCGTTCCATGTCGGCGATGAAGCCGCGGCGCACGCCCCGGCTTTCGCGCTGTCCGGTGCCCAGAATCGCCAGTTCACCCGTGTCGGTGCGCCCTGCGATCAACGCAGACACTTTCCACGATCCGATATCGACCGCGGTGATCAGCTTTTCGACCTTGGGCTGCGCCATCGGTGCTTAGCCTTCCTCTTCGCGGCGGGGCAGATCGCTCACCGCGCCGTCCTGACCCATCGGCTTTTCCTGAACCTGACCCTGGGGCAGGCGCAGGACGAAACGGTCGGGGTCGCGCATGTCGAACTTCACGATGCCACGGCCCAGCAGGCGATTGACGCCATCCATGCGGGCGAAATTCACCAGCGCGGATGCCGACGTGCGATCCCCTTCGGGCAGAGACAGGGTTTCACCGGACTGAAAGCGCAAGTCCCACCGACGGTTCCCGACCCATGTCGCGCCAGCCAGCATCGGTTTCAGCGCAGGCGCGTTTTCCATCAGGCGGTTAAGCCCCGCCGTCTGGCGATTGGCATTGGGTCCGACGACCAGAGGCAGGTCCGGCATGGCATTGGCGGATACGGGTTGCAGCACGACGCCGGCGACATCGATCAGGTGCAATTGCCCCTCATGCTGCCACACGGCGACGGGATCACGCTCCACGATGTCGACGACCAGCGTGTCGGGCAAACGGCGGGAAATGCGCGCATCCTTGACCCAGCCGAGCTTCAGCATTTCGGCGCGCACATGCGGCAGGTCCAGCGCCAGCATGGACCGATCCACCTGACCCAGCGCGATATTATAGACGGGCAGCTCGTCCATCCGCTCGACGCCGCGCACCTCGACCTTTTCCACTTCGAACCCGGCGCGGGCGGCAATTTCCGCCGCCTGTTTCTGGGCGATGGCGGGCAGGCCGAAAATCATGGCGAGGCCGACCAGCACCGCGCCGAAAATGCCGACAATGGCCCAGCTTGCCATGCGTTGCAGCGTCGCTTCGCTGACCGGCAGGGCATCGACCAGACGATCGACCCAGCTTTTATGCTTGAGCGCGCGGCCGCGACCGCCACGGGTGGCGCGCCCCTTTGCGCTGCTCAATCGTGCGGTGCCACCACGCCTGATCTTCGCCTCAGCCATGCGATCCCCCTTCGGCGCGGTTCAGCGCTTCCTCGACAATAGTCTCGACCAGCGTGGCATAGTCAATGCCCAGCTTCGCCGCCTGTTCGGGGACGAGGCTGAGCGCCGTCATGCCCGGCTGGGTATTGACCTCCAGCAGGAACAGCCCGTCGATGCCCCGTTCATCGTCCCAGCGGAAATCGGCCCGCGACGCCCCCCGGCATCCCAGCACCTGATGGGCGCGCAGCGCAATCGCCTTGCACGCCTCGCTGATCTCGGTCGGAATATCGGCCGGACAGATATGATCGGTCATGCCGTCGGTATATTTGGCGTCGAAATCGTAAAAGCCGCTCTTGGGCCGCAATTCCGTGACCAGCAGCGCCTCGTCGCCCAGAACGGCGGTCGTCAGTTCGCGTCCGCGAATATAGGGTTCGGCCAGCAGTTCGGGAAAATCCTGCCACGGTCCCACGCTGTCGCGGCCGATGGGCGAACCATAATTGCCCTCCGCCGTGACAATGGCCACGCCGACCGAGCTGCCCTCATTGACGGGTTTCAGCACATAGGGGCGCGGCAAGGGATCGCCGGAAAACAGGCTCTCGCTCTCCACGATATGGCCGACGGGCATGGGGATGCCATGCGGGACCAGAGTCTGCTTGGTCAGTTGCTTGTCGATGGCGATGACCGATGTGGCAAGACCGCTATGCGTGTAGGTGACGCCCATCAGGTCCATCATGCCCTGCACCGTGCCATCCTCGCCCGGCACGCCATGCAGCGCGTTGAACACGACGTCCGCGTTCACCTGCGCCAACCGTGCGGCGACGTTGCGGTCCATGTCGATGCGCGTCACCTTATGCCCGCGCGATTCCAGCGCCTTGGCCACGCCCTCGCCCGACGAGAGCGACACCGGCCGCTCCGCCGACCAGCCACCCATCAGGACAGCGACATGCCAGGGACCACGGCTCATGCGTAAAACTCCAGATTAAAACCGTTCGGGCTGAGCTTGTCGAAGCCCTGCCCCTCTTGCAAAAAAGTGCGGCCCCCTTCGACGCCGCCTGCGGCGTCGCTCAGGACAGGCTTCGACAGGCTCAGGGCGAACGGAGTGAGGTGGCAGTGTGTCATTTGCTCACCCCGACACGCCGGATTTCCCATTCCAGCTCGACGCCGCTCTTCTCTTTCACGCGGCGGCGGACTTCCTCGCCCAGCGCTTCGATGTCGGCGCTGGTGGCGTCGCCCGCGTTGATCAGGAAATTGGTGTGCTTCTCGCTCACCTGCGCGCCGCCCAGTTTCAGGCCGCGACAGCCCGCTTCATCGACCAGCGCCCATGCCTTATGCCCGTCCGGGTTCTTGAACGTGGAGCCGCCTGTCTTGCTGCGCAGCGGCTGGCTTTCTTCACGCGCGGCGGCGATGCGATCCATTTCCGCCTGAATGGCGGCCGGTTCGCCCGGTTCGCCGCGAAAGGTCGCGCTGACGACGATGGCGCCATCGGTCAGGTTGGAATGGCGATAGCTGTAATGCAGGTCGCTGCCGAACAATGTCACCTGTTCGCCCGACCGCAGGATCACGTCGCACGACACCAATATGTCGGCGGTTTCCCGGCCATAGGCGCCGCCGTTCATCCGCACGAAGCCGCCGACCGTGCCGGGGATGGAGCGCAGAAACTCCAGCCCGGCAATGCCCGCATCGCGCGCGGTCGAGGATACGAGAATGCCCGACGCCCCGCCGCCGCAGATCAGCGCGGTATCATCCAGCCGCTCGACCTTCGCAAAGGGCTTGCCAAGACGCACGACCACGCCCGGCACGCCGCCATCGCGCACAATCAGGTTGGAGCCAAGGCCCAGCGCCAGCACCGGCACGTCAGGGTCGAGCATGGCGAGGAAGTCGGACAGATCGTCCGCATCCTTCGGCTCGAACAGCCATTGCGCCACGCCGCCCGCCTTGAACCAGACGAGCGGCGCAAGCGGCGCATCGGCCTTGAGCGTACCGCGAACGGGGGGAAGAGCGATAGCCGTGGTCAAGCGCGCACGCCCCACAGACTCATCCAGCTTTTCATCGCTTTCATGCTCGCCTGCCCCGCATCATGGCTGGCCATGCCGATCTGCACATTGCGCTGCGCGGCCTCCACCATGTCGCGCGCGACCTCCACGCCCTGCATCTGGGCGTCGATCATGCGCTTCTGCATCTCAAGGCCGATGGCGAACAGTTCGAACATCAGGCATCCACCTTTGCGCTGGAAACGGCAGCGGCCAGACCCGCCGCCCATTTGGTGATGTCGCCTGCGCCAAGGCAGATGATCATGTCGTCGGGCTGAAGGTCGGCGGCAATCGCGATGGCCAGCGCATCGGCGCCTTCCACCGTTGCCGCATGGCGATGGCCACGACGCTTGAGGCCCGCGACCAAAGCCGCGCTGTCCACGCCCTCGATCGGCTGCTCGCCCGCCGTGTAAACGGGCGCGGCATAAACGATGTCGGCGTCGTTGAACGCCTGCTGGAACTCGTCCATCAGGTCGCGCAGGCGGGTGAAGCGATGCGGCTGAACCACGGCGACGACGCGACCTTTCGCGCCTTCGCGGGCTGCGGCCAGCACCGCCTTGATCTCGACCGGGTGGTGGCCATAATCGTCGATGACGGTCGCGATGCCGCCGTTGACGGCGATCTCACCAACCTTGGTGAAGCGCCGCTTCACGCCGCCGAACTTGGCAAAGCCGGTCTGAATGGTCGCGTCGTCAATGCCCATTTGCAGGGCGACACCGATGGCGGCCATGGCATTCAGCACATTGTGACGGCCGGGCATCGGCATTTCGATCCCTTCGATGCGGCGGGTCGACCCGTCGCGCTCACGGATTTGCACGTCGAAGCGGTTGCCGCCCGGAATGGGCTGAACATTCTCGCCGCGAATGTCGGCCTGCGCCGAAAAGCCGTAGGTGACGATCCGGCGGTCCTGCACGCGCGGCAATATGGCCTGCACTTCGGGATGGTCGAGGCACAGCATCGCCGCGCCATAGAAGGGGACATTGCCGACGAATTCGACAAAGGCGTCCTTCACCCGGTCGAAGCTGCCATAATGGTCCAGATGTTCGGGATCGATATTGGTGACGACCGCAATCGTGCCGTCGAGGCGCAGGAAGCTGCCATCGCTCTCGTCAGCCTCCACCACCATCCAGTCGCTATTGCCCAGACGCGCGTTGGACCCATAGCTGTTGATGATGCCGCCGTTGATGACGGTCGGGTCCACCCCGCCCGCATCCAGCAGCGCCGCGACCATCGACGTCGTCGTGGTCTTGCCATGGGTGCCGGCGACGGCAACCGTGGATTTGAGGCGCATCAGTTCGGCCAGCATTTCAGCACGACGGATCACCGGGATACGGTTTTCCAGCGCCAGCTCGACCTCCGGGTTGCCGCGCTTGATCGCGGTAGAGGTAACGACCACGGCGGCATCGCCCAGATTCTCGGCCTTGTGGCCGATCATCACCTTGATCCCCTTGGCGCGCAGCCCTTCCACGACATAACCCTCGGCCACGTCGCTGCCTTGCACGCTATAGCCCAGATTATGCATCACCTCGGCGATACCGGACATGCCGATGCCGCCGATGCCGATGAAATGGATCGTGCCGATGTCGGTGCCGACACCCTTCATGCGCAGATTTCCTTATATATTACGCCGTTCGGGCTGAGCCTGTCGAAGCCCTGCCCTTTTTCTTGAACGCTGAATGAGAAGGACAGCCCTTCGACAAGCTCAGGGCGAACGGAGGGGAGGTTCAGGGACAAGTCCGTGCGCTTCACGCCGGCACCCCCTTCAAATTCAGCGTGGTCGGCGTCGGGCCGACCTTGACCGGATCGTTCATGATCGGCGCCTGCCCGATGCTTTCGAGCAGGTCAGCCATGTCACGCGCAGCGTTGGGGCGGCCACAGGCCCGCGCGCGCTTTGCCGCATTTTGCAATGCGCCCGGCTCCATCGCCATCTTCTGCATCTGCTTGGCGAGTTCGACGGCGGTGAAGCGTGCCTGCGGAATGGTGCGTGCGCCGCCTGCTTCGGTCATTTCCTTCGCATTGGCGGTCTGATGATCGTCCATGGCGCTGGGCAGCGGAATGAGGATGGCGGGACGCCCCGCGCAGGTCAGTTCCGCCAGCGTCGACGCACCGGCCCGCGCGATCATCAGATGCGACCAGCCCAGCTTTTCAGGCACATCGTTGAAATAGGTAGCGAGGTCGGCGGGAATTTCCTGTTCGGCATAGACTTTGCGAACCCGCTCGATGTCCTCGGCGCGGCATTGCTGCGTCACCTGCAACCGGCGGCGCAGCGCGATAGGCAGCATCGACAGCCCCTCCGGAACCACGGTCGACAGGATCGTCGCCCCCTGGCTGCCGCCGATCACCAACACGCGGAACACGCTTTCGTCGGTCAGCGGCGGGAATTCCTCCTCGCGCAGCGCCTTCACTTCCTCGCGGACGGGATTGCCGACCAGATGCACCTTGCCGGCATAGGCGTCCTTCAGCCGCTCGACATCGGGATAGGCCGTGGCAATCGCATCCACGCGCCCGGCCAGCAGGCGGTTGACCCGGCCCAGCACGGCATTTTGTTCATGAATGGCGGTCGGGATGCCATCGGCCAGCGCGCCCAGCAGCGCGGGCATGGCGGGATAGCCGCCAAAGCCGACGACGGCGGTGGGGCGGAATGTCTCGTTCAGGCGGCGGGCCATGGCGCGGCCCGACAGGATCGCCTTCAGCGCGCCCGGCCAGCTTTTCGGATTCTTGGTCATGCGCCCGGCGGGCATGACATGCACCTGTGCCTTATCGAAGATGCCGGGAATCTTCGCGCCCCGCTCATCGGTGACGAGGGCGACATGATGGCCGCGCGCCATCAGTTCCTCTGCCACGGCATGGGCTGGAATCATATGACCCCCCGTCCCGCCGGCGGCGAGGACGAAGTGACGGGAAATGCTCATCGACCACTCCATTTGACGACGGTGTGCCGGCCCATGAAGGGATTGCGCCGCGTAAAGGCGAGCAACAGGCCAACCCCGATGCTCAGCGCCAGCATAGAGGAGCCGCCATAGCTGATAAAGGGCAGCGTCATGCCCTTTGACGGAAAAATCTGCGCATTGACGCCCATATTGATGATCGCCTGCAATCCGAACTGGGTGGTGAGGCCCGCCGCCGCCAAAATGGTGAAGGCATCCTCCTCATCCAGCAGGCGCAGCAGCACCCGCACCACGATGGCGAGATAGACGCAGGCGATGGCGATGCAGGCGAGCAGGCCGAACTCTTCACCGATCACGGAAAAGATATAGTCGGTATGCGCTTCGGGCAGGCGGAACTTGTTTTGCCCGCCGCCCGGCCCGACGCCGGTAAAGCCGCCATGGGTGATGGTGCGGAACGCCAGATCGGTCTGATCCGGGCCGGCATCGACCTGCACCCCGATGCCGAGGAAGTCGTTCACGCGCTGCCGCCCATTTTCGTAGAACATATAGACCGCGACCAGCCCCGCCAGCGCCAGCGCGCCCATCACGCCGATGAAGCGCATCGACACGCCCGACAGCAGCAACAGCACACCCCAGCAAGCGCAGAAGATGACCGTCTGACCAAAGTCAGGCTGCCGCATCAGGACGACCGCGATCAGGGCGGTGAGGACGCCGGTCAGCGGAATGACCGGCAGGCTCATGTCCTTGCCCCGCAGCGACAGCAGCCAGGCGACCGTCACGACAAAGGCAGGCTTCAGAAATTCGGAGGGTTGCAGGCGGAAACCGGGCAGGTCGATCCAGCGCTTGGCGCCGTTCACCATACTGCCCAGCACCGGCACCGACAACAGCATCGCGAAGAAGAAGATCGCCAGCACCGTGGCCAGCCGCCGCGCCTGTGGCCGGGGCAGCATGGAAATGACCAGCATGATCGGCAGGCCGATGATGACCCACATCAACTGGCGATAGAAATAGATGAGCGGGTTCACCGCAATCGTCGCGGTCGAACGGTCGATCGCCGCCACCGGGGATGCCGCCGCCACCGCCACCAGACCGATCGCCATGAGGGCGACGATCAGCGACAGCAGGACGCGGTCGATTTCCCAGAACCAGATGGCGAGCGCCGTGCGCTCACGCGGAACGGTGCGGGTCTTGAATCCCTTCACCAGTTCGCCTGCCCTGAACATCTTCGTCCCTTCCCTGCCGTTCATAGCGCCCCCGCTACAGCCACGATGTTATTCAAGTGCATTCACGGCCGCGGCGAAGGCATCGCCGCGCGCCTCGAAATCCCGGAACTGATCGAAACTGGCGCAGGCCGGCGACAACAGCACGACATCGCCCGGCTGGGCGATCCGCGCCGCGCGCCGGACGGCGGCCGATAGCATTTCACTGTCATCCACCGCCATAGCGGGACGCAGCAGATCGGCGAACATATGCCCCGCTTCGCCGATGGTATAGGCATGGGCGACATTGACGAAATGCGGCGCGCATTCGTCCAGATTGTCGGATTTGGCGACGCCGCCCAAAATCCAATGGATGCGCGGCTTGCCATCGACGGCCGGCCATGCGGCGAGTGCGGGCGCGGTGGAGGCGGCGTTGGTCGCCTTGCTGTCGTTGACGTAGAGGACGCCATTATGCGTACGGACGGCCTGCATCCGGTGCGGCAGGCTGGCATAGCTGGTCAGCGCGTTGGCGATGGTCGCGTCGTCGATGCCCAGCGCCTTTGCCACGGCGATGGCGACGGCGGCGTTCTGCGCATTATGCGGCCCCTGAAGCGAGGGCCAGCCAAGCTGCTCCGTACGATCGATGTCGGACGAATCGACGGCCTCCAGCCGCGCGAAGACACCGGCGGCGATGCCCCGGCTCGGCTCATCCTCGGTCGCAATCACCGCGACATGATCGGCCGACTGCATGGTGAACAGCCGCGCCTTCGACGCGATATAGCCGGTAAAGCCGTTATAGCGATCCAGATGATCCGGCGTGATGTTGAGCAGCACGGCGACATCGCAGTCTAGGCTGTGGGTCAGGTCGATCTGATAGCTGGACAGTTCCAGCACATAGATGCCCGGCCCGTGCAGGTTCGGTTCCAGCGGCTCCTGCCCCAGGATCGGCAGGCCGATATTGCCGCCCATGCGCGCGGGGAAACCCGCCTGCTCGACGATATGGTGGATCAGCGCGGTGGTGGTCGACTTGCCGTTGGTGCCGGTGATGCCGACGACCTTGTGCGGCGGCAGCGTCGGGCGGGCGAGCGCGAACAATTCGATATCGCCGATAATCGGCACACCGGCGATCTTGGCGCGCATGGCGATCGGATGCTTGTTGAGCGGCACGCCCGGCGACACGACCACGCCGTCGAAACCGGCCAGATCGATCTCCATGGGATCGCCCAGCTCCGCCTTGCCCGCGACGAGCGCGCGCGCTTCCTCCCGACTGTCCCATGCCACGACGCGCGCGCCGCTGGCGACCAGCGTATCGACAGTGGCAAGGCCGGACCGGGCGAGGCCCAGCACGGCATAGCTCTTACCCTTGAAAGCGTCCGAAACGATCATCGCTTACCTCAGCTTCAGGGTGGCGAGGCCAGCGAGCGCCAGCACGAACGAGATGATCCAGAAACGGATCACCACGGTCGGTTCGGCCCAGCCAAGCTGTTCGAAATGATGGTGGATCGGCGCCATGCGGAACACGCGCTTGCCCGTGCGCTTGTAGAAGAAGACCTGAATGACGACCGACAGCGCCTCCACCACGAACAGGCCGCCGATGATGCCCAGCACGATTTCATGATGGGCGGTGACGGCGATCACGCCGATGGTGCCGCCCAGCGCCAGAGAGCCGGTATCGCCCATGAACACGGCGGCCGGCGGCGCATTGAACCACAGGAAGGCAAGGCCCGACCCGATGATCGCCCCGCACAATATGGTCAGGTTGCCCGCGCCCGGCACATGGGGAATGCCAAGATAGCTGGCAAAGTCGGCGCGACCGACCAGATAGACGATCAGCATGAAGGCGAGGCTGGCGATGATGACCGGCATGGTGGCGAGGCCATCGAGGCCGTCGGTCAGGTTCACCGCATTGCCGAACGCCACGATGACAAACGCGGCAAAGCAGAAATAGAACGGCCCAAGCTCGATCGCGGGACCATTATAAAAAGGCACGTAGAGCGCGGTATTGCCATGCTGGTTGACGATCATCCACGCCGCCACACCGGCGATCAGAAATTCGAACAACAGGCGCATCTTGCCCGACAGGCCTTTATGGCTGGCCTTCGTCACCTTGTCATAATCGTCGAGGAAGCCGATGGCGCCGAACCCCAGCGTCACGAACAGGCAGGCCCAGACATAGGTGGACGACAGGTCCATCCACAACAGCACCGAAATCACCATGGAGGTGAGGATCATCAGGCCGCCCATGGTCGGCGTCCCGCGCTTGGCCAGATGCGTCTGCGGGCCGTCGGATCGGATCGGCTGCCCCTTGCCCTGACGCACGCGCAGCCAGCCGATGAATTTCGGACCGATCACCAGACCAAGGAACAGCGCGGTGAAGATCGCCGCCCCCGCCCGGAAGGACAGATAGCGGATCAGGTTGAAGATGCCCGCAAAATCAAGGGTCTGGGCCAGCCAGTAAAGCATTAGTCTGTATCTCCGTCGCGGGCCGCATCGCCAAGGGCGGCGACGAGGCGCGACAGCCCCACCCCGTTCGATCCCTTGACCAGTATCGCGTCGCCCGCACGCATTTCATTTTGGATAAGGGACGTGGCCGCCGCCGCGTCCGCAACATGGATATGGGCCGTCACGCCGTTGAGCGCGTCGGCCAGCGGCGCCATTTCGGCGCCGACCAATATAGCATAATCGACCTGCCCCGCCGCGATCGGCGCGGCCAGCCCGGCATGCAATTCGGCGCTGCGGTCGCCCAGTTCGCGCATGCCGCCCAGCACGGCGACGCGGCGCGACGCGCTTTCGCGGCCAAGCTGTTTCAGCGTCGCCGCCATGGACAGCGGATTGGCGTTATAGCTTTCGTCGATCAGCAGCGCTTCGCCACCAGCCACCGGCAGGATGCGCCGTTCGCCGCGCCCCGGCAGCCCCGGCATTTCGGCGAGCGCAAGGCCCGCCGCCGCCAGATCGCCGCCGACCGCCTCGACCGCCGCCAGCACCGCCAGCGAATTGGACACCCAATGGTCGCCCGGTGCCGCCACCGTATAGCACAGCTCCGCGCCGGGCAGTTTCGCCGTCACCAGCGTACCGCCGCCGGGGGCCGGCACGGCTTCGCAGGCGTGAATGTCGGCCTGCGGACTAAGGCCGAACGTCAGGATGCGCGCCGCATAACGCTCCGCCCGGTTATAAAGCAGCGCCACATGCGGGCTGTCATAGGGGATGATCGCGGTGCCGCCCGACTCCAGCCCTTCGAAGATTTCCGCCTTCGCCTCGGCGATCTTTGCCTCGGTGCCGAAAAATTCGATATGGGCGGGCGCGATGGCGGTGACGATGGCGACATGAGGGCGCACCTGCCGCGTCAGAACAGATAGTTCGCCGGCATGGTTCATACCCATTTCGAACACGCCATAGGCGGTGTCGCGGGCCATGCGCGACAGGCTCAATGGCACGCCGACATGGTTGTTATAGCTTTTGAGCGAACGATGGACCTTGCCCGGCACGGCGCGATCCAGCGCATGATAAAGCGCTTCCTTCGTGCCGGTCTTGCCCACCGATCCGGTGACGCCGATCACCTTGCCTGCCATGCGTTTGCGCGACGCTTTTGCCATCGCTTCGAGCGCGACGGCGCTGTCCTTCACCAGTATATGGGGATGGTCCACAGGATCGCTAACGATGGCGCCGGCGGCGCCCTGCCCGAACGCCTTGCCGACGAATTTATGACCGTCGGTCGTCTCGCCCTTCATCGCGACGAACAGGTCGCCCTGCCCCACTTCGCGGCTGTCGAACGCGACGCCAGAAACGGCGAACGGCGCCGACGCGGCGCCGCCTGTGGCCTCAGCGATTTCGTCGGAGGTCCAAAGGGCAGCCATCACCACCCCCGCCCGCTTCGAGCGCAGTCTAGAAGCGGTCGCGCTGGTCGGTTCCCGACACGCTCAAACCGAACGGATGGATGTGCATGCCCCATCAGCCGGCGCACTCCCGCGCCACGGTCACGTCGTCGAACGGCAGCACGCGATCGCCGATCACCTGTCCCTGTTCATGACCCTTGCCCGCCAGCAGCACGATGTCGTCCGCACCCGCCAGCGCGATGGCAGCGGCAATAGCGGCGCGACGACCGCCAATTTCCTGCGCGTCGGGCGCTCCGGCCAGCACGGCGGCACGGATGGCCGATGGCTCCTCAGACCGGGGATTGTCGTCGGTGACGATCACATGGTCGGACAGGTCGGCGGCAACCTTGCCCATCAGGGGGCGCTTGCCCGCATCGCGATCCCCGCCTGCACCGAACAGCGTGACCAGCTTGCCCTTGGTATGGGGGCGCAGCGCTTCGATCGCGGCGCGCAGCCCGTCAGGCGTATGGGCATAATCGACATAGACGGGGGCGCCCGCCTTGTTGATGACCGCGCGCTCCAGCCGCCCGCGCACCGGCTGAACCCGGCCCAGCAGTTCCAGCACCTTCGCCACGTCCGCGCCCGTCGCGATGACAAGGCCGGCTGCAACCAGCGCGTTGGCGGCCTGATAGGCGCCGATCAGCGGCAGGTTGATCTTGTAGGGCTTGCCGTCCGCCTCAATCTCCAGCGTCTGGCCCAGATGGGTCGGCGTCCGCTTGACGAGACGCAGCGCCTGACCCTGCGCACCGACACTGACGATCTTCAGCCCACGCTTTTCCGCACGCTCAATCGCCTTGCCCGACCATTCATCGTCCGCCCAGATGACAGCCGCGCCATCGGCGGCGACCACTTCGTCGAACAACCGCATCTTGGCATCGAAATAGCTGTCCATGTCGCCATGATAGTCGAGATGGTCGCGCGACAGGTTGGTAAAGGCTCCCGCCAGCACCGGCAGCCCTTCGGTGCGATACTGGTCCAGCCCATGGCTCGATGCCTCGAACGCGGCATGGGTGATGCCTTCGCGTTTCAGGCCGGACATATTGGCAAGGAAGGTCACGATGTCCGGCGTGGTCAGGCCGGTCGACACCTGATCGACGGCGGTGGTGACGCCCAGCGTGCCGATGGAGGCCGACTTATGCCCCAGCATCCGCCATAATTGCCGAGCCAGCTCGACCGTCGACGTCTTGCCGTTGGTGCCGGTGACGGCCACGGTGACATCCGGGAAAGGTGCGAAATAGCGGGCGGCCAGTTGCGCGAACAGGCGGCGGGGATTGGCGTGCGCGATATGCACCGCGCCCTCCACCTTCGCCTCCGGGCGGGCGACCACGGCGACGGCGCCGGCCTTGATCGCATCCGCAATGAACGTCTCGCCATTGACGCGCATGCCCTGAAAGGCGCCGAAAATGGTGCCGGGCGCGACCTTGCGATTGTCGATGGCAAATCCGGTGACGGCGGCGTCCGCCGCATCGCCTGTCACGCCAGCATCCAGTCCTTCGATCAGCGACCCAAGGCGCATCATCATTCTCCCTTGTCGCCGTGCAACAGCGGCATCAGATCGGAAATATCGACGTCCCGCCGCTCGTCGGGCATCACGCCCAGCATCGGACCGGCGCGCTCCACCACGCGCTTCACCACGGGCGCCGCCGTCCAGGCCGCGGTGCGCAGGCCGAACTGGCCGACGGCCTCGTCCATCGTTGCGATGACGACATAGCGGGGATTGTCCATGGGGAAGGCAGAGGCAAAAGTCGTCACCAGCGAAGTCTTGTTATAGCGCCCTTCCTGGGGCTTTTCGGCCGAACCCGTCTTGCCGCCCAGGCGAAAACCCTTGGCGTCGGCATTACGCCCTGTACCGTTCGACACGATCATCCGCAACAGTTGCCGCATCCGCGCGCTGGTCGCGGCGGAAAAGACCCGGCGACCCTGCGGCACTTCATCGGGACGCAGCTTGCGCACGGTGGCCGGGCGCCACATGCCGCCATTGACCAGCGCGGCATAGGCGGTCGCCAGATGCAGCGGCGTGATGGCGATACCATGGCCATAGGATGTGGTCATGGTGGTGATCCGGCCCCAGTTGGACGGCCAGATGCCCTTGGCCCGCTCATTGAACTCGATCGGGGCGCGCTGGTCGAAATCCAGACTGCGGAACAGTTTTTGCAGCGGCGCAGCGCCCATTTCGTCGGCGATCCGTGCGGTCGCGATGTTCGACGAATGGACCAAAGTTTCGGGCACGTTGATCCAGCGGCCGAGCGGATGGTCGTCCTTGATGCGGAAACCGGCGATGGCGAGCGGCGCGGTCGCGTCATAGCGCTTGGCCATCGACGTCACGACGCCCGCATCCATGGCTGCGCCGATCGACAGCGGTTTGAACGCGGAACCCAGCTCATAGCGCGCCTGCACCATATGGTTGCACAGCGGCGATTCCGAACAGCGCGTCCCTGCATAATTCTGGAGCTTATTGGGATCGAACACCGGCAGGGATGCCATGGCGATCACTTCGCCAGTATTGGCGTCCAGGATGATGCCGCCCGCGCCCTTGGCATGGGTCTGCACCAGCTGCGCATACAGCTCACTTTCCAGCGCGCCCTGCACCCGGCTGTCGATCGACACGGCAAAGGGCTGGCTGCGCAGCGCCGGGTCGGTCAGGCGCTTGTTGAATGCTGCCTCCACGCCCATGCCGCCCACGCCATCGGCATTGGGCGCAAAGCCCAGCAGATGCGCGGCCAGCGTACGCTGCGGATAGAGGCGCTCCTTTTCACGCGGGAATTCGATGCCGATTTCGCCCAGTGCATTCACCGCCGCCACTTCTTCGGGCAAAGCGCGACGACGCAGATAGGCCCAGCCCCGGCCGGTCAGCTTTTTATAGAAAGCCGCTTCGGGTTCGTCGGGAAAGATTTCGTGCAGCTTGCGCGCCAGTTCCGCCGGTTCGCCGATCAGCTTGGACGGGCGCACGGCGATGGAATAGGCATCCATCGTGCGCGCCAGCGGCACGCCGTTACGGTCCACGATGTCGGCGCGCGCGGGGACGAACGGAGACAGGGCGTCATCGCCCTGCGCGCCATGGGCAAAAATGCCCACCCAGAACAGGCGCAATATCACCACCGCCGTAATCCCCATGAACAGGATCAGCAACAGCATCAGCCGGTTATGCGCAATCTGCGTCAGGCTGACCCGTTGACGGCTGGCGCGGGCGCCGCCCGGCTGGACGATGATCGTGGCCATCAGCGCGGCTCCTTGCGCTTTTCACGCGCCGCGCGCGCGCTCAGGTCGCCCAGCGTACTGTCGTCCAGCAGCTTGGCGTCCAGCATCGCCATCCGCTCGGCCTTGCGTGCGATCGGATTGGGCCGGCTGACGTCGGCATCGGCCTTTGCCACCTGCGCCGGGGTCGGGCGCGCGGGCTTGGGCAGCTTGTCGACATTGTCGGCGGCATGCGCCTCCCGAATGACGGCGATGTCGCTGCGAATCTGGGTCGCGGCGGGGCTGGCCGGCGCCTTTTGCGGGGCGGATGGCAAGTCGGCCGGGGTTTCGACCATCGCCACCATCACCGGCGGCGCGACATAATCAGGGCCATTGGGCTGAACCCCGTCCAGTTGCGCCAGCGCCTGCTCCCCCGCCAGATATTGCTGGGCGGTCGGCGTCGCATACATGAAATCATCATGGTTCCAGCGCTCCAGCTGCCGCATGGAGGCGCGCGCGCTGAATTCCGTTTCCAGATAGCGGATGTCGGCCCGCGTCCGCGCGATCTGCGCCCGGACATGCATCAGTTCGTTACGCTCGGTCGCAACCTTCAGCGACACCATATAGGCGCCCAGCGCGCCCAGCGCGACGAGGATCACCCAGATCAGGCTCTGCAACCTTTTGACGGCGATCATGGGCGGGAACTCCGGGCATTGGACGGGGCGTTGGTACGAATGGCGCTGCGCAGCGTGGCGGATCTGGCTCTGGGATTGCGGGCCAGCTCCGCATCCCCCGCCCGCACCGCCTTGGCCGGCTTTTCAAAGGTTGGCGCGTCACCCGCGGCGCGCTGGGGCAAATGGCGCGATCCGCCCGCCTCGCCGCCGCTGCGCTTGCGCAGAAACTGCTTCACGATCCGGTCTTCCAGAGAGTGGAAGGTCACGATTGCCAGACGCCCGCCCGGCTCCAGCAGCGCCTCGGCCGCCTCCAGCCCGCGCTCCAGCTCTTCCAGTTCGCGATTCACATGAATGCGGATCGCCTGAAAAGTGCGGGTCGCGGGGTCTTTCTTGTCATGCGGCTTGTAGCCCAGCGCGCGGCGCACCACGGCGGCAAGCTGCCCGGTCCGCTCCAGCGGGCGCGCCTCCACGATGGCGCGGGCCACCCGGCGCGATCGCGGCTCTTCGCCATAGCGATAGATGACGTCGGCGATCTCTTCTTCCGGGGCGGTGTTGAGGAAATCGGCGGCGCTCATGCCGTCCTGGCTCATCGTCATGGTCAGCGGCCCGTCCGACTGGAAGGAAAAGCCGCGCTCCGCCCGGTCGAGCTGCATCGACGATACACCGATGTCGAGCGTGATGCCCGACACCGTGTCGATGCCGCGCTCGGCCAGCGCCTCGACCATGCGCGAAAATTCGGTCGGGATCAGGCTGATCCCCTCCGCATCGGCCAGAGCCTGCCCTTCGCGGATCGCATCGGGGTCGCGATCGAAGGCAAAGACCCGCGCACCGGCGCGCGCCATGAACGTCGAATATCCGCCGGCACCGAACGTGCCGTCGATATGGATTTCCCCCGGCGCAATGGCCAGCGCGTCGAGAACTTCCATCATCAGCACCGGGATGTGCCGATCGGCAGCAGGAGCGACCGGGACGATGGGTGCGGTCACTTGCCACCCCCCGCCGCGCGTGCGTCGAGCCAGCGCTTCACCTTGTTGCGGATGAGCGCGGGGCGGCCTTCGCTATCGAGCAGACGCTGGGGGTCCCACATCTGAATGTAACGGCCCACGCCATAGAAAAAGACGACATCGCTGATCCCGGCCTCTTCCTTCACATCGGGGTGCATGAGGAAGCGGCCGCCATCGTCGAAATTCACGTCCTCGATCGAACCGAAGCGGTTTTCGCGCTCCTGATCGCCGTCGAAATCGCGCCCGGCCTCACGCGCGATGCGCTCCAGATTATCAACCTCGTCGAACAGAAAACGCTTGTGGGACAGGCCAAAACCCGTCGCGCAGCCATTGCCCGGATGAATCGACAGGCACAGCCGATTGTCGCCGTCGCTGCTCTGCTTGACGAGCTTGCGCATCTCCAGCGGCAGCACGAACCGGCCTTTGCCGTCCGCGACGCTGAAGAGGTTGCCCGAATAGAGATAGACGTCCGACACGTTGAAAAGTGGCCCCTTTTCAAGGGGGCACAGACTTCCCGCCGCCAAAAACGGCCATCGCCGCCTTCAACGCTCAGGACTGATCATGCCTGTGAACCCCAATGCCGGTTTTCCTACCAAGCATCAGGGCACGTGAAAAGGGAAATTTTGGGTAGAACTGGGAGTCAGTGGTAAAAAATGGGATCAGCCGTTTTTCCCTGTTTCTCCCCGCTTTTCCCCGGGTCCGGCATGGGCTTGAAACCCCACGGAAATCCGCCCGAACAGCATCAGTCCCATGATCGCCCATCCTGTCCCGACCAACAGCGACCAACGGAGTGCCGCGAAGACATCCTGAGGCGTCCGCATCCATCGACGCGCCTCCACCGGCACGCCATTCAGCCAGTCGATCAGCATTGCAGGCGTATCCGCCACCCAGCCATGCGGATCGAGCGGCCGCGCCGGATCGCCAAGCCACAGCCGGTCGTCCAGAACATCGGCATCCCCCAGCAGGATCACCCTGCCCGCACCGATCCGCCGCGTCGCGACATAGCCGCCCCGCCCCCATGACTGCGCACCGGACAGGGTAAGAAGTCGCCCGTCACGGGGCAGAAAGTGACGCATTTCCGTCGCTTCGACACCATCGGGCGAACCAAATCCCCAATGGCTGAGCATCGGTTCCAACAGGCTGACCGAAGGGGCGCGACGCCGGTCGCCGAGCGGCAGATCGGACGGCCAGCGCAGCATCGGATCGGCCAGCACTACCGCCGTTCCGCCACCCCGGACCCAGCGATCGATCGCCACCATCTGATCCGGCCGCAATGCGCGAGGCTGCGCCAGCAACAGGCGACGCGCGCCCGACTCCGCGAGTCTGGCGGGGTCGTCCAGCGGTTTTACCGTGAAGCGGGTGCGCAGGATCGTGACGATCGGCGCATCGACCGGCCCCGTCCCGATCTCACTTGGCCCGGCCCCACCCGTTTCCGCCCAGAACAGCGGCAGCGCGGTGACGACGGCAAGGATGGGACGATCCGGGACAGGCTGGACCGGACCTGTCGGCCCCCATAGCGGCAGCAGCGCAGCCCCGACCAGCAACGGCGCGCCAGCGAGATAGCGCGCCCGCTGCACAAGCGCTCCACCAGCCGCCGCCATCACGGCCACCGCCAGCAGACCCAGCGCCGCCACCCCATCCGGCATTCGCCCGGACACGCGCGCGCAAAAGATCAGCGCCATCCCGGCGCCACCCATCGCCCCCCATAAGGAAAAGGCCCAGCCGCGCCGCGCCGTCAGCCAACCGGCCGCCGCCATCAACGATGCAGCGGGTAATGCCCAGTTCCACGGGTCAGCCTGTCCGGTGGTCCATGTTCGCACCAGCCCCCACAATGAAAGGGCGACCGGCGGCAGCCACAGCCAGAGGAATCCGGTCAGACCCGCCCGAACGGACGGCCCATATCCCCCCTGCCCCGCCATGACCGTCAGCGCGGCTGCGCAGCGGGATCGCGGTCCATGGGCTTGCGGATATTGGGATCGGGCTGAAGGTCGGGGACGATCGGCGCCTGTTCGGGCGCAGGCTGTACGCCCAATTCGGCCAGCGGCTCCTTGGGCGAGACGGCATTGGTCGTCATTGTCGGAACGGTCGGCGTCGGCATGGCCGCATCGTCCACACGCGCCTTTTCAATGACGATATTGGCAAGGCCGACGAGCAGCACCACACCCGCCAGTCCGGTCAGACCGATCTGGACGCGCTGCAACCCTTCCTGACGGCGGGGAGTTTCAGCCATGCTTGCGCTCTTATTCTCTTCGCCGCGACCCGTGTCGGCGATCATGCAGTCTGCGCGAGCCAGGGGAAGACCGTCAAGCCCTTAGATTCCAGCCACTGGCGATTATAGAGCGTCGACAGATAGCGGAACCCGGTATCGCACAGGATCGTCGCGATCCGCTTGCCCGGTCCCATCTGCTTCGCCAGCGCCACCGCGCCCGCGACATTGATGCCCGACGACAGGCCAAGGCACAGCCCTTCCTCGGCCAGCAGGCGGCGCACCCACATCATCCCGTCCTCGTCCGAAATGCGGAATTGCGTGTCGATCGGCGCACCGTCCAGATTGGCGGTAATCCGACCCTGCCCGATGCCCTCAGCGACGGAGCTTCCTTCCGCCTTCAACTCGCCACAGGCGTAATAATTATAGAGCGCCGCGCCATGCGGATCGGCCAGCGCGATGGTGATGCTTTCGTCCTTGGCCTTCAGGCCCAGACCCACGCCGGCAATGGTGCCGCCCGTCCCCGCCGCGCAGGTAAAGCCGTCGATCCGCCCCTCCATCTGGGTCCAGATTTCTTCGGACGTACCGACGATATGCGCCTTGCGATTGGCGATATTGTCGAACTGGTTGGCCCAGACGGCATTTTCCGTCTCTTCGGCGATCCGGCGCGACGTATGGACGAAATGACCGGGGTTGGAATAGGGCGCCGCCGGCACCGTCACCAGCTCCGCGCCCAGAGCGCGCAGCGTGTCCATTTTCTCGCGGCTCTGCGTTTCGGGCATGACGATGATCGTCTTATATCCCTTCGCATTGGCGACCAGCGCCAGACCGATGCCGGTATTGCCCGCCGTCCCCTCGACAATGGTGCCGCCCGGCTTCAGCAGCCCCTTTTCCTCGGCATCATTGACGATGAACAGGGCGGCGCGATCCTTGACCGACGCACCGGGGTTGGCGAATTCGCACTTGGCGAAAATATCGCAGCCGGTTTCCTGTGAAGGACCGGCAAGGCGGACCAGCGGGGTGTTACCGATCAGCGAGAGACTATTGGGATGAAGCAGCATGCACCCCGCATAGCGGACCCCATGCGCCTTTGCCAAGCAAGGGAATGATGCACGGGCGAAAGTGGGGTTTGGGTGTGTGGCGGAAAGTCGGTTCGACACCGCCATCCCCGCGCGCCGGAGAGCGGCGATAGTCAACGCGGGGTTCCATCTCTCCAGCATGGGGCTGAGCGAAATGTCAGGAAATTTCCCGCCTTCGCGGGAATGACCAAAAGGGGTGTGGAGCGGACTGGCGTCTGTGGATGGCTCCCGCGTTGCAAGTACAAATTGATGTTTTGACGTTCGGTCGGTTGCAGTCGTCTGTCCGGCCTACTGTTGCAGTCGGGAGGGACTGCTGGCCCTGATGGGGTCCGCGAACCA
>JAJZQN010000085.1 GCA_021847605.1 Pseudomonadota bacterium | reverse complement strand
TTTTTTTTTTTTACTCAGTAGGAAGCAAGCATCGTGCTCTTTAATTTCAACACAAATGTTGCGAAGTTACGAGCTTCATGGTGAGGGATAACATAACCTGCCAAACCGAAAACAGGGCTTTGATTGTAGCGAGCGTCATTTCTGGCTACATACGGCCCGCAATGCCCAAACTCGTCCAAGAAAGCGAGATGCATACCTAGTCACCCCCCAGATACGCGGAAGCCCGCGCAAGCTGGTGCGCGGGCTCCGGAATTGGACACGGCTCCATTAGCTCCGTGGCCGAACCCCTAAATAGGGAGGTTTCGTAAAGAATCAACTAAAAGTTGAAACAAGGTTTCTAGCCGATCGCATCTCAACCACCTGCACGCCTATTCTCACGAAACCAGATTCACACACCCAGACCGAATTCGGCAACACTAAAAATAATCCCCATCATTCTCGCTCCTCCATCGCCCGTCTCCGCCTGATCTCCTCCAGCACCTTGCGCAATTTCTCGCCCGCCCGCTCACCCTGCGGCCCGTCGGCGCCGCCCGCCTTCGTGCGGCGCGCGTCCATCCGTGCGGCGTGGCGGTCGAGCATCGCCATGGCGGTGCGCAGGTCGCGAAAGCGCTTCACCCGTCGCTTCGTGACGGCGCCTGCGCCATCCTGCACATCTTCCTCGATCTGGCTGCCCTGCGTCAATTCGCGCAGCAGCAACATCTCCAGCTCGGCATAGCCCATGTCGATCGCCGCCTGCCATGCGTCGGCAAAGCCGGGGTCGATCGCTTTCTTGCGATAGGCGCCCGACCGGCTGCGCCCGCATGCCCGCGCCGCCTCGCTGACATTGAGCGTATCGGTCAGCACGTCCAGAAAGTGCAGCACCTCCTCCTGTGTCCAGCTATCGCACCGCGCCCGGCGAAACTGCGCCGCCCTGCCGCCGGGCGCGCCGCCCATGGCGTTGCGCTGCACGATCAGCCCGTCGTCGCCACCGGCACCCCGACCAGCCCCCCGGCCAGCAGCATGGCCCGCACCATGCCCGACCCTTTCTTCGCCATCCTGCCGCGCAGTCGCCGCCATGCCCGCATCCTGATCCGGCTCCTGCTGCCGCCCCCTACTCGAACTCTCGCCACCCGAGCCTGCGCCCGTACCAGCAGCGGCATCCGGCCCCGCTTCCTGCACACCGCTCAGCCTCTCACCGCCCGAACCCGCGCTCGCACTGGAACCACCACCCGCACCCGCAACCGATGCCCATAACGAAGCCCCCGCCAAAGTCGGCGCCGCTGCCGTTGCCAATGCCGATGCAGACGCTTGTTGCCCCGCCGACTCCACCGCCCGCGTCGACGCCCTCATCACTCCGGCATTCACGCCCCGCTTCGCCGCATTCCGGCGCTTCGCCCGCTTAGCCCCTTTCGCCTCACCCCCAGATTTTCGCACACGCCCCTCCCCGTCATCGCCCCCGCAAGCCCGACACGCAAAAGGGGCCGGCCCCACGAAGGACCAGCCCCTTTTTCCTGCCCGCCACCCCATCGGGGCGACTCACATTTTTCCACTATGCCCGTCTCTGCCAGATGATCGTCACGATGTCAAGCATAATTCACCATATAGGTTATTTATCCAGCATCGCCTTCACCCCCGGCCATTCCAGTTCCAGCGCCGCCGCAACGCTGGGCTGCGCCTTCACCGCCGCCAGCCAGGCCGCCGTCTTCGGCCATTTTTCCGCGCTCAGCCCATCCGAACAATAGCCCACATTGATCAGCGGACATGCCGCCGCAAGGTCCGCCAGCGTAAAGCGATCCTCCACCAACCAACCGCTGTCGGGCATCACCGATTCCAGATAATCATGATATTTCGGCATTTCCTGCGCTTCCGCCCGGTCCGCCGCCTCCAGATTCTGTGGCTGCTTCACCGCCTTGGCCACCACCCGGTTGAAGAATATCTTCATGCCGCTGGGCTGCACCACCGTATCGCCAAATTCCTCATACCATATGGTTCGCGCCCGCGCTTTCGGTTCGGTCGGGATCATCTCCGTGCCGGGCTTCAATGCATCCATATAGGTTATGATCGCGGTGGAATCGCACAGCAGGAAATCGCCATCTTCCAGCGCCGGTATCTTGCCGAATGGCGACGCGCTGAAATATCCGTCCGCCCCCCGCCCGAACCCGGCCGGCTGCACCTCAACCTCGATGCCCTTTTCCGCCGCAAAGACGATGACCTTGCGCACAAAGGGCGACGGCCGCGCGCCATGGATGATCATGATGGGGTTGTCCTCTCTCCTGTCAGACCGCCGATCCTGCCATATCAGTAGCGATATGCAACCCTGAATGCCTCTTTGATCGGGAGATGATCCCGCATCACCAAATCGATTGCGGCCCACCTGCTTCCATGACACATTCGAAACGATTTCGGGTCGCATGTCTCTATCGAAGGGGAATGAACATGGCACGACTTCGACGCATCACCACATGCTTTACCATGGCCGCCATGGCCTGTGCGACACCGGCTCTGGCCGACGACGAAACGGAAAAGGTCGGCATAGCCGCCGCCCTCGGCCTGACGGCAGCCGACGGGAAGACGACGTTGGGCGATGGCGCCGGCGCCATCGAAGCCGCCCTGCTGGGCAGCGACGCCATCAATCAGGCGGGGGCGATCATCGCGGCACTGGCTCATAATAAGGTCGGCACCGGCAACGTCCTGCTCGTCACGCGCAGCGAAGCCATCAACGCGGCCGCCTATTATGCCATTCAAAAGCGGATTGACGCCCTCACGACCTACGCCAAAGCCAAAACATGCCCCAGCGCCCTCACGCCGGGCGAAATCAAAACTGCGGAAAAGGATGCCGGAGGAACTACCGTAGGCTTTATGAAGGCCAAGACCCCCGAGGGAAAGGTCGTCGTTCCCGCGCTGGCAGATATTTTGCCGGCTCTCGCCTCTTCCACCAGTTTCGCGGCCGTAACGCTCAGCATCGAAGACAGGGCGCTTCTCTCCTCCATCCTCATGAATCGTTCTGCCAGATTGACCACAGACCCCAATGTCCAGCTGCCCGCCTGGCACGCTGCAACGCTAAAACCGGACATGTCGGGGGCGAATCCCACATTCATCCTTCCATCGGAAGTTCAGGGCAATCCCGGCACCAGCGCCATCCTCGTACAATATAATGCCATGCTGACGGAGGCGGACAGGTTACGTCCCTGCACGGGCCGTGACGAAACGGCAAAGGCGACCGTATCCACCATTGACGGCTATGCCCAATCGCTCAATGCCGTGACCGATAAAGCGCCTGTCCCGCCGCTGTTACAGGCCGTCCAACAGGAACCTCTGTTTACAGGCGGCGCCCCGAAAATTCTGCGCGTCACGATCGAGCAGGCAGGCGGCACAACCCGCACCAGTTCCAGCCTGTGGTTCACACTGGGCATCCCCGGCTCAGCCACGGTCAGCGCAGGTTTGCTGGTCAGTTTCCGTCTGATCGATACCGCCACCGGGCAACCGTCGATGGCGGGCATCGTTCGATGCGCCGCACCTTATTCCAGCATGCGCTCCGTCGAACGCTTTGCCAGAGCAGCCGCGAAAGAAAATGGAACCGACGCCCCGCGCAGGGCCACCTGCTCCTACATCGCCAGTTAAACCACCTCCACTACCGGCGCGGGCAGAAACGGCGTCACCACGTCCATCACCCGCGCCAGCGTCTCCGCTTTCTCGCCCACCGGCGCGACATAATCGATCACGTCCCGCGCCGCAGCCTCGCCCGCGCCCCGCGCCATGGCCCAGGCGCTTAAGTAATGCGCCGCCATGCATCCGCCCGCTGTCGCCATATTGCCATGCGCCACGAACGGCGCGTCCAGCACATCGACTCCCGCCTCCGCCACCCATGGCTTGCTGCTCTTGTCGGTACAGGCGGGCAGGTCGCCGATCAGGCCCAGCTTCGCCAAAATCAGCGCGCCCGAACATTGCGCCCCGATGATCTGGCGCACGGGGTCCAGCGCGATCCGTGCCATGATCGCCCCGTCCGCGACAACCTCCCGCGTCCGCACCCCGCTGCCGATCAATACAATGTCACATTCATTCGCAAATTCAATGGGTTGAACGTTGGATACCACCACCCCGTTCATCGACGTCAGCCGCTCCCCCGGCCCACACAATTCCGCCCGCCAACCCGGCACCCTGTTTAGCAAAGCCAAAGCCACGAAACTGTCGAGTTCGTTGAAGCCGTCGAACGTCAAAATGCCGATTTTCATGGGGAAAACTCCTGCCGCCTCCCCATGCCATAGCCGCCTCGCATCGCTCCCACCCGATCCGCCCAGCAGCAATTGGACCGGACCTATCCGCCCGGCGGCGGCGCTGCCCGGCGGCTATAGGTTATGCGTATCCGCACCCATTCGCCCACCATCACCTTACCGTTGACCCGTGGCGGCAGCACCAGAAACTGCCATGACGCCAGCCGCACCGCGCGGCCAAAGCCCGACCCCATCGGCGATTCCCCGATCATCTGGCAATTTTCGACATGATAATGGTCGATCGTCTTGCACGCGACCATGCCCCATCCTTCCGCGGGCGCATTGGCTGGCAGGAACGGGCTAAGTTCCGCATCGGTCGGCCGCCGATACCATTCCGCATTGTAAAGCTGCACGCCGCCCGGCCCGTCACCCGGCCCCTGCACCGCCGCGCTGCTGCCCTGCCCGTCGGATGGCGCGCCCTGCGCCGCCTTGGGCATGTTCCCTATATCGGCGGCCGCCATCTGCTCGCGGTTCATCGTGATGAAGGGGAAGGGCGAAGGCGGCTGCTCGGCCGGCTTTTCCACCGGCACCGGCGGGCGGATAACGGGTGCAGCCTGCTTCTGCGGCGTGACCTTATCCTCCTCGCGCTTCTCCGCCTTTTCCGCCGTGGCCTGTTTTTCCTCGGTTTTCTTGCCCGTCTCGATGTCGAAGGTGACGGCCATCCGGTCATCCTTCTTGGGCGGGTCGAATGTCGGGGACAGGGTAAACAGCGCCAGCAACAGCAGCAGGTTCAGCACCAGCGCAAACGCCAGACCTCCCGCACGCTGCCGAATTTTGGACCAGGAAGGTTTAAACAGGGTCACTCGGGGCCGATCGAACAGGACTGAAAGCGGGTCATGCCCAGACGACGCCAAACAGTCAACGCCGTCGCGCTACCCGCTTCTTCGTCCCGTGCTTCCTGCGCGTCGGACCGCCACGTCCGGGATTGCACCATTCGCAACTCCATTGCCCGCAAAAGCGCTGGCAGGGCGTAACGATCTCGGCTAGGTCGGCGGCCGATGCTTACAAAGCTCTATCAATGGATGCTGGCCAAGGCCGCCCACCGCCATGCCGAAGGCTGGCTTTTCGCCTTTTCCTTCATGGAATCGAGCTTCTTTCCCATTCCCCCGCACCCGCTGCTGGGCCTGATGTCCCTTGCCCGGCCGGAACGGGCGTTGCGCTTCGGTTTCATCTGCACGCTGGCGTCGGTGCTGGGCGGGCTGCTCGGCTATGGCATCGGCCATTTCCTCTATGAGGCGCTGGGACAGCAAATCCTCTCGGCGCTGGGCCTGTCGGCGAAATTCCCGGTCGCGGCCTGCTATCTGCGCAATTACGGCGCGGAAATCATCCTGATCAAGGGCGCGACGCCCATCCCGTTCAAGCTCATCACCATCACGGCGGGCTTTATCGGCCTCTCGCTCTTCACCTTCCTCTGGGCCAGCGTCCTCAGCCGCGCGTTCCAGTTCATGCTGGTGGGCTTCCTGTTCTGGAAATTCGGCCGCCCGATCAAGGCGTTTATCGAGAAATATCTTGCCCTGCTGTCGGGCCTGTTCCTCGTCCTCCTTGTCGGCGGTTTCCTCGCCGCATCGATGCTGACCGGCCATGGCGCGGCCAAGGATGACAAGTGCAGCCACGCCACCATGGCCAATATCCGCTGACACCCGGCCCGATGCGCGCGATCCTCGCCGCCCTGACGACCCGGCCAAAACTGGCTGCGCTGATCGCCGGTTTCCTGTCGGCCACGGGCTTTGCCCCGCTCAACCTGTGGCCCGTCACGCTCGCCTGCCTCGCGCTGCTGCTGGCACTGGTGCAGGCCGCACCAGACCGCCGCGCCGCCTTCGCCCGCGGCTGGTGCTTTGGCGTTGGCCATTTCACCCTGGGCCTTAACTGGATCGCCCACGCCTTCACCTTTCAGGACAGCATGCCGCACTGGTTCGGCTATGGCGCGGTCCTTCTCCTCTCGCTCTATCTCGCGGTCTTCCCCGGCGTCGCGACGCTGGGCGCCTATTATTTCTCTCGCGTCATTCCCGCGAAGGCGGGAACCCATCTCCCAATCAAACCGCCCGGACGCAACGAAGAGAGCGTAACCCTCCCCCTCCTCTTCGCCGCCTGCTGGATCGCCACCGAATATCTGCGCGCCACCCTGTTCACCGGCTTCGCGTGGAACCCGATCGGCGTCATCCTGCTGCCGTCTGGCGCAGCGATCGGCGCCACGCTGATCGGCACATATGGCCTCGGCGCTCTCGTCATCCTGTCGGCGGGCGCGCTGCTGCTCGCCCTGCGCCGCCAGTTCCGCCCCGCCGCAGCCCTGTTCGCTCCGCTGCTCTTATGTGCGGTCTGGGGCAACTCCTCTCCCGCCCCCGCGACGCCCACCGGCGCCCCGCGCGTCCGCGTGGTTCAGCCGAATATCGGGCAGGATGAGAAATATTCGGTCGAGGCGGAATATCGCAACTTCGCCAAGCTCTCGACGCTTTCAGGTCAGCCCCGCCCGGCCCCGCGCCTCATCTTCTGGCCCGAAGCCGCCATTCCCGCCTATCTCGACATGGAACCCGACTGGCGCGCCCGCCTCGCCGGCCTGCTCGGCCCCGGCGACCTGCTGCTGACCGGCGGGGACAAGGTCTATTTCAAGCCGGTCGAGGAAAAAGGCGTCCTCACCAACAAACTGGCCGGCGCGAACAACAGCGTCTGGATCGTCACGCCCCGCGCCACGCTGGCGGGCCGCTATGACAAGTCGCACCTCGTCCCCTATGGCGAATATCTGCCGATGCGAAGCTGGCTCGAACCCATCGGCCTCTCCCGCCTCGTCCCCGGCGATGCCGATTTCTGGCCCGGCCCCGGCGCCCGCAGCCTAACCCTGCCCGCCGCCACCGGCCGCCCCGCGCTCAAAATGGGCGTGCAGATCTGCTACGAAATCATCTTTTCGGGCCATGTCGTCGACGCCGCCAATCGCCCGGACTTCATCTTCAATCCCTCCAACGACGCCTGGTTCGGCAGTTGGGGTCCGGTCCAGCATCTGGCGCAGGCCCGCCTGCGCGCGCTGGAGGAAGGGGTGCCGATCCTGCGCTCCACCCCGACCGGCGTTTCCGCCATCATCGACGCACGCGGCCATGTGATCCACGCCCTTGGCCTCAACCGCGCCGGTTTTCTCGATGCGGGCCTGCCCCCCGCGCTACCGCCCACGCCCTTTGCCCATATCGGCAACTGGGCCGCGCTGGCGGTGATCGCGCTGCTGTTCGCACTGGCCATTGCCATGCGTGCGGGCAAAAGCTAATAGGCACATAAACATTTCTTTATATCGAAATTCGCCCCATCGTCTTACGGGAGTCTCATGCGTAGCAATTATCTCTTCACCTCGGAATCCGTTTCCGAAGGCCATCCCGACAAGGTCGCTGACCAGATTTCCGACGCCATCGTCGATCTCTTCCTGTCCAAGGACCCCGAAGCCCGCATCGCGTGCGAAACCCTGACCACGACCCAGCTTGTCGTCCTCGCCGGCGAAATCCGCTGCAAGGGCGTCTATGAAAATGGCGAGTGGGCGCCGGGCGCTCAGGACGAAATCGAAAAGACCGTCCGCGAAACCGTCAAGCGCATCGGTTATGAGCAGGAAGGCTTCCATTGGGAGAGCTTCCGCTTTGAAAACAACCTCCACGGCCAGTCCGCCCACATCGCGCAGGGCGTCGACGCCAGCGGCAACAAGGATGAAGGCGCCGGCGATCAGGGTATCATGTTCGGCTATGCCGCCGACGACACCCCCGATCTGATGCCCGCGACCCTCTATTACAGCCACAAGATTCTGGAAACCATGGCGGCCGACCGCCATTCCAAGGCGGCCCCCTTCCTGGAGCCGGACGCCAAGAGCCAGGTCACGCTACGCTACGAAGGCAGCACGCCGGTTGCCTGCACCGCCATCGTCGTCTCGACCCAGCATGCCAAGGGCTATGACGAGGGCGAAAAGGAAGCCGAACTCAAGGCCTATGTGAAGGCTGTCGTGGCCAAGGTGATCCCGGCCGAACTGCTTTCGGACGAAACCGTCTATCACATCAACCCGACCGGCAGCTTCGAAATCGGCGGCCCTGACGGCGACGCCGGCCTTACCGGCCGCAAGATCATCGTTGACACCTATGGCGGTGCCTCGCCCCATGGCGGCGGCGCGTTCAGCGGAAAGGATCCGACCAAGGTCGACCGTTCGGCCGCCTATATCACCCGCTACCTCGCCAAGAATATCGTTGCCGCCGGCCTTGCCCAGCGTTGCACGATCCAGCTGGCCTACGCCATCGGCGTCGCCAAGCCACTGTCGCTCTATGTCGACACGCATGGCACCGGCACCGTGGGCGATGACAAGATCGAGGAAGCGATCGGCAAGATCGAGAAGCTGGGCGGCATGACCCCCCGCGGCATCCGCACGCATCTGGGCCTCAACAAGCCCATCTATCAGCCGACCGCCGCTTATGGCCATTTCGGCCGCAAGCCCGAGGGCGACTTCTTCCCGTGGGAAAAGACCGATCTGGTCGATGATCTGAAGGCCGCTCTGGGCCTCTGATCCCCGCGTTAGACTGACGTAAAAAGGGGCCGCCTGCTCATCAGCAGGCGGCCCCTTTTTTTTACGCGCGCCGTTCGATTCGAGCGAAGTCGGAAAGCCCCTAAAGTTTGATGATTTTGCATTGATCCGTTCGTTTCGAGCG
>JAJZQN010000005.1 GCA_021847605.1 Pseudomonadota bacterium | reverse complement strand
CGCGTCGAAAACGCCCATGGCGAAGCCATGCTGTCGCGTGACCGCGCCCGCCGCGAAGCCGCCTGGGACAAGCTGGAAAGCGAGTTCACCGAGAGCGCCCGCGTCGAAGGCGTCATCTTCGGCCGCGTCAAGGGTGGCTTCACCGTCGACCTCGACGGCGCCGTTGCCTTCCTGCCCGGTTCGCAGGTCGACATTCGCCCGGTTCGCGACGTCACCCCGCTGATGGACATTCCGCAGCCCTTCCAGATCCTGAAGATGGATCGTCGCCGCGGCAACATCGTCGTGTCGCGTCGCGCCATTCTGGAAGAAACCCGCGCCGAACAGCGCAGCGGCCTCATCCAGACGCTGGCCGAAGGTCAGATCATCGAAGGCGTCGTCAAGAACATCACCGATTATGGTGCGTTCGTTGATCTGGGCGGCATCGATGGCCTGCTGCACGTCACCGACCTGTCGTACAAGCGCATCAACCACCCGAACGAGATGATCAACATCGGCGACACCGTCCGTGTTCAGATCATCCGCATCAACCGCGACACGCAGCGCATCTCGCTCGGCATGAAGCAGCTGGAAAGCGATCCGTGGGAAGGCGCCAGCGCCAAGTACCCGGTCGGCGCCAAGCTGTCGGGCCGCGTCACGAACATCACCGAATATGGTGCGTTCGTTGAGCTGGAAGCCGGCATCGAAGGTCTGGTCCACGTTTCGGAAATGTCCTGGACCAAGAAGAATGTTCACCCCGGCAAGATCGTTTCGACCAGCCAGGAAGTCGAAGTTCTGGTTCTCGAAGTCGATCCCGAAAAGCGCCGCATCTCGCTCGGCCTCAAGCAGGCCCAGTCGAACCCGTGGGATTCGTTCGCAGAACGTCACCCGATCGGTTCGACCGTCGAAGGCGAAGTCAAGAACGCGACCGAATTCGGTCTGTTCATCGGCCTGGACGGCGACGTCGACGGCATGGTCCACATGTCGGACATCGCATGGGGCATTTCGGGCGAAGACGCTCTGGCTCTGCACCGCAAGGGCGAAACGGTTTCGGCCGTTGTTCTCGACATCGACGTCGAGAAGGAACGCATCAGCCTCGGCATGAAGCAGCTTGAGCGTGGCGGCCCGGCCGCTGGCGGCACCACCGCCGCTTCGGCTGGCCTCAACAAGAACGCGATCGTCACCGTGACCGTTCTGGAAGTCCGTGACGGCGGCCTGGAAGTCCAGGCTGGCGACGATGGCGCCACCGGCTTCATCAAGCGCAGCGACCTGGGTCGTGACCGTGACGAACAGCGTTCGGAACGCTTCCAGATCGGTCAGAAGTTCGACGCCATGGTGACTGGTTTCGACCGCGCCAAGAAGCCGACCTTCTCGATCAAGGCCATGCAGATCGCCGAAGAGAAGCAGGCTGTGGCGCAGTATGGCTCGTCCGACAGCGGCGCGTCGCTGGGCGACATTCTGGGCGAAGCGCTCAAGGCGAAGAGCGAAGGCTAAGCCTTTCGCCCTTATCCAAGGAAAAGACCCGTCGGAACTCCGGTTCCGGCGGGTTTTTCTTGGTTAATTATACGAGCGAAACGAAGTTTTTCGGCCCCGATTGTCAACGGCTTTCAGATTCTCTATGAAAGACGACAGGCACTATTGAGAGGGCACCGGAATAGCTATGATCCGTTCAGAACTGATCCAAAAGCTGGCCGAGGAAAATCCGGGGCTCAACCTTCAGGAAGTCGAGAAGATCGTCGATCTTTTCTTTCGGGAGATCACGGATCGTCTTGCATCGGGTGGCCGCGTCGAGCTGCGCGGCTTTGGCGCCTTCACCACGCGCGGCCGCGATGCCCGTACCGGGCGTAATCCCCGCACCGGCGAACAGGTACCCGTCTCGGCCAAGCGCGTCCCCTATTTCAAGCCAGGCAAGGAAATGCGCGAGCGATTGAACGACAAGGATTAATCGCTCTCTTCTCTTTGCTTGACCTGTCCCGCTCCTGCCGTCAGGGGTGACATCGCCCGATGACGGGTGGCAGCCCGACAGGGCATCAAGCGGACGTGGCGAAATCGGTAGACGCAGCGGACTTAAAATCCGCCTTCCCCTGGAAATGCGGGTTCAAGTCCCGCCGTCCGCACCAAAATCCTGACACTTCTCGTCATTTCCCCCTTTTTCCGACCAAAGGGGTAGTAATTGCGCCCAGCAGTCGCAATGATGGGGCATGGCCGGCGCAATCAATCCTCAGAGCTTTAGTGACTCCCTCGTGATCTTGGGGGCCGCGGGCCTCGTCATTCCCGGATTTGCGCGTTTCCGTATCAGCCCGGTGATCGGCTTCATTCTGGTGGGACTGGCAGTCGGTCCGGCCGGCCTTGGTTCACTGGTCGGTCAATATCCCTGGCTCTATCATATCACCATTTCCAACCGCGAGGCGATCGAGCCATTTGCGGAACTGGGCGTCATATTATTGCTCTTTTCCATCGGACTGGAACTGAGTTTTCGCCGATTATGGAGCATGCGCGCACAGGTATTCGGCGTGGGTGCGGCCGAACTGATCGGCAGCGGCCTGCTGATCGCGGCCGGTCTTTATCTGTTGGGTCAACCATCCGCTGGCGCCATTGGGCTGGGACTGGCGCTGGCGCTGTCGTCCACCGCCGTCGTGTTGCCGATGGTCGGCACCCAAAGCGCCGTCGGCCGTTCCGCCTTTTCCATGCTGTTGTTCGAGGATCTGGCCCTCGTCCCCATCATCTTCATGCTGGGTGCGCTGGCGCCGTCCGTCGCTGCCAGCCCGGAGGGTGCATGGAATGAGATGGCCACCACGCTGCTGAAGGGCGGCATTACCATCGCGGTCATGCTGGTGCTGGGGCGACTCGCCCTGCCGCCCATCTTCAGTCAGGCGGCGCGCACCAAAAGCCCCGAAGTCTTTCTGGCCGCCAGTCTGCTGGTCGTCATCATTTCCAGCCTCGCCACCTCGATCGCAGGACTTTCGCCCATCGTCGGCGCGCTGCTGGCCGGCATCCTGATCGCGGAAACCGACTATCATAGCGAAGTCGAGGTGATGACCGCCCCGTTCAAGGGGCTGGCGCTGGGCGTATTCCTGATCACCGTGGGCATGAGCCTCGACATTCGGGTCATCCTTGCCAACTGGCCCACACTGATGCTGGCGGTGGTCGGCGTCGTACTGGCTAAGACGCTGGTGACGGCGGCGCTTCTCTACATCTCGGGCGTGCGCAAGGGCGTTGCGCTGGAAGTCGGCGTGCTGATGTCCAGCCCGTCGGAAACCACCCTGATCGTGCTGTCGGCCGCTGCGGCGGCCCAGCTCATCCTGCCCTCCACCGCAGCCTTCTGGCAGATCGTGACCGCCATCGGCCTGACCATCACGCCGCTGCTGGCCCGTATCGGCCATGACATTGCACGGCGCGTCGAAATGGCGATGGGTGAAGAGCGCGTCGAAACCGAACCGGAACAGACCGAAGCGGCGGCCGTCATCATCGGCTTCGGCCGGGTGGGACGCATGGTGTGCGACCTGCTCAAAACCCATAAGCAGCGTTTCATCATCGTGGAATCAGACCCCGATGTCGTCGCCGAGGCGCGTCGTCACGGCTATCCCATCCTGTTCGGCGACGTATCGCGCGCGGAGATGCTGGACCGGCTGCGGTTGGGCCATGCCCGGGCGCTCATCCTGACCATGGACGATCCGGTGCTGTCCGTGCGCGTGACGAAGCGTGTGCGCGGGTGGGTGCCCGACCTGCCGATCATCGCCCGCGCCCGTGACACGCATCACGCGGCACAGCTTTACAAGGCTGGCGCCAGCGATGCCGTGCCCGAAACGCTGGAAAGCTCGCTGCAACTGGCGGAGACGGCTCTGGTCGATCTGGGCGTCGCGATGGGACCGGTGATCGCGTCGATCCACCAGATGCGCGAAGATTTGCGTGTCGGGATCAAGGATGAGGCGCAGATGGCGACCGCGCCGAAACTGCGCCGCCTGCGCGCCGACGAGATCGGATGATTAGCCCGCGTCTTCGGGCGGACTGAATACCGACCATCCCGTACGCCGGGCCAGATGTTCCAGCGCAGCGGTGCCAAGTGCGCTGTTGCCGCTGGCATTCAGGCCCGGCGACCAGACCGCGATGGAGGCACGGCCCGGCACGATCGCCAATATGCCGCCGCCCACCCCCGACTTGCCGGGTATGCCGACGCGAAAGGCGAAGTCCCCCGACGCATCATAATGGCCACAGGTCAGCATCAGCGCATTGATACGGCGCGCCCGACGCGGCGACACGACCCTGCCCCCGCCCGGATGCCGCCCATCCATCATCAGATAGCGACCAGCGAGCGCCAGTTGACGGCAACTCATCTCGATCGCGCATTGATGAAAATAGCTGCCCAGCACCAGATCGACGGGATGATGCACATTGTTGAAGGCGCGCATATAATTGGCGAGCGCCATGTTGCGAAAGCCGGTGGCCGTTTCCGAAGTCGCCACCGCTTCGTTGATGGCAATGGCATCGTCGCCGGCCAGATAGCGCACGAACCGCAGCATCTCGCCGATCGCGACACGTGGTTGATGCCCGCCCAGATTGACGTCGGCGACCACGATGGCGCCTGCGTTGATGAACGGATTGCGGGGAATGCCCTGCTCATGCTCCAACTGAGTGATGGAGTTGAAGGCGTTGCCGGACGGCTCTCGCCCGACCCGATCCCATAGCTGATCGCCCACCTTGCCCAGCGCCAGCGTCAGCGCGAACACCTTGGAAATGGACTGGATCGAAAATCCTGTTTCGGCGTCCCCGCCGGTCAGCACCCGACCATCCGCCGTCGCGATGGCGATGCCGAATTGCGCGGGGTCGACCTTCGCCAGTTCGGGAATATAGGTCGCGACCCGACCGCGATCCTCCGCCTCCGCCATCGCAGCGGTGATTTCGGTGATCAGATCGGTCAGGTCGATGGTCATGGCGCAAAGCCTTGGAAGAAAGGCGTTCTTCGCCGTTACGCCCTACGCATAACGGCGACAGGGAACATAAGGGGCGCCCCGCCGATTGGCAAAGGGCGCCACCTCTATCAGATCATCGCCATGCCGCCATTGACGTGCAGCGTCTGGCCGGTGACGTAACCAGCTTCCTTGCTCGCCAGATAGACGACCGCCGCGCCGATGTCGTCGCCGCTGCCCAGATCGCCGGCCGGAATCTTGGTCAGGATTGCGCCCTTCTGCGTGTCATTGAGCGCATCGGTCATGGCCGAACGAATGAAGCCGGGCGCCACGCAATTGACGGTGATGCCACGGCTGGCCAGTTCCTGCCCCAGCGACTTGGACATGCCGATGATGCCCGCCTTCGACGCGCAATAATTGGCCTGACCCGGATTGCCGGTAACGCCCACGACCGACGTGATCGAGATGATGCGGCCAAAGCGCGCCTTCATCATCGGCTTGGCAGCCGCGCGGACGAGGCGGAAGGCAGCTTCCAGATTGACCTGAATGACCTGCGACCATTCCTCATCCTTCATTCGCAGGATCAGGTTGTCGCGAGTGATGCCGGCATTGTTGACGAGAATGTCGACCTTGCCACCCAGCGCTTCGACCGCCTGCGGCACCAGCGCATCGACCGAGGCCGGATCGCTGAGGTTGCACACGATAGTCTTATGGTCCCCGCCCAGTTCGGCGGCGAAGGCTTTGAGCTTTTCCTCATTGCTGCCCGACAGCGCCAGCGTGGCGCCCTGCGCCGCCAGCGATTTGGCGATCGAAGAACCGATACCACCCGAAGCGCCCGTCACCAGCGCGGTCATTCCCGTAAGGTCGAACATATTATTCACTCCATTATATTTTAATCGCGCAGAGGCGCAGAGGACGCAGAGTCAGAATGGTTGTTGACGAGGCGGCCGATGCCCTCCCTCATCGTCTCACCATTGAAATTGAGGATCAGGCCGACTGGCTGATGCATAAGACGCAAATAGGTCAAAAGCTGTTTAGCATGTACCTTATGAATCTGATCGACAGACTTAACTTCTACAACCAACCGGTCATCCACCAATATGTCGACCCGAAATGCGGATTCGATGTGCAGGTCTTCAAAATGGATATCGACCGGCTTTTGCCGGTCGACCTTATAACCCATCTTGATCAGCTTCCCCGCAAGAATCGCTTCATAGACGCTTTCCAGCAAGCCTGGGCCAAGCTCCCTATGGATGTTCATCGCCACACCGATCACATCCCTTGTGATGTCGTCGATCGGCTTCACGAACCCTCCGCGTTCTCTGCGCCTCTGCGCGAAACTTTCTAAAACCCCGCCAGCGCGGCTTCGATGTCGTCCATCGTCACGATGCTGCGCACGGTCGCATCGGGGGCGATGCGTTTGACCATGGGGCCAAGCACCTTGCCGCCCAGTTCGACGAATTCGGTCACGCCCGCGTCCCACATGGCCGCGACGGATTCGCGCCAGCGCACGCGACCCGTCACCTGCTCGACCAGACGCGCCTTGATCTCTTCGGGGTCCGCGATCGGCGCGGCCAGCACATTGGCATAGACCGGCAGCAAGGGCGCACTGATCGCGGCCTTGGCCAGAGCCTCTTCCATAGCATCGGCGGCGGGCTGCATCAGTGGACAGTGGAAGGGCGCCGATACCGGCAACAATACGCCGCGCTTGATGCCATGGTCCTTCACCATCGCAACCGCACGCTCAATGGCGCCGCGATGGCCCGAAATCACGACCTGCGACGGGTCATTGTCGTTCGCCACGGTGCAGACTTCGCCTTCCGCCGCAGCATCGGCCAGTGCCTGCGCCTTTTCAATGTCTGCGCCCAGCAGAGCGGCCATCGCGCCCTCACCCACCGGAACGGCGGCCTGCATCGCCTGACCGCGTAGTTTCAGCAGACGCGCGGTGGTGGCGATGTCGAACGCCCCGACGGCGCACAGCGCGCTATATTCGCCAAGGCTGTGACCGGCGACATAATCGCCCTTATCGGCCAGACTGAAGCCGCCTTCCTTCTGCATCACGCGCAGCGTGGCGATGGCGTTCGCCATGATCGCGGGCTGCGCATTTTCGGTGAGGGTCAGGTCGCTTTCCGGCCCTTCCACCATGATGCGGAACAAATGCTGCGACAGGGCGTCATCGACCTCCTGAAACAGCTCCTTTGCGGCCGGGCTTGCCTCGGCCAGTGCCTTGCCCATGCCAACCGACTGGCTGCCCTGTCCCGGAAAGATAAATGCCCGCATCCTATCACCTCTAACGAATGCGCCCTTCAAAAAGCGCGAAAATTCAAGACCGTTACACTTTGAGACATAAATGTCGTTGAGCCGTACATGTCCCTGCGGCAGTCAGGTAATGTTCGCCTCTCCCTCCCTTTCGGGGGAAAGTGTGGCCGCCCCTTTAACGATGACGGAGTGCAAGGAAAAGGTGCGTTATCGCATAGTATGGATTGCAGGGACGGCGTTGAGCCTGTCCGCCTGCGCCGCCGGGCCGGATTATCATGCCCCTCAGAGCGCGGCTTTGGGTCTGCCCGCTGCCTATAGCGCGGATGCCGGGACCGCCGCGTCGCAGACGGAATTGGCCAGTTGGTGGACGCGGCTGGATGACCCCGCTTTGTCCGCGCTGATCGAACAGGCCGTCGCCAGCAACCTCGACATCGTTCAGGCGCAGGCCCGCCTGCGGCAGGCCCGCGAAAGCCTGCGTCAGGCGAACGCCGCTTTCCTGCCCCAGATCAACGGATCGGGCAGCGGCGGCAAAAACTACCGCAATCAGGCTGGCGGCACCCGTGTCGACGACAGCGGCAACGTCATCAGCACCGGCGCCAGCAACTGGTCCAGCACCTATTCGCTGGGCGCCAATGCAAGCTGGCAAATCGACCTGTTCGGCGAATTGTCGCGCAGCAGAGAGGCGGCCCGAGCCGATCTTGCCGCGTCGGGATATGACCTCGCCACCGTGCGGATGACGGTCATATCCGAACTCGTCACCAACTATGTTCAGGCCCGTCTGGCGCAGGAGCAACTGCGCATCGCCCGCGAAACGCAGGCGGTGCAGCAGGATAATTACAAGATCGCCGACTGGCGCTTGCAGGCCGGCCTCGTCTCCTCGCTCGACGAGCAGCAGGCCAAGGCGCAGCTGGCACAGACCAACGCCAGCATCCCGCAGCTTGAAGCCAGCCTGAAAGGCAGCCTGAACCGCATTGCCGTGCTGACCGGACAGGCACCGGGCGAGGCGACCAGGACGCTGGAAACGCCAGCGCCCATCCCCGTCGCATCTACCGACATCGCCACCGGCATACCGGCCGACACATTGCGGCAGCGGCCGGACGTGCGCAGCGCCGAACGCGCGCTGGCCGCCGCCACCGCCCGTATCGGCGTGGCACGGGCGCAGCTTTACCCCTCGCTCGGCATCAGCGGCAATATTGGCACCACGTCCAACGCCTTCCGCAATATGTTCGACCTCATCACCGGCGGGGTCTTTGCCAATGTCGCGCAGGTGATTTTCGACGGCGGTCGGCTCGCATCGCAGGTTCGATCGCAAAAGGCCGCGACCGACGCGGCCTTCGCCGCCTATAAGCAAAGCGTGCTGACCGCGCTGGAAGATGTCGAAAATGGCATGGCCTCCCTCGCCAGCGCCCGCACGCGCAAGACGGAATTCGCCACCGCCTATGAAGCGTCGAACAATGCCGCGATCATGGCGCGCAGCCAGTATCAGGCCGGCCTGATCGACTTTCAGACGCTATCGACCACTGAAACCACCCTGTTGAACGCCCGCAACAGCCTCGCCTCCGCCCGTTCGGACGAGGTTCTGGCCATCGCCCAGCTCTATAATGCGCTGGGTGGCGGCTGGCAGAATATGGAAAACCGCCCCGATGACCAATGACGCCACCACCGACAAGGATCTGGACGATTTTCTGGGCGCCCGGCCGCAAAAGCCGTGGCGCAAATGGGCCATACGCTGCGCCATCGGTCTCGTCCTGCTGCTGCTCATCTTCGCGGTGGCGCGCTGCTTTTCGGGCGACGACAAGCCCAATTATGCCACCCGCGAGGTGCGTCAGGGGGACCTGACCGTCACCGTATCGGCCACCGGCAACCTGAAGCCCATCAATCAGGTGGATGTCGGGTCCGAACAGTCCGGCAAGATCACGGCCGTCTATGTCGACGTGAACGATCGCGTGACCAAGGGTCAGAAGCTGGCCGAACTCGACACAAGGCGGCTGGTCGACACGGTGAACCAGAACAGGGCGCAGGTTTCCGCCTCGCAGGCCAGCGTTTCGCAGGCGCAGGCGCAGGTTGCCCTTGCCAAGGCGACGCTCGACCGGCAGGAAAATGTCTTCAAACTGTCGGGTGGCCGCGTGCCGGCCAAGACGGAGATGGACGCGGCGCGGGCCGATTATGAATCCGCGCTCGCTACCTATCGATCGGCGCTGGCGCAGGTCGATGTGTCGCGCGCTCAGCTTTCGACGGCACAGACCAACCTGTCCATCGCGCAGATCGTGTCGCCCGTGAACGGCGTCGTCCTGTCCCGCGACATCGAACCGGGCCAGACCGTCGCCGCATCGCTGAACGCCCCGGTTCTCTTCACGCTGGCCGAAGACCTGACGCAGATGGAAGTGGAAGTTTCCGTCGACGAAGCGGACGTCGGTCAGGTGAAGGAAGGCCAGACCGCCAATTTCGCCGTCGACGCCTTCCCCGGCCGCACCTTCCCGGCGAAGGTGACGCGGGTCAATGTCGGATCGAACAGCAGCTCGTCGAGCAGTTCGTCCTCCTCTTCCAGCAGCAGCACGACCAGCAGTTCGTCGGGGACGGTCGTCGCCTATACCGCCGTGCTGTCGGTCGACAATGCGGACGAAACCCTGCGCCCCGGCATGACGGCCACCGCCGACATCGTGACGCAGGAATTGCATGACGTCCTGCTCGTCCCCAACAGCGCGCTGCGTTTCAAGCCCAGCACACAGGCGCAGGGCGGCGGCATCACCAGCGTCCTGCCCGGCCCCGGCCGCATGCGTCGCGGCAACACGCGACAGGTCAATTTCGGCGCCGGCAGCAGCCAGACCGTCTATGTCGTGGGCGAAGACGGCAATCCCAAGGCGGTTCAGGTGACTGTGGGCGCCAGCGACGGATCGCGCACCGTCATCACTGGCGGCGAACTGAAGGCCGGCATGAAGGTCATCACTGGCCAGTTGGCCGCCGGTGCGCAGGCTCCGGCCGAAGACCAGAAGAATGACGCCCCCGCCAGCGATAGCCAGAGCGGAGACAAGGCGCGGGACCGTCCCCGCAATCCGTCCACCGACGGCAGCCCGGCGACGGTCGGCAAGCTCGGCAATTCGGGCGACGCCGCGCCCGAAACCGCGCCGGTCACGCCCTCCGCCAACCAGCCAGCCGCATCGACCGGCCAGCCTAGCGGAAGCTGACGCCCATGGCCCCCAATACCGCCAACTCTCCCATCATCTCCCTGCGCCGCGTGACGAAGGTCTATGGCGAAGGACCGACCGCCTTTCAGGCGTTGAAGGGCATAGACCTCGACATCAAACAGGGGGATTTCGTGGCGGTCATGGGGCCGTCAGGGTCCGGCAAGTCGACCACGATGAACATATTGGGGTGCCTCGACGTGCCATCGGGCGGCGAATTCCTGTTCAAGGGGCGGCATGTCGAAACGCTGGACCGCGATCAGCGCGCTCTGCTGCGCCGCCGCTATCTCGGCTTCGTGTTTCAGGGGTTTAACCTCCTGTCCCGCACGACGGCGCTCGAAAATGTCGAACTGCCGTTGCTCTACCGTGGTGAGGACAAGAAACAGCGTTACGAGATGGGCATGGCGGCGCTGGACAAGGTGGGCCTGAAAGACTGGTGGGACCATACCCCCGCAGAGCTTTCCGGCGGCCAGCAACAGCGCGTCGCCATCGCCCGCGCCATCGTGACCCAGCCTGACGTGCTGCTGGCCGACGAACCGACCGGCAACCTCGATTCCGAACGGTCAGTGGAGATCATGGAATTGCTGACCGACCTCAATCGCAACAGCGGCATCACCGTGCTGATGGTCACGCATGAGCCGGACATGGCCGCCTTCGCCCGCACCATCGTTCATTTCAAGGATGGGCTGGTCGAACGTATCGAACAGGGATTGGCCGCATAATGCTGGGCACCACCGTCATCCTCGCCTTTCGCGCGATCAACCGGCACAAGCTGCGCAGCTTCCTCACCACACTGGGCATCATCATCGGCGTGGCGGCAGTCGTCACCATGGTCACGCTGGGCAATGGCGCCACGGCTGCCGTGCGCGAACAGATCAGTTCGCTGGGCGCCAATGTGCTGCAATTGCGGCCCGGACAGGGTTTCGGTCGCGGCGGCGGCGGTCCCCGCCCGCCCGATTTCAAGGAACGCGACCTGACCGCTATCGAAAACCAGCTGACCGGCGTCCGCGCCGTCGCCCCGGTTGTGCAGTCCAGCGGCACCGCGATTTACGAAGGCAATAACTGGTCCACCACCGTCTATGGCACCACATCGGCCTATTCCGAGGTGCAACAGTGGAAAGTGACGGACGGTCGCCTGTTCCTGCCGGAGGAGGAAGCTGCCGGCAAATCCGTCTGCATCATCGGCAATACCGTCCGCACCAACCTGTTTCAGGGCGCAGAGCCAGTGGGCAAACGCATGCGGATCAAGGGCGTATCCTGTCAGGTCGTGGGCGTATTGGCCACGCGCGGTCAGGGCGGCTTTGGCGATCAGGACGATGTCGTCGTCATGCCGATCAAATTCGTGCAGCGCCGCTTCACGGGCGATCGTGACATCAGCCAGATCATGGTCGCGGTGGACGACGCCTATGACAGCGCAACGGTGCAGAACAGCCTTGAGGAACTGATGCGCGAACGGCGCAAGATCAAGGCTGGGGATCAGGACAATTTCAACGTCTTCGACACCAAGCAGATCAGCGACACACTGACCGGCACCACCACCATCCTGACCCAGATCGTCGGTGCGGTGGCGGCCATTTCGCTGCTGGTCGGCGGCATCGGTATCATGAACATCATGCTGGTGTCGGTGACGGAGCGGACCCGTGAAATCGGCATCCGCCTCGCCATCGGCGCGGTCGCGCGAGAAGTGTTGATGCAGTTTCTGGTGGAAGCCATCGTGCTGTCCTGCCTTGGAGGCCTCATCGGGCTATTCCTCGCGCTGATCGCGTCCGTCGCGATCGCTCCGCTGATGCAGGTGCCGTTCCTCTTCGATCCGAAGGTGAACCTGATCGCCTTCCTCTTCTCGGCCGCGATCGGCGTGGTGTTCGGCTATTTCCCGGCCCGGCGTGCGGCGGCGCTCAATCCTATCGATGCGCTGCGGCACGAATGAATAAGCCTGTCCGTTCGCTTCGAGCGTCGTCGAGAAGCGGTTCGTTCGATCATCTCGTTTCTCGACACGCTCGAAGCGAACGGAAGCTGGCCTGATACAATTTCCGACAATTGCGAATGTCGCACGGCACAATCCTGCGACAACCGCCGCCTAAAAAGCCTTCCATACCGCCAGCCCGGCGCCCGGAAGGATTTGCCCCATGACCATCCCCGTCAAAGCCGCTGCCCTCAGCATCGTGAGCAGCGCCCTCATTCTGGGCGCCAGCCTATCCGCCATGGCGGCCGCCCCGGCGCCACCCTCCGCCCCGATCATCATGGGCAAGGATCATCCGATCCTGCTTCAGCGCATGGTCGTGACGGCAACCCCGCTGCCAAATACCGATAATTGAACCACGCCCCGCTCGCTTGACCAGGCGTGTTATTTTGGCAATACAGCATCCCGCATAAGTGAAGCAGGCTGGGGGTTGGCTTGAACGGATTTATCGGCCTGCTGGGGACATTGGGACTGCTGCTACTTGCGGCAGGAGCCATCGCCCTTTGTGACCGCCGCGGCGTCCGCCTTCATTGGCTGCTCATCGCGGCTGCTCTGGTCGCCGCCAATGACGCGCTGCTGACCCGCGCCTATCACAACCTGCCCGATTTCATTCCCGCAGCCGACTGGAACTGGCAGGGCAAAATACTTGCCCTCGCCCTCACCCTCCTTGTCGCGGCTCTGCCCGCTTTTGGCTGGCGCCGTGTGGGCCTCACCATGCGGCAGGCGCGGGGCAGCCTGATCTCCGCAATCCCGGTCGCCCTGCTCTATTGCGGCTTCTTCGTCTTTCTGGCGCTTCAATTCCCCAGCGGATCGGCCGATGTGGAAGAGGTCGCTTTCCAACTCACCATGCCCGGTTTCGAGGAAGAGCCTTTCTATCGCGGCATCCTGCTCTTCGCACTGGATCGTGCCTTTACGCGCCGGGCGCGCTTTCTGGGCGTCGATTGGGGCTGGGGCGCTATTCTGTCCTGCGCATTGTTCGGCCTTGCCCATGCCTTTGGCTATTCGGGCGGCCATTTCAGTTTCGCCCCGACGGTGATGGCGCTAACGGCCCTGCCCTCGCTGATCGCCGTGTGGCTGCGCCTCCGCACCGGCAGCCTTTTGCTGCCGATCCTGCTGCATAATTTCGGCAATGCGATCTCGCTGCTGCCATAATTCTCACTAAACATCTGAAAAACTACACTTTCTGAACGCTCGTTCAGCGAATATGTCGTTTTGTTACAATTTCCGACAATCTTCCCCCTGCTTCGACACATCCACGCGACAAGCCCCTCCTATCTCTGTCTTCGACGCCACGGAATGGCGCCCGAGACACAGGTAAAGGAGCATATCATGTTCAAGAAGATCATCATGGCCCTGGCCACCACCACCCTGGTCGCCAGCCCCATCGTCACCGCACAGGCGCAGGCCGCACCCGATCGCCACGAAGTCAGCCGCACCACGGTCAATCACAAGGCCAACGGCCGCACCGTCGTGAAGAAGCAGACCGTCGTTCGCAAGGACACGCATCGCGACAATGGCCGCCGCTGGGCCAAGGGTCAGCGTTTCGACAAGCGTTATGCCACCAACTACCGCGTCGTGAACAATTATCGCGACTATCGCCTGTCGGCTCCGCCCCGCGGCTATCAGTGGGTGCGTTCGGGCAATGACGCGGTGCTGATCGCGATTACCAGCGGCATCATCGGCGCCGTCGTTGGCAGCGCGATCCGCTAAAACGCCCCCACTCCAAAAACACACGTCCCGGACCCAGTATGTCCGGGGCGTTTTGCTATGTTACGCACCCTTGCCTTTTCCCCGCATTTCCTTCATAGGCGCGCCTTCGCTCGGCCCCGGATTCGGACGTCGGACGATTTCGAATGCTTGAGACGACAGCCGGAGGGGCGCACCGCATGGGGCGGGCGTCAGCGATCGGCCAACAGATGAGGCTTATCATGGCTCTTTACGAGCATGTGTTCCTTGCGCGCCAGGATCTGGCACAGGCGCAGGTGGACGCCCTGGCGGAAACCGCCACCAAGATCGTCGAGGAAAATGAAGGCAAGGTGACGAAAGTCGAAACCTGGGGTCTTCGTTCGCTCGCATATAAGATCGCCAAGAACCGCAAGGCTCACTATGTGATGCTGAACATCGATGCCCCTGCCGGCGTCGTTGCGGAACTGGAGCGTCAGACCCAGATCAACGAAGACATCATCCGTTACATGACCGTGAAGGTTGACGAGCTGGAAACCGGCCCGTCGGTGATGATGCGCAAGCAGGAACGCGCCGAGCGCGGTCCGCGTGGCGATCGCGGTGATCGTGGCCCGCGCCGTGAGCGCGAAGAAGCCGCCGCTGGCGAATAAGGAGATCTGAAACATGGCACGCCCGTTTTTCCGCCGCCGCAAGAGCTGCCCCTTCGCCGCCAAGGATGCGCCGAAGATCGATTATAAGGACGTTCGTCTGCTTCAGGGCTTCGTGTCCGAACGCGGCAAGATCGTCCCCAGCCGTATCACGGCTGTGTCCGCCAAGAAGCAGCGTGAGCTGGCCTCGGCCATCAAGCGCGCCCGTCACTTGGGCCTGCTGCCCTACATCGTGAAGTAAGGGAGAAAGACCCATGGAAATCATTCTCCTCGAACGCATCGAAAAGCTGGGCGCGATCGGCGACGTCGTCACCGTGAAGGACGGTTACGCACGTAACTTCCTGCTGCCCAACAAGAAGGCGCTTCGTTCGAACGCCGCCAACAAGAAGGTCTTCGAAGCCAACCGCGCGAAGATCGAAGCCGACAACGCGGCTCGCCGCACGGATGCCGAAAAGGCTGCCGAGAGCGTCAACGGCAAGCAGATCGTCCTGATCCGCCAGTCGTCGAACGCCGGCCACCTTTATGGTTCGGTTGCCGTTCGTGACGTCGTGGACGCGCTGCACGCCGATGGCGTGACCAACGTCACCAAGGCGATGGTCGTTCTGGAACGTCCGATCAAGACCCTGGGCGTGTTCGACGTCAAGGTCGCGCTGCACCCCGAAGTCGCCGTCACCATCACGGTGAACGTCGCCCGCTCGCCGGAAGAAGCCGAACTCCAGTCGCAGGGCGTGGACGTGATGGCTGACCTGTTCGAAAAGGACGAAGCCGGCTTCACCGAAGATTATGATCCCAACGCTGAACCCGGCGAAATCGCCGTCGAAGCAGAAGAAGCCCCGGCTGAAGAAGCCTGAGCCTCTTACAGGATCGAACGAGAGAGCCGCCCCGAAACGGGCGGCTTTTTTGTTGCGTGAACAAGGAACGATAATATTCCCGTCCCCATCCGTTCGTTTCGAGCGCGGTCGAGAAACGAGACAGAGCAGGGTTGGAGAAACGTAGCACCCGCTGCACACAATCCGCGCTTCTCGACTTCGCTCGAAGCGAACGGGGCGAGGCAGCTTCCTTCTCCTCGTCTTCCGTTCGTCCTGAGCCTGTCGAAGGACGTCGCGCTCACCCGGCCGCCTTGCGCCGCCGCGTTTCCCAGCCTTTCTTTGCCGCGGCCGATCGATCCGCCGCCGGACGTCGCGCGGATGCCGCGCCGCCGATCCGTCCGCCCCGGCGAGCAGACACCGTCGTATCCGGCCGCCCGCGCCCGGAACCCGACTTGTTGCCGCCACCCGATTCCTTGTTCACCGTGGCCCAGGCCCGTGCCGCCGCCTCATCCTCATCGACACCGCGCTCTTCATAGCTGTCCGCTATATGCTGCGCCTTGCGCTTTTGCTTGTCGGTATAACGGCTCTTGTCACCTTGCGGCATGACGTTGCTCCTTGGCTTCCCGTCCTGCTTCAACCGATCACGCCATCATCCGTTCATATCGCTTCGCTTGCGTTATGAAGGAACGCGGGCTGGCTGCATGCGTTCTCCCCTTCATGCAGGACCGTAGCCTCCTTGAACGTATCGCCCGGCATCTGGCCCGTCATGAGGCGGACAAATGGCCTGATCATGTTGCCGACGCTGCCAGCATCCTCGCCCTGATGAAGGAGCCGGACGATGCCATGCGCGATGTCGGCGACTCTTTCACATGGTCCGCCATGATCGACGCGGCGCTCTCACGCCGCTGGACTATCGCCCCCGGCTCATCCGGGCAGGATGGCGCGGACGGCGCCGATGAAGAGGGCGAGATCAGCCTGCCACGCGAAGCGGTCGGTCATGATCGCGCCGACTGGGTTCATCTCCACGACAAAGAGGGGAAAACATCATGAAAGGGCTGTTGAAACTAGCGATCGTCACGGGGCTTGGCGTGTTCGCGGTGAAGGGCTGGCGCGAATGGATGGGCGATGATCCGTCCGCTGGCACCACCCCCGACATTCGGGATGCCGGCCCGCAGTCCGCGAGCGATGCGGCCGATTGGGATGTGGTGGATGAACAGTCCGACGAGAGCTTCCCTGCCAGCGACCCGCCCGGCAATTACTGAGCCTGTCCATTGCCCCGGTGCCTCACGCCCTCTATGAAGCGGGCGTGACGGTCGGCGTCCTGCCGACTGCAACAGGGGAATTATTTCTTATGCCTTCGGGTCTTATCGCGCTGCTCGACGATGTGGCGGGCATTGCCAAGCTGACCGCGACGTCGCTCGACGATGTGGCGGCTGCGGCGGGCAAAGCCGGAACGAAGGCTGCGGGCGTCGTCATTGATGATGCCGCCGTTACCCCCAAATATGTGATGGGGCTGACCCCGGACCGCGAACTACCCATCATCTGGAAGATCGCGAAGGGATCGCTGCGCAACAAGCTGCTGTTCCTGTTACCCGCCGCCCTGCTGATCAGCGCCTTTGCGCCATGGTTGCTGCCGCCCCTGCTGATGATGGGCGGCGCGTTCCTTTGCTTCGAAGCCGTCGAAAAACTGCTGGAAGCGGTGCAGGGCGGCCATGATACAGCCGAAGATGCCGTGGCAACACACAGCAGCAAGGATCTGGAAAATCAGAAGGTTTCCAGCGCGATCCGCACCGATTTCATCCTGTCCGGTGAAATCATGGCCATTTCCCTTGGCACGGTGGCAACCGAACCCGTGTGGGAACAGGCGGTCATTCTGGTCATCGTCGCCATTCTGATCACGGCCGGCGTCTATGGCGTGGTCGGCCTGATCGTGAAGATGGACGATATCGGCCTGCACCTCGCCAAAAAGGAAGGTTCGGGGAGCAAGGCTGTGGGCCGTGCCCTTGTGAAAGCGATGCCGGTCCTCATGTCGATCCTGGCGGTGGTCGGTACGGCCGCGATGCTGTGGGTCGGTGGCGGTCTGATCGTCCATGGTCTGCATGAATTTCATATCGACCTGATCCCCGGTACGATCCATCATGTGGCGCAGGCGGCCTCCCATGCCGTGCCCGCCATCGGCGCTTTCCTCGACTGGCTGGTCAACGCCGTTGGCGGCGCGATCGTCGGCCTCGTCGTCGGCGGCATCATCGTGGCCGTCCTGCACATGATCCCCAGCCGAAAGAAGCATTAAGGGCCAGCCCATGTCCTCTCCCTGGCGGCTGGAGGCCGGAGCGCTGATCGCGCTTGCCCTGCCGATGATTGCAGGAAATATCGCCTGGTCAGCCATCGCCGCGACCGATCTGCTGTTGCTCGGCCGGATCGGGGCAGAAGCGGTGGCCGCTGGCGCATTGGCGATCAACCTGTTCCATGCCCTGCTCATCTTTGGCATGGGCCTCGTCACCGCCGCTTCACCGCTGATCGCCACCGAACGGGGGCGTCGCCGCCATTCGGTACGCGATGTCCGCCGCACCGTGCATCAAACGCTGCGCGCCGCCGTCCTGTTCGTGATCCCGGCCTGGGCGATCCTGTGGGAGTGCGAGAATATCCTGCTCGCCATGGGGCAACAACCCGATCTGGCGCATCAGGCGGGACAGTTGATGCGCGGTCTGCAATGGGCGCTGCTGCCTTTCCTGGGCTTTACGACGCTGCGCAACTTCATCGCGGCCCTTGAACGCCCCGTCTGGGGGCTGCTCGTCATGGTGGCCGCGATCCCGTTCAACGTCCTGATGGGCTGGGCGCTGATCTTTGGTCATATGGGCTTTCCCGCGCTGGGCCTGCATGGCGCGGGCCTTGCCAGCACCCTTTCCTCCTGCTTCCTGTTGCTGGGGCTGATCGCCGTCATCCTGATCGACCGGCGCTTTCGTCGCTATCGCCTGATGGGCCGTTTCTGGACCCGCGACCGCGAACGCCATCGACAGGTTTGGGCGCTGGGCCTGCCCATCGCCATCACGCTGGGCTTTGAAACGACGGTGTTCAACGCTTCGGCATTCCTGATGGGCCTCATCAACCGGGAATCGCTGGCGGCCCATGCCGTCGCCATTCAGATTGCGGCGCTGGTCTTCATGGTGCCCATGGGCATCGGTCAGGCGGCGACCGTTCGCGTCGGCATCGCCTATGGCCGGCACGATCGCGCGGGCATCGGCCGTGCGGGCTGGCTGGCGCTGATCATCGGCACCGGCTTTGCCTGTTGCGCCGCAACATTATTGATCCTGATGCCACGTACGCTGGTTTCGGCCTTTCTCGACCTGTCCGATCCGGCCAATGCGCGTACCGCCTCGCTTGCTGTCAGCTTCCTTGCCGTCGCCGCCCTGTTCCAGATCGTCGACGCCACGCAGGCTGTGGGCGCCGGCGTCCTGCGTGGTGTGCAGGATACCAAAGTACCCATGTTCTTCGCCCTGATCGGCTATTGGGTCGTGGGTATCGGTGTCGGCACGCTGCTCGCCTTTCCATTCGGCATGGCGGGTGTCGGCATCTGGCTGGGCCTTGCCAGCGGCCTTGGCGCGGTGGCCATATTGCTGCTGATTCGATGGACGATGCGCGATCGGATCGGCCTGTTGCCCGACTGAACATTCCGTCGTGCAAAGGCCACTGGTTGCATCAACCGTTTATAGTGCGGCGCACAAAGCAATTGAAAGAATCACGCAAATCGGTCAGGGAACGGCCATCATGCAAGCACCGACCGAAATTTTTGAAGCGATCGCGCTCCAGAAGAGCCTGAAAGTCACCTATAACAAGATGGTGGTCACGCTGGCTCCGCACATTCTCTACACGCGCCACGATGAAATGTTCATCGACGCGGTGACGACGGATCGCGATGGACAGCCCCCGCGCGAACTGAAGCTGGGTACGTTCAAACTGGCTGGCTTGTCCGACTTGCAGGTGCTGGATCAGCAGTTTGAGGCTATGCATGGCCTCTATAACGAGAATGACGACAAATATAAGGGCGTGACCCTGTTCGCCATTCCCCCCGAAAGCGCTGCGGCCTGATCCACCGGCGTTCGGGATGCGATATGAGGGCGGCCATTGGCCGCCCTTTTTTATTTCTTCAGCCGGTATCCGGTGCGGAACATCCAGCCGATCACTGACAGGCAGACCGTCAACATGCCCGCGACGAATATCAGGCTGAATTCGATGCCGACATCGCCCTGCCCGAAGAAGGTCCAGCGAAAGCCGGAGATCAGATAGACGATCGGGTTGAACAGCGTGATGCTGCGCCACGGCTCCGCCAGCATGTGGATGGAGTAGAAGGCGCCGCCCAGAAACGTCATCGGCATGATCAGCAGCAGCGGAATGACCTGCAACTGTTCGAAACTCTGCGCCCATACGCCAAGGATGAAGCCGAACAGGCAGAAACTAATCGCAATCAGGATCATGAACGCCGCCATGGCGAATGGATGCGCGACATGAATGTCCACGAACAGATGCGCCGTCACGAAAATGATGCTGCCCACGATCAGCGATTTGGTCGCCGCCGCGCCGACATAGGCGATGATCGTTTCCGTCGCCGATACGGGCGCGGATAGCAGCTCATAGATGGTGCCGGTAAATTTGGGCATGTAGATGCCGAAACTGGCGTTGAAGATGCTTTCGGTGAACATCGACATCATGATCAGGCCCGGCACGATGAAGGCGGCATAGGGAATGCCGTTCACTTCCGTCATGCGCGATCCGATCGCCCCGCCGAACACCACGAAATAGAGTGATGTGGTGATGACCGGCACCAGCAGTCCGGTCAGCCATGTGCGGCGAAATCGGTGCAGTTCGAATTTATAGATGGCCGCGATGGCGCGCAGGTTCGACAGGCTCATGCCGCCTTCTCCTGATGGACCAGTTCCACGAAAATATCCTCCAGGCTGCTCTGCCGCGTGTTCAGATCCTTGTACGCGATGCCAAGGTCGCCCAGCTTGCGCAGCAGCGACGACACGCCCGTCCGCTCCGCCTGCGTATCGAATATATATTCGATTTCATGACCCTCAGCGCCCAGCGTCACATGCCATTCGCCCAGTTCCGCCGGTATGGCGTCGATCGGATCGGCCAGAACGACGGTCAGCGTCTTCTTGCCCAGCTTCTTCATCAGCGCGGTCTTTTCCTCGACCAGCATCAACTCACCCCGGTTGATAACCCCCACCCGGTCGGCCATTTCCTCAGCCTCCTCGATATAATGGGTGGTCAGGATGATGGTGACGCCGGTCTGGCGCAGTTCGCCGATCAGCTTCCACATGTCGCGGCGCAGTTCCACGTCCACGCCCGCCGTCGGTTCGTCCAGAAACAGCACTCGCGGCTCATGCGACAGCGCCTTGGCGATCATCACGCGCCGCTTCATCCCGCCCGACAGTTCCAGGATCTTGTTGTTGCGCTTGTCCCACAGCGACAGGTCGCGCAGCACCTTCTCGACATAGGCATCGTCGCGCGGCTTGCCGAACAGGCCGCGGCTGAAGTTCACCGTATCGATGACACGCTCGAAAGCGTCGGTCTGCAATTCCTGCGGCACCAGCCCGATGGCGGTGCGCACCGCGATAATCGCGCACGATGTCATGCCCGGCGACCCGCACCGTCCCGCCGCTCGGCCGGGCGATGCCGCAGATGATGGAAATCATCGTCGTCTTGCCGGCGCCGTTCGGCCCCAGCAGCGCAAAAATCTCGCCCTCGTTGATGGTCAGGTCGACGCCCTTCAACGCCTCGAAGCCCGACGCATAGCGTTTCGTCAGGCCGTCAATCTCGATAATGGATGCCATGGATGGCTCTGCCCCTTTGCGTTGCGGCGAAGATAGGATCGCGTCGGCCCGATGCAACCGGCCCGATGCAACCGAGACGAACAAAAAGCGCACACCATTGCCGAAATCCACAGGCAGGATGAGCGTGCATGCCCAGACATGCGGAGACGGCGCTGGCCGACCACAGCATGTCCAGGCCGATGCCCGGTCCGGTGTTCCACTATCCATCGGCTATCGCTGGGTGCGCTATGGCCCCGGCCTGCTGCTGATCCGCACCAGAACGCGGCGCGTGGTCGATGTAATCTACGGCGCCTTCACCTGAGATCATAAGGAAAGGGCCGCACCATGGGATGCGGCCCTTTCCGTCAGTCCTGTTCGCCCTTTCGGAAGAATCGGAAAACCGTGGCCGGGGGAAAATTGCGGACGGTTTGCCCGGCGCGCACGACATCCAGTCCCAATTGATCCAATATCGCGCGATTGACCGGCGGCCGCATCGAATAGGTGAACTGGATGAAGCTGCCACCGGGGCGCAACATGCGGAACGCTTCGCCCAATATGTCGATATGCAGCGTCCGGTCCATCGCCAGCAGCGGCAGGCCACTAACGACCACCTGATAATCGCCGGGCTCGCCTGCGGTCGCGGTCGATACGATCTGCGCCGGGGTCTCCAGCACCGACACATGCGGAAAATGGCGACGCAGCCCGCGCGCAAAGGCAGGGTTAATCTCCACCACCTCCAGCTTTTCGGGCGGCAACCCGGTTTCCAATATGGCGCGAGTGAACACGCCAGTCCCGCCGCCCAGTTCCAGCACGCGCCCACCATCCTGCGGATCGATCTGCGCGACCATCAACCGGGCGAGATAGCGACTGGACGGCACGACCGACGCCGTCTGACGCGGCTTTTGCAGCCAGGCAGCCAGAAAATCCATATATTCGGTGGCCTTGGTGCGAAACTCGCTCCTTGGCAGGGCAGCCGTACGACAGCTTTTTGGCTTATGCGACATGGGCAAAATGCGACGGCTCTCTATCCATTCCGACTCTCTTAGCGAGGGTGAAGCCCCGCGTCGATTGACTTTCGCTCGGCATCGATCGGTCAGATCGTCCTACGCCTGCCCCCCGTCCCGTCCGCTCGACAATGTATCGATGCGCGCCTGCAACCAGTCGGCCACCGCGCCGATCCGCGCCAGCCCGCGCAGGTCGCCATGCATGACCAGCCAGAAACTGCGCACGATTTCCACCTGATCCGTCATCAGCGGCACCAAAGCCGGATCGCGTCGCCCGATAAAATCGGGCAGCACGCCGATACCCGCCCCCTCCACCAACATGCGCTGCTGCATCACGATGCTGGTGGATCGCAATGTCGCCTCCAACCCGGCATCCACCTCGTCCAGATAATCCAGTTCGGGGGAAAAGATGAATTCGGGCACATAGCCGACCAGCGTATGATCATGCAGCGCCGCCGGGCTGTCGGGCCGTCCCGCGCGCTCCAGATAAGCGGGCGACGCATAAAGGTGCAGGCCATAGTCGCCCAGCCGCCGCACCGTCAGCCGCCCCCGCTGCGGCCGCGCCAGCATCACCGCCATATCGGCCTCGCGTTTCGAGGGGTTGAGAAAGCCCGATGCGGTAATCAGGTCCAGCCGGATACCGGGATGCTGACGGTTGAAATCGGCCATGCCCGGCGCCAGCACCCATGTGCCAAACCCCTCCGCCACCGACAGCCGCACCTGCCCCGCCAGCTTGCGCTGTTGCCCCTGCATCTCTTCCATCGCGGCGAAGGCGGCGCTTTCGGCGGCCTCGGCATGCACCATCAACGCCTGTCCCCGCGCCGTCAGCCCGCGCTCCCCCGCGCCTGTCTCGAAAAGCTCGACGCCCAGCGCCTTTTCCAGCCGCACCAGCCGCCGCGCAATAGTGGTCGCGTCGATCCCCAGCGTGCGGGCCGCCGGCGCAATCTTGCGCGACCGTGCCATGGCCAGAAAGACCCGCAGATCGTCCCAGTCGAACATGCATCCTCTCCCTGCATTATCGCAGACTGAATGTGCATAATTTCGCCATTGCATGCAATATCGCAAGAGCGGTACAAGATGGATCAAAATGGAGAGGCATTTGACCCAGTTCGACCTGACCGACGATCAGCGCGAGATTCAGGATCTCACACGGCGTTTCACCGCCGACGCGATCACCCCTTTCGCCGCTGAATGGGACGAGAAACATATCTTCCCCCGCGACGCGATCCGCGCCGCCGCCGCCTTGGGCTTTGGGGGCATCTATGTGTCAGAGGAATCGGGCGGCATCGGCCTTGGCCGGCTGGAAGCGGCGCTCATCATGGAGGCGATGGCCTATGGCTGCCCCTCGACCAGCGCCTTCATCTCCATCCACAATATGGCGTCCTGGATGATCGACCGTTTCGGCGGTCAGGCGCTCAAGGACGCCTACCTCCCCTCCATGGTGCCGATGGATCGCATGGCGAGCTATTGCCTGACGGAGGCCGGATCGGGTTCGGACGCCGCCGCGCTGCGCACCCGCGCCGTGAAAGAGGGCGATCATTATGTCGTCACCGGCTCCAAACAATTTATCTCGGGCGGCGGCGAAAATGACCTCTATGTCGTGATGGTCCGCACCGGGGAGGATGGCCCCAAGGGCATCAGTTGCCTCGTCATCGAAAAGGATATGCCCGGCGTCAGCTTCGGCGCGCCGGAACGGAAACTCGGCTGGCATTCCCAACCCACGGCACAGGTGAATTTCGATGGCGTGCGGGTGCCCGCAGGCAATCTGGTCGGCGCAGAAGGCGAAGGCTTTCGCATCGCGATGATGGGGCTGGACGGCGGTCGCCTCAATATCGGCGCCTGCTCGCTGGGCGGTGCCCAGCGCTGTATCGACGAAGCAGTCGCCTATACGAAAGACCGCAAGCAATTCGGGCAGGCCATCGCTGATTTCCAGAATACGCAATTCATTCTGGCCGACATGGCGACCGAACTGGAGGCGGCACGTACCCTGCTTTATGCCGCAGCAGTCAAGGTGACGGATAACGCCCCTGACAAGACGCGCTTTGCCGCAATGGCGAAACGCTTCGCCACCGACACCGGCTCCGCCGTGGCGGATCGCGCGTTGCAGCTGCATGGCGGCTATGGCTATCTGATGGATTATCCGATCGAGCGCTTCTGGCGCGACCTGCGCGTCCATTCCATATTGGAAGGCACTAATCAGGTGATGCGGATGATCGTCGCCCGCGACATGCTGCGCCAATAATCCCCCTTCACAGGAGCATTGATGACCGATCAAGTCCTCACCTTCGTCGAAAACAGCGTAGGTCGTATCCGGCTTAACCGGCCGAAGGCGATCCATGCACTGACCCCCGCCATGTGCAGCGCAATCAACGCGGCATTGCTGGCATGGGCGCAGGACGACGGGGTGGCGCTGGTGATGATCGATCACCTGCCCGATCCGGGTGGCGACCCGAAACTCTCGCGCGGCTTCTGCGCCGGGGGCGACATCGCGCTGATCGCCAACAGCGCGAAAGACGATTGTGTCGAGGCTGAGCGTTTCTTCCATGTCGAATATCGGATGAACCATCTGCTATTCGTCTATGGCAAGCCTATCGTCGCCTTTATCTACGGTATCGTTATGGGCGGCGGCGTGGGCCTTTCCCTGCCGGCCGCCTATCGCGTCGCGACCGAACGCACCGTCTTTGCCATGCCGGAAACCGGCATCGGCCTGTTCCCCGATGTCGGCGGCGGCTGGTTCCTGCCGCGCCTGCCCGGTCGCGTCGGCGCATGGCTGGCGGCTACCGGATCGCGAATCGACGGCGCGGATTGCCTGTCGCTGGGCATCGCCACCCATTATATGGCGTCGGATCGGATTGCGGCGGTGAAGGCCCGCATATTAGCCGATCCGCTGGGCGTGGCCGACATTCTCGATGAGAATGTGGAAGTGCCGCCGCCCGCCCCTCTCGATGCGGCGCGGGAAGACATTGATCGCCTCTTCGCCTCCGACCGAGCGGAGGAGATCGTCGCGGCGCTGAACGCCGATGGCGGTGACTGGGCGACCCGGCAACGCGACATCCTCGCCACCAAATCCCCCCAGACGATCAAGGTCGCGCTGCGCCAGTTGGTGGAGGGCAACGCCAAATCCAGCTTCGCCGACAATATGGTGATGGAATATGGCCTTGCCTGCGCGATCATCCGCCGCCCCGATTTCGTCGAAGGCGTGCGGGCCGTCATCTTTGACAAGGATAACAAGCCGAACTGGAACCCCGCCACGCTGGAGGGTGTGAGCGACGCCATGATCGACGAAATTTTCGCGCCCCTGCCCGCCGACCGGGCATGGACGCCGCTGCCGGAACTGGCCGAGGATGGCTGATCCTGTCCTACAGGGGCGGCGCCATGCGATGTTGACCATCCATGCCGCCCCTTTCCGATAGGATCAGGCACACGCAAGAAAATGATAAAATCTGCGGGAAATATGAGAATCTAAGCGGAGAGAGATGCAATGACTGACGCCCCCCGGACGATCGCCTTCATCGGTCTTGGCAATATGGGCGGCGGCATGGCCACCAATCTGGTGAAGAATGGCTTTGCCGTCCGCGCCTTCGATCTGTCGGAGGATGCACTGGCCAAAGCGGAGAGCCATGGCGCGACCCGCGTCGCCAGCGCGGGAGAGGCGATGATCGGCACCGACGCCGTGGTCACGATGCTGCCTGCCGGCGCCCATGTCGAAAGCGTCTATAGCGGCGAGATATTCGGGGCTGCCGCCCCCGGCACCCTGTTCCTCGACTGCTCCACCATCGATGTCGCCACAGCCCGTCGCGTGAGTGAGGCCGCCGCCGCACTGGGTTTCGACATGGTGGACGCGCCAGTGTCAGGCGGCATCGCAGCGGCCAATGGCGGCACGCTGACCTTCATGGTCGGCGGCACCGACGCCGCGTTCGACCGCGCCCGTCCCATCCTGTCGGCCATGGGCAAGGCGGTGATCCATGCCGGTGGCGCGGGCAATGGTCAGGCGGCCAAAATCTGCAACAATATGCTGTTGGGCGCGACCATGGTCGCCACCTGCGAAGCCTTTGCCATGGCCAAAAAGATCGGCCTCGATCCCCAGACCTTCTACGATATTTCCAGCGTGTCGTCGGGGCAGAGCTGGTCGATGACCAGCTATTGCCCGGTTCCCGGCGTCGGCCCGCAATCGCCATCCGACACCGGCTATCAGGGTGGCTTTGCCGTTGGCCTGATGCTCAAGGATCTGAAACTCGCGACACAGGCCGCCAGTCAGGTCGGCGCCTCCGTCCCCATGGGCAATGCCGCCGAAGCGCTCTATCAGTTACTCGCCAATAAAGGAGAAGCCGCCCGCGACTTCTCCCTCATGATCGAAATGCTGGAGGGGAAATAGCCCCGGACTCCGTTCGCCCGGAAACCGTTCGCATAACCTTCCCTCCGTTCGCTTCGAGCGCAATCGAGAAGCGGCTGGCACAGCGCGGCCTCGTTGCTCGACTACGCTCGAAACGAATGGATAGACGGCCTATTTTCCCTTGCCCGCCTCGTTGGCGGCCAGCACGCGCAGCACATTGCCGGACCAGATTTTCTGGATGTCGGCCTCGCTATATCCGGCCTTCAGCAGCGCGGCGGTGATCTTGGGCAGGTCGACGACATCCTCCATGCCCACCACGCCGCCGCCGCCATCCCAGTCCGCGCCGATGCCGACATGCTCCGGCCCCACGACCTTCAGAGCATGCAGCATATGCGCCATGAAATCGTCGAAGGTCGGCCTGTCGGTGTCGGGGTAGAGCTTCTCGATTTCCTTGCGCTTGGCCAGCAGTTCGGCGCGCCTGGCCGCCGTCATCTTCTCGCCCTCGCGCATCTGTCCGAATAGGGCGCGCATCGCCTTTTGCCGGTCGGGATTGGGCTTGCTCGCCTTCAGATAGGCGCCATAGGCATTCATCTGAATGACCCCGCCCTTGGCGGCCAGCGCCTTCAGGTGCGCGTCGTCGATATTGCGTGGATGGTCATAGATCGCCTTGCATCCCGAATGGGTCAGCAGGATCGGCGTGGTCGACAGCGCCAGCAGATCGTCCAGCACCTGATCGCTACTGTGCGACGCATCCGGCACGATGCCCAGGCGGTTCATTTCCTTCAGCAATTCCTTGCCCAGTGGGCTAAGCCCGCCAAAACGCGGCTTGCCCGACGGATCGGTCGAACTGTCGGCAAACTGGTTATGCGCGAAATGGGCAAAGCCCGACACCCGCACACCCATGTCATAGAATGTCTGAAGCAGGCTGACATCCTCACCCAGCGGATAGGCATTTTCGATCGACATATAGACGACCCGCTTGCCCGCCGCCGCGATAGGCGCGGCGTCCTTCGCCTCCAGCGCCAGCGCGAAATTGGCCGGGTCCGCCGCCACCATGTTGCGGATCGACAGGCCGCGCATGATCGCAAAGTCCCGCGCCTTGCGGAACCCTTCGATCGTCACCGGTCCCTGCCCGGTATAGATGGCCCAGAAACCGCCATCCAGACCGCCCTTCTTCATGCGCGGCAGATCGACCTGCGTGAAGTCGCCATGGACGTCATGCCCCTCCTCGATCGACCAACCGGGCAGATCGAGCGAAGCGGGCGTATCGAGATGACTGTCCAGCGTCAGCAACCGCTGATGCAGGTCATAATCCTTCTTCGACACCGCCTGCGCCTGAACCTGCGCGCTCAGTGGGAGCAGCGCGACGAGCGCCGCCCCCATCATCAAAAAGGACCGCATCAGATTTCACCCGAGATCGTGAACTGGAACGTACGCGGGGAGAGCGGACGGAAATTGCCGTCGCCCGTCACCGATGGCGAGATGTAGGACAGCGTGTCCTTGTCGAAGATATTGTCGATATTGAACCGCGCCTTCACGCCCTTGACCGGACCCAGGCTGATGCCGTCGCCAATGTCGACATAGGCACTGAACACGGTGAAGCCCTTGACGCTCGAACCGGCCGAATTGTCGAATGTCGACCAGCGGCGCGACGTATATTTGCCCGAGATATTACCCACCAGCCAGCTTGCCGGTTCAATGGTCACGCCGCCATTGACGATCCACTTGGCACTGTCGGGGATATATTTGCCGTCGGTCTGATAGGTCAGCGTGGCGGTGGCGATGTCATCCTTGAACTTGGCGATATTGTAGGTCGCGTTCAGGTTGAAATAGGCCAGCCCGTTCAGATAGGCGGGCTTATATGTTCCGCTGAATTCGGCGCCATAGGCCGTCACCCGGCCGACATTCTGATAGAAGGTTTCGATGACGTTGGTCGTGCCGGGCAGGATCGACCCGATCGACTGGATGCGATTCTTGAACTTGGTGTAATAGACCGCATAGGACGCATAGAATTCGCCCTGATTGGTGCGAATGCCCGCCTCGAAATTCTGCGACCGTTCCGGCGCCGGAGCCGGTACGCCCGCCGCGCTGCTGTTCAGCGATACGGAGAATACATCGTCCAGCCCCTTGGGCAGCGCCATATTTTCCGCATAGGACGCGAAAATCTGGCTCTGATTGTCGATCTTGTAGAGGACGCCGGCCATCGGCAGGAACCCGTCACTATAGCTGGTGCGCAATTGCTGCGGCCCCCAACCCGGGACCCAGACGGGCGCGGCGGTCGTTCCGGCATTGCGATAATAATCGTTGAAGTCGCGATAGCCGCCATAACGATAATCGATGTGCAGCGCCTTGACGCCCAGGTCGAAAATCAGCTTGTCGTCCAGCAGGGCGATGCGATCCTTGACGAAAGCCTGCGTGGTGTTGCGCTGGCTCTGATAATCGCGGCGCACATAGACCAGTTCGTCCAGATTGGGCGCGCTGGCGGGCGAACCATCGGCCGTGTTGTAGCGCGCCTGTGTACGGTTATAAGTATCGACTTCGGCCCACAGCCCTGTTTCCAGCGTATGCGCGCCAATTTCCCAATGCAATTTGGTGGTCAGGCCATAGCGATCGCCACCCACGGTCGACAGACCATATTGCGTACCCTTGGGCGCGAACAGGGCGATGCCGGCTGCCGTCTGCCGCTGATATTGCAGCAGGCTGTTGGCATAGGTGTCCGGCGACACGCCATAGCCGCCCTTGTCTTCATAATAGGCGGTCGCTTCGGCCCAGACGCCATCGGCAATACCGGCGTGGATGGTGCCGCCATACAGCTTGTCGTCACGCACGTTGATGGCAAGCGTATTGGTATAGGCATAGTTGGCGTTGCTATAGGCTGGGCCGCCCGCAACCGGCGCGAAGCCCGGCGTCGTGTTGGGCACGACCGAAATATAGCCACGATCCCGGCCGCTCGCGCCGCCGACGTCGGTGCCGGTCAAATATTGGCTGCGGCTGAGCGACGGGGAGTCAAAGTCGTTGAACTTGTTCGACACGAATTTGAACCGCGCCCAGCTGTCGCCGCCCAGATCGGCGTGCAGCATGCCTTCCCAATGTTCGCGATCGACCGTGCCGTCGCCCCGCCAGAGATCGGTGTCCAGCTTCGTCCGGCTGACATAAGCGCGGAACGGACCGACCTGCCCCGTGCTGGCACGGATGAAGGTGCGCTTCATGTTGAAGTCGCCAAAGCTCTGGGAGACGAACAGGCCCATCTCTTCCTGCGGCTTGATGCTGTTATATTGCACCACCGGGCCAAGCGTGGAGTAGCTGGGAAGGCCGACATCGCCCGCGCCAACCGCCGCCTCCACCACGCCCAGATTTTCATTGTCGACATAGCGGAACACGGGGCTGCCGCCAAAGGCATCGCTGCGGCCGGTCGGGATGCCATCGACGACGAAGCCGATCTGGTCGAGGTTGAAAGCGCGCGTCTGGACGCTGTTACCGAACTCGTAGAGACCCAGCGCGCCATCGGTCTGCACGTTGAAGCCGGGCAGTTGCTCCAGCATCTTGAGGCCCGAAATGCCCGACGGTGCGGACAACAGCGCCTCGCGCGTCACGGCCACCACATTGCTCACCTTGTCCTCGCCAATGGCCTCCGCCGACTGCGAAATACGGCGGCCAGTGACGGTGATGACCTCGTCATCGCTGGCAACCGGCTCCTGCGCCTGTGCGGCGCTCAGCGCACCGGCGGCGCAGGCGACCATCAACGCGGCGCGCGACGACAGGCGAATGGAGGAAATGACGGACATGCTATGGCTCCCTGTTTCAGTCCGCAGTCCGTGCGAAGCGCGCCATGCGCGGCCTCCGCACGGAAGAGAATGGCGAGCGCTTCGCAGCACCCGCCATCATTTCTGCGTATCATTGTGAAACGAGAGTGCCGGACCACCCCGCCATCGACCAATGAGAGTTTCTCAAGCCGTGACCAAATAGCCACATATACCGTTGGGTCAGGCTGATGGCGGGGTTAGAGTCTGTTTGGAAAATGCGCGAAAGAGAGCATTTTCGATACCGCACCGGCCCGCACCCCCGCCCGACTGCCCAGACATGGTACACTTAATGGGCGGTCGGGCGGGGGTGCGGGCCGGTGCGGATGCGCCAGAGGCGCATTTCCAAACAGACTCTTAGCGCCCCTTCCACACCCCGGCGCGCTTTTCGACGAAGGCGGTCATCCCTTCCTGCTTGTCCTGTGTCGCTGTCAAAATCTGGAACAAGCGCCGCTCGGTCAGCAACCCTTGCGCCAGATTAGTTTCAAAGGCGATGTTGACCATTTCCTTGTTCACCATCGCGGCCATAGGCGGCATGCCGGCGATCGTCGCCGCGGTCTTGAGCGCATCATCCAGCAATTCGGCCGTCGGCACGATCCGGGCGACCAGCCCCGAACGCTCGGCCTCCTCGGCCCCCATCATCCGGCCGGTCAGGCACATTTCCATGGCCTTCGCCTTGCCCACCGCGCGGGTCAGGCGCTGCGATCCACCCATGCCGGGGCCAACGCCCAGCTTGATTTCGGGCTGACCGAATTTGGCGGTATCGGCCGCAATGATGAAGTCCGCCATCATCGCCAGTTCGCATCCCCCGCCCAGCGCAAAGCCATTGACCGCCGCGATCCACGGCTTGCGTGTGGCGACCACGCCGGTCTGCCAGCCTGAAAAGAAATCCTGAAGGAAGAAGTCGGCCGCTTCCTTTTCCACCATTTCCTTAATGTCGGCACCCGCAGCAAAGGCCTTTTCCCCGCTGCCGGTCACGATCGCGCAACGCTGGCTATCGTCAGCATCATAAGCGGCAAAGGCTGCGCTCAACTCTTTCAGCACATGGCTGTTGAGGGCGTTGAGCGCCTGGGGACGATTGAGCGTGATCAGGGTCACGGCATCGCGCTGTTCCACCAGGATCGTTTCATAGGTCATGGCCATCTCCTTCTTTTACCCGTCCGGTTTATGGTCGAGCCAGCCCGGTCGCCAGACCGGATTGTACGGCATTGCTGCCGAACCTACCGGCACAAATGCATGAAATCGCGATCATAGCTTTGCAGATGCGCGCCGCCATCGACATAGAGAGTCTGGCCGGTAACGGCGTTGGCTTCGACCAGATAAAGCACAGCCTGCGCAATCTGCTCCGCCTGCGGCAAGCGACCGAGCGGCATCAGTTCCTCCAGACGCCCGATCTGCTCGTCCGTATAATCGGGCGTCGCGATGGTCAGGCCGGGCGCCACCGCATTCACACGGACGCGCGGCGCAAGGCTGGCGGCCGTTGTGCGGGTCAGCCCTGCCAACGCCAACTTGGACAGCGTATAGGCAAGCTGATCGGCATGGGGATGATCGATACGCTGATCGAGCAGGTTGATGATGCATCGATCGCCTGCCCCTGCCGGAACCGTCGCGAAAGCCTTGGTCAACAGGGTTGGGGCAGCGCAATTGACGGCAAAATGCTGCATCAGGTCATGTGCGGTCACATTTTCCAGCCGGTCCTGTCCAAATATCGCCGCGCCATTCACCAATATGTCCGGCGGTCGGCCAAATCGCGCCGCCACATTGGCGATCAGTTCCTCCGCCTGTTCGGGATCGGTGAAATCCACAACGAAGCCATCCCATTCGGTGCCGGCTTCTTCCAGAGCCAAAGCAAGGTGGGAATCGAGCCTCGTGTCATGGCTGCCATGGATGGCGAGGGAGTGGCCCGCCCGCGCCAGAGCGGCGGAAATCACTCCGCCCAACCGGCGATGCCCGCCCGTCACCAATGCAAGCCGCTTGCCGGCCAACGGGCGGCCCGCCTCCTCCACCTGCGTCCGGGCGGACCCGATGGGGCGATAGGGTGCGTCCTCTTCGCTCACGAAGCCCCCGCTCACGAAGCGATGAGCTTCAACACTTCTTCCCGCGATTTTTCATCGTCGCGGAACACGCCCAGCATGCGGCTGGTCTTCATGATGACATTGGGGGTCCGCACCCCGCGCCCGGTCATGCAGCCATGGGTCGCCTCGATCACCACGGCGACGCCCTGCGGCTTCAGATGTTCCCAGATGCAGTTGGCGACTTCCGACGTCAGCCGCTCCTGTACCTGCAATCGGTTGGCAAAGGCATGAAGGACGCGCGCCAGCTTTGAAATGCCGACCACATATTCGCCGGGCAGATAGGCAATGTGCGCCTTGCCCACGATCGGCGCCATATGATGTTCGCAATGCGACTGGAACGGTATGTCCTTCAACAGCACGACGTCATCATATCCGCCCACTTCATGAAAGATGCGCGACAGATGATAGGCCGGATCGTCGGCATAGCCACGGCAATATTCCCGCCACGCCCGCGCGACACGCTCCGGCGTTTCCACCAGCCCTTCGCGCTCCGGCGCATCGCCCGACCAGCGGATCAGGGTACGGATCGCCTCTGCCACTTCGGCGGGGACAGGAATCTTGACCCCTTCTTCGGGTTCGAGGTCGATGTCACATGCCATGATCGGCCAACTCCTTTTCGGTTCGCGCCCGCATATGGCAACGGGGGGGCCGGATAGCCAGTTTTTTTGCCCGGCTGGACACAAGTTCGGCCCGATGGCACATCAGCAGGAAACGGATCGCGCAAAAGAGCAAAAATGTACCCTGATTATTACCGCCATGCGTACTGAACGCATTGCTGCCGTGCTTCTGGCGGCGGGCACCTCTTCGCGTTTTGGCGAGGAAGACAAGTTGATGGCGGACCTGCGTGGGAAACCCGTCGCCGCCCATGTGCTGGAAACCATCGCTTCCATGGCATTCGCCCAACTGGTCGCCGTCGTGCGTCCGATCAGCTATGCGCCGGTCATCCATCGCAAGCTGGATCGGCGGGGCTTCGACATACTCGTCAACGAACATCCTGAGGAAGGCATTTCCAGCAGCATCGTGAAGGCGGTCGAGCATGTGATGCCGATGCGCAAGGTCCGCGGCATTCTCATCTGCCTTGCGGACATGCCCGATGTGCCACAAACCCATTATAATCGCATCTGCATGGCGGCGGAGGACATAAGGTCCGTGGTTTCCAGCACCGACGGTTTTTCGTCATCGCCGCCAGCCTTCATCGGTCGCAAGCATTTCCCCGAACTGCTGGCGCTAAAGGGTGATCAGGGCGCACGCGCCTTGCTCAGCCACGGCTTGCAGATTGAAACGAACGGCCCCGTCCTGCACGACATCGATACGAAGGATGATCTGCTGGTGCAGACCTCGACCACCCCAACGCCCGGCTGAACGACGTCAGCTCGAACGGGTCGGGTCCGTCATCGGATCGCTCATCTCCCGGCTGTCGGGCGCGCGGCTGATCGGCAACGATCCGGTCTGCCGTTCCAGCATCCGATGGACGACGGGCGGTTCGTCCCGGCCATGTAACTGGCGCAGCGCCTCGCTATTGGCGATATCCGCCACGGTCCGCCGCTGATTATGGCGGATATAGTCGAGCCAGGTCGACACATGATAGCGTTCGACCCACAATTCCGGGTCGGCCAGATCGCGCATCAGCTTCCACCCATGGGCGCCGTCGCGCCGACGGATGCGCTTGCGTTCGCTCATCGCCGACAGGAAGGGGACGACCGATCCGGCCGGGATGCGATATTCGATGGTGACGACCACCGGGCCGCTGCGCGCCTCTACCGGCACCACGGTATCCGGTTCCTGCCAGTCACCGCGCGGATCGAGATTTTCCTCGCCCAGTTGCGGGAGCGGACGCCACAGGCCCAGCATGGCGGCGGCAAACTGCGCTGCCGCCGAAGCATAGAGCGCCTGCACCACGCCATGATGTTCGGCCAGCGAGCCGAACAGCCAGGCGCCCACCGCCATCCCGCCGAACGCCATCATCTGATACAGGGAAACGGCACGGGCCACGACCCAGCGCGGGGCCGACATCTGCACCGACACGTTGAAGGTCGATAGCGCCGTCACCCATCCAAAGCCCGCCAGCATGTAACCCAGCATTGCCAGCGCCAGCCATCCGCTCGCCCCGGTGATCGCCGTGCCCAGCGCCAGCGACAAGGCCGCCGTCCGAACGATCGCCTCGATCGACAGGCGCGCGCGCAGCCGGCGCGAACCAAAAGCGCCAAGCACCGCGCCGATGCCGAACGCACCGCTCGTCATGCCGAACGTCAATGCCCCGCCGCCCAATATGTCGCGCGCCACCAGCGGCATCAGCGCCGATACCGCGCTCGCGCCAATGCCGAACGCGCCACCGCGCAGCAGCACCAGCTGGATCTTGGGCGACATGGCGACATAGCCGACCCCGGCCCCCATCGCGACGCCCAGCCGTTCGCGCGGCAATAACTGCGGCGGACGATCGGGCTTCCATCGGGCCAGCACCGTCAGCAGCGCCACATAGCTGATCGCATTGGTGAAAAAGGCCGCAGCCGCACCGGCGGTCGCGACGATCACGCCGCCCAGCGCCGGGCCGACGCTGCGCGCCAGATTGAAGCCCATGCCATTCATCGCGATGGCGCTCGGCAACACGGCGCGCGGGACCATGTCGCCCACCGACGCCTGCCATGCCGGACCGTTGATCGCCGTGGCGCAGCCAATGGCAAAGGTGAACCCCAGCAACAGCCATGGCGTCACCAGCCCCGCCCATGCCGTGATCGCCAGCAGCGCCGACACGACCAGCATCGACGCCTGACAGGCGATCATCACCTTGCGGCGATCCAGATTGTCGGCAACCGCCCCGGCCCATAACGACAACAGCATGATCGGCAATGTCGTCGCCGCCGGTACCAGCGCGATCAACAGAGGCGATGCGGAAAGCGAGGTCATCATCCACGCCGCACCGACAGACTGGATCAGGCCGCCGAAATTCGACGCCAGACTGGCCGCCCAGATGGCCCGGAATGTGGGAATGGAAAAGGGCGACGGCGTTGTTTCGGGCGCAGCGGGATTCACTCTATCCATCACATCGCTATAGCCCGCCAGAATGAAGGCGCAATGCGCTACTATCCTTCTGCTACACCCGTCCCGTCCGCAAAGCGTGCGCCCAATCGGGGCGCGATCGGGCCTCGGCCATACGGGCTGCCGCTTCCCAGTCATAGGGGATCGCGACCAGTTCGGCCTGCCAGCCCCCCTCTGCATCACGATCAACGATGGCATAGCGGGCATGGGGCGTCCCGGTTTCCACCCGATGCGGCACGGGATGAATATCGTCATAGGCGGGCAGGCCGACGCTGCCCGGATTGACGATCATTCCGCCACCCGGTCGCTGATGAATGCGCGGGATATGGGTATGACCGCACAGGATGAGAGGGGCGTCGATACCCCCTGCCCTCTCCTCGACCTCCTGTTCAGTGGCATGCCGTGTCGCATCCCCCTCGATGCTTTCCAGCCAATAGCAAAGATCATCGCCCGGCGCGCCATGGACCATCAATACATCGTCCGCGATCCACAGGCTTTCGGGCAGGCTGGCGATCCAGTCGCGATGATCGGGACGCAGGACGCTGGCGGTATAACCGTCCGACAGGCCCATGCGATCCGGCGACAGGGTGAGAAGCTGGCGCTCATGATTGCCCCGGATCGTCGGCAGGTTCAGCGCCATGAGCCGGTCGGCCGTCTCGCCCGGAAAGAGCGGACCGGATAGGAGGTCGCCCAGATTGACGATTCGATCGATGCCCCGCTCCGCGATGTCGGCCAGCACCGCTTCGAGGGCCAGAATATTGCCGTGAATGTCGGAGAGAATGGCGATGGACATGGCCCAGAATGGCATGGAGATTCGCCCGATGAAAGGAGCGAATGCGACAGCGAGTTAGACAGAATCGGAAATTTGGATCGCCAATGTCGACCATGCCGTTACGGCAATGCGGGAAGCTCGAAAGACACTTGCACTTTACGTAAACGTAAATACATTCCCCTCCATATCCGAAGCGCCGGAACGGCCCCCACGGAGAGGGAATGAACATGGAAGCCTATATTTACGACGCCGTCAGGACGCCCCGTGGCCGGGGCAAGGCCGACGGGTCGCTGCACGAAATCACTCCGATCCAGCTTGCGACGCAGGTGTTGGAAGCGGTGCGCGATCGCAGCCAGATCGACACCGCCGATGTCGATGACGTGATCCTTGGCTGCGTCAGCCCCGTGGGCGAACAGGGCGCGGACATTGCCCGCGTCGCCGTGCTGAACGCCGACTATGCGCAGACCGTGCCGGGCGTGCAGATCAACCGTTTCTGCGCATCAGGGCTGGAGGCCGTCAACATGGCCGCAGCAAAAGTCTATTCGGGTGAGGCCATGTTCGCGATCGGCGGCGGCGTCGAATCGATGAGCCGCGTGCCGATGGCATCGGACGGCGGCGCATGGGCGATGGACCCGGCCGTCGCGTACAAAAACTATTTCGCGCCACAGGGCATCGGCGCGGACGTCATCGCCACCAAATTCGGCATCAGCCGCGACGACGCCGACGCCTATGCCGTCGAAAGCCAGAAGCGCGCCAAGCAGGCATGGGACGAGGGCCGGTTCAAAAAGTCGATCATTCCGGTGAAGGATGTGATCGGTCAGGTCGCGCTCGACCATGACGAACATATGCGTCCCGACGCGACGATGCAGTCGCTGGGTGCGCTGAAAGCCAGCTTTACCGCATTGGGTGAGGACATGCCGGGCTTCGATACGGTCGCCCTGCTGCGCTATCCCGAACTGGAAAAGGTCAACCACATCCACCACGCCGGCAACAGCAGCGGCATCGTCGACGGCGCCGCCGCCGTGCTGGTCGGCAACAAGGATATGGGCGAGAAATATGGTATCAAGCCGCGCGCGAAAATCCGCGCCATGGCCTCCATCGGCTCCGAACCGCTGATCATGCTGACCGGCCCCGAATTTGTCGCGGGCAAGCTGCTGTCGCGGGCCGGCATGACCACCGCCGACATCGACCTGTGGGAACTCAACGAAGCCTTTGCCTCGGTCGTGCTGCGCTACATGCAGGCGATGAACCTCGACCATAGCAAGATCAACGTCAATGGCGGCGCGATCGCCATGGGCCATCCGCTGGGCGCGACCGGCGCCATGGTGCTGGGTACCGCGCTCGACGAACTGGAACGGTCGGGCAAAGGCACCGCGCTCATCAACCTGTGCGTGGGCGCGGGCATGGGCACCGGCATCATCATCGAGCGCATCTAAACCATAAGACAGAATACCGTTCGGGCTGAGCCTGTCGAAGCCCTGTTCTTCTTCAAAAAGAAAAGTGCGGCCCTTCGACAAGCTCAGGGCGAACGGGATTGAGAGGTAGCTTCATCATGAAAACCATCAACTTCGACATCGACGCAGACGGCATCGCCACCCTGACCATCGACGTCCCCGAACAGTCGATGAACGTCATCGGCCCCGATTTCCTCTCCGATCTGGATGCCGCAATCACGCGCATCGCATCGGAAGACGGCATCAAGGGCGCGGTCATCGCGTCGGGCAAGGATAGCGGCTTCATGGCCGGGATGGACCTGAAATATTTCGGGTCGATGCTGGCCAGCACCGATGGCAGCCGCCCCGCCCCGGCCGATATTTTCGACAAGGTGTTCCTGCTGAACCAGTTGTTCCGCCGCCTTGAAACCAGCGGCAAGCCGATTGCCTGCGCGATCGAGGGCACCTGCGTCGGCGGTGGCTTCGAACTGGCGCTGGCCTGTCATCGCCGTTTCGTGGGCGACAGCGCCAAGACGCAGCTCGGCCTGCCCGAAATCCTGATCGGCCTGTTCCCCGGCGGCGGCGGGTCGCAGCGCCTGCCCCGCATCATGGGCGTTCAGGCGTCGCTGATGTACATGCTTCAGGGCAAGCTGTTCCGCCCGGCCGAAGCGGCCATGCTGAAGGTCGTCGATGGCGTCGTGCCGCAGGGGTCGGCGATCGATGCCGCCCGCGATTGGGTGAAGGCCAATCCCAACGCCAATACGCAGCCCTGGGACGTGAAGGGCTTCAAGGTGCCGGGCGGCGCCGGCGGTTTCAATCCCGCCTTTGTGCAGACCATGGCCGGCGCCCTGCCGATGACGCTGAAGCAGACGCAGCGCAACATGAACGCGCCCATCGCCATGTTGTCGGCGGTCTATGAAGGCATCACCCTGCCGATGGACCGCGCCATCCGGATCGAAAGCAAATATTTCGCCAAGGTCGCCGCCGATCCGCAGGCGAGCAACATGATCCGCACCCTGTTCGTCAACAAACAGGCCGCCGAACGCGGCGCCCGCCGCCCGAAGGGCGAGGCGAAGGCGCCGACAACGAAGCTCGCCATGCTGGGCGCGGGCATGATGGGCGCGGGCATCGCCACCGTCGCGGCGCAGGCCGGGATGGAGGTCGTCCTGTTCGACCGCGATCAGGCCTATGCCGAAAAGGGCAAGGCCCATGCCGAAGAGGTGCTTAAGAAGCGCCTTGGCCGGGGCATGACGCCCGAAAAGATGGCCGCCACCCTCGCCCGCATCACGCCCACGACTGACTATGCCGCTTTGGCCGGCGCAGACTTCGTGATTGAGGCGGTGTTCGAAGATGTCGGCATCAAGGCAGAGGTCACGAAGCAGGTCGAGGCGGTGCTGGGCGCCGACACCATCTTTGGCTCCAACACCTCCACCCTGCCCATCACCAAACTGGCCAATGCATGGAGCAAGCCGGAGAATTTCATCGGCGTCCATTTCTTCTCGCCGGTCGAGAAAATGCCACTGGTCGAAATCATCCTGGGCGAAAAGACCGGCCCGGCCGCCATCGCCAAGGCGCTGGATTTCGTCGCGCAGATCAAGAAAACGCCGATCGTCGTCCATGACAGCCGCGGCTTCTATACCTCGCGCAGCTTCGGCACCTATGTGCAGGAAGGTACAGAACTGGTCGGCGAAGGCGTCAACCCGGCCCTCATCGAAAATGCCGGCAAGCAGCTTGGCATGCCGACCGGCCCTCTGGCCGTCAGCGACGAAGTGTCGATCGAACTGGGCGTCAAGATCATGACCGCCGCCAGGAAGGAGCTGGGCGACGCCTATGTCCATCAGGGTTCGGACGACATCATGGTGAAGATGGTCGAAGCCGGGCGCCTCGGCCGCAAGAATGGCAAAGGGTGGTATGACTATCCCGAAGGCGCCAAGAAACATCTGTCGCCCGTTCTGGGCGACATGTTCCCGCGTGCCGACGATCAGCCCGATGTCGAGGCGGTCAAGGAACGCCTCCTCTATCGCCAGTTGATCGAATGCGCCCGCTGTTTCGAGGAAGGCGTGCTGGAAACACCGGAAGATGGCGACATCGGCGCGATTTTCGGCTGGGGCTTCGCACCTTACACCGGCGGTCCGTTCAGCTATATGGACACGGTCGGCATCGCTCATGTCGTCGCCGTGCTGGATCGTCTGACGGCCGCCCATGGCAAACGCTTCGCCCCGACACAGCAATTGCGGGACATGGCGGCCAGCGGTGGGACATTCTACCGCCCGGTTCCGTCTCGCGCCGCAGCATGATCGGGTTGTAAATCGTCACAACTCTGGTTTAGGTCTTCCCCATATTCAAATGGGGAAGACCTTATTTCCATGAGCGACAAGCCTACAGTCTTAGTCACAGGTGGCGCGGGTTATATCGGCAGCCACGCGGTACTCGCGCTCAGGGATGCGGGCTATGGCGTCGTCGTCATCGACAATCTCGTCACCGGATTCGATTGGGCCGTTCCCGAAGGGGTTCCGCTGGTGCGCGGCGACATTGCCGACCAGCCGCTGGTGGAGGCCACGCTGCGCGATCATGGCATCGGCGCAATCATGCATTTTGCTGGGTCGGTGGTGGTGCCGGAATCGGTCGAAAATCCGCTCAAATATTATCACAACAACAGCGCCAAGACCCGCGACCTGATCGAAAGCGCGGTGCGGGTGGGCGTGAAGCATTTCATCTTCTCTTCCACCGCCGCCACCTATGGCATACCGGAGGAAAGCCCGGTCAAGGAAACCACGCCACAGCGGCCGATCAATCCCTATGGCATGTCGAAGCTGATGACCGAATATATGCTGCGCGACGTCAGCGCAGCGCACCCGATGAATTTCTGCGCGTTGCGTTATTTCAACGTCGCGGGCGCCGACCCGGAGGGACGCAGCGGCCAGTCGACGGCGGGCGCCACCCATCTTATCAAGGTCGCGGTGGAAGCCGCGCTGGGCAAGCGGGCCGGCGTTGGCGTATTCGGCACCGATTTCGACACGCCGGACGGTACGGGCGTGCGCGACTATATCCATGTCAGCGATCTGGCCGCCGCCCATGTGCTGGCGCTGGAGGGGCTGATCGCGGAGCCGACGCGCAGCCATCTGCTCAACTGCGGCTATGGCCGGGGCTTTTCCGTTCTGGAAGTGCTGGATGCTGTCGATCGCGTCACCAACATGAAGATCGAACGCAAGCTGGAGGGCCGCCGCGCTGGTGATCCCGATGCGCTGATTTCGGACAATCGCGCTATCCTGTCCACCTTCCCCTGGCAGCCGCGCTATGACGATCTGGACCTGATCGTGCGCCATGCGCTGGCCTGGGAACGATCGCTGAGCGAACGGCAGAACGGATGAGCGCGGAGTCGGTGCGCGCCTTTCTGGCGAGCCATGCCCCCGACCTGACCGTCATCGACAATGGGGTCAGCACCGCGACCGTGCTGGAAGCCGCCGCCGCGCTGGGCGTGGAACCGGCGCGGATCGCCAAGACCCTGTCGCTGCGCATCGGCGATCATGTCGTGCTGGTCTGCGCGCGGGGCGACGCCCGCCTGTCCAATGGCAAGGCAAAGGCCGCGCTGGGGGCCAAGCCCCGCATGCTGGGCGCGGAAGAGGTGGAGACGTTGACCAGCCATCCGGTCGGCGGCGTCTGCCCCTTCGGCCTGCCATCGCCCCTGCCCGTCTATTGCGACATCTCGCTCAAGGATTTCGCCAGCGTCTTTCCCGCTGCCGGATCGCGCACCGCATCGGTCGAAGTGACGCCGGATCGGCTGGCGGACTTGACCGGGGCGCAATGGGTGGACATCTGCACGCTTCCCGACATTACGGAATAATCCCATGCCCGTCGAACATCTCTTTTCCGATAGCGCCAGCGCCGCCGCCGACATCGCCGCGCGGTTCGCCGCCATCCTGTCCGCCGCGATTGCGGATCGGGGCGTGGCCTCCATCGCCGTGTCGGGCGGCCGCTCGCCCCGTCCGGTGCTGGAAGCGCTGAGCCAGACCGATCTCGACTGGAGCAAAGTCGTGGTGACGTTGGTTGACGAACGCTGGGTCGCGCCAGACAGCCCCGACAGCAACGAACTTCTGGTGCGGGAAACGTTGTTGCAGGGCGCAGCGGCGCAGGCGCGCTTCGTACCGATGAAGAATGATGCGGCTGATGCCTATGCCGGGCAGGCCGCCTGCGCAGCGGATTTCGCCGAATTGCCCTGGCCGCTCGACATCGTGTTGCTGGGCATGGGCGATGACGGCCATACCGCCTCGCTCTTTCCCGATGGTGCAGAACTGGAAGAGGGTCTGTCGAGCGATGCCCGCGTGATCGCCGCCACCCCGCCGGTCGCCCCGCATCAGCGCATGACCCTGACGGCGAAGGCGATATTGGCGAGCCGCCATATCCTGCTCCAGATCGGCGGCGCGGGTAAGACGGCGGTCTATAATCGTGCGCTCGCCGGTGGACGTGTCGAGGAACTGCCGATCCGGCTCGCGCTGTTGCAGGAAGAAACGCCCGTCGAAGTGTGGATCAGCGCCAGCTAATCTCTCACCACATGGCCGGAGATAAGATAACGCCAGACACCGACCGCATTGATGGCCAGCAGGGCGACATTCTGCCAGCCGATCCCCTCGCTATCCTTGTCCAGAAATCCCCAGCCGATCAGCGCGATCGAACTGGTCACGAACAGGACGAACGCCCATCCGGTGATGCGGCGACCAAGGTTGAGTGACACGACCAGCGCAGCGACGGTCGCTGCCACCGCGCCATAATATTGCAGGACGGTGAGCAGCGTGTCGGGCATGGCGGGTCAACGCCCTGCCCATGGACATGGTTGCCATGGACATGAGCGCGACGGGGCTTTACCCCCCGCATCCATGATCGCCGACATCGAACAATTTCACGCCATCGCCATCAGCCGGGAAGCCCATGCGCTGGAGGCGATGGGCCGGTCCATCCTGCATATGGAATTCGGCCAGCCATCGACCGGCGCCCCGGCCGAAGCGATCGCCGCCGCGCATCACATCCTCGACACCGACCCGATGGGCTATTGGGAAAGTATGCCGCTCAAAGAGCGGATCGCGCGCCACTATGCCGATCGGCATGGCCAGACGGTGGACGCGGAACAGGTGATCCTGACCTGTGGCGCATCGCCGGGGCTGGTGCTGGCGCTGAGCAGCCTGTTCGCGCCGGGCGCGCGGGTGGCAACGGCACGGCCGGGCTATGTCGCCTATCGCAACACGTTGAAGGCGCTCTATCTGGAGCCGGTCGAGGTCGCGTGCGGCCCCGATGTCCGCTATCAGATGAGCGCCGAAGCGCTGGCCGCCATGGAGCCGGCGCCCGATGGCCTGATCCTCGCCAGTCCGGCGAACCCCACCGGCACGATCATCCCGGCGGATGAACTGGCGGCCATCGCGAAAGTCTGTGCGGAACGGGGCATCCGCATCATCTCCGATGAAATCTATCACGGCCTCAGTTTTGGCGAACCGGCGCGGTCGATGATCGAATTCGCCCCCGATGCCGTCATCGTGAACAGCTTTTCCAAATATTTCAGCATGGCCGGATGGCGGCTGGGCTGGATCGTGGTGCCGCCTGCCCTGATCGACGCGGCGCGGGCGCGAATGGGCAATCTGTTCCTGACCCCGCCGGTGCTGGCGCAGCGTGCCGGGCTGATCGCGTTCGACTGCACCGATGAACTGGACGGCCATGTCGACACATACCGCCGCAACCGGCAATTGCTGCTCGACGCGCTGCCCGCCATGGGCCTGGCCGAGATCGCGCCGCCCGATGGCGCCTTCTATATCTATGCCGACATCAGCCACCTGACCAATGACAGCCTGTCTTTCTGCCAGCGGCTGCTGCGCGAAACCGGGGTGGCGAGCGCACCGGGCGTCGACTTCGATCCGGTCGACGGCCACCGCTTCATCCGCTTCAGCTTCGCCGTGTCGACCGATCGGATCGAAGATGCCATCGCGCGGATGACACCATGGTTTCAGGCGCAGGTCAGCCGATAACGCAGGTTCAGCGCAGGGATCGCTTGTAGAGATGCACGATCCACAGCGCCGTCAGGACCGCCACGGTGATGAAGCGGGCGGGCAATCTTTCCAGCGCGTGCGGCACGCTCCAGAACAGGGCGTCGCCAATAGTGACGATGCTCAGGAAGAACAGCCCGAAAAACAGCGGTGGCAGGAATATGCGTACGCTCATGCGGCGGAGCATAACATCGGTGCAGGAGGGCGACCATCCGTCATTCGGATTGTCGCCTGACCCCGATCATAAAAATGGTGCGGGTGGTCGGAATCGAACCGACACTCCTTGCGGAACCGGATTTTGAGTCCGGCGCGTCTACCAGTTTCACCACACCCGCACGGTGGGGAGCCGCCAAATGGCAAAATCCGTTGCCCGCGTCCAGCCGAAAATACGCTCAGCTGAAAATCGGATTTCCTGCATGATCGTGCGGGACGATGCTTGACTTACCCACGCCCCAACCCCAGATGGGCCGAAATGATACAATATATCCTGATCGCCGCATGAGTTGCCCACCCCGTCCCCGCCGTCGCCGCCTGATCCCTCGCCACTGGCTGGACGGATTCGCAATCGGGGCATCGACCCTGTGCATGTTCCATTGTCTGGCGCTGCCGATCCTGTTCGCCGTCCTGCCCGTGCTGGCGAGCCGGATCGATCCGGGCGAATCCTTTCATGTCGGCATGTTGATGCTCGCGCTGCCGACCAGCCTGTTTGCGCTGGCGCAGGGATGGCGCCGACGGGGTGGCATCGTTCCGCTGATGACCGGCATCGCCGGACTGGCCATGATGGCGGCGGGCGTATGGCTGGCGCATGGCGCGCTGAGCGAAGCATTATGGACGGTATCGGGCAGCCTGCTCCTCGCCAGCGCCCATATCATCAACTGGCGTCGCGCCGGCCACGGCTGACCCCGCCCCCTCGAAACCATATCGCGCCCGCAACATTTGTTGCGATGGGCGATCCGTGCCGATAGCCTGCTTGCGCTCTGCGCCTTGCCCGCTATAAGCCCGCATCGTGCAGACATAAAATTCAACGGAGAAGGACCATCCTTTGACCGAACCGTCTGCCACGTTCCTGTTATTCGGTGCCACCGGCGATCTTGCCCGGCGGATGATCTTCCCCTCTCTCTATAATCTGCTGGCTGATGGCCTGTTGCCCGACGACTTCCTGATCGTCGCGTCGGGCCGTACCGAGATGGAGGATGATCCCTTCCGCGACGAGGTGTGCGCCGCGTTGCAGCAGTTCCTGCCGGCCGACCGCTATGACGCCGACATCGCCGCCCGATTCCGCGCGATGATCTGTTACCAGCCGGTCGACGCCGGCAATCCCGATCAGTTCGCGGCACTGGCGCAGCGAATCGATGGGCGCCTCGAACGCGGCCTGTCCGTCTATCTTTCCACGCCCCCGTCGCTGTTCGCACCGACCGCGCAGGGACTGGCCGACGCCGGCCTGATCGTGCCGACCACGCGCATCGCGATGGAAAAGCCGATCGGCAAGAGCCTTGCCTCATCCAAGGAAGTCAATGACGGCATCGGCGCCCTGTTCGCCGAGGATCAGATTTTCCGCGTCGACCATTATCTGGGCAAGGAAACGGTCCAGAATCTGCTGGCGCTGCGTTTCGGCAACCTGATGTTCGAACCGCTGTGGAACGCGACCGGCATCGACCATGTGCAGATCACCGTGGGCGAGACGGTCGGGCTGGAAGGGCGCGTCTCCTATTATGACGGCGTGGGCGCGCTGCGCGACATGGTGCAGAATCACATGCTGCAAATCCTGTCGATCATCGCCATGGAGCCGCCCGCCCGCATGGACCCGACGGCCGTGCGCGATGAAAAGGTGAAGGCGCTGCGTTCGCTGCGCCCCATGACCGACGAAACGGTCAAGACACACAGTGTCCGCGGCCAATATACGCCGGGCGCCGTCAATGGTCAGATCGTCACCGGCTATGCCGACGAACTGGGCGAGACGTCTGGAACCGAAACCTTCGTCGCGCTGAAAGCCTATATCGACAATTGGCGCTGGCAGGGTGTCCCCTTCTATCTGCGCACCGGCAAGCGCATGCCCGCGCGCCAGTCCGAAATCGTGATCCAGTTCAAACCCGTGCGCCACAGCATTTTCGGCCGCGACGGCCATGGCACCGGGCTGGAACCCAACACCCTCGTCATCCGGTTGCAGCCGGAAGAATATATCCGCCTTGCCATCATGAGCAAAAGGCCGGGTCTGGAACGGCAGGTGCATCTGGACGAGGTGACGCTGGACGTGTCGCTGACCGCCGCCTTCGCCGGGCAGCGCCGCCGCATCGCCTATGAACGGCTGATCCTCGACCTGCTCGCCGGGGACGCGACCCTGTTCGTGCGCCGCGACGAGGTGGAGGCGCAATGGACATGGATCGATTCAATCATCGACGGGTGGAAAGAGGCCAATATGAAGCCCTCGCCCTATTCTTCGGGGAACTGGGGGCCGTCTTCGGCCATTGCCCTGATCGAACGTGACGGAGCAAGCTGGCATGACTAATCTCAATCCCGTGATCGCAAAGGTGACGGAGCGCATCACCCAGCGCAGCGCCGCGACGCGCCTGAAATATCTCGACCTGATCGAACGGGGCCGTGACGCCGGCACCAATCGCGCACAATTGTCGTGCGGCAACCTTGCCCATGGCTTTGCCGCGAGTGGCGAGGACAAGCCCGTCATCCGCACCGGCGCGGCGATGAACCTGGGCATCGTCACATCCTATAATGACATGCTGTCGGCGCATCAGCCCTATGGCCGTTACCCCGAAATCATCAAGATCGCGGCCCGCGAAGTCGGCGCCACGGCGCAGGTGGCAGGCGGCGTTCCCGCCATGTGCGACGGCGTGACACAGGGTCAGGCCGGCATGGACCTGTCGCTGTTCAGCCGCGACACCATTGCTCTGTCCACCGCCATCGCCCTGTCCCACGCCATGTTCGAAGGCGCGCTACTGCTGGGCATTTGCGACAAGATCGTGCCCGGCCTGCTGATCGGCGCGCTGCGTTTCGGTCATCTGCCCACCATCCTGATCCCCGCCGGGCCGATGCCTTCGGGCCTAGCCAACAAGGAAAAGGTCCGCATCCGACAGCTCTATGCCGAGGGTAAGGTCGGCAAGGACGAACTGCTGGAATCGGAAAGTGCCAGCTATCATGGCGCGGGTACCTGCACCTTCTATGGCACGGCCAACAGCAACCAGATGATGATGGAGATGATGGGGCTGCACATGCCCGCCGCCTCCTTCGTTCATCCCGGCACGAAGCTGCGCACCGAACTGACCCGCGCGGCGACCAAGCAATTGACCACCATCGGCTGGGACGGCGACGATTATCGTCCGCTGGGCCATTGCGTCGATGAAAAGGCGATCGTCAACGCCATCATCGGCCTGATGGCGACGGGTGGCTCGACCAACCACGCCATCCACCTGCCCGCGATTGCGCGAGCGGCGGGCATCATCATCGACTGGACCGATTTCGCCGAGATTTCGGACGTCGTTCCGCTGCTCGCCCGCGTCTATCCCAATGGATCGGGCGACGTGAACAATTTCCACGCCGCCGGCGGCATGAGTTATGTCATCCGCGAACTGCTGGGCGCCGGGCTGCTGCATGGCGACATCATGACGGTCGCGCGCGATGGCCTGACCGACTATGGGCAGGAACCGGTGCTGGAGGATGACGTGCTGACATGGCGCGACGTACCGGAATCGCGCGACGAAACCATCCTGCGCCCCGCGTCCAACCCGTTTCAGGCCGATGGCGGCATGAAGCTGCTGGGTGGTAATCTCGGCCGCTGCGTCATGAAGGTGAGCGCGGTGGACAAGGAACGCTGGACGATCGAGGCGCCCGCAGCCGTCTTCCACGATCAGGACGATGTGCTGCGCGCCTTCAAGGCGGGCGAACTGGAACGCGACGTCGTGGTCGTCGTGCGTTTTCAGGGACCACGCGCCAATGGCATGCCCGAACTGCACAAGCTGACCCCGGCATTGGGCGTGTTGCAGGATCGCGGGTTCAAGGTCGCACTGGTGACGGACGGCCGCATGTCCGGTGCGTCGGGCAAGGTGCCTGCCGCCATCCACCTGTCGCCCGAAGCCTTGGGCGGCGGCGCCATCGGCAAGCTGCGCGATGGCGACATGGTGCGGGTATGCGCCGCAACCGGACAGATCGACGCACTGGTCGATGCCGCGACATGGGACGCGCGGGACATCCCCGCCGCGCCGCCCCCGCCCTATGACACCGGCCGCGAACTCTTCGCGCTGTTCCGTCACCATAGCGACCTCGCCGAACAGGGCGCTTCGCCCGTGCTGGCCGCGATGGAAAGCGAGATTTGAAACCATCCGTCATGCCAGCGAAGGCTGGCATCTCAGGCGACGGGGCGCGACCCGGCCTCATGAGATCCCAGCCTTCGCTGGGATGACGGCAACAAAAAATGGATGCCCTGATGACCGACATTATCGCTGCCGACATTGGCGGCACCAATGCCCGCTTCGCACGGGCTTCGCTCGACGAACGGGGCGTGCCCACGCTTGGCACCGTGCGCAAATATAAGGTGGCGGATTATCCCAGCCTTCAGGCCTGCTGGCGTGCCTTCACCGATGATGAGGCTGGTGACGGCCCGTTGCCCGATGCCGCATCCATCGCCTTCGCCACGGCAATCGGACGTGAAGTCATCAAGCTGACCAACAGCAACTGGGTGATCCGCGCCGATACGCTCGCGAACGACCTCAACCTGCGCAGCGTGCGGCTGGTCAATGATTTCGAGGCCGTGGCCCACGCGGTGTCGCGCCTGCCCGACGACAATCTGCCGCTGTTGTTCGGCGAGGACCGCCCCTTCCCCCGCGACGGCGGCGTCACCATCCTTGGTCCCGGCACCGGCCTTGGCGTCGCGATGATCGCCTATGACGAGGGGCAGCCCCATGTCATCGCGACAGAGGGCGGTCATCTGGACTTCGCGCCGCTCGACCATATCGAGGAAAAGATCCTCTCTTATCTGCGCGACAAATTCCTGCGCGTGTCGACCGAACGGATCGTGTCGGGACCGGGCCTCAACTATATCTACAAAGCGCTCGGCACGATCGGTCATGATCGCGTCGTGCTGATGGAAGACCCCGAATTGTGGCAGGCGGCGCTCGACAATACGGACGAATTCGCCCGTCGCGCACTCGAACGTTTCTGCCTCTGCTACGGATCGGTCGCGGGCGATCTGGCGCTGGCACAGGGACCGCATAGCGTGGTGCTGGCCGGCGGCCTGACGCAACGGATGCGCGATTTCCTGCCCAACAGTGGCTTCCACGCCCGTTTCAAGGCAAAGGGCCGGTTCGAAAGCCTGATGGCGTCGATCCCCATCCGCCTTGCCGTTCATGAAGAAATCGGCCTGTTCGGGGCCGCCGCCGCTTTTAGGGAGAAATGAGGATGAGCAACCTGACCGTAGCAGATGTGATGGAACTGGCCCCGGTCATCCCGGTGCTGGTAGTCGACCGGGTCGAAGATGCCCAGCCCATCGCGCAGGCGCTGGTCGCGGGCGGCCTGCCCGCACTGGAAGTCACGCTGCGCACCCCCGCCGCGCTGGACGTGATCCGCGAAATGGCGAAGGTCGAGGGTGCAGTCGTCGGCGCTGGCACCGTGCTGAACCCCGCGCAACTCGACGCCGCGATGGAGGCGGGCGCACGCTTCGTCGTCAGCCCCGGCCTCACCGAACCGCTGGGCAAGGCGGCGATTGCAGCCGGCATCCCCTTCCTGCCCGGCACCGCCACTGCGGCCGACATCATGCGCGGCATGGACATGGGCCTGTCGCACTTCAAATTCTTCCCGGCCGAAACGTCGGGTGGCCTGCCTGCCCTGAAAGCATTGGCCGCGCCGCTGCATACCGCCCGCTTCTGCCCCACCGGCGGAATCACGCCGCAGAGCGCACCCGAATGGCTCGCCCAGCCCTTCATCAAATGCGTCGGCGGCAGCTGGGTCGTGCCCAAGGGGCCGGTCGACGCGGCAAAGATCGAAGCATTGGCCCGCGAAGCCGCAGCGCTTCCGCGCTCGGCCGCCTGACGGGCGGCTAAATGGCATCGGGCGCCATTGCGCCCGGTCCCGCGCCATCCTAGATGCAGGTCATGACACCGCGCCGCCTTCTTGCCGCCCTTGCCCTGATGCTGTCGGGATGCGCGGGCGCGCCACAAACCTACCCCTCGCTTGCCAAGCGGCCGGTGGAAAGCGCGCCTGTCGCCGAACTGGCGCCGCCGCCCGCTCCGGTGGCGGCGGACGCGGCGTTGCTGGCTCAGATCAAGGGCTTCACTGATCAGGCGGACAAGGGCCGCGCGTCGTTCGACGCCGCCCTTGTCCGCGCTGACAAGGCGGTGCGTGGCGCATCGGGATCATCAGTATCGAGCGACAATTGGGTCGCGGCGCAGGTCGCGATCAGCGCACTGGAATCGGCCCGCAATGACAGCGTGTCGGCGCTCGCCAGCCTCGACACCCTCTATGTCCAGCGCACCAACGACGTCGCCGATGGCAAGGAAAGCGGCGGCCTCACTGAAATCGATGCCGCCCGCGCCGCGACATTGGCCAGCGTCGATCAGCAGAATGACCGGATCGACGCCATGAAGGCCCGCCTGCCCCAGCCCTGAAAACTACGCTCCGTTCGTTTCGAGCGAAGTCGAGAAACGTGAAGGCACACCGCATGCTTCACGACTTCGTTCGAAACGAACAGGACAGCCTTGCCCCCTATTCCTGCGACGCCTTGACCGCGCCCTTATGCGCCTTGGCATTATGGACATAGCGTTCGACCCCGCCGCGAAGACGGATCACCACATCGTCGTTCAACTCGCGCATGAACTTGGCCGGGCGCCCGGCCCATAGCTGACGATGGGGCACCGTCTTGCCCGGCGACAGCAGCGCACCGGCGGCCAGCATTGCGTCGCCCTCCACCACAGCGCCGTCCATCACGATCGCGCCCAGCCCCACGAACGCCCGGTCGTGCAGGGTACAGCCATGGATCATCGCCATATGGCCGATCAGCACATCGTCGCCGATGATCGTGGGCCAGCCGTCCACCGGCCGCTCGATGCCGTCGCCGGGGCTGTCGCAATGAATGACCGTCCCGTCCTGAACATTGGACCGCGCACCGATACGGATATGATTCACGTCGGCGCGGATCACGCAATTATACCAGATGCTGGCATCCTCACCGATTTCCACGTCACCGATGATCCGGCACCCCGGCGCGATGAAGGCGCTGGGGTGGATACGCGGCATCTTGTCGCCAAAGGGCAGGATGCTCACGTCAGGATAATCGGTCATCATGTTTCTCTCCTTTTTATAGATGGATTTTCAGCGTCGGCAGGATGCTGGCATGATCGTCGGTCCATGGCGCAAAGTCCGGGTCGGTGCGCAGGGGCTGCCACTTTCCGCCACCGCTCAGCCGCGCCAGACGGTCCAGTTGCGCCGGATCGCGGGACAGGGCGATCCACATGGACGCGGCATAGTTGCGCTTCGCATCTTTCACATCGGGCCGGTAATGGCGCAACCGCGCCTGCCATCCGCCATCCTTCGCGCCCGCCGCCACCACCCGGCGCAGGTCCAGATAACGGTTGGAAATATGAATGAGCAACACCCCGTTCTGTGTCAGGCGCCGACCATAAATGGCCAATGCCTCCCGCGTCAGCAGGTGCATGGGGATGGAATCGGACGAAAAGGCGTCGATCACCAATATGTCCGCCCCGTTCGCCGCCTCTTTGTCCAGCACCATGCGCGCATCGCCGATCGCAATGTCGGCATGGGGCTGACAACGCGAAAGGAAGGTGAAATCGGCCGGATTACGGGCAATGGCCGCCATCGCCGGATCGATTTCGTAAAAGCGCCAGCGCTGCCCCGGCTGCGTGTAACAGGCCAGCGTCCCCGCCCCCAGTCCGACAACGCCTACGCGCGCATGTGGCCCGAACAGGATCGGCGCATTGCGCAGCGCCAGCCCCACGCCGGATTCCGGCGCATAGTAACTGGTCGGATCGCGTTCCCGCCCCTTTTCCAGATTCTGGACGCCATGCAGGGTGGTGCCATGGAACAGGATGCGGCGATCCGGCCCCTCATTGGTCACGCCATAGACGCCGAAATAGCTGCGCGTCAGCATGCCCGGCGTCACCGACTGGGCAAGTTTTCCCCATCCGCTCAGGCACAGCATCAGATAGAGCAGCAGCCCCGCAAACAGGATGCGATGCCCGACCGCCACGATCGCCATGCCGATGATGATGGTGAAGCATAAGGCCTTCATCAGGTCCGATTTCAGGCTGGTGAACAAAATGCCTTCGCCGATCAGCGAGAGGAACAGCCCTGCGACCAGCATGATCGCCGCCAGCCACACCCGCCGCCCCGGGTCGGCCCACAGCGGCGCCAGCGCAACGAACAGCGGCTCCCGCACAGGCAGCAACAGCCCCGCCGCGACCATCAACAGCGGATATTCATAGGTCCAGTTGAACAGCAGCGGCGCCAGCAAGGCACAGAACAGCCCGCCCAGCATGCCCCCCACCGACATGACCAGATAAAATCGGGTCAGGTGAACGGCGGCAGGGCGCAGGTCATAAAGATGGCTATGCAGCGCGCTGGCCACGACAAACAGCACCGCCAATATGCCCGCCGCAACGATCATCGGATAATGGATGCCGTTGGTAAAGGCCATGCAGGCGCCGATCAGCAGCACCAGCGGCGCAACCCGCATCAGCAGGTCCGCCGCCGACCGCCCCGTAGCGAACGCAACCGAAAAGCTGAGCAGATAGAGGCCAAGCGGCATCACCCACAGCAGCGGGATCGCGACAATGTCCGTCGTGAGATAGAGGCTGGTCGACAGCATCAGCCCCGACGGCACCGCCGCCAGCGCCATCCAGTGGATCATGCTGCGCCATGATGGTGGGGGTGATATATCCTCTGTCGCTGCCGCTGCCGCCTGCGGCATGGCGGCGTCCGCGGGCAGACGCCGCGCGCTGACATAGACGAGGAAGAACAACGCGCCATAGGCCAGCGACCAGAGCTGGCTCTGCGCCCTCAGCGACAACCATGGCTCAACCAATAATGGATAAGCGATCAGCCCGCCAAAACTGCCCAGATTGGACGCAGCATAGAGCGGATAGGGGTCGCCCGCCCCGGTCGCGGCAAACCAGCGCTGGAGCAGCGGCGCCTGCGCCGCCACCACGAAGAAGAGTGGCCCGATCGACGCGCCCAGCAACCACAAGACCCACAGCGCCGGTTCGACCTGTGTTTCGGGCTGCCAGTCCATCAATCCGATCGGCAGGAATATGGCGGATATGAGGAACAGGCCGAGATGGATCAACGCCTGCCGCCGTGGCGGGAAACGCCCCAGCCAATGGGCATAGGCATAGCCGCCCAGCAGCAACGCCTGATAGACCAGCATCGCCGAATTCCACACCGACGGCGCACCGCCAAGGCGCGGCAATGCCATCCGCGCGATCATCGGCTGGACAAGGAACAACAGGAAGGAACCGGCACAGATGGTCAGGACAAAGCGCGCCCGCGTATCCATCATGAAACCAGACCGATCATGAATTCCCTGCTCCTTCCGTCACATGCGCCCCTCGCGACGCGGCGACCTCCTGCATGTCAGGGGAAGGATGGCAAAATCACGCGGCCCGGTCGACCCCATAGACGATATGGCGGCATAGGGGGTGGCCCACCGGGAAAGCGGGATGGTCGAAATCCATCTCCACCCGGCGCGTCATGCCCAGCGCGATCATCAATCCCCAGGATGCAGCATTGCCCGGCACGGTATAGGCGATGACGCGATCATCGTCGGGCATATCGTTGCGCCACCACGCCATCGCGGCCAGCGCCGCTTCCTTGGCATAGCCGCGCCCCCATTCATCGGCGCGCAGCCGCCATCCCAGTTCCGGCAGGCCGTAAATCGGGGTACCGGCATGCTGCCCGCGCCGAATACCGCAAAATCCCATGATGGCGCTGTCTGAACGCCGCTCCATGATCCAGAAACTATGGCCATGTTCGGCCTGTTCCTGCGCGCGGCGTCGCTGCACCTCGACATAATGGTCGCGCGGCTGCCGCCCGCCCAGCCAGCGCATCACCGCGTCGCTATCGAGCGCGGCCATGAACGGATCGACGTCCTCCTCGCGCCATTCGCGCAGGATCAGCCGATCCGTCTCAAGGCGGAAATCATCCACCAATCAGGCGCGCGGCATGCAGCGCATGATAGGTCAGCACGCCTGAACAGCCCGCACGCTTGAATGCCATCAGCGTTTCAAGGATCATCGCATCGCGATCCGCAGCGCCGGCCGCGACCGCATGTTCGATCATCGCATATTCGCCCGACACCTGATAGGCAAAGACCGGCACCGAGAAGCGATCCCGCACCCGCGCCACGATGTCCAGATAGGGCAGGCCCGGCTTCACCATCACGCTGTCCGCGCCCTCGGCCAGATCGAGCGCCACTTCGCGCAGCGCTTCCTCACCATTGGCGGGGTCCATCTGGTAATTTTTCTTGTCGCCCTTCAGCAATCCGCGCGATCCCACCGCGTCGCGGAACGGGCCGTAGAAGGCGCTGGCATATTTGGCGGCATAGGCCATGATCTGGACATTGGCGTGGCCGGTTTCCTCCAGCGCCTCACGAATGGCGCCGATGCGGCCGTCCATCATGTCGCTGGGCGCGATGATGTCGGCGCCCGCCGCCGCCTGATTGAGCGACTGGCCGATCAACACGTCGATGGTCGCGTCGTTGATGACATAGCCGGTTTCGTCGAGCAGCCCGTCCTGTCCATGGACGGTATAGGGGTCGAGCGCCACGTCGGTCAGGATGCCGATGTCCGGCACCGCATCCTTGATCGCGCGGATGGCACGGCACATCAGATTGTCGGGGTTCAGCGCTTCTTCGCCATCGTCGCTGCGCCGTTCGGCCTGTGTGTTGGGGAACAGGGCCAGGCAGGGAATGCCTGCATCACGCGCTTCGCGGGCGCGCTCCACCATCAGGTCCACCGACCATCGCGACACGCCGGGCAGCGCGGCGATGGGTTCCTCGACGCTTGTCCCTTCCGTCACGAACAGCGGCCAGATGAAATCGCTAGGCGACAGGCGGTTTTCGGCGTGCATGGCCCGGCTCCAGGCCGAGGCGCGCGTGCGGCGCATACGCAGCGCCGGATAGGATGCATGGGTCATGCCGGGGGTTTAGGCCCGGTGCGCGGAGGGATCAACGGGGCATATCGTCATAGCAGGGATGGGACGGATTTAGGTCCGGCCCCTACTCCTCCGCCTCGCGATAGGCGGGCAGCCCCAGCCCCCGGATGATCGCCACGGCGCGCAGCATGAAGCCCAGCAGCGCCGCGATCACGCTGGCGACCGGCACGTCCAGCCCGAACCAGCGCAGCAGCACGAACAGGCCGGAGGCAAAGGCCGCAACCGTGACATAGAGTTCCGGCCGCAGCAGGATGGACGGTTCCCCCGCCAATATGTCGCGAATGATGCCGCCGACGCATCCGGTGACGACCCCCATCACCCCCGCGACAAAGGGCGGCACCCCGAAACTCATCGCCTTGGCCGCGCCGAACACGGCAAAGGCGGCCAGCCCCACCGCGTCCAACCAGTCGAGCGCGCGGTCGCTCCACCATTTGCGCGGTGTCACCCATACGACCATCGCGGCCGATACGCAGGCGATCGCCGGCATCGCATCCACCACCCAGAAAACCGGCGCACCGATCAGCAGGTCGCGCACCGTGCCGCCGCCTACGCCCGTCACCAGCGCGAAAAAGGAGAAGGTAACGATCGTCTGCCGCAACCGCGCCGCCGCCAAAGCACCGGACGCCGCAAAGACGAACGTGCCGACGATGCTCAGCGTCTCCAGCACGGGGCCAATGGATGTGGCGAGGGTCGGTGTGGCAGGCAGCATGGGATATTCTACCGCGTAAAGGAGCTTTCAAAACCTTCGTCATCCCCGCGCAGGCGGGGATCCATCTCCCAGCCTTGCACTAATCTGTTGGGCGGGAGATGAATTCCCGCTTTCGCGGGAATGACGACAGTAATTTACTTCCGCCCCTTCTCCCCCGACAGGCGGGTCATCAATATGGCGGCGCGCTTGGCCTGACGCTTCATGGTGGACAGGTCCGCCTTTTCCGCCGGGCTATGATCGCCGCTGGAGGCAAGGCCAAGGCCCACAAGTCCGTCCGTGTCCGCCGCGACGAAGGCGATGTCGCCCGCCCCGCGCTTCAACGGATCGAGCGCCGGCATTTCCGGCAGGCCAAGGTCGGCGTTGACCCCGTTCAGCTTCGTCAACAGCGCCTTGTTGCCATCGGTGGGCGCCATCGACGGATAACCAAGGTCGAACGCGATGCTGGCCGATGTACCGGGCAGATGGCCATTATCGACGATCGCCTGCATCTTCGCCTGTACGCGCTTGGTCTGTTCCTCGCTCAGCGTGCGGAAATCGCCCTTGGCGACGGCGATGGGCGGGATGATGTTGGTCTTGCCGGTCACGGCGATCCGCACGCCATCCTTGTCCACATCGGCGCTCTGCCCGCCGCCGATCAGGCCGACGTTGAAGGTCAGATTGGGTTCGGGCAATGAGTTGCGAAACGTCGTGACGATCCGCGCCAGTTCGTAAATGGCGCCATCGCCCGATTGCGCTGAAAATATGCCGGAGCTGTGCGCCGACTTGCCGGTCGCCGTGATCGTCCAGCTATTGGAGGATCGCCGCGCGATCGACCCCATATCCTTGCCGCCTTCCCGGCTCAGCCCCTCGAAATCGAGCGCCACGTCGGCGCGCTTGCCCGCCGCGATCAGGTCGGCGCGAGCGATCGACACAGGATCGCCGGAATCCTCCTCATCCCCGGTCAGCACGACTTCGATATTCGCGCCCTTCAGCGTGCCGGCCGCCTGCATGGCTTTGAGCGCCAGCAGCATCGTTACCATGCCGCCCTTGTCATCGCCGACGCCCGGACCGGACGCCCATCCGTCCGCTTCCTTCTTGAAGGTCTGAAACGGCGAATCCGGTTCGAACACGGTGTCGAGATGGCCGATCAGCAGCATCTTCGTGCTGCCCGCCTTGCCCTTGTGAACCGCGATCAGATGGCCAGCGCGCTTGGCCGCGTCCATCGGCTTCCATGTGACGGTGAAGCCCAGCGCCTCGAACTCCGGGCGCAGCATGTCGGCCACGGCCTTCACCCCCGCCAGGTTCATGGAGCCGCTATTCTGGTTCACCAGCTTTTCGAGCAGGGCGACCGACGGATCGAAGCCCGCCTCCACCGTTTCGGCCATCTTCTTTTCCGCCGGGCTGAGCGCGGCATGGGCGCTCGCCGCGCCACCGATCAACAGGGCGGCGATCGTCAGGCTGCGCAGCATCATTTCGCCAGTTCCGCCTCGATCGCGGCGACCAGCGCGGCATCATCAGGCGCGGTCGTCGGCGCAAAGCGGGCGGCGACTTCGCCATCCTTCCCGATCAGGAATTTCTCGAAATTCCACAACACCTCCGGTTCCGGGTTGGGCGTGATGCCATAGCCGGTCAGCTTCTCGCGAAACGCTGCCCCCTCGCCCTGCGCCACGGGTGCGGCGCTGGTCAGCGCGGCATAGAGCGGATGCTTGTCCGGCCCGGTGACAACGATCTTTTCGAACATGGGGAATTCGACGCCGAAATTGGTGGTGCAGAATGTCGCAATCTCGTCATTGCTGCCCGGTTCCTGCGCGCCGAAATCATTGGCGGGAAAGCCCGCGACGACCAGCCCCTTGTCCTTATACTCAGCGTACAGCTTTTCCAGCCCCTCATATTGCGGGGTCAGGCCGCATTTGGAGGCTACATTGACCGCCAGCACCACCTTGCCCGCATAATCGCCGAGCGTCGCATCGCCCCCCTTGATGGTGTTGAGCGCAATCTGCTGGATGTCGGTCATAACAGGCCTTTCTCAAATGACTTATGGGTCGACCCTGCCATCAAATGGCCGCGCCGAAAAGATGCCCCGCGCCCGCCGTTGCCGCCATCGCCAGCGCGCCCCAGATCAGCGTGCGCAGGATGGACCGCAACGGCCTCGCCCCGCCCAGCTTTGCGCCGACATGGCCCAGCAGGGCGAGGCAGGCCAGGCTGACGATCACGATGACCTGCACCGACGGTATCACCGCCGCTGCAATGACCGGCGGCGCCGCGCCGACCGCAAAGCTGGCGGCCGACGCCATCGCCGCTTGCACCGGCCGCGCCGTCGCAAGGTCCGAAATGCCCAGTTCGTCGCGGGCATGCGCGCCCAGCGCGTCGGCCGCCATCAACTGTTCCGCCACCTGACCCGCCAATTCCTGCGTCAGCCCGCGCTCGACATAGATGTCGCGCAGTTCCAGCCATTCGGCATGGGGCTGATGACGGATCGCCTTTTCTTCCTTGGCCAGATCGGCGCGCTCGGTATCGGACTGCGCGCTGACCGACACATATTCGCCCGCCGCCATCGACATGGCACCGGCGACCAGAGCCGCGATCCCGCTTAGCAGCACCGACTCGCCACCCGCCCCCGACGCGGCAATGCCGGTCATCAGGCTGGCCGTGGACACGATGCCGTCATTCGCGCCCAGCACCGCCGCGCGCAGCCAGCCGACCCGGTTCACATAATGGATGGCATGATGCGGGATGGTGGCTGTGGTCTGCGTGTCCATGAACCGGGCGCTCTCTTCAGTTTCCGTTCGCCCTGAACCTGTCGAAGGGCTTTTTTTTCTTCTGAAGAAAGAACGGGGCTTCGACAAGCTCAGCCCGAACGGGAGAGCGATGCTATTAATTACCCCCCCAGCCCCTCGGCCTTTTCCGCCAGTTCCAGCCAGCGCTCCTCGGCCGCGTCCTTTTCCGCCCGAGCCTTTTCGATGGCACCAGTCAGCGCCGCGAATTTCTTCGGATCCCGTGTATAGAGCGCCGGGTCGGCCAGCGCCTCCTCATCCCGCGCAATCGCCGCTTCCAGTTCCTCAATCCGCTTGGGCAACAGGTCGAGATCGCGCTGATCCTTGTAGGTCAGCTTGTTCGACACCGGCTTTGGCGGCGGAGGCGGCGCAGCCTCCTTCTTCTCGGCCTTGGGTGCGCGGCGCGGATCGCGCTTGGCGATCCAGTCGGCATAGCCGCCCACGATCACATCCACCGTCCCGGTGCCATCCAGCCCCAGCGTCACCGTCACCGTCCGGTCGAGGAAATCGCGATCATGGCTGACGATCAGCACCGTACCGTCATAATCGGCGATCACTTCCTGCAACAGGTCGAGCGTTTCCAGATCAAGGTCGTTGGTCGGCTCGTCCAGCACCAGCAGGTTCGATTCGCGCGCAAATTCCCGCGCGAACAACAGGCGGGACCGCTCGCCCCCCGACAATGTGCCGACCTTCGCTTCCGCCAAACTCGGATCGAACAGAAAGTCCTTCAGATACCCATGAATATGCTTGCGTACCCCACGCACATCGATCCAGTCGCCGCCCTCGGCCAGCAACTCGCGCACGCTCTTGTCCGCCTGCATCAGGCTGCGCTGCTGGTCTATGAAGATCATGTCCAGCGTCTTCGCCAGCGTCACGTCGCCGCTGTCGGGCGCCAGTTGCCCGGTCAGCAGCTTGAGCAGCGTCGATTTACCCGCACCATTGCCGCCGACGATGCCGATGCGGTCGCCCCGCTGCACGCGCAGGGTGAAATCCTTGATGATCGTGCGATCACCGAAATATTTGACGACATGCTCAGCCTTGATGACGCTCTTGGTCTTGCTGTCGTCGCTCGCCACCGCAATCTTGGCCGTCCCCTGCGGCCCCTGCATCGCCGCGCGCTGCTCACGCATTTCCCACAGCTTGGCGAGCCGCCCCTGATTGCGCTTGCGCCGCGCGGTCACGCCCCGCTCCAGCCAGTGCGCCTCGATCTTCAGCTTCGCGTCCAGCTTTTCGGCCGCCCGCGCCTCTTCGGCATAGACGGCTTCCATCCATTGCTCGAACCCGCCGAAGCCGATCTCGTTGCGGCGCATGATGCCCCGGTCCAGCCACAGGGTCTGGCGCGTCAGCCGCGTCAGGAAGGCGCGGTCATGGCTGATGACCACGAACGCCCCGCTATATCGCGCCAGCCGGCTTTCCAGCCAGTCGATCGCCGCAATGTCCAGATGGTTGGTCGGTTCGTCCAGCAACAACAGGTCCGGTTCGCTCGCCAGCGCGCGGGCGATGGCGGCGCGCCGCCGCTCGCCCCCGCTCGCCGTCGCGGCTTCGCGGGACAGGTCGATGCCCAACTGATCGGCAATCGCCTCCACCTCATGCGCGGGCGGCGCAAATTCGCCGGCCAGCGCGAAATCATGCAGCGTCCTGAACGCGCTGACGTCCGGGTCCTGCTCCAGCATGATGACCCGCGCGCCCGGCTGCACCGACCGCGTGCCCTTGTCCGGCTCGATAATCCCGGCGATCAGCTTCAGCAGCGTCGTCTTGCCCGCGCCGTTGCGGCCGATCAGGGCCAGCCGGTCGCGCTGGCCGATATGGATGTCGATGCCCTCGAACAGCCAGTGGCTGCCCTGCGAAAGGCCAAGATTTTCGTACGAGAGAATGGGTGCTGCCATGGCGGTGCAGCTAAGCCGTAACCGCCGCCGGGGCAAGAGTGGAACCGGAAAGCTGTCGGACGGCTTTCAACGCATGTCAGCGTCCATTCATCGCGCCTGTCACAAAAGACGCGCATCCAATCAGGAGAGAATACCCTTATGAAATCCGCCCTTGCCATGATGGCCCTTGCCTCCGCGTCGCTGCCCGTCGCCGCCCTGGCCCAGACCAGTGTGACCATCGCGGAAAGCGCCCCGGTCGTGACCCTGACCGTGACGCAGAGCGTCGAAGGGGCCCCGGACATCGCCAATGTCGGCACCGGCGTTCAGACCCGCGCCCAGACGGCGCAGGCCGCGATGCAGGATAATGCGACCAAGACGACGGCCCTAATCGCCGCCCTGACAAAGGCCGGCATTGCCAAGGCCGATATTCAGACGAGCGGCATCAACCTCAACGCCCAATATGACTATAGCAATCGCGACGGTCAGCCGAGCGGTCCGCGCTTCATCGGCTATGAAGCGTCGAACCAGTTGTCGGTGAAGCTGCGCGACATCAAGAAGGTCGGCAATCTGCTCGACACCATGGTCGCGGCGGGCGCCACCAACATCAACGGCCCCAGCTTCTCGATCGAAAACCCCGCCCCCATGCTGGTGCAGGCCCGCGGACAGGCGATGAAGGATGCCAAGGCGCAGGCCGATTTCTACGCGCAGGCCGCCGGCTATCGCAGCGCCCGCCTCGTCTCGATCAGCGAAGGCAATAGCGGCGGCAATCCGCCCATGCCAATGATGGCCGTCGCCCGCTTCAAGGCCGACGCCGCCCCCGTCACCCCGATCGAACCCGGTCAGGTCAGCGCATCGGTCACGCTGACAGTGCAGTACGCACTGGAGAAGTAAGGAGCGTTCCCTTCTTTAGCCCTCTCCCGCGATAAGCGGGAGAGGGCTTTTCAATTGCCGCTCAAATCAAACATCATCCTTCAAATGTTGGATTTTTCCTGCTTCATTGCCGGATGAGACCCACTATTCCTCCTCCACCGCCCACAATGTGGCGCTTAGCTGTCGCGTCATGACCTTGCTGAAGTCGCGCTGATGGCGCATCCTTGGCGCGCCCAAGTCGCCCTACTGTCGCGTGCGTGGCGCGTCGCTGTTGCCTCGCCCGAAAATCTATTGAAAAATGCCCGCCACATTGTGAACTTCGTCTGTCGCGTCATGTCAGACTATTTCCATTCCTTTTCCCGCCATTCACCACCTGTTCAATGCCTTTCGCCTATGCCATGCCCATGACTATGAAGTGGAACAGCCTGACCGCCGGGATTGGCATGGCGATCGCCTTTGCAGTAACGGCGCCGGCCGCCGATGCGGGTGGGCGCCGCGATGAACAGGATGCCGCCCGCCGCGCCATGCTGGACGGGCAGGTCATGCCCTTTTCGATGATCAAGCGCCGGGTCGATGCCGCCATGGGCGGCGCATCCTATGTCGGCAGCGAATTCAACCCTTCGTCCAACCGATACCGCCTGAAATATGTGAAGGACGGCAAGGTGATGTGGGTTGATGCCGACGGCCGGACCGGCGATATTATCGGCATGGCGCGTTAAGCCCGCGCCGCCCCCTTTTGACCCATAACAGAAACGGAAAACAGCCATGCGCCTGCTGATCGTCGAGGATGAACCGAACCTGGGGCAGCAGCTCAGGAACACGCTGGAGGGCGCGGGCTATGCCGTCGACCTCGCCACCGATGGCGAGGACGGGCATTTTCTGGGGTCCACCGAAAGCTATGATGCGGTGGTGCTGGACCTCGGCCTACCGACCATCGACGGCCTCACCGTGCTGGACCGCTGGCGCAAGGAGGGGCGCAGCTTCCCCGTGCTGGTGCTGACGGCACGCGATAGCTGGTCGGACAAGGTGGCCGGCCTCGACGCCGGTGCCGACGATTATCTGGCCAAGCCCTTCCAGAGCGAGGAACTGATCGCCCGCCTGCGCGCACTCATCCGCCGCGCGTCGGGTAATGCATCGAGCGAACTGACGGCAGGCGACGTCCGCCTCGACACACGGTCGGGCCGCGTCACGCTCAAAGGCGAGCCGGTCAAGCTGACCGCGCAGGAATATAAGCTCCTTTCCTATCTGCTCCATCACAAGGGCAAGGTGGTCAGCCGCACCGAATTGATCGAACATATTTACGATCAGGATTTCGACCGCGATTCCAATACGATCGAAGTGTTCGTGACGCGCATCCGCAAGAAATTGGGCGCCGACGTCATCACCACCATCCGCGGCCTTGGCTACAGCCTCGACGAACCGGGGCGGTAATCAGGACCGCCCCTCCCTCCGTTCGCTTCGAGCGTAGTCGAGAAGCGGGAAGCCGCGCGTTCGGCTTCCCACTTCTCCCAAGGCGCATGGTGTAGCCGGGTCCATATGGACATTGTCTCCCCTCCTCCGGTCCGGTCCACCGGCTCGATCAGCCGGCGCATGGTCGGCATCGCCGCGCTGTGGATCAGCGTGCTGCTGATCGGCGGCGGCGTGGCGCTGGACCGGGTGCTGGCCGACGCCATCACCCGCAATTTCGACGATGGCATGAATTATGTGCTGACGGCGATGATCGCCGCGTCGGAAATCGGGCCGGACGGCGAAGTATTGTTCAACCGCGAACTCGCCGATCAGCGTTTTCTGGAGCCGAACAGCGGCCTTTATTATCAGGTCAGCGCCAAGGGGCATGAGGATTGGCGATCCCGTTCCTTGTGGGACCGCGCGCTGCGGGCGCCGGCCGAACATCATGACCGGCAACTGCACGTCTATAACAGCAAGCAATTTCCCGGCGAAGATCTGCGCGTCATGGAACGCACCGTCGTCCTGCCCGGATCGAATACGCGCTGGCTGTTCATGGTAGGGCAGGCGCGCGCGGGTCTGGATGGTCAGATCAAGACGTTGCGATCGACCCTGTTCAAGAGTTTCGCGCTGCTGGCGCTGGGCCTGTTCGTGCTGGCCAGCCTTCAGACCATCTACGGCCTGTTACCGCTGCGCCGGGTGCGCTTCGAAATCATCCGGATGCGCGCCGGGGAAAAGAGCCGGATCACCGAACCCATGCCCGCCGAAGTGCTGCCCATGGTGGAGGAACTGAACGCCCTGCTGGCCCATAATGAGCGGCAGGCAGAGGAAGCGCGCACCCATGCTGGCAACCTCGCCCATGCGCTCAAGACGCCGCTGACCGTCATCATGAATGCCGCCACCGCGCAGGCGCCCGACCTTGGCGAAACCGTAGTGCGCGAAGCGACGACGATGCGGCGGCAGGTCGACCATCACCTCGCCCGCGCCCGCGCCGTGGGCCGACGTGGCGCGGCACAGAGCCGGGCGGAAGTCTGGGCCAGCCTGACCGCCGTCGAACGCGCCGTTCAGCGCCTCTATCCCGAAACCCGAGTCGACATGGATGGCGACAAGGAAGTCGCGGTCCGTGTCGAACGGCAGGATCTCGACGAAATGCTGGGCAACCTCATAGAGAATGCCGCCAAATATGGCGGAGGCAGCGTCTTCGCCACGGTCAGCCGCGCCGATACCATGGTCGAAATATTGGTCGAAGATGACGGCATGGGCATTCCCGAGGCGGATCGGGTCCGCATCTTCGACCGAGGTGTGCGCCTTGATTCAGGCAAACCCGGCACCGGCCTTGGCCTTGCCATCGTGCGCGACGTCGCGGAAATCTATGGCGGTTCGGTAGCGCTGGAGGAAAGCGAGGATCTGGGCGGATTGCTGGTTCGGCTGAAATTGCCGGTGGCCTGATAGCCGACTTGAAATTGCGCACCTGCGAAGCAATATCAGAACCAGCCAATATCTGCGGGACGTTCATGCGGCGACATCTTTATCTCATCGCCGGTTTCGCCTCGATTGCGCTGGGCACCATCGGCGCCTTTCTCCCCCTGCTGCCGACGGTGCCCTTCATGATTTTGGCGGCCTTCTGCTTCGCCCGATCCAGCCCGCGACTGGAAGCCAAATTGCTGAACCACCCGCATTTCGGCGACCATATCCGCCGCTGGCGCGAAAAGGGGGCCATCAGTCGCCGGGGCAAGAAAGCCGCCCTCATCGCCTTCGCCTTCAGCGCGATCATGGCGCTGATCTTTTCGCCCTTCCCCTGGTGCCTGATCCCGCTCGCCGCCGCCGCTATCGGCGGCACATGGATATGGACCCGGCCAGAAGGTTAGAGCAGGATGAAATCGGGTTGAATCACACATCTCCGTTCGTTTCGAGCGAAGTCGAGAAACGGCGCGCTGATCGTTTCTCGACTTCGCTCGAAACGAACGGATCAATGCAAAATCATCAAACTCTAAACTGCCTGTCCGGCCGCCTGCCCGCTGGCCCAGGCCCATTGGAAATTATAGCCGCCCAGCCATCCGGTCACATCCACCGCCTCACCTATGGCATAGAGGCCCGGCACCTTGACCGCCTCCATGGTGCGGGACGACAGGCCAGCGGTCGCAATGCCGCCCACCGTCACCTCCGCCTTGACATAGCCTTCCGTTCCAGACGGCGTGAACGGCCAGTCGCCCAGCCGCGCGCCCACCTGTCGCAAAGCCTTGTCGGTCAGCGCGCCCAGTTCACCCTGCACCCCCGTCCGTTCGAGCAGCACATCGGCCAGCCGCTCGGTCAGCGCCTGCCCCAGCAATTTGCGCAACGTCGTGCGTGGCCGCTGCTGCTTCTCGGCAATCAGCCAGTCGGCCGCCCGGTCCGGCAGAAAATTGACGTTGATCGGCGTGCGATGCTGCCAATAGGAGGATATCTGGAGCATCGCCGGGCCGGACAGGCCGCGATGGGTAAACAGCGCCGCTTCCCGAAACCGCGTCTTGTTCCACCGCACCTCGACATCGGCCGATACGCCGGACAAGGCCTGAAACAGCGCTTCTTCCGGTCCCAGCGTGAAAGGCACCAATGCCGGGCGCGGCTGAACGATCGACAGCCCGAACTGGCGCGCCACGTCATAAGCGAACCCCGTCGCCCCCATCTTCGGAATAGACGGCCCGCCCGTCGCCAGCACCAGCGCAGGCGCACGATGCTCCCGGTCGCCCAGCATCACGCGAAACAGGCCATCACCATGCGCGACGTCTCGCACCGGCTGCCCCAGTGCCAGCACTACCCCGCCCTGCGCGCATTCCTCCCTCAGCATATCCACGATCTGCCGCGCCGACCCGTCGCAGAAGAGCTGCCCCAGCGTCTTTTCATGCCAGGCGATGCCATAACGCTCCACCAGCGCCAGAAAATCGCGCGCGGTATATCGCCCCAGCGCCGACTTGGCGAAATGCGGGTTGGCGGACAGGTAGCGATCCGGCGCGGTATGGATATTGGTGAAATTGCACCGCCCGCCGCCGGAAATCAGGATTTTCTTTCCCGGCGCATCGGCATGATCGGCCAGCAGCACCCGCTTGCCCCGCTGTCCCGCGACCGCCGCACACATCATGCCCGCCGCGCCGGCACCAAGGATGATGACGTCATGATCCGCCATCACCGCCCCCGCTTCATCCGCACCAGCGCCTCATCCAGCGCAGAGAGAAAGCGCGACCGGTCATTCTTCGAAAAAGGCGCAGGCCCGCCGATCGGATCGCCCACCGCCCCTGCCCGCAGGTCCGCCATGATCGCCCGCGTCGCGACCGCCGCCCCGATCGAACTGGTGGTGAAAGGCTTGCCATTGGGCGCAATCACCACGGCGCCAGCCTTCAGGCATCGGTCGGCCAGCAATATGTCGGCGGTGATGCAGATGGCGCTGGCGTCTGCGCGCTCGGCGATCCAGTCGTCGGCGGCGTCGAACCCGTCGCTCACCACCACCCGTTCGATCAGCGGATGGGCCGGCACGCGGATCGGGCTGTTGCTGACGATCGTCACCGGCACTTCATGCCGCCACGCGACCTTATACACCTCGTCCTTCACCGGACAGGCGTCTGCATCCACCAATATCTTCATGGCGGTGCGGAATAGGCCCGCTGCTCCGGCGAGACAATGGCAGAGGGCGGCTTATTTCGCCTGCGACAAATCGCCGCCTTCTCCCCGCGATCATCCTGCCCTACATGAACGATTATGAGCGCCCCCCTGTATAACAAAGATATATTGCGGCTTGCCGCCAGCATTCCGCATCATCAACGCCTGCCCGACGCGCAGGCGAGCGTGGAGAAGCGCTCCGCCACCTGTGGATCGCGCGTAACCGCCGATGTCAGGATGGCGGACGGCAAGCTGACCGATATGGGGCTGGACGTCAAAGCCTGCGCCCTTGGTCAGGCATCCGCCGCGCTGATGGCGGCGCAGGCCATCGGCATGAGCGCGGACGAACTGGCGGAGGCGCGGGACAAGCTGAGCGCTTATCTGTCCGGGGCGAGTGACGATCTGGATTTCTGGCCCGGCCTTGCCGTGCTGGCGCCCGCGCGCGATTATCCTGCCCGTCATGCCTCCATCCGCCTAGGCTTCGAAGCCATTGCCGAAGCCGCTCGGATGGCCGACGCCTGATGCCCGATCATTCCTCCCCCATCAGCGCGACCGACGTCCTCCTGTCGGAAGGCGTCATCCTGCTGGGCGCCGCCGTCCTCTTCGTCATCATCTTCCGCCGCTTCGGCCTCGGCGCGGTGCTGGGCTATCTGGTCGCCGGTGCGCTGGTCGGGCCGCAGGGTCTGGGCCTGGTCGGCGGCGCGGAATCGAAACTCGCCATCGCGGAAATCGGCATCGTCCTGCTGCTGTTCCTCGTCGGGCTGGAACTCCACCCCGCCCGGCTCTGGCGATTGAAACGCGACATATTCGCGCTCGGCGCAGCACAGGTCATCCTGTGCGGCTGCGCGCTGACGGCGCTGATCTTCTACACGACGGGCTTCAGCTGGGGCGCAGCCATAGCGCTTGGCCTGCCGCTGGCCCTGTCCTCCACCGCGCAGGTGTTGCCAAGCCTCAAGTCCAGTGGCCGTATCAACTCGCCCTTTGGGGAAAAGGTCTTCTCGGTCCTGCTGTTTCAGGATCTCTCGATCGTTCCGCTCATCACCATCGTCGCCGCCCTCTCCCGCAACCCGGCCGATGCCGCCGGACCGCCCGGATGGATGATGGCGGGCTACACCATTGCGGCTATCGCAGGACTGGTGCTGGCGGGCCGCTTCATCCTGCGCCCGCTGCTGGGACTGGTCGGTCGACTGGGCGAACGGGAATTGTTCGTGGCGGTGGGCCTGTTCACCGTCCTCGCGGCGGCCGCGCTGATGCACACGCTGCACCTGTCGACCGCGCTCGGCGCGTTCGTGGCGGGCGTGATGCTGGCCGACTCGCCCTATCGGCATGAGATTGAGGCGGATGTGGAGCCGTTCCGGTCCATCCTGCTCGGCCTCTTCTTCCTGGCCGTCGGCATGGTGCTGGACCTGCGGACCGTGGCGGCCAACCCACTGTTCGTCCTGTCCATGGCCGCCATGCTGGTCGTGACCAAGGCAGCGATCATCACCGGCCTCGCCCGCCTGTTCGGCATGGCATGGCAACAGGCGCTGGGCGCCGGCCTGCTGCTCAGTCAGGGCGGCGAATTCGGTTTCGTCCTCTTCGCACAGGCGCAGGGCGCGTTGCTGATCGCGCCACAGGCCGCCAGCCTGTTCAGCGCTATCGTCACCTTCTCCATGGCGACCACGCCGTTCCTGATGCTGTTCGCCCGCCGCTTCGAATTCGCGCAGGCGAAGAACGGCCCTGACCTGCCCGGCCCGGACGACGCACCGCGCGGCACCGCCATCATCGTTGGCTATGGCCGTTTCGGCCAGACCGTCGCGCAAATGCTGATCGGCCATGGCTTCGGCGTGGTGCTGATCGACAAGAAACCTGCCCAGATCGAAGTGTCGAGCCGGTTCGACATGAAGGTTTATTATGGCGACGGCACCCGCATCGATCTGCTGCGCCGGTCTGGCGCCGACGATGCGCGCCTGATCGCCTTCTGCATCGACGATCCTTCGCTCGACAGCCATGCCTTGCAGCCTATCGCCGAAGCCTTCCCGCAGGCCGCCCTCATGGTCCGTGCCTTCGACCGCAGGCAATTGCTGGCTTTGCAGGACATGGACCTCGCCGGTATTGTCCGTGAAGTCTATGAATCCGCCATCTGCATGGGGGTTCAGGCGATGCAGGCGCTGGGCGTCCCGGACGAGGAAGTCGAGGAAGTCGAGCGTCAATATCGCGCCAATGACGAACAGCGGCTGGCGCTTCAGATCGAACATGGCGACCTGATCGCGGCGAAGGATCTGATGTTCCGGCCGGGCAAGGGCATGCGGCTGCTCAGCCGGGGGGATAAGGAAGACATATGATCGCGATACTGGCCTGCCTGTCCGCCGCACTTGCCATCGCGGCAGGAGCGTTCGGCGCACATGGCGTCACCGATCCGAAGGCTGCCGAATGGCTGCGCACCGGGGGCATGTATCAACTGATTCACGCTGTTGCCGCCATCGCCCTGACCGGCGTGGCGCGCGGCGCCGCCGCCATGCTTTTGATCGGTGCCGCGATCTTTGCCCTTACCCTCTACATCATGGCGCTGGGCGGCCCCAAATGGCTGGGCGCGGTCACGCCGATCGGCGGCACTTTGATGATCGCGGGGTGGCTGTGGGCGGCATGGATATTCCATCAGCGCTGATGCGCGGATGACTTGCCCGAAACGGCCTGTCTGCTTACATGACGATCATGGCCCAGCACCATCATCATCAGGAACCGACCGGCACCAACCTGGCAGACGCAGCGCGCTCCGCTCTGGAGGCGCAAAGCGAGCAATGGACGCCGATGCGCGCGGCGATATTCGACGCGCTCGCTGCGGAGGAAAAGCCGGCATCGGCCTATGACATTGCCGATACCGTGTCGAAGGCGCGCGGCAAGCGCGTGGCGCCCAACAGCGTCTATCGCATCCTCGACCTGTTCGTCGCGAACAACATCGCGATGCGGGTGGAAAGCGCCAACGCCTATATCGCCAATGCCCATCCGGGCTGTCACCATGACTGCATCTTCCTCGTCTGCGACGAATGCGGACAGGTGACGCATATCGACAACGACCCCATCACCAGCGCGCTGCGCGACACCGCCCAAAAGGCCGGTTTCACCCCCAAACGCGCGGTGATCGAGATGCGCGGCCTGTGCAGCGCCCACTGACAGGGCATCCGCATTGACCATCATCGAATGGCTGGCCGCCGCCATCGGCATCGTCAATGTCATATTGGTGGCCCGGCGATCGCTGTGGAATTACCCCTTCGCCCTCGTCATGGTGGCGCTCTATTTCTTCGTCTATTTCGAGGCGAAGCTCTATAGCGACGCCCTGCTCCAGATCTTCTTCTTCGTCATCAACCTCTATGGCTGGTGGACATGGGTTCGCAGCGAGAAGGTGGATGACGGCGGCATTGCCGTCGAACGGTTGAGCCATGGCGCCCGACTGCTGTGGGTCGTCGGCACCGCGATAGCGATTATCGGCTGGGGCAGCATGATGGCCCGCTTCACCGATGCGTCCGCTCCCTTTGCCGACGCCACCGTCGCCGGGATCAGCGTTACGGCGCAAATCCTTCAGTCGCGGCGCAAATATGAAAGCTGGCTGCTGTGGGTGCTGGTCGATGCACTGGCCATCGGCCTCTTCTGGAGCCGGGGTCTGGTGGCGACCACCATCCTCTACGCCGTCTTCTTCTTCATCGCCCTGTTGGGGCTGATCTCCTGGCATCGCGTCATGGAGGGCAAGCCGGCATGACGCGCGGCTTCCTGCTCGGCAAATTCATGCCGCCCCATGCGGGCCATCAACTGTTGATCGACAGCGCCCGGGCGATGGTGGACGAACTGACCATTCTCGTCTGCTGGCTACCCGACGATCCGATCCCCGGCCCGCTGCGCCTGCAATGGATGCGCGAACTGGCGCCGGGATGCCGGGTCATCGGCCATGACGCTATCGTTCCGCAATCGCCCGAAGACGCGCCCGATTTCTGGCCCATCTGGCGCGCCATCGTGGCCGCCGCCCATCCAGAACCGATCGATTATGTGTTTGCCGGTGAAGCCTATGGTCTGCGACTGGCGCATGAGATCGGCGGGGTTTTCGTGCCGATCGGCGCCCGCGTCATGGCCGCCGATCCCGATGGGCTTGGCGGCGTCTCGGCCAGTGCCGTTCGTGCCGACCCATGGGGTAACTGGCGCTGGCTACCCGCCCCCGTTCGCGCCCATTTCACGCAGACGATCGTACTGCATGGCGTGGAAAGCACTGGAAAATCCTTCCTCGCCGAAAAACTGGCGGCGCATTTCGACACGATCTGGATTCCCGAATATGGACGCGCCCATGCCGAAACCCATGGGGTGGAAATGGATGAGGCCGACCTGCTCCTGATCGGGCAGGCGCAATCCGCCATGATCGAGGCGGGGAAGCGAATCGCCACCCGCCGCCTGTTCGTCGACACCGATTCGCTGATGACCGCTGCATGGGCCGACATGATGATCGGGCGCAGGCCCGACGCTCTGCTGACGCACCCCAAGGCTGACCTCTACATCCTGCTGGAACCCGATGTCGCATGGGTGGATGACGGAACCCGCATCTATGGTGACGATCCGGTGCGGGCGCGGTTTGCCGGTATCAGCCAGTCGGTGCTGGAACAGTCCGGCGTTCGCTGGGCATCGGTGGGCGGAGACTGGAATGCCCGGTTCGAACGGGCCGTCGCCCTGATCGAATCCATGGCCCTACCCAAAACCTCTCAGGCAAAAACCTCTCAGGGGTTCGACTTGTCGCAGGAAAGCGAGTAGGCACTTCCCCATGTCCAATCCGACCACGCCGTTGCTCGATACCGTTCGCACTCCCGATGAACTGCGCGCCCTGCAACCTGAACAGCTACGCCAGCTTGCAGATGAACTGCGCGCCGAAACCATCGCTGCGGTCGGTGTGACGGGTGGCCATCTGGGTTCGGGTCTTGGCGTCGTCGAACTGACGACGGCGCTGCACTATGTTTTCAACACGCCAGACGACAAGCTGATCTGGGACGTGGGTCATCAATGCTATCCGCACAAGATTCTGACCGGACGGCGCGACCGCATCCGTACCCTGCGTCAGGGCGGCGGCCTCAGCGGCTTCACCAAGCGCGCCGAATCGGAATATGACCCGTTCGGCGCAGCACATAGCTCCACCTCCATCAGCGCGGCACTCGGCTTTGCCGTCGCCAACAAGATGCAGGACAAACCGGGCAAGGGCATCGCCGTGATCGGCGACGGCGCCATGTCGGCCGGCATGGCCTATGAAGCGATGAATAACGCGCGGGAGGCAGGCAATCGGCTGGTCGTCATCCTCAACGACAATGATATGTCGATCGCGCCGCCGGTCGGCGGCCTGTCCGCCTATCTCGCCCGTCTCGTGTCCAGCCGCGAATTTCTGGGTCTGCGCGACATAGCGAAGAAACTGGTCCGCAAACTGCCCCGCCCCCTGCACAAGGCCGCCAAGCGCACCGATGAATATGCGCGCGGCATGGCGATGGGCGGCACATTGTTTGAGGAACTGGGCTTTTATTATGTCGGCCCGGTCGATGGCCATAATCTGGACCAGCTGATCCCGATATTGGAAAATGTCCGCGATGCGGCGGAGGGACCGTGTCTGGTCCATGTCGTCACGCAAAAGGGCAAGGGCTATGCCCCGGCCGAAGCGGCGGCTGACAAATATCATGGCGTCCAGAAATTCGACGTCATTACCGGCGCTCAGGCCAAGGCGCCTCCCGGACCGCCCAGCTATACCAATGTCTTCGCACAGGCGCTGATCGCCGAGGCGCAGCGTGATCCGGCCGTCTGCGCCATCACTGCTGCCATGCCGTCAGGCACCGGCCTCGACAAATTCGAACTGGTCTTTCCCGACCGCACGTTCGACGTCGGCATTGCCGAACAACATGCCGTCACCTTTGCGGCGGGCCTCGCGGCGCAGGGCATGCGCCCCTTCTGCGCCATTTATTCGACCTTCCTTCAGCGCGCCTATGATCAGGTCGTGCATGATGTAGCGATCCAGAACCTCCCCGTGCGCTTTGCGATCGACCGCGCCGGTCTGGTCGGAGCGGACGGTTCGACCCATGCGGGCAGCTTCGACGTCACCTATCTCGCCACCCTGCCCAATATGGTGGTGATGGCGGCCGCCGACGAAGCCGAACTGGTGCATATGGTTCACACCTGCGCCATGCATGACGATGGCCCGATCGCCCTGCGCTATCCGCGTGGCAATGGCACTGGCATCGACATGCCGCAGGTTCCCGAGCAGCTTGAAATCGGCAAGGGCCGCATCGTGCGCGAAGGGCGTCAGGTCGCCATCCTCTCGCTTGGCACCCGTCTGGAGGAAGCGCTGAAGGCGGCCGATGCACTTGAAGCGCGCGGCCTGTCCACCACCGTCGCCGACCTGCGCTTTGCCAAGCCGCTGGACGAAGCCCTGATCCGCAAGCTGCTGACCAGCCATGAAGTCGCCGTGACCATTGAGGAAGGCGCGATCGGCGGACTTGGCGCCCATGTGCTGACCTTGGCGAGCGACCTTGGCCTGATCGACAATGGCCTGAAGCTGCGCACCATGCGCCTGCCCGATATTTTCCAGGATCAGGACAAGCCGGAAAAACAATATGCCGACGCCCGGCTGGACGCCGACGCCATTGTCGACACCGTGCTGACGGCGCTCCGCCACAATAGCGTAGGCGCGGAAGCACGGGCCTGATCGTTAGAAATAGCCCGGACAGGCATGAACTGCGGATAAAAAAAGGGGGCCATCTGGCCCCCTTTTTCATTCTTACTGCTGCGGCGGGATCGCCGCGCGGGCGTCCTGACCATCGCCTTCCGGCGCAGCGACGATGGCGCGGGTGGTCGCGCCCTTGTCCACCACTTCCGTCCCCGGATCACCAGCGGATGAGCGGATGCCCGCCGCCGCATTGCCCCGGCCAGCCGCATTCAACGTAGCGCTTTCACCGGCGCTACGGGCCGACGGGCCACCGAACATCGCTTCCTGCGCAGCACGGCTGGCGTCAACGGTCGCTGCGGCCGGCGTACCCGGCGCAGGCGGCACCAGCGCGAAATCGGGCGGCACGACCAGCGGCGCCTGACGCGAGACGGCGAATTCGTCGGGACGGCCGCGATTGAGCAGGCCGCCGCCGCCGCCGCCGCAAGCCGAGAGGGTTGCAACAAGGCCAGCAGCAAGGATCAGTTTACGCTTCACTTCAAAGTCTCCGTCTTTGCGCCCTTGTCGCGCAGCAGCAACGCCCGTGCAAGCAGGATCAGCACGCCAATGGTGATGGCGGCATCCGCCAGGTTGAAAATCAGGAAAGGCCGCCATTCGCCGAAATGCAGGTCGGCATAATCGACCACATAGCCCAGCCGGACGCGATCCACGATGTTACCGATCGCCCCGCCCAGTACCAGGCCCAGCGCAGCGACATCCTGCCGCGCCTTTTCCCGCCACATCCATACGCCAACGAAACCGGCGATCAGAAATGTCATGCCAACCAGCGCCCAGCGCATCATGTCGGTGTCCGCATGGAAGAAACCCATGGAAACGCCGCGATTTTCCAGCCAGCGTAAGCGGAATACAGGCAGCAGTTCGATCCCCTCCTCCCCCCGGCTTTGCAGCGCGAGCGGATAGGTGACGCTATATTTGACAAGCTGATCCAGCGCGAGCGTGACGATCGCGACGGTCAGGCCCAGCGGGCGATGATTGATGGCGGCAGGCATAGTGCTTCTATCTCAGCCTAAAAATGACGTCATGATGAACCCGGTCCCCATGACAGGAAATGGCAGCTTATGCGTCACGCCTTCAGCACATCGTCGCAGCGGTTGCACAGGGTACCGTCCTCCGTCACCTCGGGCAACTTGCGCCAGCAACGGCCGCATTTGTGCCATTCGCTCGGCTTGACGATGATGCCGTCGCCCACGCCCATTTCGATGCGCGCGACGATGGCGATTTCGGCAAAGTCCACGCCGTCGCTGGGCAGCAATTCGCCCATGGTGACGTCCGCTTCCAGACTGGAGCGGATCACCTTGTCGCGACGGAATGGTTCGATCGCCTCGTTCACCTGCTCACGCTGATAGCGCAGCTCGGTCCATTTGTCGTTCAGATGGCTCTCGATCCAACGCGCATCGACCTCCGGCCATTCGAGGAAATGGACGCTATTCTCGTCACTTGGGAAGCGACTTTGCCACACTTCCTCAGCAGTGAAGGGGATGATCGGCGCGACATAGCGGACCAGCGCATGGAACAGCGTGTCGAGCAAGGTGCGGTACGCGCGGCGCTTGGGGTCCGACTTCGCATCGCAATAGAGGCAATCCTTGCGAATATCGAAGAAGAAGGCCGACAGGTCGCTGTTGGCGAAATCAAAGATGGCGCGGGTATAGCGGGAAAATTCCAGCCAGTTCTCGCTCTTCGCCGCCTTGTCCACCACGGCGCGCAGTTCCGCGTCGAGTTGCGCCAGACGATGGAGCATATACCGCTCCAGTTCCGGCATCTCGGCATAGGATACCGCCTCCTCCTCTTCCGAATAATCGGAAAGAGCGCCCAGCATGTAACGGAAAGTATTGCGCAATTTGCGATAGGCGTCGGACGAACCTGCCAGCACTTCCTTACCGATGCGAACGTCATCGAAATAATCGGTGCTGGCGACCCAGACGCGCAAAATGTCGGCGCCGCTCTCGCTCATGATCTTGAGCGGATCGACGACATTGCCAAGGGACTTGGACATTTTCTTGCCAGAACCGTCCAGCGCAAAGCCGTGGGTCAGCACCGCATCATAGGGCGCACGACCCCGCGTGCCACAGCTTTCCAGCAGCGACGACTGGAACCAGCCGCGATGCTGGTCGGACCCTTCGATATACAGGTCGGCGCGCGTGCCTTCGCCATAGCGCCCCTCGACCACGAAGCTGTGGGTCGAACCGCTGTCGAACCAGACGTCCAGAATGTCGTTCACGACCTCATAGTCGGCCAGATCATAGTCGGGGCCAAGCAGCGCCTGATGATCCGCGCCGAACCATGCGTCCGCGCCCGCGCCCTTGAACGCTTCGATGATGCGGGCATTGACGCCCTTGTCGACCAGATATTCGCCGGTCTTGCGATGGACATAGAGGGCGATCGGCACGCCCCACGCGCGCTGGCGGGAAATCACCCAGTCGGGGCGCCCCTCCACCATCGAACGGATACGATTGGTCGACCGCTCCGGCACCCAGCGCGTATGCTCGATCGCATCGACCGCCAGTTCGCGCAGCGTCGGGCCATTGCCCGGCAGCGTCGTGGTCAGCGCGCCCGTCACCGGCTCCAGCGGCGGCAGCGGATAATCGCTGTCGAACTGGCCCTGCGGCTTGTCCATCGGAATGAACCATTGCGGCGTGCAGCGATAGATGATCCGCGCCTTCGAGCGCCAGCTATGCGGATAGCTATGCTTGAAATCGCTGGCGCTCAGCAACGCGCCGACCGCGCGCAGGTCGGTGCAGATCGGGCCTTCGGGGCCGTTGAACTTGGTGTTGATGACGCTGCCCTGCCCCGGCAGCCAGTCCCAATCGTCGCGATAGAAGCCCGCATCATTGACCGCGAACACCGGATCGATGCCCAGCTTCTTACAGGCGAGGAAATCCTCCTCACCATGATCGGGCGCCATATGGACGAGGCCAGTACCCGCGTCGGTGGTAACATGATCGGCGGGGAGCAATGGCCGCGGCTTAGCAAAGAAGCCGCCCAGCGCGTGCATCGGGTGACGAGAGACGGCACCGGCGAGGTCTTTGCCAGTGCCTTGCCAGTGCACATCTTCATAACCTTCAAGGCCAAGCCGGCCATGAATTGCGCCGCTTTCGAGCAAGTCTTTGGCAACCAACAGCTTCGCGCCGCCGTGGGCACCGAAGCAGATATACTCAACATCTTCCCCATAAGCGATCGCCTGATTGACCGGGATCGTCCAGGGCGTCGTGGTCCAGATCACCGCATGCGCGCCGACCAGCTCCGGCGCGTTCGGCGCTTCCACGATCTCAAACGCCACATCGATCTGGGTCGAGGTGACGTCTTCATATTCCACCTCCGCCTCGGCCAGCGCAGTCTTTTCGACCGGGGACCACATGACGGGCTTGGCACCGCGATAGAGCTGACCGCTTTCCGCGAACTTCAGCAACTCGCCCACGATGGTCGCTTCCGCATCGAACTTCATGGTCAAATACGGATCGGCCCAATCGCCCATCACGCCCAGACGCTTGAACTGTTCCTTCTGCACATCGACCCATTTGTCGGCATAGGCGCGGCATTGGGCGCGAAACTCAGACGCGGGAACCTCGTCCTTGTTCAGCTTCTTCTTGCGATATTCCTCCTCGATCTTCCATTCGATGGGCAGACCGTGGCAATCCCAACCGGGAACATAAGGAGCATCCTTGCCCAGCAAGGACTGGCTACGGACGATGATGTCCTTCAGCACCTTGTTCATCGCATGGCCCATATGGATGTCGCCATTGGCGTAGGGCGGGCCGTCATGCAGGATGAAGCGTTCGCGTCCCGCGCGCTTCTCGCGCAGCTTGCCATACAGGTCCATCGCCGCCCACTTCGCGGCAATCGCCGGTTCCTTCTGCGCAAGGCCGGCCTTCATCGGAAAGTCGGTGACGGGCAGGAAAACGGTGGACTTATAGTCAGGTGCGTCGGTCATGGGGTTCCAGAACAACCAATGTCCGTTCGCCCTGAGCTTGTCGAAGGGCTGCACTGGCTTTTACGAGGAAAAGAACAGGGCTTCGACAGGCTCAGCCCGAACGGGTGAGAAAAACATGCCCGGTGCCTTAAGCGAGGTAAGGCGTTCCCGCAAGGATTTGCCGCGCCTGCGTGCAATCGCGCGCAATCCCGGCCATCAGGGCGTCCAGCCCGTCATATTTAAGTTCGCCATGCAGGTATCGGATCAACTGCACCTCGATCGCCTGATCATAGAGGCTTTCGGCGAAATCGAAGAAATGCGGCTCCAGCAATTCCTTGGGCGGATCGAATGTCGGCCGGATGCCGAGGTTAGCGGCCCCGTCCAGCCCCCGCCCGTCGGGCAGGATGCCGCGCACGGCATAAATGCCATAGGCCGGGCGCAGATATGGCCCCATGTCGATATTGGCGGTGGGGAATCCGATAGTGCGGCCCAGCTTGTCGCCATGCTGCACCACGCCCTGAATGGCGAAGGGGCGCGTCAGCAGGCGGGCGGCGGTGTCGCAATCCCCGGCGATCAGTGCTTCGCGAATACGACTGGACGAAATCACGCCCCCCTCGTCCCGCACCGGCGCGACCGCTTCGGCGGGCAGACCCAGCGCGGCGAAACTGTCGATCGTACCGCTGCGCCCCTTGCCGAATGTGAAATCCTCACCCGTCACGACCGCCGCAACGCCCAGTCCCTGCGTCAGCAAGCGGACATAACCGGCCGGGTCCAGCGCCGCGAGTTCGGGCGTAAAGTCGAACACCAGCATCGCGTCGGCCCCGGCGCGGGCGAACAGTGCCTGCCGCTGGTCCAGCGTGGTCAGTCGAAAGCTGGGCGTATCGGGCCGAAACAGGCGCATGGGATGCGGGTCGAACGTGGCGACGATAGCCGGGCGTCCCTCTGCACGGGCGCGGGCGATGGCGCGCCCCACCACCGCCTGATGGCCGCCATGAAACCCATCGAAATTGCCGAGCGCCATGACGCTGCCCCGCAAATGCGCGGGAACAGGCGCGCTGCTAAGGAGCCGTTCCATCGCGCGGGCTATAGGGGGCTGTGCCGGGCGTGGCAATCCGGGATGATACCCTTCACTTCCCCTCGCAAAAGATCGATCGCGAGGGCAAAGTTTTCGCTTTCCTACGGGATGGGCGACGACCGATTATGCGCGCTGTCAGCCTTCGACAGACCTGATCCGCACTTTTTGATAATTTCAACACTCGGGAATAAAAATACAAAATCACCGGGAAATATGGGAAGCTAAGCCCGAACGAAGGTCACAAAGCTATGCGCCGGACGCCCGTCCAGAGCAGGGTGATTCGCTCGATTCACCTCTCGCCAGCCCGCCGGATCGGGATAGGCGATACTGGCGTCGCCCTCCGCCTCCAGATGCACTTCGGTCAGTTCGATCCGGTGCGCCAGCGGCAGGAACAGGCGATAGATTTCCGCCCCGCCGATCACCATGACGGTCGGCGCACCGGCAATCGCAATGGCCTGCTCGACATCATGGGCGACCTCCGCCCCCTCGCCCATCCAGCCGGCATCGCGGGTCAGCACGATATGGCGGCGGCCGGGCAACAGGCCGGGCAGGCTGTCGAACGTCTTGCGCCCCATGATCATGGGATGGCCTGCGGTCAGCGCCTTGAAATGTTTAAGGTCGGCGGGCAATCGCCAGGGCAGGTCGCCGTCCCTGCCGATCACGCCATTATCGGCGCGGGCAAGGATCAGGACGATTTCGGGCTTCACAGGCTCAGCCGCGTCACATGCCCCATCTTGCGGCCGGGGCGCGCCTCATGCTTGCCATAAAGGTGCAGATGATTGGCCGGATCGGACAGGATGGCGGCCCATTCATGCGCCTCATCGCCAATCAGGTTGCGCATCTCGACCCGTGGCGCGACAAGGCCGGTGTCACCCAGCGGCAGACCGCAAATGGCGCGGACATGATTTTCGAACTGGCTCGTCACCGCGCCCTCTGTGGTCCAGTGACCGCTATTATGGACGCGGGGTGCCATCTCGTTGAACACGGGGCCATCGGGACTGGCGAAAAATTCACAGGTCAGCACGCCGACATAATCGAGCGCATCGGCGATTTTGGCGGCCATCGCCCGCGCCTGCTCCACCTGTCCCTCGATCAACGGGCCGGACGGCACGGTCGACGTGGCGAGGATGCCATCGATATGCACATTGGCAGAGGAGGTCCAGAACCGCACTTCGCCATCATGCCCCCGGACGAGGATGACGGAAAATTCCTGCTCGAACGTGACGAAACCTTCAAGGATCGCGCTCTGGCGGCCAATCGCATTCCATGCCCCGACCGCATCGCCCGGCTCCGACAGGCGTGCCTGCCCCTTACCGTCATAGCCCATGCGATTGGTCTTCAGGATCGCGCGGCTGCCCACCTGCTCAATCGCGGTTTCCAGATCGTCAAGGCTCTCGACCGCAGCGAAGGGCGCGGTCAGCCCGCCCAGATCATTGACGAACCGCTTTTCGGCCAGACGATCCTGCGCAACCCGCAAAGCCTGCGCGCCGGGACGGACAAGGCCGTGGGCCGCCAGCGTATCGACAGCCGACGGATCGATATTCTCGAATTCATAGGTGACGACATCGACGCCCTCGGCAAAGGCCGCCAGCGCCGCCGCATCCTCATAGGCGCCCCGCGTCCAGTGGGGCGTCACATCTGCCGCCGGACCGCTCTCCTCTGGAGCGTAGATGCAGGTGCGATAGCCCAGTTGCGCAGCCGCCATGGCGATCATGCGGCCAAGCTGGCCGCCGCCGAGAATGCCGATGGTGGAGCCGGGCGCGATGGTCGTCATGGGTCTCTTTGCTTAATCTTCGACGGTTTCGGCAACGGCGTCAGTCTGGCGCGCTCGCCAGGCGTCGAGCCGTTCGGCCAGTTCGGAATCATTGGTGGCAAGGATCGCCGCAGCCAGCAGGCCGGCATTGATCGCGCCAGGCTTACCGATGGCGAGCGTCGCGACCGGGATACCGCCGGGCATCTGAACAATGGACAGGAGCGAGTCCATGCCCTTCAAAGCCTTGGACTCCACCGGCACGCCCAATACCGGCAGGCGCGTCATGGATGCCGCCATACCCGGCAGATGCGCAGCACCGCCAGCGCCAGCGATGATCACCTTCAGACCGCGCCCGACTGCGCCGGTGGCATAATCATACAGGCGTTGGGGGGTGCGATGGGCCGACACTACCTTGCATTCATGGGCAACGCCCAGCGCCTCCAGCGTTTCGGCGGCGTGGCGCATGGTTTCCCAGTCGGACCGCGAACCCATGATGATACCGACGTCGATTGCGCTCATGGCCTTGATGCATTCCCCTGATGGCCCGGAAAGCAAAGCCCCTTAGCGGCCGGGCCGCCAAGGGGCAATGTGGATTTAGGCAAATCGGCCAGAAGCCGATCAGCGTTCCGACAGATAATAGCGGTCGATCGCAGTCAGATCGTCAGCCAGATCATAGACGATAGGCTGGCCGGTCGGGATTTCCAGTTCGGTGATTTCATCGTCGGGAATGTTCGACAGATGCTTCACCAGCGCCCGCAGCGAATTGCCATGGGCGGAGATCAGGACGCGCTTACCAGCCTTCAGGTCGGGCGCGATTGTCGATTCCCAATAGGGCAGCACACGGGCGATCGTGTCCTTCAGGCTTTCGGTCGACGGGATGGCGATGCCATCATAACGGCGGTCGGCAGACAGATCGAATTCGCTGCCCGCTTCCAGAACCGGCGGCGGAATGTCGAAGCTGCGGCGCCAGATCTTCACCTGATCGTCGCCATGCTTGGCGGCCGTCTCCGCCTTGTTGAGGCCGGTCAGACCACCATAATGCCGTTCATTCAGGCGCCAGTCCTTTTCAACCTGCAACCACAGGCGGCCCATTTCCTCCAGCGCCAGATTCAGCGTCTTGATCGCACGGGTCTGGAAACTGGTATAGCATTGATCGAAGTCCAGCCCCTTTTCCGCCATCAGGCGGCCAGCGGCGCGGGCTTCTTCCGCCCCCTTTTCCGTTACATCGACGTCCCACCAGCCGGTGAAGCGGTTTTCCAGATTCCACGACGATTGGCCATGACGGATAAGAACGAGAGTGGGCATAGGGCGCGTCTCCTGCACGATAACGGCGAATGATGTTTGTCCCATAACGGGCAAAATCTTGGGCGCAAGCTTGCGCCGGGCACCAACTGTCCCACATTGCGTTGAACGACCGCGTCGGATAGCCCGAAACCGGGCCTTGAGCATAAGGAAGTGACAAGTTGGCATTTGTGAAGGGCGCATGGCGCATCCTGGTCGCGATCAAGGACGGACTGGTCCTGCTCTTCCTGCTTCTCTTCTTCGGCGCGCTTTATGCAGCCCTTTCTTTTTCCCCTAAACCTGCGTCGATCGGTTCTGGCGCATTGGTACTGGATCTGGATGGCAGCATCGTCGAACAACCAGCCGACATTGATCCGGTCGCTCTGCTCACCGGCTCCGCACCACAAAATAAGGAATATCGCCTGTCGGACATCGTTGCCGCGCTCGATGCGGCCAAGGGCGATGCCAAGGTGAAGGCCGTTGTCCTGAACCTAGACGGCTTCATGGGCGGTGGACAGGTCGCCATGGCCCGTGTCGGCAAGGCGCTCGACGCGGTCCGCGCTGCAAAAAAGCCGGTCCTGGCCTATGCTACGCTCTATAGCGATGACGGGTATCAGATCGCGGCCCATGCCAGCGAAATCTGGAGCGATCCTTTGGGCGGCGTAGCCATCATGGGACGAGGCGGATCGAACCTCTATTATAAGGGACTGATCGACAAGCTGGGCGTCAACACCCATGTCTATCGTGTCGGCACCTATAAGAGCTTTGTCGAACCTTTCATCCGCAGCGAACAATCACCCGAAGCCAAGCAGGCCAATCAGGCGCTGGCCGGCGCATTGTGGCAAAGCTGGTTGGATGACGTGACCAAAGCCCGGCCTAAAGCAAAGGTCGCAGCCTATGCCAGCGATCCGGTCGCAGCAGCCCGCGCAACCAATGGTGATATGGCGAAGGCAGCGCTGAACGCCGGCCTGATCGACAAGCTGGGCGACGAAACTGCATTTGGCACACATGTCGCCGACATAGCAGGCGAAGCATCCAATGACCGGCCGGGCGATTTCGCGCAGATCGACCTTGCCGCCTATACAAAGGCGCGCTCGCCCTCAAATGACGGGCAGATCGGATTATTGACGATCGCGGGAGACATTGTGGATGGCGAAGCTGGCCCCGGCACGGCCGCCGGCGACACAATTTCGAACCTGCTGCTGACCGCGCTGGACGAGAAGAACCTGAAAGCACTGGTCGTTCGGGTCGATTCTCCTGGCGGTTCCGTCATGGCTTCGGAAAAAATCCGTAACGCCATATTGCAAGCGAAGCAGTCGGGCCTGCCCATCATTGTTTCGATGGGTAATGTCGCAGCCAGCGGCGGTTACTGGGTATCGACACCGGGCGATGTGATCTTTGCAGAGCCGGACACAATTACCGGATCGATCGGCGTGTTCGGTATCATCCCCAGCTTCGAAGGCACGTTGGCAAAGTTGGGCATTACCACCGATGGCGTTCGGACTACTCCCTTGTCGGGACAGCCTGATGTGACGGGCGGCACCTCCCCGGAATTTGATCAGGTCATGCAAATGGGCGTCGAAGATATTTATCGCCGCTTCGTCGGACTGGTGGCGCAATCACGGCACAAGACGCCCGCACAAATCGATACCATTGCGCAAGGGCGCGTGTGGGACGGTGGCACCGCGCGACAGATCGGGCTTGTGGATCGTTTTGGAGGGCTTGACGATGCCGTCGCCGAAGCGGCTCGCCGTGCGAAGATCGATCCCGCCAAGGCCAAGCTGTATCGCATTCAGGAAGACCCCAACCCCTGGGCCGCGTGGATCGAACAGATGGCGCAGCGACGGCAGGAGGATGCCAGCGCCCGCGCCCCGCGGGACATGCTGGCGCGGCAGGCGACGGTGCAACGCGGCTGGGCGATGCAAGCCATTGACGATGTGAAGACAATGGCCATGGGGGCAGGCGTGCGGGCAGACTGTCTGGAATGCCGGGGCTATGGCGCGCCGAAAACCGCAAGCGCCGCCGGTAACGAACGCGGCATGATGGCAATGCTGGCTACATTGTGGCGGTGAGTTTAAATCCGGGCGGCACGACCGCCCGGAACACTCCTGTTCAATCTTCGACGATACGTAATAATTTGCGCTCTACCGGAGCCAATACGCCCTGCAATTCCTGACCGCGTTTCAATATCTGCCCCGCTTCGCCAACCAGCGCCCACATTCCCTGCCGGTGGCGCAACGCCGGGCGTTTTTCGATGCGATATTCCGGCCGTTCAGCCGAACGCCGAAAGGCACTGAAGATCGCGGCTTCGCGGCCCATGTCCATGGCATAATCGCGCCAATAGCCGGCCGACACCATCCGGCCATACAGGTCCATGATCCGCTGCAACTCCAGCCGATCGAAACCGACCTGACCATTCCCCCCGCCTGACGATGGAAAAGCGGTGATATTGGACATCAGGCCCGGCCGCGCTCCTGAAACAGGGAATGGTCGTTATCATCGCGCAAGTCGGGCTTTTGCCGTTCCGCCATCAGTTCGGCCAAACGCTTCTGCAATTGCTCGACTTCGCACTGAAGCAGTTCCAGTTTCTGCTTTTCCGGGTCGAAACAGTCAGTGCAAGGCGTGCCATAGGGCATGAAGTCGCGTTGATAAGCGGTAACGTCCACCAGCATCGGCCGGGCAGGAATGCCGACCATGGTCGCCCCTTCCGCCACATCCTTTGTTACGACCGCATTGGCACCGACCCGCGCGCGCGCGCCAACGATCACGGGGCCAAGCACCTGCGCGCCTGATCCCACGATTACTCCATCGCACAGGGTAGGATGCCGCTTACCTGCGATCCCATTGGCTGGGTCCGTCCCCCCCAAAGTAACATTCTGATACAGGGTGACATCGTCGCCAATTTCCGCCGTCTCGCCGATCACCGTGAAGCCATGATCGATGAAGAAGCGACGGCCGATAGTCGCCCCGGGATGAATGTCGTTACCGGTCATGAAGCGAGAGAAATGATTGACCGCACGGGCCAGGAAATACAGCCGGGCCCGATAGAGGCGATGGGCGACCCGATGAAAGGCCAGCGACCATACCCCCGGATAAAGCAGGATTTCGGCCCGTGAACGCGGAGCGGGATCGCGCGCCTTGACCGAATCGAGATAGGCGAAGAGGCTGTGCAACATGAATATGTCCCTGAACCGGCCCGCTGTGCCGCGCGCCATGGTCGTATTTGAAGGGTAACATAGCGTAGCTGCCCCGTTTTTTCCAGATGCAGCCCTAATTGCGCTTCCCGGCACGAAACAGAAACTTGCTTGGCGGCGCCAGATAAACCAATCAATGCAGTAGACAATAAAGGCAGGGATTACGGATGCTCGACACTTTCATCGCCCATTTCGGCGAAATTATGCCGTTCATCCTGATCGGTTTTGGCGCACAAATGATCGATGGCGCACTGGGTATGGCCTATGGCGTCATTTCCAGCACGCTGCTGTTGACCATGGGTGTCCCGCCCAGCAGAGCCTCGGCCAGCGTCCATGCCGCCGAAACCTTTACGACCGGCGTGTCGGCGATCAGCCATATCCTGCATGGCAATGTCGACTGGAAGTTGTTCGCCAAGCTGGTGGTCCCCGGCGTGATCGGCGGGGTGACAGGCGCCTACCTCCTGTCGAACATCAACGGCAATATCATAAAGCCGTTCGTGCAAATCTATCTGGCGGCGATCGGCCTCTATCTTATCTGGCGCGGTTTCCATTTCCCCCCGCAGAAGCGCGACCCAAAATGGGTAGCGCCGCTGGGGATCGTAGGCGGCTTTATGGATGCCAGTGGCGGTGGCGGATGGGGACCGGTGGTCACGTCGAACCTGTTGATCCAGGGGTCCAGCCCGCGCCACACAATCGGCACGGTCAATACGGTAGAGTTCATCCTGACGACCGCGATCAGCCTGACTTTCCTGTTCCATCTCGGCTGGGAAACCTTCACCACTTACACGATCGGCCTGCTGATCGGCGGGGTCGTGGCCGCCCCCTTTGGCGCCATGCTGGCCCGCCGCGTCGCCCCACGCACCCTGTTCACGGCGGTTGGCATCATCCTTACCATCACGTCTTTGTTCGGTGTCAGCAAATGGCTTGGATTTATCGGATAAAGCGCTTACATTCCGCTTTCCAATCGAAGAAAGCGATAAATGTCCAGCTACCTGCCCACGCTGAAACAGTTGCAATATCTGGTTGCGCTGAAGGAACAGGGGCATTTCGGCAAGGCAGCCGACGCTTGCTTCGTAACGCAATCGACCCTGTCCGCCGGAATAAGGGAACTGGAATCGCTTATCGGCATAACACTGGTCGAACGGACTCGTCGGGTTGTACGCTTCACGGCGCTAGGCGACCGGATCGTGGAAAAAGCCCATCGAGTGCTGCGCGAGGCGGAGGAACTGGCTGCCATCGCGGAGGCTTCGGGCAAGCCGCTGACCGGCGAATTGCGGATGAGCGTGATCCCGACCATCGCCCCTTTCCTGTTGCCGCGCCTGTTGCCGCGCCTCCGCACCGAGCGACCTGAACTCAAACTCTATCTTCGTGAAGAAACGACGCAGGCTGCAATCGAATCGCTACGCCATGGCAATGTCGACTGCGTGCTGATGGCGCTGCCTTTTGCACTGGGTGAACTGGATAGCGAAATTCTCTTTCAGGACCGCCTCTATGTCGCTTTCCCTCGTGACGAACCGATTGATCCCCCCGAATGGATCGGACCAGACATGATCGATGAGAGCAAGCTGCTGCTGTTGGAAGACGGTCATTGCCTGAAAGATCACGCGCTGGCGGCCTGTAACCGGCCGGACCTGCGCGCCAGCGCCACGATGATGGGAACGTCGCTTCATACGCTGATCCAGATGGTGGATAACGGGCTGGGCGTCACGATGATCCCGGAAATGGCCATTGCCGGCGGCATATTGAACCATACGCAGATTACCGCGCGGCCGTTGCAGTCCGAACGATCGTGGCGGGATATTGCGCTGGTGTGGCGACGCAACAGCCCGCGGGAAAAGGAATTTCATCTCCTCGCCGACATATTGCGTGACGCGGCAAGACAGGGATGCAGCTTACCCGAAGCAGCATGACGCCATCGCAGATGGGAAACAGTCGGCCCCGGCGATGTTTCACACCTGCTATCGGGTAGGACAGCAAAATGTCGCAAGCAACTTTCTAGCTCCAGCCTTTTGCCTTGGCTGCATCTTCCTCGCGTGCGGCGACCCATGTGGTGGCACCGTCAGCGAAATGCTCCTTCTTCCAGAAAGGAGCATCGGACTTCAGCCAGTCGATCAGGAAAGCGCAACTTTCCAATGCTGCGCCGCGGTGACGGGACGCTGTGCCGACCATCACGATCCGGGCGCCCGGGTCCAATCGACCGAAGCGATGGATGACGGTCACGCCCAGCAGCGGCCAGCGAGACATGGCATCATCGACGATGCGCTCCATCTGCTTCGCCGTCATCGCCGGATAATGTTCGAGTTCTAGGGCGATCAACCCTTCTCCACCGCGCACCACGCCCGTAAAGCTGGCAATGCCGCCGCCGCCCAGTGCCTCCAGCGCGGCAAGCTCGGTTGCCACGTTGAAATCCTCGGACTGAACGTTGACCCGTTTCATCCGCCCGTCACCGGAGGAAAGATTGCCAATTCTCTCGCTTCACCAATCGGCGTGTCGAGGGAAACGAAATGCTGATCCACGGCGGCACGCAACCGGGACGGGTCAGCGAATGCCTGTGCATAGCCGCCGCCACGGGCGCCCAGCGATGCAATGAGTTCGGCCAGCGTCGTACCGGATGCAGGTCGATCGATATGTTCCTCGTCCCGCCCGATCATTTCACGGACCCATGCGAAATAGACGATGGAAAGCTGAGCCAAATATTCAGTCCATATGCTTGAGGCCGACGCGCAGATAATCCCAACCGGTTATCAGCGTCAGCAGAGCCGCAGCCCAAAGAGTAACGATACCCACCATCTGGACAAAGGGAAACTGCGTCACAGCTCCCGCCAAAATCAAGGCGCCGAGCGCAATGATCTGAAACGTCGTCTTCCACTTGGCGAGACGAGATACTGGCACCGACACCTGAAGCCCGGCCAGAAATTCGCGCAAGCCCGACACCGCAATTTCGCGCAACAATATGATCATTGCCGCGACGATATGGATGCCAGCAATGTCGCGTGTCGCCGCCAGCATCAGGATAACCGCACCGACCATGATCTTGTCGGCGATGGGGTCGAGGAAGATGCCAAGTTTCGACACCGCGCCCTGCGCACGAGCCAGATAGCCGTCGAAATAATCCGTGATGCCCATAAGGCAGTAAAGACCAAAGGCCAGCCAATAGCCGGTGGTCCAGCGTGCGCCCATTTCCGCCGGCCATAAAAGGGCGACAAGCAGGGGCACCGTCAAAATGCGCGAAAGCGTCAGCAGGTTGGGGAGCGTCAGCATGGGCGCGGACTGCCACAGTCAGGCTCCGCATACAAGCATGGCCGCGCAGCTGGTGTCTTACCCATTGGACATGGACGCCGCCAGCGGCTAGACCCCGCTCCGGTCGCCAACGGGAAAGAAGACCCTGATTTTCATGCAAGCCTCCCTCAGGCTCCTTAGTAAGCGCCGTTTTCTGCCGCTTTTTGTCACCCAGTTGCTGGGCGCGTTTAACGATAACCTGTTTAAGAACGCCATGGTCCTGTTCGTCGTGTATCAGGTGTATAACGACGAAAAATCGGAAACATGGTTCAGCGCGCTGGCGACAGGCCTGTTCATATTGCCTTTTTTCCTGCTTTCCGCCCTGTCGGGCCAACTGGCCGACCAGCGGGACAAGGCCATGATCATCCGATGGGTCAAGGCCGCAGAAATCTTCATCATGGCCGTGGGGGCAGTAGGCCTTGCGCTGATATGGAGCGGCATTGCCGTCCATCTCCTCGCCATTCCCCTGCTTCTGGCCGCGCTGTTCGCAATGGGCATCCATTCGACTTTTTTTGGCCCGATCAAATATGCGATCCTGCCCCAGCATCTGAATGATGAGGAAGTGCTGGGTGGAACCGGACTGGTCGAAGCTGGCACGTACATCGCCATATTGGCCGGCACCATATTGGCGGGCATAGTTCCGGTAGAAATCGCGGCCATTGGCATCGTCGTGACCGCGATCGTCGGCTATATTGCCGGGCGCGAAGTCCCTACCGCACCCTCGCTTCTAGAAAAGCAGCCGATCGATTTTCATATTATTCGCTCCTCCGTCGCGTTGGTGAAGGGGACCATGCATATTCGCCGGCTGTTCCTGGCCATCATGTCGATCAGCCTGTTCTGGGCCGTGGGATCGATCCTGTTCATTCAGTTTACGCCACTCGTCAAAAACGTGCTGACCGCCGACAAGCCAGTCGTCAGCCTGTTCCTTGCCATTTTCTCCATCGGCATCGCGATCGGCTCTGTCGCTATCAACCGCCTGCTCAACGGACAGGTTTCGGCCAAATATGCGCCCGCCTCCGTCATCGGCATGGGCCTGTGCATTGTGGCATTCCATATCGTTTGCGATCTGTGGACGCCTGCACCCAATGGCGAGATGCTCTCGCTCAGCCAGTTTCTGGCCCATCCACTGGCCATTCCGCTATCGCTATGCCTGTTGGGAACGGCGACATTTGGCGGAATGTTCGTCGTGCCGCTCTATGCATTCCTGACGACCACGGTCGAAAAATGCGAAGCAGCCCGAACAGTCGCGGCGAATAATATCGTCAATTCGGGCGCGATGGTGGTCGGAGCTGTTTTTACCATCGGCCTGAGCGCGGCCGGCATGTCGGTGGTCATGCAATTGCTGCTGGTGGCGATCCTTTCTCTGCCCTGCGCCGGCATGGCCTGGAAACTGCACAAGGCATGCGACGGCCCCCTCTGTCACTGACGCAGATGCCGTACCAACGCGACACACGAAGTTCATAAGGTCGCTGCTCCCCGTTTATCACCGTTCATTGGCGGCGATGCGCCTGTAAAGCGGCGCCGACAGGCCAGTAATGCGCCTTGCAAAGCCACAATTGCGCCAACGGCGCTCCATATGTGTGTCATGGAAGCACCAGCAACGCGACAGCGAGGCAACCGATGTTTCGGATCCATATGGAAAATTGGGGGCGCACTATGCATCGCTCAGGATGGAGCAGATAAAATCCTACCTTAACAGGATTTTATGAGGATTTTGTCCTCCGATACAAATTGCAAGCATCGCTAGTCAAAAGGCAGCGATGCAGTCGCACAGTCCATATTTCTTCGCCGCAGAACCGGGTGGGAAGGCACTGGTCGGGACGAAGGCTGATATTACGGGGGCGTCAGAGACGCTGCTTCCAATGAAGAAGCATCCTCAAGGACGCCGGACAAGCCATTCAAAAGATGAAACTGTAGAAAGCCGTGAAGAAGGCGGCAAAGCTAAGCGCGAACAGCTTCCAGTCGCTGTCATCGTCATAGCTTTTTTTCTTCTTGCCTGCCGGGCCATCTTCGATCACGCGCAGGACATGCATAGGCAAACGCTGGCGGAATGGATGACGGGCGGACTCAGTGGTGAGGACGAGGGGTCTGGTTCGCATAGCAAGGTGTTAACGCAAAATTTACCATTTGGACCAACGGAAAACATGGTTAATTTCGACCTGTCCCGACACGGGACATGCTTGACTGTATCATGTAAATAATACAGCATGACCGAACCGATGACCGACGCAGATTTATCAGTCGATTCCGACGCGCTGCCCCAGCGCGCTTTTGGCGCTGGACCACCCAGTTCCTTTGCTCCGGCAACGCCGTGGCGACGAAGGTTCCAGATTTTAGGATGGGTGGTCGCGGCGGCGCTCGCTGTCCTGATGATCCTGATTGCATGGCTGGCGGTAACGGCCCCGCTGTCGCGGTCATTGAAGCCCATCGCTCCGCCCAGCATCAGTCTGCAATCGTCCGACGGCCATCTGATCGCGCGGCGCGGCGCCGTCATAGATCGACCCGTGGAGGTCGCCAAACTGCCTGCCCATGTGCCGCAGGCCTTCATGGCGATCGAGGATCGGCGTTTTCGCAGCCATTGGGGCGTCGACCCACGTGGCATTGCACGCGCGGCCTGGCACAATCTGTGGTCCGACGGTTCGTCACAGGGTGGCAGCACCATCACCCAGCAGCTTGCCAAGGGCGTATTTCTATCCAGCGACCGGACCTTTGGCCGCAAGGCGCGCGAGGCGTTGATCGCGCTATGGCTGGAAGCATGGCTGACCAAGGATCAGATCATGGAGAGATACCTCTCCAACGTCTATTTCGGGGATAATGTCTATGGCCTGCGCGCTGCCGCGCGCCATTATTTCAACCGTTCGCCCGAAAGCCTGACCATTCCACAGGCTGCCATGCTGGCCGGATTGCTGAAGGCACCATCGCGGCTGGCCCCGACCACCAACCTGAAAGGCGCCCGCGCGCGGGCCGCTCTGGTGACGCAGGCGATGGTGGATGCGGGCTATATCAGTCAGGCGCAGCGCAACGCCCTGCCCCCGGCCCGACTTAACGTGCATGACGACCCTGACCCCACCACCGGCACCTATTTCGCCGACTGGATATTGCCGCAGGCCCGCGACCGGGCCGGCGCTGTCTATGGCGAGCAGGATGTCGCGACTACGCTCGATTGGCGCATTCAGCGACTAGCCGAAGCAGCGATCCGCCGCGCACCGCTGGGCGGAGCGCAGGCCGCGCTGGTAGCGATGAAACCCGATGGCAGCGTCGTCGCCATGGTCGGTGGCAAGGATTATGGGAAAAGCGCGTTCAACCGCGGGGTACAGGCGAAACGCCAGCCGGGGTCAACGTTTAAGCTGTTCGTTTATCTGGCTGCATTCCGCGCCGGCATGACCCCGGACGATATGGTCGACGATACACCGATCACGACCGGCACCTATCGCCCGGCGAACCATAGCGGCAAATATCGCGGACGCATCACCCTGCGTCAGGCCTTCGCCGCATCGAGCAATGTGGCCGCCGTCCGCCTGACCCAGAAAGTGGGCGTCGACAATGTGATCAAGGCTGCCCGTGACCTGGGCATTACGGTGCCGCTGACCGAGGATCTGAGCCTGGCGCTGGGCACTTCGGAAATTCCGTTGATCGAACTGGCCGAAGCCTATGCGGCGGTGGCGGCCGGCGCCTATCCTGTGGCAGCCCATGGCCTGCCGCCAGAAGAACAGGGCTGGTTCGAAAAGCTGATGAAGCGGCAACGCCATTTCAGCGACGATCAACTGGAGATGATCCGCGACCTGCTGTCGTCCGCCGCCAATCGCGGCACAGGCAGCGCAGCCGCGCTGCGCACCAGCACGTTCGGCAAGACTGGCACGACGCAGGATAGCCGCGACGCGATCTTCGTCGGCTATGCCGGTGGACTGGTGACGGCAGTATGGATCGGCAATGACGATAACAGCCCCCTGCCCGGCGGCGCGGCCGGCGGCGGCGTGCCCGCACGTATTTGGCGCAATTTCATGGCTGGTGCGATCAACGAACCGGTCGAGGATGCACCCGAAGAAACGCAAGACCCCGATCTGGTCAATGCCATTGCCAATGTGGCAGTGGAAACCGGCCTGGGCAATGTCGGGGTAGGCGTGGACGAAGGCGGCATGACCGTGAATATCGGCGGCAACCAGATACGCCTGCCCGTGGCCGAGCAGCCGGTGACCGTACCGCCGCCGGTACAACCGCAGGGTCCACAAGGACCGCAGCCTCAGGGCGAAGATAGCGGGCCTTGATGTTCCTCCGAGCGAAGTCGGAACGTCCGGGCAAGATGTTTCTCGACTTCGCTCGAAACGAACGGAATGGCGTGATCAGCCGATCATCATGAGGCTGGCATTGCCGCCTGCGGCAGTCGTGTTGATGGAGGTGGAGATTTCCTCCAGCAGCCAGTCGAGGCTGTAGCCCGACGGTCCTTCCGCATGAACGGGGACGATGCGACCGGAGCGATCCGCAGCAGCGGTGACGGCGGCGGCGACCCGTGCGGCATCGCCCTCCACCAGAATTGCGGCGATCGGGGCATCGGCATCCGCACCGAAGGAGGCCGCCACTTCGTGCGGCAAGCCTGGCGGCAGGCTCATACCCTGCACCACGCCATGATTGCCGGTGGCGAGGATGGCCGCCATCTGCCGGAACAGCCCCTGCCGCGTTGCCGGCAACAGCAGCATAGTTCCGCGCGGGTGCAGCGCATAGAGGTTGCGCTCCCCCACTGGTCCGGCCAGCGTCAGTTGTGCGCCCAGCGCCGATGCGTCGCCGGTGCGGCGCGCCATGGCGGCGGCTTCACTGTCCCCCTGTGCATCGAGCCAATCGGCAAAGGCGTGAAGCGGGGAAACAAGATGGGCGACACGCGCCGCGAACACTGGCGGGGTGGTGACGAGGCGGCCGAGATAGAGCGGCCCTCCCGCCTTTGGCCCCGTGCCAGACAGGCCGCAGCCACCGAAAGGCTGAACGCCCACTATCGCACCGATGACGTTGCGGTTCACATAGATATTGCCGACCTTTACGCGGGCCGTCACGCGGGCGACGGTATCGTCGAGGCGGGTGTGCAGGCCGAAAGTCAGGCCATAGCCGGTGGCGTTCACCTGATCGACCAGGGCGTCCAGCCGATCCCGTTTGAAACGCAGGACGTGAAGGACCGGACCGAAAACTTCGCGACCGAGGTCGGCAATCGAGTCGATTTCGATGATGGTCGGCGCGACGAAGGTGCCATGGGCGGCTTCGGGCGGCAGGACCCCCTGCTCCACCTTACGGCCAAGGGCGCGCATGGCGTCGATATGCGCGTTGATGGTGTCGCGTGCTTCGGCCGTAATCACAGGGCCGGTGTCGACCGCCAGCATATCGGTTCGCCCGATGCGCAGTTCGGCGAGCGCGCCCCGTAACATGATGAGCGTACGATCGGCCACATCCTCCTGAAGGCAGAGGATGCGCAATGCCGAGCAACGCTGCCCCGCGCTGTCGAAGGCGGAGGCAATGACATCGGCCACCACCTGTTCGGCGAGGGCAGAACTATCCACGATCATCGCATTCTGACCGCCGGTTTCGGCGATCAGCGGAATGGGATGGCCAGCGGGCGACAGGCGAGTCGATAACTGGCGCTGAATCAGACGGGCGACTTCGGTCGATCCGGTGAACATGACGGCGGCGGTTTCAGGCGCACCGACCAGCGCAGCACCGATGGAGCCATCGCCCGGCACAAGTTGCAGCGCATTGGCGGGGACGCCGGCTTCATGCAACAGGCGGATGGCTTCGGCAGCGATCAGCGGGGTTTCCTCTGCCGGCTTGGCCAGCACCGGATTGCCGGCGACGAGCGCGGCGGCAACCTGACCCGTGAAGATGGCGAGCGGGAAATTCCAGGGGCTGATACAGACGACGGGGCCGAGCGGCTGTTGCGTCGGGCCGAAAGCTCCGCGTGCCTGCGCCGCGTAATAGCGCAGGAAATCGATCGCCTCGCGCACTTCGGCAATGGCGTTGGCGACGGATTTGCCAGCTTCGCGCATGATGAGGCCGAGCAGCACGGGCATGCGCGCCTGCATCGCGTCGGCGGCGCAATCCAGTGCGGCGGCGCGATCGGCGACGGGTGTATTGCCCCATAGCGACGCGGCCGCGCGGATCATGGCAGCGCGGGCATCGCCTGAGGTTGCTTCGGTCACATGACCAACGACATCGCGATGATCTGCGGGGTTGAGGACGGGCTTTGCCGTCCCCGCCCCACCCTGAGGCGCAGCGACCCATGCGATGGTTGCGCTGTGACGAAGCGCATCGATGAGGTCGGCGAGTGCAGTTTCGTTGCTGAGGTCGATGCCATCACTGTTGCGACGGTCGGGATAGAGGTCGCCGGGCAGCGCGATTTCGCTGTGGCGGTGGCCGGGATGCGCCATGGCGCGCACGATATCGACGGGATCGGCGATCATCTCGTCCAACGAAACATCAGGATCGGCAATGCGGTTCACGAAGCTGCTGTTCGCGCCATTTTCGAGCAGGCGGCGAACAAGATAGGCGAGCAATGTCTCATGCGTGCCAACCGGGGCGTAAATGCGACAGGGGCGACCCAGCTTATGGGCGCCGACAACCTGCTGATAAAGCGGTTCGCCCATGCCGTGCAGGCATTGAAATTCATATTGGCCAATCTCGAAATCCGGGCCGGCCAGATGATAGATGGTGGCCAGAGTCTGTGCATTATGGGTCGCAAACTGCGGGAAGACGGCATCCGGCGCGGCCAGCAGCTTTTGCGCGCAGGCCACATAGGCGACGTCCGTATGGACCTTGCGCGTATAGACCGGGAAGTCTGTCAGGCCATCGACCTGCGCCCGCTTGATTTCGGCGTCCCAATAGGCGCCCTTGACCAGGCGGACCATGATACGGCGTTCGGCGCGGCGAGCCAGATCGATGATCCAGTCGATAACGAACGGACAGCGCTTGCCATAGCCCTGCACCACGAAGCCAAGGCCGTTCCAGCCGGCAAGGTCGGGATCGGTGGCGAGGCTCTCGAGTAAGTCGAGCGAGAGTTCGAGGCGGTCGGCCTCCTCCGCGTCGATGTTGAGGCCGATGTCATAACGTTTCGACAGCAGCGCCAATCGTTTTACCGCAGGCAGCAGTTCGCCCATGACGCGACAAGCCTGAGCGCGGACATAACGGGGATGAAGCGCCGACAGCTTGATCGAAATGCCCGGCCCGGCATAAATGCCGCGTCCGGCCGACGCCTTGCCGATGGCGTGGATCGCCTGTTCATAATCGGCGTAATAGCGTTTTGCATCGGCAGCCGTCGTCGCCGCTTCGCCCAGCATGTCATAGCTGTAGGCGAAACCCTTGGCCTCCAGTTCCTTGGCACGCTTGAGCGCTTCCTTGATCGTTTCCCCGGTGACGAACTGCTCCCCCATCATTCGCATGGCCAGGTCGACGCCGCGCCGGATGACCGGCTCGCCAGCGCGGGCGACGAGGCGGGTGAGTGCCGCGCCAAGGCCGCGGTCATCGACGCTGCCGACCAGCTTGCCGGTGACGACCAGACCCCATGTGGCCGCATTGACGAACAGCGACTTGTCACCACCCAGATGCGAACCCCAATCGCCATCTGCAATCTTGTCACGGATCAGCGCATCGCGCGTGTCATTGTCAGGAATGCGCAGCAGCGCTTCGGCAAGGCACATCAATGCCACCCCTTCCTGACTGGACAGGGCATATTCCTGCACCAGTCCTTCGACGCCCGTACCTTTATGATTGGCGCGCAGCGTCGTGACGAGGGTGCGAGCGGTATCGGCGATGGCGCCACGCATGGCATCGGGCAGAGACGCTGCGGCGATGAGCGGCGCCAGCGCTTCCGCCTCGTCCCGGCGATAGGCGGCGGTGATCGCCTGACGCAGCGGCGTTGGCTGGCGAATGGCGGGGGCGAAGCTGGCGAAGGGCTGGTCGGTCATGTCGACCAGAATAATCGAAAGCGACATTTCGTTCCGCCTTATGATCACCCTCCATCAAGACATAATGACTTATTAAATGCCATCTGTTAGGCAAATAATATGGAAAACAAGACCTTTGCAGTCGAAATGGATGAGCATGACCGGCGGATCATAGCCGCATTGGTCGAGGACGGGCGGATGACCGTCACCGATCTGGCCGTTGCGGTAGGGCTGTCCAAGACACCATGTCAGGTCAGACTGAAGCGGTTGCAGGAATCGGGGGTCATTCGCGGGTTTCGCGCCATCGTCGATCCGGCGAAAATGGGGATGGACCATATCGCCTTTACCGAAGTGAAGCTGAGCGACACACGGGAAGCGGCGCTGCGCGAGTTCAACGCGGCGGTGCGGCGGATCGCAGAAATCGAGGAATGCCATATGTTGGCAAGCAATTTCGATTATCTGCTGAAAGTGCGAACCGCCGATATTCGTCGATACCGCGCAGTGCTGGGCGAAAAGATCAGCGCCCTGCCCCATGTCGCCAGCACATCGACCTATGTCGCGATGGAGACGGTGCTGGAGGCAGGGAGCAAGCGCGCGCGGGTGAAGTAATCAGTCGAACAAGGTCAGCGGGATGGCGTCGCCCATGGCGGCATAGCCCGCTGGCGAGGGATGAAGCGCGTCGCCGACATCATAGGCGGGTAGCAGCCGGTCGGGATGCGCCGGATCGCGGGTGATGCGGTCGAAATCGATGAGGCCGTCGAAATGGCCGGGCGTCCTGATCCAGGCATTGACCGCCTGCCGATCCGCCTCATTCTGCGCATCCGCGTGATAATAGTCGTTACCAACGAAGGGCATGATGGTGGCGCCAACGACCTTGATGCCACGGCCATGGGCGCGGGCGATGATCTGACGATAGGCGCCGATGATGCGGGCGACATGCGCCTGATGCTCCGCCACGCTGACCGGCGCGTCGCGAGTCAGGGTTCCAAGATCATTCACCCCTTCCAGCACGATGATGTGCGTCACGCCCGGCTGGGCCAGCACGTCGCGATCGAAGCGGGCCAGCGCATTGGGACCGGCTCCATCGTTGAGCAGGCGATTACCCCCAATCCCCTGATTGACGATGGCGATGTTGCGCCGTTTGGGATCGGCCTGAAGCCGCGCGGCAAGGCGATCGGTCCAGCGATCATTCCCATTGGTGGTCGATCCTCGGCCGTCGGTGATGGAATCGCCGAGTGCGACGATCAGCTTGTTCGGCGACCTTTCCGGTGCGCAGCGTTCCACTTCCAGCGCAGCGAGATGGAACCAATGTTCGAAACTGGCGGCGCCTGTCATCGCGGTGTCGGTCAGATGGTCGCCGGACAAGTGCCAGGACGTTGCGCGCGAACCGGGATGGGAGGTCTGTTCCGGTTCTCCGTCATAGCGGATGGAGATGGCGATATTGTCCAAAGCCTTTGCCGGCAGCGATACCGGATCGGACAGATAGTCCGCACCAGCAGGAATGACGACCTCTGGCCGACCATCGAAACGCAACGAGATAAGCGTGCCGGGATCGACGTCGGGCGATGTGCTGCGCAGGGCGCGGGCTATGCTGGCCCCGGCGATGCGTAACGGCTTCGTCCCGACCAGATTGGAGAAGCGCACGCGCACCCTGTCGCCGGAGATGGAAGGACGAACGATCTGACGCAAAGTCTGATTTGCCAGCGCGCCATCCGGCAGCAGCGCGTCGCCGGTCGGGCGATATTGAGAGGAAACCCATCCCGCCACCCATGAGGGGATACAGGTCTGCGCCTGAACCGGAGATACGGCAAAAGCTGCAAGCGGAAGCAACAGGATGCTGGCAAAGGCGCGCATCATTCTCTCCGATAAATCTTGTTCAGTGTCAGTCGGGAGGAGCATTTCACATCCACCCGCCAAGAAAAAGGGCCGGCGTTGCGGCCGGCCCTGTCAGTTTATCCCTTGGGGAGGATCAGAAGTTGGCCCGGATACCAGCCATGATGGTACGGCCGGGATAATAGACCGAGTAAGCCGCATTATCATATTCGAAGGTGGTGCGGATCGGTTCGTCCGTGATGTTCAGCACGTCGAGCGTCAGGCGCATCGCCTTGTTGAAGAAGGGCAGTTCATAGCCGGCCGACATATCAAGCTGACCACGGGCATCGGAACGCAGCGAAGCATTCTGGATACCGTTCTGCGGCCGGTTCACGGCGATCGACTTGTCATTCCAGACATAGTTCAGGCTAACCGACAGGCCGTTATTTTCATAAAAGCCCTGAAGGTTGTAGCTGTACTTGGACACGCCGGTCGCCACCAGACCCGAAGAGGATGACTGGTCGAGATAGGTGCCGTTGGCCGAGAAGCCGAGGCCTTTGACCAGGAAGTCGAGTGGCTGAACCCAGGTGACTTCCAGACCCTTGATCTTCAGATCCGACAGGTTGACCGGACGGTTCACCGTGATCGGCAGATCGCTGACGGCGACGCCGGTTGCTGCGGCACGATCGGTCAGCGCGTTCTGCTGGGTCGACAACAGGCTGCTGAACGGAATGTTGAGCGAACCGAAGGTGACTTCGTTCGACGTCGTCACAGTGAAGCCCTGAATATTCTTCATGAAGGCCGACACGCCGATATAGCCGATACCACCGGTGTAGATTTCACCGCCGATGTCATAATTGTCCGACGTATAGGGCTTCAGGTCCGGGTTGCCGGCGCTGGCCATCAGGGCCGACGGATCGGAGAAGGTGATGCCAGGCAGAATCTGGCTGGCGTCCGGGCGCGTCATCGTGCGCGATGCCGATGCACGGATCTTCACATTATCCATCACGTCATAGGTCAGGTTGATCGAAGGGAGGAAATTCTCGTACTTCGACTTGGCCGTAATATCGACGATCGTAGTACCGATCTGGCTGGGGCCGATGACGGTCTGATCGGTGTGGGCGTAACGCATGCCCGTATTGATATGCAGGTCGCGACCCGCGATGGTGGTCACGCCATTCAGCTCGAAATAGGCACCCATGACCTTTTCGTCCATGTCACCCGTCGCGCCGCCGGTAACGGCACCGCGGGTTTCAGGCGCGCCGTCGCGATAGCTGGCGTAGTTGGTAGCCGATTTGATCGCGTCGAAATCGGGGACGATGAAACCAGCCGTCGAGCTGCTGCGCAGATATTGTGCGATGGCGCTGGTCGGGATGGAGCCAGTGGCACCGGTGCAGCCCGTGCCGCAGACCGACAACTGATAGGCCGAGCTGTTGTCATAGGCACGGATCGAGCGGGTCGCCTGATCGAAAGCCGCACCGACCTTCACGTTGAACATCTCGTCGCCATAGGTCACGTCGAGGTGCGCGCCCTTGGTTTCCGTCTTGCGGCGGACGAGCTGCACATTCTGACGATACCATTGCCAGCTGCCATTGTTCGGATCGTTAAGATCGAGGTTGCTGGTGATCGACGGATAATCGCCGCCGTTATTTTCATAATAGGTGTCGACGCCGGAATTCGGCGTGGTTTGGAACGCCCAGGTCGGCTGTTCGCGGAAGAAGCTGGACTTCGACCAGTTACCGCTCAGATCGACTTTCAACAGGTCGGTCGGCTCCCAATGCATGCTCGGGTTGACGTTCCAGAATTTCGTCGTCTGCTTGAACAGGCTGGCTTCAAGGAAATAGGACGAGTTGGCAAAGGTGCCGCTGGTGACGACGCCATTGTCATCGACGGCCAGGTCAATGGGGATCATGCCGCCGGTCGACTGTGCGCTGGTACCTGGTCCAGAGTTACGGACCTGCCAGTTCATGTTGACCTTGGTATAATCGCGCTTCGATTTGGCCCAGATGCCGTCGAGAGCGAAGTGCAGTTCGTCGGACGGACGCCATTCAAGCGAGGCCAGCGCCGAAATGCGCGAGCGATCGCCTTCGGTCAGGCTATCACGGCCCAGACGCGGCAAAAGCGCGGTGCTGAGTTCGCTGCGGGTCAGACCCGACGTCGCGACAACGTCAACCGGCTGCCCGGCGACCAGTCCGTGGCCAGCGTTAGCCGGGACCACCGATGCCCAGGAGAAGTTATTGCCGCCAGCGTCACCGTTGCCGAGATTGCCGTCGGTCCAGCCGACCGTTTCGAAGCCGCGGACGCGGGTCTTGGTCTTCACCCCTGCGACACCGACGAGGATGCCGAACGTATCGGTGGTGTGGCTGGCGACGATCGCGCCGCGCGGCGACACCTTGTCATTGGCGTCGGTATATTGCCCCTGTGCGACGACCGTCACATGCGTGCCGGGTTTGTCGAAGGGACGCGCATTGCGCAGGTTGACGGTGCCGGCGATGCCACCTTCCAGCGTCGAGGGCGACGGGCTTTTGGCAAGGTCAAGGCGGGTGAAGAGTTCGGACGGGAAGAAGTCAAGATCGACTTCGCGGTTGGCGCTACCGCCGTTGGTGCCGCCGTCGGATGCGACCTGAATCTGCGAACCGTTCAGCAGAACGCGCGTGAAGCTGGGGCCGAGACCACGGATCGCGACCTGCGTACCTTCACCATTGGTGTCGCGATTGAGGCGCACGCCCGGCATGCGGTTCAGCGTTTCGGCGAGGTTGGTGGCGGGCAGCTTGCCGATATCTTCGGCGAAGATCGAGTCACCGAATGCGACGGCATCCTTCTTGGCATTGGTCGCGCTCTGGAGCGAACCGCGAATGCCGGTTACGACGATGTCGGCGACTTCAGAGTCAGCGGCTTGTGCTGCTGTATCGGCAGCCTGCGGCGTGGCATCCTGAGCGAAAGCGGCTTGCGACAAACCGAGCGAACCGATCGCCGTCGCTGCAAACAGCGCAACGCGAACGGCATGGGTGCGTGAAGACATGGTCATTCCCCTCTCCTAAGCGCCGCCCCCGACTCTCCGGTGGGCATAAACTGGTAGCGCTATCACTTATCTTCAATAAACTTGTCATCTATTTTGTCAAGATGCAGGACTGTGGCCATATGGTAACGGTAAAATCCGTTAGGCAGCGCAGCAATCCTTGCCGTGAACCTACAGATTTTCGCGATGGTTTCGCCTTTGCGCACCGCAGCGAAACCCCTTAATGCGATCGGCTTGCAAATATCAAAATATCGGCCGTATCGCTCCATCGGCCGATAATGGTCGGCAGAACAGCGATGATATGATGCCTGACTCTGGAGCCGCCCTATCATAGCCGGGCAGCTCCACGGTATCGCCGTGTCTCAATCGTACCGATAGAGGCGTATCTTCTGAATGCCCCATTTGCCGGGGAACAAGCGGATATGGCGCCCCTGATGCGTCTGGTCCCCATTCAGCAGGCGCCCAGGCACCCATTTGCCGCTTGCATCGAAATAGCCCTCATAGGCTGAATCGATGCCGGCCAGCGCGCCGCCCGGACCGATCGGTTTGAAGGTTACAGTAATCCCCTGCCCGGCGATCAGATAATCCTCCGGCCCGGTCTGGATGATGATGCCACCGGCCGCAGCAATGGCAGCCTTTTCCGATGAGTTGCTGACGTCAGCGCCGGGGTTCGCCAATGGCTTGCCGATGTCGGCATAGGCAATGGTGAAGCGGTAATTGCCGATGTCGCGGGTTTCCGGTTCATAGATCAGCGTTTCGTCATAAAGCTGGCGCGGCTTGAAGCCGGCCATGCGCCCCGTGCCCTGCGCATCGAGGATATAGGGCTTCAGTTGCTGAAGGACGGCATAGGCATCCTTGAACGCGCCCGGCTCCTCATCGATCGACTCGATGGAGAAAGGGCTGAAGCCGATCGCGTCGAGTTGGCCGATCGCATAAAAGGCATTGGCCGGTGCGATCGGGTTGCTGGCATTATGCGCTTCGGGAATGAAGAGCAGATTGTCCGGCCGCTTATAGCCATTCACCAGATCGACGAAGTTCGGGAAATAAACGTCAGGCGACAGGAAATCGATCGCCGGGCCACCCGCTTTCCACACGTCGATCAGATGGGGCAGCGGACCGCCGCTGGGATATTCGCCCGGCAGACGACCGGGGCGATTGAAGGCGACATTGACATACATGGGCATGTCATAGGCCGCCTTGCCCGCGCGGGTCAGCTCATTGGCGAAGCGGGCATAGGTCCAGGCGGTGAAGACTTCTTCTGCGGCGATGCCGGGTCCGAATATCTCAGCCCAGGTGCCACTCGTCTTCGCGCCATTTTCTTCCCACAGCCGCTTCATCTGCGGCACCAGCGTGTCGCGATGCTGGGTGAGATAGGTCATGAGTTCGGCCGGAACCGCCCCCTTGAATGCGGCATCGGCGAGCGGACCATAGTCGCGCACGACCGGCAGCATGCCGATCTCATTTTCCACCTGCGTCATCAGCACGGTGTTCTGCTTGTCATCCACCGCCTTGAGATGAGCCATCAGCGCGGCAAAGGCCTTCTGGTCAGCCTGCAAGGTCGCCGGCGCCATGGAAGAGAGGATTTCCACCCCCTGTCCGTTGGGCAATTGTGCGCGAGGGAAACGCGCCTGATCGCGCTTCACCCAACTCGGCACATAGGTCGACATGCTGTTCTTCCATGCGCCGAACCACAGGATGACCAGTTTCAGGTCGTTGGCCCGTGCGTCCTTCAGCATCTGATCGACCGCTGAAAAGTCGAACCGTCCCTCGACCGGTTCGATCATTTCCCACTGGACCGGCGCCAGGACGGTGTCGACATGCATGTCCTTCAGCCGCTTCCAGTGCGGCGCCATATAGGTGGCGCTCGATGCGCTGGAGTTACCCAGTTCGCCACCCAGCATCAGCACGGGCTTGCCCTGAACCACCAACTGGGTGGTCGTGCCTTTTTTGACGAGGCGCGGCGGTTCTGCCTGTGCGGCGGTAGCGACCAGCGCCGTGGCGCCTAGCAGCAGGTGAAGGACTTTCATTCTCATTCTCCCCTGAATGCGGCCAGCGTCTTACGCGCCCCACCGCTTTCCAATTGTGCAAGCCAGCGTATCAGCGCCGCGCGGAATATGTCGCTGCTGGCCAGCACAGGCGGCACGACGGCATCGAAGCGCAGGATCGCGTCGACGCGATCCTGCGTCGTCGCGGCGGCCGACAGACATGCCGACAGTTGCGCGGCGAGCGGATCGTCGACGACATGCGCCACGCCCGCGTCGTCGATACCCGCCTGCCAGCGCACCCATGCCGCAACAGCGAGGGATAGCGCATCGATCCCCTGCCCCGCTTCGAGCCGCGCCGCGATGGTGGCGAGCAGACGCTGGGGCAGTTTCTGCGACCCATCCATCGCGATCTGGCGCGTACGATGTTTCAAAGTCGGATTGTCGAAACGCGCCATCAACTCACGACGATAGGCGGCAACGTCCAGTTCGGGAGGCGGTGACAAGGTAGTCTGCGCCTCATCCCACAGCGCTTCGACGAAGAAGCGCGCTTCGGGAAGCACCAGCACTTCATGCACATGGTCGATGCAGGCGAGGCCACCCAGATAGGCGATGCCGCTATGCGATCCGTTGAGCAGGCGCAGTTTCGCCTCTTCCCACGGGGCGACGGCGGCCGTGACCTGAACCCCGGCGCCAAATTCCGGGCGGGGTCCGCAGAATCTATCTTCGATCACCCATTGGATGAAGGGTTCGGTCTTGACCATCGCCTGATCCTCGACACCCAGCCTTTCGGCAAGTACCGCAATGTCATCGGCCGTGGTCGCTGGTACGATACGATCGACCATCGTTTCCGGGAATGCGCCTTGGGTCGCGATCCAGTCGGCCAGCGCGACGTCATGACGACGTGCCAGTTCCAATACCGCGTTACGCAGGCGTGTTCCGTTATGCGGCAGATTGTCGCAACTGATCGCGGTGAAGGGCGGCAGTCCCGCCGCCTTTCGCATGGCGAGGGCTGCGACCAGATAACCCGGCGCGGTCTGCGGCGCGGTGAGCGAGGCAATGTCCGCAGCAAGTTGCGGATCGCCTTCGATCAGGGCGCCGGTTGCGGGATCGAGCTTATAGCCTTTTTCGGTGATGGTGAGGGTGACGATATGGGTGTCGACTGAGGCAAGTGCGGCCAGCAGCCCAGCTGGGTCTTGCGGCGCAACAATGACGTCGCGCACGGCACCAATGACCCGTGCCTGCTCGGCCGACCCATCGCGCACCAACATGGTGTAGAGGCCGTCCTGTGGCGCCATCTGATCGCGCACACCGGCGGAGCGAAGCGAGGCAGCGACGATGCCCCAGCGCAGATCGCCCGCGTTGAGCGCATCGTCGAACACAACCGCCTGATGTGCGCGATGAAAGGCTCCAATGCCCAGATGCACCACGCCGCAGGTCATGGCCGCCCGATCATATCCGGGCAGGGCCACATCGGCGGGAAGCGCGGCGAGCGTCGCGTTGGACAGACGACTCACAGCTTATACGCCTTCTTGACGAGGCCGTAGGTCAGTTCATGTGCGACCTCGAACGCCTCATCCTCCTCCAGTCGATGTTCCACCACCAGTTGTGCGAGCCAGTTGCAGTCCATGCGGCGCGCCACGTCATGACGGGCGGGGATGGAGAGGAAAGCGCGAGTGTCGTCATTGAACCCGACGGTATTGTAGAAGCCGGCGGTTTCGGTGGTGCGCTCGCGGAAACGGCGCATCCCTTCCGGACTGTCATGGAACCACCAGGGCGGGCCGAGTTTCAGCGCAGGATAATGCCCCGCGAGCGGCGCGAGTTCACGCGAATAGACATCCTCGTCCAGCGTGAAGAGGATCAGCGTCAGGCGCGGATCATTGCCGTAAAGGTCGAGCAGGGGTTTCAGCGACTGCACAAATTCGCCCGAGGTCGGGATGTCGCCGCCCTTATCCTTGCCAAAGCGCGCGAGAACGGCGGCATTATGGCTGCGGTGGACGCCGGGATGAAGCTGCATCACCATGCCATCCTCGATCGACATGCGCGCCATTTCGGTAAGCATATGGCCACGGAACAGTTCCGCTTCAGCCTTCGTCACCGGGCCGCTCGTCACCCTGGCATAGAGCGCTTCGATCTCTGCACGGGGCAAGTTGGCGGTGAAGGCCGACGGATGGCCATGATCGGTCGAGGTAGCGCCAGCCTCGCGGAAATCGGCGCGGCGCTTTTCATGCGCGCGGAGGTAGCCAGCATAGTTGCCCGCATCTTCGCCCGCCATCGCGCAGAAACGCTGCACATTGGCGATGAAGCGCGGATCGTCGGGGTCCAGCACCGGATCGGGGCGATAGGCGGTGACGACCTTGCCGTTCCAGCCCGAATTGCGGATGGCGCGATGATGGTCGAGCGGATCGAGCGGCCCTTCGGTCGTGGCGATCACTTCGATATTATAGCGTTCGAACAGGGCGCGCGGGCGGAACGCATCCGTCTTCAGCGCGGCGTCGATAATGTCGTAATAGTGATCGGCCGTCGCCGGTTCCAGCCGCACATCGATGCCGAACGCCTCAGCGAAAACCCAGTCCATCCACATGCGCGTGGGAGTGCCACGGAACAGGTGGTAATGATCGGCAAAGCGCCGCCAGATGAGGCGCGGATCGGCTTCGGTCGCGCTGCCATCGACAGTGGGAACACCCAGATCATCCAGCTTCACGCCCTGGCTCATCAACATGCGGAATGCATAATGATCCGGCACGATCAACAGATCGGCGGGGTTGGCGAAGGCTTCGTTATAGGCGAACCAGCGCGGATCGGTGTGTCCATGCGTGCTGACGATCGGCAGATCCTTGACCGTGGCATAGAGCGCGCGGGCCACATCACGCTGACGCGGTTCGGAGGAGAAAAGACGATCAGGATGCAGGCGAAGGGACTTGGTCAAGACTCAGCTCCAATGATACCGGTGTCAACGACCTGATAGCGGGGTATGACAAGGTGAATGATGCAAAGCGCGACTAGATAGGCGCAGGAAGCAACGGCAAAGATGGGGCCGAAACTGCCGATGGTTTCGAGGATGATGCCGGCAAATTTCGCCATCATCATGCCACCGATGGCCCCGGCAAGCCCGCCAAGGCCGACGACCGATCCCGCCATCCAGCGAGGGAAGACATCGCCCGGCAAAGCGTAGAGATTGGCCGAGAAACCCTGATGCCCGGCACAGGCCAGACCGATGAGGCCGACGGCCACCCACATATTGGGCGCATGGGTGGCAAAGGCGATCGGCACGGCGCACAGGGCGGCGAGGAACATGGCGCTCTTTCGCGCACGATTGACGCTCCAGCCCCGGCCCATGAAGCGTGATGATGCCCAGCCGCCCGCAACCGACCCGACGTCCGCCATCAAATAAACGGCGATCAGCGGCGGACCGAAGTCCAGCATCTTCACGCCATATTGCTTGTTGAAGAAATCAGGCAGCCAGAAGAGGAAAGTCCACCAGACCGGATCGATCAGGAAGCGGCCCAGCATATAGGCCCAGGTCTGACGATGGCGAAACAGGCTGGCCCATTTGACCGGGCGCTTGATGTCCACCGGGTCGGTTTCGATCCAGGCCAGTTCTTCCTTCGACAGCCCCGCCTTCTCACGCGGCGCGCGATAGAAAGTCAGCCATGCGGCCAGCCAGAAAACCGTCAGCAGGCCGGTCAGGATGAAGGCCCATCGCCAGCCCAAAGTCACCGCGATGATCGGGACGATCAGCGGCGTCAGGATGGCGCCGACATTGGACCCGGCATTGAAGATGCCGATGGCCAGCGCCCGTTCCTTCTTGGGAAACCATTCATTGGTCGCGGCGATGGCAGCGGGGAATGTCCCCGCCTCCCCGATGGCGAGCGGGATTCGGGCGATCAGCATGCCCGCCGTCGAGGTGAAGAAGATGTGCGCGACATGCCCAATGGTCCACAGCGACACCGCCAGCGCATAACCCGCCCGTGCGCCGATCCGGTCGATCAGCCGCCCGAAACAGACATAGGCAATGCCGTAGCCCGCCTGAAACCAGATGGCGAGGTCGGCATAACCACTCTCGCTCCAGCCATAGCGCGCCTGAAGATCGGGCTTGAGCGTGGGCAGGACAAGCCTGTCCACATAGCTCAGCACGACTGCGGCAAAGAGCAGACCGCAGACGATCCAGCGGACTTTTCCTGAGGGTTTGGGGATAGGTGTCATCGCCCTCTTCCAATAAGGTCCGTCATCCCCGCAAAGGCAGGGACCCATCTCCCGATGTAGCAATCAGGGATAGGGTGGGAGATAGAGTCCCGCCTTCGCGGGAATGACGAATAAGAAGTCATCACCAGTTGAACATCGTGCCGTCTTCCAGACGGTTCACCGGCAGGAAGGCTCGCTTATATTCATATTTGGCAGCCAGTTCCTCGTCGATGTCGACGCCCAGACCCGGCTTGTCGCCCGGATGCATCATGCCATTTTCGAAGGTGTAAGCGTGGGGGAAGACCGCGTCCGTCTCTTCGGTGTGGCGCATATATTCCTGAACCCCGAAATTCGGGATCGACAGGTCGAAATGCAGCGCGGCGGCCATGCAGACCGGCGACAGGTCGGTCGCGCCGTGGCAGCCGGTGCGGACCTGATAGAGGTCGGCCAGATTGGCGATCTTGCGCAGGTGGCTGATGCCGCCGGCATGGACCACGGTGGCGCGAATATAGTCGATCAACTGGTTCTGGATCAGTTCGCGGCAATCATGAATCGAGTTGAAGATTTCTCCCACAGCCAGCGGCGACGTCGTGTGCTGACGGATCAGCTTGAACGCTTCCTGATTTTCGGCCGGGGTCGCATCTTCCAGCCAGAAGGGGCGATATTGCTCCAGATCCTTGCCCAGACGGCCCGCCTCGATCGGGGTCAGGCGATGATGAATGTCGTGGAGCAGATGCACGTCCCAGCCCAGCGCCTCACGCGCGGCCTTGAACAGTTCGGGCACGATGCGCAGATATTTGCTGGTGTTCCAGACATTTTCGGTCGGCAGGTCGGCGTCGGCCGGTTCGTAGAAATATTTGTCCTTGCTGACGCCATAGGTCGACGCCATGCCGGGAATGCCACACTGAATGCGGATCGCCTTATACCCCTGCGCCTGATATTCCAGCGCGACATTGACGGTATCCTCGATCGTCGTGCCATTGGCGTGGCCATAGACCATCACGCCTTCGCGGCTGGCGCCGCCCAGCAACTGATAGACCGGCAGGCCGGCGAGCTTACCCTTAATGTCCCACAGAGCGGTGTCGACGGCAGCGATGGCCGACATGGTGACGGGGCCGCGACGCCAATAGGCGCCCTTGTAGAGATACTGCCAGATATCCTCGATCCGGTGCGCGTCGCGACCGATCAGGCAGGGGATCACATGATCCTGCAAATAGCTGGCGACCGACAATTCGCGGCCGTTGAGCGTGGCGTCGCCCAGACCATAAACGCCCTCATCCGTGATGATTTTCAGCGTGACGAAATTGCGGCCGGGGCAGGTGACGATAACCTTGGCATCAATAATCTTTGGCATAGGAGCGGTCCTGTTCAGATGATTTCGAGCGGGATGGTCTGAAGATTCTGGCTGTCCGGCCCGACCATGATGTCGAAGAAGCCGGGTTCGACCACTTCCTCCATGTCGATGTTCCAGAGGGTGAAGGCGTCGGGGCCGAGGGTAAGACGCACAGTCTTCGCCTCGCCGGGCGCGAGGGTGATGCGTTCGAAGCCCTTCAATTCCTTGATCGGGCGGGTGACGCTGGCGATGCGATCATGGACATAGAGCTGGACGACTTCATCCCCTGCCCTGTCGCCGATATTACGCACATCGACTTCGACCGTGACGCTGCCCCCCTTGCCGATCCGCGGCGCGGAGAGACGTGGCTTGCCGAAATCGAACTTCGTGTAGCTGAGGCCGAAACCGAAGGGGAAGAGCGGCAAGATGTCTTCGAACACATAGCCGCGCCGGGCGCTGGGCTTACGGTTGTAGAAGATCGGGATTTGCCCCGCGTCGCGGGCGACGGTGACGGGCAGCTTGGCACCGGGATTGACCTCGCCGAACAGGATGTCGGCCATCGCCGTGCCGCCCTCCTGCCCCGGATACCAGCATTCCAGCAGCGCGTTGGCGCCTTCGGCAATGGTGGGATAGCTGGGCGGTCGGCCGTTGATGGCGCATATGACCACCGGCTTGCCTGTCGCCTTCATCGCGGCGAAAAGGTCATTTTGCTCGCCCAACAGGTCAAGGCTGGTGCGGTCGCCCAGATGATTTTTCGCAAAGCCTTCACGGCTGGTCTGTTCCGTGTCGCCGATGGCAAGCAGGATGACATCGGCGGTCTTCGCCACCTCGACCGCTTCCGCGATCAGTTGGCGGTTTTTCGCCGGATCGGCCAGCAACACCTCGTCAGCCGAACGGTCCTCGCTCTGGGTGATGAATACACCCTGCGCATGGACGACCTCCGCCTTGCCCTTCAGCTTTGCCTGCACCCCTTCCAACAGGGATACGGTCTGGCGCGGGACGGAGGAGTAGCCACCGAGGCGGGCGATGGCAGCGTTGGGACCGATCACCGCGACCCGCTTATGGGCGCCGCGTGCCAGCGGCAGGGTGCCGTCATTTTTAAGCAGCACGATGGATCGATGCGCGGCCTTTAGCGCCAGCGCGCGCGCTTCGGCATTCCCGGTCAGCGCTTCATAATCGCGGCGCGGCCAGGGATTTTCGAACAGGCCCGCGCGGAACTTGAGGGTCAACATTCGCGTGCAGGCGAGGTCGACCGCTTCGAGGGGCACATGCCCCGCGCGGACCTGTTCCGCGAGCGTCCGATAGGTCTGGCCATCGGGCAGCTCGCAATCGACACCGGCCCGCAACGCCGCACGAGCGGCCGCCTGCGGATCGGGCTGAACATGGTGGATGGTGTCGAGTTCGTGGACGGCGCCATAATCACTGACCACCGCGCCGTCGAAATGCCATTCGCCCCGCAATATGTCGCCGAGCAGCCATTTATTCTGATGCGAGGGTATGCCGTCGATCTCGTTATAGCTGGGCATGACGGCGGCGATGCCGGTGCGTTTCACCACCTGACGGAAGGGCGGAAAGAAATTCTCCCGCAGTTCGCGCTGGCTGATCGGCGCTGGCGCGACATTTTCGCCGCTCTGAGGCTGGCCGTGGCCGGTCATATGCTTGAGCGTGGCCATGACCTTGTCGGGTCCGATCTGCTTGCTTTCGCCTTGCAGGCCCAGCACGGCGGCAACGCCCATCTCGCCGCAGAGATAGGGGTCTTCGCCGAATGTTTCCTCGATCCGCCCCCAGCGTGGGTCACGAGCGATGTCCACCACCGGCGACAGCGCCAGATGAACGCCGCGCGCCCGCACTTCGCGAGCGATGACGGACTGAACATCCTGCATCAATTGCCGATCGAAGCTGCCCGCCATGCCGATGGCCATGGGGAACATGGTCGCCTGCGTCGCCATATAGCCGTGCAGCGATTCCTCATGGAACAGCACAGGTATGCCGAGGCGCGTATCCTCAATCGCCCATTTCTGAACGGCGGTGATGAAATCGACCGTCTCTTTGGGCGTGCGCCAGCGTGCGCCGACGCCGCCCGCCTGATTGGCGTCGCCCGCCGCGCCACGTTTATCGGACGGACGGGTAATCTGGCCGAAACTGGCGGGATAGGCCTTGTTCGCCTTGTCCGGCGAGAAGGCGATGCCATCCATGATGTCGGCCTTGGTCGCCCAGAGGGCGATGATCTGACCGACTTTCTCCTCCAGCGTCATGCGACCGATCAGATCACGCACGCGCAGGTCGATGGGCGCGGACGCATCCTTGTAGAGCGGACCGCTTTTCCCACCGGCCTTTGCCGCAGCGGCAGGCGCCGTTGCGATGAAGGAGGTCGAGGCCAGCAGGCCGAGCGCCTGACGCCGATGCAAGGCGGAGGCAAGGCTCACGGCGTTACCGTCAACGTCGTGGATTGGAGTGCGACCGAGCTGTTGCCGGTCATGATGTCGAAATCGCCCGGCTCGACCACGCGCTCCATATGGTCATTCCACATCTGGAGGCTTTCGGGGCTGATGGTGAAAGTAACGGTGCGGCTTTCACCCGGTTTCAGAGTGACGCGCTGGAAACCTTTCAATTCCTTAACCGGACGGGTGACGGAGCTGACCTTGTCACGAATGTAAAGCTGGACAACCTCGTCGCCCTCGCGCTGGCCGCTGTTGCGGACATCGACCGATACGGTCGTCTTGCCGCCGGTGCCGATGCTGGTCGCCGCCAGACGCGGTGCCGACAGATCGAAGGTCGTGAAGCTGAGGCCGAAGCCGAAAGGATAGAGCGGGTCGGTGGTGTCGAACAGATAACCGCGACGCGCCGACGGTTTGGCATTGTAGAACATCGGCAACTGACCGACCGAGCGCGGCACCGTGACAGGCAGCTTCGCGCCGGGGTTCACATCGCCGAACAGTATGTCAGCGACGGCATTGCCGCCCTGCTCGCCCAGATACCAGCCTTCCAATATGGCATTGGCCTGTTCGCTGACCTTCACGGTCGAAGCCGGACGCCCGTTGATAAGGACAACGGTGATCGGCTTGCCCAGTGCCTTCAGCGCATCGAACAACTCCTGCTGTTCACCGACCAGATCGAGGCTGGGTCGATCACCCAGATGATTGTCGGCCCAGCCTTCACGGCTCGACTGCTCCGTGTCGCCAAGAGTCAGGACGATGCGGTCCACCCCTTTGGCCGCCTCAACCGCCTGCGCGATCAGCTTGCGGTTTTCAGCCGGGTCCGACTTGGTGACGCTATCCGCCCACCAGTCATCATCCTCGGTGATCTTCACGCCCTGCGCGAAGACGATGTTCGCCTTCTTGCCGACCTTCGCCTTGATGCCTTCGAGGATCGAGACGCTGTGCGGAGGCTGACCATAATAGCCGCCCAGACGGGCAACGGCTGCGCTCGGTCCTATGACCGCGATCGTGCCTTCCGGCTTCAACGGCAGCATGCCATCATTCTTGAGCAGGGTGATGGAACGCTGCGCCGCCTTGAGCGCCAAGGCGCGGGCATCGTCATTATTGGTGATCGCGGCAGCTTTCGCGCCGTCGGCATAAGGATTTTCGAACAGACCGGCGCGGAATTTCAGCTCCAGCATGCGGCGCACGGCTTTATCGACCAGCGCTTCCGACACCTTGCCTTCGCGGACCAGCTTGCCGAGCGTGGCGTAGGACAGGCCATCGGGCAGGTCGGCATCGACGCCAGCGTCGAGCGCACGGGTTGCGGCATCCTCCAGATTGGCGGCGATATGGTGGATACTCATGAGCTGATCGACGGCCGAATAATCGGAGACGACCGCGCCCTTGAAGCCCCATTCCTCGCGCAGCACATCTTCCAGCAACCAGCGATTGGCGTGACTCGGCACGCCGTCAATCTCGTTGTAGCTGGCCATCACGGCCTCGATGCCGGTGCGTTTCACCACCTGTTCAAAGGGCGGGAAGAAATTCTCGCGCAGTTCGCGTTCGGACACCGGGGCGGGGCCGACATTGGTGCCGCTTTCAGGCTGACCATGGCCGGTCAGATGCTTGAGCGTGGCAAAGACCTTGCCATCGCGCAGGGTGCGAGAGCGCCCTTCGCCCTGAAGCCCCTCGACCGCGGCGACGCCCATTTCGCCGACCAGATAGGGATCTTCACCATAGGTTTCCTCGATCCGGCCCCAGCGCGGATCGCGGGCGATGTCGACGACGGGCGAGAGAACCATGGGGACGCCACGCGCCCGGATTTCGCGGGCGATAACGCTGTTCACGTCGCGTAACATGCCCGTGTCGAAGGAGGAGGCCATGGCGATCGACTGAGGGAAGCTGGTCGCGCCGACGGCGGCATAGCCGTGCAACCCTTCCTCATGGAACAGGATCGGGATGCCAAGGCGCGTCTGCGTCATCGCCCATTTCTGAAGCGCGTTGACCAGCGCCACCGTCTGACGCGGATCGCGGCCACGGGCGACACGAGGGCTGAAACTGCCCTTGGCGTCGGAGGGACGGGTGAAATGACCAAGGCCATTGGGATATTGAGCGGCCAGTTTCGCGGGATCGAGTTGCAGCCTGTCGTCGAAAATCTTGACTTTGTCGGTCCAGACCGTCGTGATCTGCGCGATTTTTTCATCCAGCGTCATGCGCGCAATCAGATCATCGACACGCGCCTCGATCGGAGCGGAGGCATCCTTGTACACCAGTTTCGACGATGCAGCCGCAGGGGCGGACTGGACGGGCGCCGCTGGCAGCGCAATACAGAGCGCCAACGCCGAAGCGGCGGCGAGAATTTTGCTGGTACGGATCACGACGCCCCTCTCCATTTTCTCATGTGGCGATCTTTATGCTTGCCGCCACCGAACTGATAGCGTTACCATTGCTCGGACAAGAAGCGGTTGTCAATGCCCGTCACACCGGCATTGCCAGATTGAGACAAGGGAGAGGGACGAGTGATAGCGCGGCTTTTTTGCTGGACGATTGCCATGGGGGCAATGGCCCTGACGCCGGTGGCGCGGGCCGAGGATGGCTATGATCTGTGGCTGCGCTATGCCCCCACGGATGCCGCGCGGAGCAGCAGCCTTTCCGCCCATGTGACGGCAATCGTGGCCACCGGAACCGGCCCGACCTGGGCCGCCGCGACGAGCGAATTGCAGCGTGGCATTGCTGGCATGACCGGCACGAAGCCAGCGGTCACGGCAACAATCCAGCAAGGCGCACTATGGCTGGCAACGCCGGCATCCTCCCCTTCCCTGCCGGTCAAGACCGATGGCCTGGGCCTGGAGGGCTATGCGATTCGTTCGGTCACGATCGATGGCAAAGCGGTCACGCTGATCGCGGCCAATAGTGACGTCGGGCTGCTGCACGGCGCCTATCACTGGCTGCGGCTGGCTCAGACGGGGGCCAGCCTCGATTCGCTGGCCATCGCCAGCGCGCCCAAGATCGGCCTGCGCATGCTCAATCATTGGGACAATCTGGATGGATCGGTGGAGCGCGGCTATGCCGGGCAGTCCATCTGGGACTGGTGGCGCCTGCCCGATTATAAGGGGCCGCGTTATACCGATTATGCCCGCGCCAATGCCTCGCTGGGCATCAATGGCACCGTCCTCAACAATGTGAACGCCCGGTCCGAAAGCCTGACCGCGCCCTATATCGCCAAGGCGGCGGCACTGGCCGACATATTCCGCCCTTATGGCATCAAGGTCTATCTGTCGGTCAAATGGACTGCGCCGATGGAACTGGATGGCCTGAAAACCGCCGATCCACTCGACCCGGCGGTTGCCGCCTGGTGGAAGGCGAAAGCGGACGAAATCTACAAGGCCATTCCCGATTTTGGCGGCTTTCTGGTCAAGGCGAACAGCGAAGGACAGCCGGGACCGCAGGATTATAAGCGCACCCATGCCGACGGCGCGAACATGCTGGCGGCGGCGGTGAAGCCGCATGGCGGCATCGTGATGTGGCGCGCCTTCGTCTATGCCCATGACAATCCCGACGATCGCGCAAAGCAGGCCTATAGCGACTTCAAACCGCTGGACGGCCAGTTCGCCGACAATGTGATCGTGCAGGTGAAGAATGGCGCGATCGATTTCCAGCCGCGCGAACCATTCCACCCGCTGTTCGGCGCGATGCCCAAGACGCCGTTGATGATGGAATTTCAGATCACCAAGGAATATTTGGGCCAGTCGACGCACCTGACCTATCTCGGCCCCCTGTTCGAGGAGACGCTGGACGCCGACACCTTTGCCAAGGGCAAGGGATCGACGGTGGCAAAGGTCATCGACGGATCACTGGAAGGGCATAAGCTGACTGGCATTGCGGGCGTCGCCAATATCGGCGTCGATCGCGACTGGAGCGGGTCCATCTTCAATCAGGCGGACTGGTATGCCTTTGGCCGCCTGTCATGGGACACCAGCCTGTCGGCCAGGGACATTGCGACAGAATGGGCAGCACAAACATTCTCGCCTGATCAGAAGGTGGTCCAGCCGGTCGTGATGATGATGATGGGATCGCGGGAGGCGGCCGTCGATTATATGACGCCGCTTGGCCTCGCCCACATCATGAACACCGGCCATCATTATGGCCCCGGCCCGTGGGTATCGGAACTGGCGCGGCCGGAATGGAACCCGGTCTATTATCATAAGGCCGACGCCAACGGCATCGGGTTCGACCGCACGAAAAGCGGCAGCAATGCCGTCAGCCAATATGCGCCGACCATCGCGAAAATGCTGGACGACCCCAAAACAACGCCAGAACGCGAATTGCTGTGGTTCCACCATCTGCCCTGGGACTATCGCCTGAAATCGGGCGATACATTGTGGGATGGCCTGATCCACCATTATGAGCATGGCGTTGCCGATGTGGCGCAGATGCGCGCAACCTGGGAAACGTTGCGCCCAATGGTGGATACGGAGCGTTTTGCGGAAACCGAAACCCTCCTCACGATCCAGCAGCGTGAGGCGCAATGGTGGCGGGATGCGTGCATCGCCTATTTCCAGTCGGTGTCGAAACGCCCCCTGCCCGCCGGTTCCGCAGCCCCTGCCCATAGCCTCGACTATTACAAGGCACTCAAATTCCCGTTTGCACCGGGCAATTGATGTATTTTCCGCTTCTGTTTAACGGGATGATGTCGTTACCATTTCAACGTCGATAACCGTTCCGTGAGGGGAGGAGCCAGATTGTCCGATAGCAGAGCCTCCCGTCGCCAGCGCGGCGCGCCGACCATCAATGATGTCGCGCGCCACGCCGGTGTGTCGCCAATGACGGTGTCCCGCGTCATCAATGGCGAACAGGTGGTCCGCCCGGCGACGCGCGAAAAGGTGGAGGCGGCCATTGCCGCGCTCAACTATTCGCCCAGCGCCGCCGCGCGCAGCCTGGCCGGGGGCGAAGAATTGCGCATCGGCCTGCTCTACAGCAATCCGTCCTCCTCCTATCTCAGCGAATTTCTGGTCGGCAGCCTCGATCAGGCCAGCCGTAGCGGCGTGCATCTGGTTGTGGAGAAATGGGACGAGGAAACGGCGGTCAAGGCCGTGGTCGATCATCTGTTGCGCGGGCGGATCGACGGGGTGATCCTGCCGCCACCGCTCTGCGATCTGGAAGAGATGGTCGCGGCGCTGGACGCCGCGCATATACCGACCGTAGCGGTCGCGACCGGACGTGCGCCGGGCGATCTGGCGGTGGTCAGCATCAACGACATGCAGGCCGCCTATGAAATGACTCGTCACCTCATAGCGCTGGGTCACAGCCGCATCGGTTTCATCAAGGGCAATCCTAACCAGAGCGCGAGCGGTCGCCGGTTCGAAGGCTATGCCGTCGCGCTACAGGAGGCAGATATCCCGGTGCGCGACGAACTGATTGCGCAGGGATATTTCACCTATCGGTCGGGTCTGGACGCGGCGGAACAGATTTTGGCACTGGCCGATCCGCCATCGGCCATCTTTGCGAGCAATGACGATATGGCGGCGGCAACGGTCGCGATCGCGCATCGCAACGGACTGGACGTACCGAGCGATCTGACTGTCTGCGGTTTCGACGATACGTCACTGGCGACCACAATCTGGCCCGAACTGACGACCATTCGCCAGCCGATCAGCGAGATGTCGCGCGAAGCGGTGGAATTGCTGGTGCGGATGCTGAAAAGTCGCCGCGCAGCAGTCAGCGAGGATGCCGCCGAGCATGTCGTGATGGATTACACGCTGATCCGGCGTCAGTCGGACGCAGCGCCACGAATGCGGCCACGGCTGGGCGGGCGATAAAGCAGCAAGTTCCATTCGTTTCGAGCTTGTCGAGAAACGGTCAGCATGGTGCTTCCTGTTTCTCGACTACGCTCGAAACGAACCGGATAATATTTGATCAGGCCTCGCCGAAAACGCGGGTGAAGATCGTATCGACCTGAGCAAAATGATAGTCGAGGTTGAACTTGTCCTCGATCTCCTGCGCCGACAGAGCCTTGGCGACATCTTCGTCGGCCTTGAGCAATTCCATCAGCGACAATTGTCCGTCCGATTCCCACACCTTCATGGCGTTGCGCTGGACATAGCGATAGCTGTCCTCACGGCTGACACCCGCCTGCGTCAGGGCCAGCAGCACGCGCTGCGAGTGGACGAGGCCGCCCATCTTGTCGAGATTCTTCATCATCCGCGCGGGGTAGACGAGCAGCTTGTCGATGACGCCGGTCAGGCGGCCGAGCGCGAAGTCGAGGGTGATGGTGGCATCGGGGCCGATATAGCGTTCGACCGACGAATGGGAAATATCGCGCTCATGCCACAGGGCGACATTCTCCATCGCGGGAATGGTGGCGCTGCGCACCATGCGGGCAAGGCCGGTCAGGTTTTCGGTCAGCACCGGGTTGCGCTTGTGCGGCATGGCCGAACTGCCCTTCTGGCCGGGCGAGAAATATTCCTCGGCCTCCAGCACTTCGGTGCGCTGAAGGTGGCGGACCTCAACGGCGAGGCGCTCGATGGACGAGGCGATGACGCCCAGCGTCGCGAAGAACATCGCATGACGATCACGCGGGATCACCTGAGTCGAGACAGGCTCGATGGCGAGGCCCAGCTTTTCCGCGACATGTTCTTCGACGCGCGGATCGATGTTGGCGAAGGTGCCGACCGCGCCTGAAATGGCACAGGTAGCGATTTCAGCGCGGGCGGCGATCAGGCGGGTCTTGCAGCGCGAAAATTCGGCATAGGCTTCCGCCATCTTGAGGCCGAAGGTGACGGGTTCTGCATGGATGCCGTGGCTACGGCCGATGGTCGGCGTCAGCTTATGTTCGAAGGCGCGGCGCTTGATGACTTCGAGCAGCTTGTCGAGATCGTCGATCAATATGTCGGCAGCGCGGGCCAACTGAACCGCGAGGCAGGTGTCGAGAACGTCCGACGATGTCATACCCTGATGCATGAAGCGGGCTTCGTCGCCCACCTGTTCGGCAACCCAGGTGAGGAAGGCGATGACGTCATGCTTGGTGACGGCCTCAATCGCGTCGATCGCGGGTACGTCAATCGATGGGTTCGTCGCCCACCAGTCCCACAGCGCCTTGGCGGCAGACGGCGGCACGACGCCGAGTTCGCCCAGCTTTTCGGTCGCGTGCGCCTCAATCTCGAACCAGATTTTGAACCGGGCCTCCGGTTCCCAGAGGGCGGTCATTTGCGGGCGGGCGTAACGGGGGACCATGGGCGAATCCTGCGGCTGGAGGGTGGACTGTTGCCGCGCCGCCTAGCAGCGTCGCCCCTCCGGGGCAAATGGTGTGGCTGCGCCGCTGTCGTAACGGTCGCGGCCGGGGATTCGCCCAAGCGAATGGTTTACCAAGACGAGATGATGACGATGATTGGGAACACAGGAACTATTGGCGCCCTCGCCCTTTAATACTTCACGAATTCATGGACTGGTTACATCAATAGATGAGCCGCCCATAAAAGGTCGCATATGAGGAGTTTGTAATGATCCGCACTTTGATGTTCACGACGGCGATGGCTCTGGCCGTACCGGCGGCGGCTCAGGAAGCAGCACCTCCCGCACAGGATGCCGCACCGCAGTCTACTACACCGGCGGCGGCCAGTAACTCGGCCGGCAACCCGGCAACGGCGGTCGCATCGATCGTCGACAGCGAGTTTCCGGCCTATGACGCCAATAGCGATGGCCAACTGGACCAAGGCGAGTTTTCGCGGTGGATGGTGGCGCTGAAGGATCAGGAAATGAAGGCGACGGGCAGCAGCCTGCCGCCAGAACAGGTAACGGCCTGGGCCAATGGCGCCTTTACGACCGCTGACAAGGACAAGAGCAGTTCCATCAGCAAGCCGGAACTGATCAGCTATCTGAGCGGTGGCGCCGCCTGACGAACAATATTTCCCTGCCAGTCACGAAGGGCAGGACAGAAACCCGCAAGGGTCGCGTCGAGAGGGCGGTATGGAGCGAAGGCCATGCCGCCCTTTCTTCTTGTTCGCCTATCGAGAACGCCAAGCCAGCGAGACTGGCCGGTCAGACGTCATCAGGAGCGTTTGCGGGTATAAAGCAGCGCTGCGACGATGGCCGCCGAACCGATGCCGACGGCCGTCCCCATCCATATCCCCTTACCGGCGGACTTTCGGGCTGCCGTGGCGAGATCGCCCTTTTCACTGTTGGCAGGGGCGGTAGCGGGTTCGACGCCGGTTTCGGGCGCGCTGGCTGGGGTCTGCTCATGATGGGATGAGTCTATGCAACAAAGCCGCGTCCCGGAAAAGATGAAAGACGAGCAGCGGCGATCACTCCGCCTGACGAAGATGGCGGCATAGACAGTAAAAGTTGGACTTCTATTCCTTAGCTTCGCACTTTTCCCGGACATTTTGACATTTTATTACCGCCTTCTGCAACTATTGAAAACCACAATTGATCGAACAGCTTGGATGGTTGGGACAATATGTCCATGGGGCGGCCATGTAGGACAGGCCAATTCCTGCCCCCCTTCCCCGACAGATATGTCGGGTAGCGCGATCGATCCAGCGTGACCGACCGTCGCGACGGTCGCCAAATCGCCGATCCGGGATGTGCAGAATCTCTCTTGACTTGCGCCCCTGTTCGCTGTTGGTAGCGCTATCAATAACCGTTTATGTTTTAGGAGTAGATGATGTCGGGGGAATTCTCCTTGCTTGACGCCCTGCCCGCCGACTGGCGCACCGGCCTGTTCCTTGGCCGCGTTCAGACGAGCGCCGGCCCGTCGCCCATATTGGTGTCGGGCGGCATCGCCTATGACATGAGCGGCGTTGCCCCTACCCTGTCGCAGCTTGTTGAAAAACTGCCGCTTTCGGCCGACGCCGGCGTATCGCTGGGCGCGCTGGAGGCGCTGGACCTGCCTCTGCTCAGCCCGGTCGACCTGCAATGCGTCAAGGCATGCGGCGTCACCTTTGCCCTGTCCGCCATCGAGCGCGTGATCGAGGAACGGGCGCGGGGCGATGCCAGCGCCGCCGCTGACATTCGCGGACGGTTGGAAGAACGGGTCGGCGGTTCCATTCGCGCGGTCGTCCCCGGTTCGCCCGAAGCCGCTGCGCTGAAAGCCGCCCTGATCGAGGACGGCCTATGGTCGCAATATCTGGAAGTCGCGATCGGCCCGGACGCGGAAGTCTTTACCAAGGCGCCGGTGCTGGCGACGGTGGGCGCAGGCGCGGACATCGGCATCCGGTCGGATTCGACCTGGAACAACCCGGAACCCGAAATCGTCCTGATCGCCGACGCAGCCGGTAACGCCATCGGTGCGACGCTGGGCAATGACGTCAATCTGCGCGATTTCGAAGGCCGCTCCGCCCTGCTGCTGGGCAAGGCGAAGGACAATAACGCCTCCTGCTCGCTCGGCCCGCTCATTCGCCTGTTCGACGGCGACTTCACCATCGACGATGTGCGCGCCGCCGAAGTCGAACTGACCATCGACGGCCCGGAGGGCTATCGCCTGGAAGGGACGAGCAGCATGAACCAGATCAGCCGCGATCCGCTGGAACTGGTGCGCCAGACCCTGTCCGAACATCAATATCCCGATGGTTTCGCCCTGTTCCTGGGCACATTGTTCGCGCCCGTTCAGGATCGTGACGATCCGGGTCGTGGCTTTACCCACAAGGTCGGCGACGTGGTAGCCATTTCCACGCCGCGTCTGGGCAAGCTGACCAACCGCGTCGTGACGTCGAAGGATGCCGCGCCATGGACCGTCGGCATCACCGCCCTGATGACCAATCTGGCGCAGCGCGGCCTGCTGACCACCGCACCGGAAGCCGTGTCGGCATGAGCGGGGCCATCTATCCCAGCCTGTCGGGCAAGAAGGTGTTCATTTCCGGTGGCGGCAGCGGCATCGGCGAAGGGCTGGTCGAAGCCTTTGTCGCACAGGGCGCGCATGTCGCTTTTTGCGATATTGCCGAAGCGGAAAGCAAAGCGCTGGTCGAACGACTGAGCGCCACGGCCAGTTTTGCGCCAATCTTCCACCATGTCGACTTGCGCGACATAGAAGCGGTGCAGGCGATGATCACCAAGGTCGAGGCCGACCTGGGCGGAATCGATATATTGGTGAACAACGCCGCCAATGACGATCGTCATACGATCGACGAAGTGACGCCCGCTTATTGGGACGACCGCATGGCGGTGAACCTGCGCCACCTGTTCTTCGCGGCGCAGGCGGCCGCGCCGTCGATGAAGCGCGCGGGTGGCGGCGTCATCATCAATTTCGGGTCGATCAGCTGGCACCTCGCCCTACCCGAACTAACGCTGTACCAGACGGCGAAGGCCGCGATCGAAGGACTGACCCGCAGTCTGGCCCGCGACCTTGGCCGCGACAATATCCGCGTGAACACCATCATCCCTGGCAATGTGAAAACGCCACGCCAGATGAAATGGTATACGCCGGAGGGTGAAGCGGAAATCGTCGCCGCCCAATGTCTGGACGGTCGCATCATGCCGGTGGACGTCGCCGCGCTGGCGCTGTTCCTGGCGTCGGACGACGCGCGTTACTGCACCGGCCATGACTATTTCATCGATGCCGGCTGGCGCTGACATGACGACCGACATGCCGCAATCCGTGCTGTCGGTCGGCGCGACGCTGGGCGAAGGGCCGATCTGGGTCGCGCGCGAAGCCGCCCTGTGGTTCGTGGACATCAAGGGCCATCGCATTCACCGGTACGACCCTGCGCTGGACGTGGGGCGTAGCTGGGCCGCGCCGGGACAGGTCGGCTGGATCGTGCCGACCAACGACGGCCTGTTCGCGGTCGGCCTGCAAAGCGGCGTGCATCGGTTCGATCCCGCGCGGGGCAGTTTCACGCTGATCCACGCACCCGAAGGACATATGCCCGGCAATCGTCAGAACGATGCCTGCGTCGGACCGGACGGCGCGCTATGGTTCGGATCGATGGACGATGCGGAGGAAGCCGATAGCGGCTATTTCTACCGTTTCCACAAGGGTGTCTGTGCCGAAGCCGGATTGCCCGCAGTCTCCATTACCAACGGCCCTGCCCTCTCGCCCGATGGCAAGATCCTTTATCATACCGACACGCTGGGCAAGCGTATCTGGCGCACCGATGTCGCGCCCGACGGAACGGTCGGCAATACGCGCCTGTTCGCGAGAATCGAAGAAGATGCCGGTTATCCTGATGGCCCGACCGTGGATGCCGAAGGATGTCTGTGGACCGGCCTGTTCGGCGGATGGGCGGTACGCCGATACGACCCCGCCGGGCAGTTGATGCGCGAAATCCGCTTCCCGGTGGCGAACATTACCAAAATCGCCTTTGGCGGGGACGACCTGACCACCGCCTATGCCACGACGGCGCGCAAGGGACTAGACATGACAGCGTTGACAAGTCAATCGCTGGCAGGCGATCTGTTTGCGTTCGACCCCGGCGTCGCTGGACTGCCGGGGCATGTAGCGACGATATAAGCAGATAGAGAAGAGCGGAAGGATAGTAGGATGAGTGAGGGGAGCGCGGAAAAGGTCAATATGGCCTTTATCGCCGCGATCGTTGCGGTCGCGACCATCGGCGGTTTCATGTTCGGGTACGACTCGGGTGTCATCAACGGCACGCAGAAGGGGCTGGAAAGCGCCTTTGATCTGGGCAAGTTGGGCATCGGCATCAATGTCGGCGCCATTCTGGTCGGATCGTCGATCGGCGCATTCCTGGCCGGGCGCATGGCCGACCTGATCGGTCGACGCGGCGTCATGATGCTGGCCGCCATCCTCTTCCTTGTCAGCGCGTTGATGGCGGGCGCGGCCAGTGCATCGGCCGTGTTCATCTTTGCACGCATCATCGGCGGTCTGGGCGTGGGCGCAGCCAGCGTCATTTCGCCGGTCTATATTTCCGAAGTCACTCCGGCCAATGTGCGCGGACGACTGTCGTCGGTGCAGCAGGTGATGATCATTTCCGGCCTGACCGGCGCGTTCGTCGCCAATTTCGTGCTGGCCCGCTATGCCGGTGGTTCCACCGCGCCGCTGTGGCTGGACTATCCGGCATGGCGCTGGATGTTCTGGCTTCAGGCGATCCCGGCCGCCATCTATTTCCTTGCGTTGCTCGTCATCCCGGAAAGCCCCCGCTATCTGGTGGCGCGCGGACAGGATGAGCGTGCCCATGCCGTGCTGACCCGCCTGTTCGGCGAAGCCACAGCCACGCGCAAGGTCGCCGAAATCCGCGCCAGCCTGTCGGCCGACCAGCATCGTCCGAAACTGTCGGACCTGATCGACAAGACGAGCGGCAAGATCCGCCCCATCGTGTGGACGGGCATCGGCCTGGCCGTGTTCCAGCAGCTGGTCGGCATCAACGTCGTTTTTTATTATGGCGCGACATTGTGGGAAGCCGTCGGCTTTTCCGAAGATTATGCCCTGCAAATCAACATCCTCTCCGGCGTGCTGTCGATCGGCGCATGCCTTGCCACGATCGCGCTGGTCGACAGGATCGGACGCAAACCGCTGTTGCTGATCGGATCGGCCGGCATGGCCGTGACGCTGGCGACGGTGGCATGGGCTTTCTCCACCGCCATCACCGATGCGAGCGGCGCCGTCAGCCTGCCGGGCAATAATGGCGTCATCGCGCTGGTCGCCGCCAACCTCTTCACCGTGTTCTTCAACATGAGCTGGGGTCCGATCATGTGGGTGATGCTGGGCGAAATGTTCCCCAACCAGATCCGCGGATCGGGTCTGGCGGTGTCGGGCTTTGCCCAGTGGATCGCCAATGCGCTGATCTCCGTCAGCTTCCCATCGCTGGCGGTGTCGCCGGGCCTGACCGTCACCTATGTCGGCTATGCCATCTTTGCGGCCATCTCCTTCTTCTTCGTCCGTGCGCTGGTGCATGAAACGAAGGGCCGCGAGCTTGAGGATATGGTCGGCTGAGCCAGGCACCTGTCATATTGCGGGCGGGAGGGCTGGAAACGGCCTTTTCGCCCGCCATCGGCGGTTCGATGCTGTCACTGTCGGTCGATGGCATCGACCTGATGCGCCGGGCCTCCGCCGATGAGGCCGATCCGCTGAACATGGCCAGCTTTCCACTGGTCCCCTATGCCAATCGCATTGCGGATGGTCAGTTCAGCGTGGACGGCATCAGCCATCAATTGCCGCTGAATTTCGGCGATCATCCCCACAGCATCCATGGCCATGGCTGGCAGGCGGAATGGCAGGTCAGCGAGCGGAGCGACAATGCGCTGCGCATGACGCTGGACCATCATCCCGATGCACGCTGGCCGTGGGATTTCAGCGCGCAGCAATATGCCATCGTCACCAGCAACCGGCTGACGCTGACCCTGTCGATGACCAACCTGTCCGCCAAGGATGCGCCGGTCGGCCTTGGCTTTCACCCCTATTTCCTGTTGGACGAAGCGACGCAACTGCGGTTTCAGGCGACCGGCCTGTGGCTGTCGAGCGAGGACATGCTGCCGAAGACGCTCGCGCCAGCCGATGCGCTGGGCGACTGGTCAGGCAGCGCGGCGGTGCGTGGCGATCATCTGGTCGATAATGCCTATGGCGGATGGGATGGCCGGGCCGTCGTGATGCGTGGCGATGGGTACAGGCTGGCGCTGGAAGCGCGCGGTGCGCCCTGGCTGCATGTTTATCGTCCGCCCGGTGAAGCCTTTTTCTGCTTAGAACCCGTGAGCCATATGCCCGACGCCATCAACCGGCGCGAAGGCATGGAAATGCTGCCCCCCGGTGCCACGCGCAGCCTGTCCATGAGCATCACTGTTGCCAAAAGCGATCCTGCCCTTCCGAAATCCGCCGGGATCGCCTAAGCTGTCCTTCAACCGCAGCAAGAGGACATGCCGATGCAATTCCTGCGAACGGCCTTCTGGGTCGTCATCGCCCTCGCTCTCGCCTTCTTCTGCATGGCGAACTATGTCCCGGTGACGGTACGCCTGTGGGGCGATCTGGTGATGGAAACCAAATTGCCGGTCCTGTTGATCGGTGCATTCCTGTTGGGCGCCCTGCCCTTCTGGATCATGGCGCGGGCCACGCGCTGGCGCATGAAGCGACGGCTGGACAGCGCGGAGCGGGCGCTGACCGCCGCGACGTCGGCGACCGTGCCAGCGCCGGATATGCCGGCTGGGCCGGTGGCCGAAACACCCCTTCCTCTTTCCCCCGCAGGACAAGCATGACCAGCCCGATCTATGTCGCCATCGACACCCCGGACCTTACCAAAGCGCAGGAACTGGCGCGACAGGTGCGCCATCATGTCGGCGGGCTGAAGCTGGGCCTCGAATTTTTCTGCGCCAATGGTCATCATGGCGTGCATGAGATGATGAAAGTCGGCCTGCCGATCTTTCTCGACCTAAAACTGCACGACATTCCCAATACGGTGGCGAAGGCGGTGCAGTCGCTGCATGTGCTGGAGCCCGCGGTGCTGACCGTCCATGCGGCGGGCGGACGCGCCATGCTGGAGGATGCGAAGGCGGCGGCAGGCGCGAAGACCAAGGTGGTTGCCGTGACCGTATTGACCAGCCTGGACGATGGCGACCTGCTCGACATCGGCGTGGGCGGCAAGGCGGAAGATCAGGTCCGTCGCCTCGCCGATCTGGCGCATAGCGCAGGGCTGGACGGCATCGTCTGTTCCGGCGAGGAAGTTGCCATTGCAAAGGCAGCCTGGCCCGACGGCTATTTCGTGGTGCCGGGCGTGCGCCCGGCCGGCGGCGCGCTGGGCGATCAGAAGCGTGCGGTGACGCCGCGCGAAGCGCTGGATCGCGGCGCGTCCATGCTGGTGGTGGGACGGCCGATCAGCCTCGCCGAAAATCCCGATCAGGCCGCGCGTGAGATCGAGGCGACTCTGTAACGGCGAACACAACCGTTCGTTTCGAGCGCGGTCGAGAAACGACTGCACGGGGCCATACGCTTCTCGACTTCGCTCGAAGCGAACGGGGGTAGGTGGCAAGGCCTAAAGGAATATGCGGCGCAGCGGCGTCGCCCTTATGAGGTGATAGAGGGCGAACGGCGCCAGCAGGGCGGCGATCAACAACGATGGTTTGTCGATATAGGGCGAACCATAATGGATGATCGCCACATGCAGATACATGATGACCAGCGATGCCCGCCCCAGCCATGCAAAGGGCGTCGCAAAGGGCGCGATCCGCGCTGACAGGCGCATCAACAGAATCGACGTGGCGATGGCGGATACGATCGACAGGATCGGCCAGCCATAATCGGCCACCTTCATATTGAGCGTGGGGGCCATGCCGCAAAGCCCGACCAGCGCCAGAGCCGCCAGCGGCGCGATCATGCCATTGTGCCAGCGAACATGCTGCCATGCGGCGCCGATCCACAGCAGCAGGACGGCCATCGGCACGCTGAGCAGGCCGAGCGGCGACACATGAAACCAGACTCCGACCGCATAGGCCAGCAGCATGAAGGGCAACAACAGCCAGACCCAGCGACGATCCAGCGGATCGGGCCAGCGCAGCAACGCCAGGTTAAACAGGATGCGCGCCACCATCAGGCACGGCACGAACCAGAAGATCGTATAGGGACCGCGCAGCCATGTGCCGCCCAGCAGGATGGGCAACATATCCTGCGGCCATTGATGAAATATCGGACGCCCGCCCTTCAGCGGCTCGACGATCTGATCCACCAGAATCAACAGAAGCAGGAAGGCAGCATAGGGCCGCATCTGCGTGGCAAGCTGACGCCGGGTAAAACGCCACGCGGGCTGCGGCCGCGAGAGCAGGCCCGACAGCAGGAAGAAGAGCGGCATATGGAAACTATACATGGCGTCGCGCAGCCCGCCGCGCGTCCACACATGGCCGATCACCACCGCCACAATGCCGATGCCGCGCGCGACATCGACCCAATCGAGCCGATATTGCGCCTTCGCTGCGTCATGCCCTCTGTTTTCCATCCGCTCCACCGCCTATAGGAAGAGGCGCGGGCGTCAATTCGCCTTTTTCCTCCTGCTGAACGGACCCGATTTCTTGGCCCTGCTTTCCGATTGCGTAATCTTCATCGATGGCGAGGCCATCATCCTCGACAAGCCCGCAGGCCTGCCGGTCGACGCCCCGCGCGACGGATCGATCAGCCTGGAAAATCACCTCGCCTCGCTGACCTTCGGCTTTCAGCGCTGGCCGCTGCCGGTCCATCGGCTGGACCGCGACACCAGCGGATGCCTGTTGCTGGCGCGCAATCCCAAATCGCACAAGCGGTTCGCCGCCGCGTTCGAAGCCGGCACGGTCGAGAAACGCTATGTTGCCGTGGTCGATGGCGTCCCTGCCGAGGATGAAGGCGTCATCGAACTGTCCCTGTCCAAAGTCAGCAGCGCGGCCAAGGGATGGCGCATGATCCCGGCCAAGGCGGGCAAGGCCGCCGTCACCCATTGGCGCAAGATTGGCGAGAAGGACGGGCGCGCCCTGATCGCATTCGAACCCCGCACCGGCCGCACCCACCAGATTCGTGTCCATGCCGCCCATGGGCTGGGCTTTGGCATTGCGGGCGACCCGGTCTATGGCAACGGCGAAGGGCCGATGTTGCTGCACAGCCGTTTCCTGAGCATCGCACGCGGCGACAAGCCTGCTGCCGCAGCCACAGCGCCCCTGCCCGCGACCTTTATGGCGGCAGGTTTCGGTCAGGACATGCTGGAGAATGCCGGAATTTGACGGTCAGGATGAAGCGCCGGAAAGGCGCGTCATTCGCGGACCTTGCCTCGCCCCGCTTTAACCGCTGCGCGCCGCGTCTTGCCATCGATGCGGCGGGTCTGTGACGCCTTGGTCGGTTTGGTGGGCTTGCGCTTCTTGGGGACGATGGTCGCCTCCCGAATCATCGCGAACAGGCGCTCCCGCACTTCCCGACGATTTTCGAACTGGGATCGCGATCCTTCGCTGCGCAGGATCAGAACCCCCTCGTTCGTCATCCGCGATCCCGCCAGTGCGGCGAGCCGATATTTGACGACTTCGGGCAGGGATGGCGACGCAGCAATGTCGAACCGCAGGATGACGGCGCTGTCGGTCGTATTGACATGTTGCCCCCCGGCGCCCGACGCACGGGTGCTGCTTTCCGAGAGTTCGCCCTCGTCGATCGAGATGGATCGGGTGATTTCGATGCGTGGCACGATGTGCCATTACCATGATGGCCTGCCCGTGCAACCGGCGCGCCGATATGCATGGGGCAGCGCATCGGCAACGCCATATTTCGGGCGAGCGAGAAGCCGCATAGGATGCCGCCCCTCTGGTCAGCGCGCATGGGAACGCCTACATCGGCGCCATGTATGATTTCGCACCCGCCGATGCCGCCGACAAGGCGACCCTTTATGCCGACCTGCTCTCCGCTGCCGATGCGCTGACCCGCGACGAGTCGGACGCCGTTGCCAATATGGCCAACCTGTCCGCGCTGATCTGGCAATTTCTGCCCGATCTCAACTGGGCCGGTTTCTACCTGATGAAGGAAGGCGAACTGGTATTAGGGCCGTTTCAGGGCAAGCCTGCCTGCATCCGCATTCCCGTGGGTCGCGGCGTGTGCGGCGCGGCGGCGCAAAGCCGGGAAACCCAGCTGGTCGAGGATGTCCATGATTTCCCCGGTCATATCGCCTGCGACGCGGCGAGCGCTTCGGAAATCGTCGTCCCCGTGCTGGCGGGCGATCGCCTGATCGGCGTGCTGGACCTCGACAGCCCGCGCCCGGCCCGGTTCGACAAGCAGGACCAGAGCGGACTTGAAGCATTGGTCGCGACAATCGCCACGCGGATCGGTTAACAGCCGCCCCGTTTCGGGACAGGATTAAGCATCCCCCAATATGGCTAGGGCGGGAACGCCATGCTAAACAAGCTGTTAATATTTCGCGCGGAGTCCATGCTTCGCGTGGTGAAACAGGGAGTGTCCGCATGCGTATCCTGAGCCTTGCCCTTGTCGGCACCGGCGCCGCCCTGATGGGACTGAGCGCGCCCGCGACGGCGGCCGGCCCGGCCCCCACGCCCATCGTGCGTCATGGATGGAATGGGTCGAACAATGGCTGGTCGCAGGCACATCGCTGGGGTCCGCGCTATCAGGGACGCTGGTATGCGGGCGCGCGTGCGCCGGGTGGCTGGGGCGCCTATCGCCGTCCCGTCTATGGCTATGTGTTGCCGCGCTATTGGGTCAACCCCAGCTATTATATCGCCAACTACGGAGCCTATGGCCTGCCCGCCCCGGCCTATGGCTATGGCTGGTCGCGCTATTATGACGATGCGGTGATGACGGACCGTTATGGCCGCGTCTATGACCATCGCCGCAATATCGACTGGGATCGCTATGAGGGCGGCTATGGCCCCGATGGCGATTATGACGATGGCTATTATGCCGATGCACCGCGCCGCGACAATGGCGTGGGCGGTGCGGCCATCGGCGCAGTCGTGGGCGGGGTAGCGGGCAATCGCATCGCCGGGCGCGGCAATCGCACGGTTGGAACGATCGTGGGTGCAGGCGTCGGCGCCGTGGCCGGTGCAGCCATCGACCGGGCCGAGGATGCCCCCCGTCATGACGCCCCACCGCCGCCCCGCCGCCCCGGCGCGGACTATGACCATGGCGGCTATCGCTATGCCGACGATGCCGTCACCGGCGGCGGCAATGATTATGACTATGACGGCCGCTGGACCGGCACCTGGACCACTGAGGACGGGCGTCAGGTCAAGGGCACATATGACGGCCGGTTCGAAGGTCAGGTCAGCGGCGCAGGCGTCAGCTATGCCCCCCCGCCCTATCACGGCCCGTCGCACTGGAACGAAGGTCCGGCCGTGCAGCAGGGTGGCGGCTATATCGCCAACGGCTATTATTATCCCGCGCCGACGGTGACGACCGTGACGATCCAGCCGGAAGTGACGACGACCACCACCACGACCTATGTCACGGAACGGGTTCCCTATCGCAAGACGGTGCGCAAGGTGCGCCGGTCCTGCCGCTGTAAATAAGGATGCGGCGGGCGTGCGTCGCTGAACGCGCGCCCGCACCGGTTCAGGCCGCGCGCGGCACCGATATTTCCGCGAAGGGCCGGGGGCGACCGAACAGATAGCCCTGACCCACATGGCATCCCTGACGCAGCAGGCGGCGGGCCTGCTCCTGCGTTTCAACGCCTTCGGCCACCACTTCCATGCCGAAGCTCTGGCCCAGCTTGACGATGGCATCGACGATCGCGACATCCCCCGCGTCTTCGCCATCATGGCCGATGAAACTACGGTCGATCTTCAGCACATCGACCGGATATTGTTTCAGATGGGTGAGTGAGGCGAATCCCGTACCGAAATCGTCAAGCGCCACGCGAATACCGGCGTCGACGAACCGGTGCAGCGCCTGCGCCACCTGATCCGCGCCACGGCCCATGAACACGCCCTCCACGACCTCAATCTCCACATGGGCTGGCGGCACGCCGAAATGGTGCAGTCGATCAAGGACATAAGCAGGGAAATCATCCTGCATGAAATCGGCGGCCGATGCGTTGATCGCCACGCGCCCCGGATTACCGCCCTCTCCAAGCCAGCAGGACAGGTCGCCCAGCACCGCGTCCAGCATCAGCCGGGTCAACGACACCGATAATTCGCCATGTTCGAAAGCAGCTGCAATCGTGCCGGGCAATTGCACACCCATGCGTGGATGGCGCCAGCGTAACAAGGCTTCATAGCCCAGCACCCGGCCGCTGCACAAATCCACCTTGGGCTGATAATAGGGCATCAGCAGTTTTTCGTCGATGATGCGCCGGGCCATGCGGATCATCGAACTACGTTGCTGCGCCTCGGCCCTCAGAGAGGAATGGAACAGGGTCAAACGCCCGCGCCCGCCCGCTTTCGACGCATAGAGCGCCAGATCGGCAGCCTTGAGCAGATCGGTCGCCTTGTCGCCATGGACGCCGAAAATCGCGCCGCCTATGCTGACGCCGCAATCCATCGCCCTGTCCTGATGCACCTGTAGCTGGCGCAGGTCGTCCATCAATCTGGCGCTCAGCGCCTGCAACGCAGCCGCATCGGTCAGCGATGGCGCGATCAAGCCGAATTCATCACCGCCCAGCCGGCCCAGAATCGCATCCGGCGGCGCCACCATCGACAGGCATGTGGCAAAGCCGCACAACAGCGCATCACCGATATCGTGGCCGAGAGAGTCGTTCACGCGCTTGAGATCATCGATATCCAGCAGCAGAAGGCCGAATTTTCCGCCTTCCTCCTCCGCCTTCGCCGCCATATTTTCGAGGCCCGCTTGCCATAGCGCCCGGTTCGGCAGCCGGGTCATCTGATCATGGCTCGCGGCCCAGCGAATGCGGTCTTCCGCGTCACGCTGATCGCTGACGTCGAGGAACGTGACGACGATGCGACGAGGACGTCCCTCTTCCATGCTGATCGTCCAACCCGTGCTGCGAATCCAGCGCAGTTGACCATTGTCGGCGCGATAGATGCGCAATGTGGCTTCGAAATGCGGGGACACCGCGCCCGCCGCCACAGCATCCAGCATGGCCGCCAACTGATCACGGTCGTCGGGATGGACAAGCGACAGGGCCAGATCGGCAGTCGCCACCATATCTTCAGGCAAGCCCAACATCGTGCGAAATTCGTTCGACCATCGACGCGCGCCGGTTACGACGTCGAAATCCCAGATGCCCAGCCGCGCCGACTGAACCGCCAGACGAAAACGCTCTTCACTGTCCGACAGCGCATCCTGCGCCAGCTTGGTCGCGTGAACATCCTCCAGCGTACCATACCAGCGCAGGATTGCCCCGTCCGGTCCGCGCCGGGCCGCCGCCCGCGCCCGCATCCAGCGATAACCGCCATGGCGCAGGCGGATACGATAATCGACGTCAATCGGCCTGCCGCTGTCCAGATGATGCCGCCAGGTGGTCAGTACGCCTATCAGATCGTCAGGGTGAATGGCCTCGATCCAGCCCTGTCCCAGCGTCTCTTCCTCGCTCATGCCGGTGAGGTCGCACCAGCGAGGCCCAAGCTCCTCTATTTCACCACAGGGGGACGCAGTCCACGGCACCTGCGGACTGAGTTCGACCGAACAGCGATAATGTTCGCGACTTTCGGCCAGAGCCGTTTCCAGTAGGCGGGCCTGACGGTCATGATAATCATGAACATCCTCCAGCGTGCCGTGATATTGCCGTGCGCCGCCCGGACCATCGACCCGGAGCAGGCGCAACAGGCACCAGCGCGCCTGCCCGTCGGTTCCGCGCATGGCCAGCATGACAGGCTCCGGACAATCGGCCGACAGCGCAGCCTGTATCAAGGCCCGTCGATCGCTCCGGTCGAACAGCAGGCGCCATCCCCATCCGGCCGGATTGACCGCAACGCGAATCGGAAAGGCAGCGTCGATCGGGTCGGCCGCGATCACATGACCGCGCGCATCCGCGACCCACCGAAGCAGGCGGGGCGTTATGCGATCGAAAGTGGGTGAAGACAGCGCCTTGTTTTGGCGCGGAAATATTGCAGCCGGCAAGACCATATCCGCCAGCGGCACATAGCCGCCAGTGAATCGACGATCAGCGAAGCGATCCATGACTCGCCTCCCTCAAGATCAGGCCTGCCGCACACATTCGAGGGGGCATAATGCAGAAAGTTAAACATCTTCGCCACGAAGACGCGATTTCTGCATCATTTAATCGATATTACAGGAAAAGATTTTGCGGCGCGCTTTACTTGCGGAAAATGCTGGTCAATTCGACCGGCAGCGGCGGCTCGTCAGCGGAACGCCCGCCGTGGATCTTCTGCACCTGATCGGCGGGATCGAACGGAATCCACCCGGTACGGCCCAGTTTTTCAAGCGGGCGATAGCGCACCTTATATTGCATGCGCGCCGATCCATCGACCCAATAGCCAAGATAGACATAGGGCAGACCAGCTTTTGCGGCGCGCAAGATATGATCCATGATGATGAAGTTGCCCAACCCCTGCCGATGCTCCAGTTCGGTATCGAAGAAGCTGTAGATCATCGACAGGCCATCACCCTGCCGGTCGGTCAGGCAGGCACCGACCAGACGGCCTACACGGCCGTCGATGCCCGGCTCGCGATATTCTACGATGTGACTGTCGACCGGGGTCTGTTCGACCATGTCGGCAAAATCCATCTCGTCCATTTCGGTCATCCCGCCGCCGGGATGCCGCGCCTGAAGATAGCGCTGAAGCAGCGCATATTGTTCTTCGGTCGACCAGGGCTTGCACGCCGTGACGATCAGGTCGCCATTGCGGCGGATCAGCTTACGCTGGGTCGCATTCGGCTTGAACTCGCCGGTAACGACGCGCACGGACACGCAGGCCGAACAATCAGCACAGCTTGGCCGATAGGCAACATTCTGGCTGCGACGAAAACCGATGCGTCCAAGTGCATCGTTCAGCTCCGCCGCATTGTCGCCGCTCAGTTCCGTGAACACCTTGCGTTCCTGCCTGCCCGGTAAATAGGGGCAAGGGGACGGGTTGGTCACAAAGAAACGCGGGAACCGAAAGGGCGCAGTCACGCTCCTGACATCCTTTCGTGGCGGCGTCGATCGATCATGACATGACTATGCCGTTCGCCCTCCCCCAAGGAAAGGGGATTTACCACGAAAAAATGCGCGGAGACTGCCCCGTTATGCGACTTCGATCGGCGCGACCTCATATCCCGCTTCACCGAGCGCCGCGATCAGCCGCTGAAGATGGGCGCGATCGCGGGTTTCGCATTCCACGTCCAAACTCAGCCCCTTGGCCGGCAGGTTGGTGAAGATGCGCTGATGCGCCAGTTCCAATATGTTGACCGCCTCCTGATCGAAGATACGGGCGACATGGAACAGCGCGCCGGGCCGATCCTGAAGAATGATGCGCAGGCGGGCGAGCCGGCCCGAGCGGGCAAGGTCGCGCAACAGCACATTGGCCAGCAGGCGCGTATCGATATTGCCCCCGGTCAGGATCAGCCCGACCTTGCGCCCGACAAACTGTTCCCGATGGGTGAGCAAGGCGGCAAGACCGGCAGCCCCTGCTCCTTCGACCACTGTCTTCTCGATCTGGAGCAGCAGGCTGACGGCTTCCTCCAGCCGCCGTTCCGTGACGAGCAGCACATCGTCCGCCAGACGCTCGACAACGCGGCGGGTAATCTCCCCGGGCTGCTTGACCGCAATACCCTCTGCCAGCGTATCGCCGTCGCAGGCCAGATCCGCGCCTTTGATGAAGTCGTACATCGAGGGATAGAGTTCGGCCTGTACGCCGATCAGGCGAATATCCGGCTTCATCGCGCGGGCCGCCGTCGCCATGCCGGAAAACAGACCGCCGCCGCCGATCGGGATGACCAGCGTATCGATTTCCGGCGCATCCTCCAGCATTTCTAGCGCGACAGTGCCCTGTCCCGCCATGATGTCCGGCTCATCGAACGGATGAATGAAGGTCAGCCCCTGTTCCACTTCCAGCTTGCGGGCATGGGCATAGGCGTCGTCGAATTTCTCGCCATATTGCACCACGGTCGCGCCATGGCCGCGAGTCTGGGTGACTTTCACGATCGGCGTCGTGGTCGGCATGACGATGGTCACAGGCACACCCAGACGCTTGCCATGATAGGCAAGACCCTGCGCATGATTGCCGGCGGATGCGCCGATCACGCCCTTGGCTTTGGAGGCTTCATCAAGCTGGAGCAGACGATTAAGCGCCCCGCGTTCCTTATAGGCGGCGGTAAACTGGTGATTTTCGAATTTCAGATAGACCTGGCAACCAAGCATGTCGGACAGCGTCTGACTAATCAGCGTCGGCGTCTTGACGATGGCGCCCGAAATTCGGGTCCGCGCGGCAAGGATGTCATCGACGGTGATGGGCAGCGACAAGGCGCTTTCGATCTTGGTTAGCGTGTTCATGGGGCTGCCCCTAAACGAAAATTGCGGGTGAAGGAACTGGCACTGTCCGAAAACTGCCCCTATGGCAGGGGTCCACGCACAGATGTACGAGGCTTATGGCTAATATCGCGTTTATCGGGCTGGGAATCATGGGCGGCCCCATCGCCGGGCATCTGGCCAAGGCGGGACATCAGATGACCGTCTATAACCGGTCGATCGGCAAGGCGAAAAGCTGGTCGGAGGCCTATGGAGGACAGGTGGCGATCAACCCGGCAAAGGCCGCCGAAGACGCCGACATCGTCATCAGCTGCGTTGGCACCGACGATGATCTGAGCCAGATCACACTGGGCCGCGAAGGTGCGTTTCGCACGATGAAGCAAGGTAGCCTGTTCATCGACCATACCACCGTATCGGCCCGCATCGCCCGGCAATTATCGGTCGAGGGCGAAAGCCGCGGCATTCACAGCATCGACGCACCGGTATCCGGCGGACAGGCTGGCGCGGAAAATGGCCGCCTGTCCATCATGTGCGGGGGCAGCGAACCGGCGGTTGCAGCGGGGAGACTGGTGATGCAGGCCTATGCAGCGCGCATCGTCCATGTCGGCAGCGCGGGCGCGGGCCAGACCGCCAAGATGGTGAACCAAATTTGCATCGGCGGCGTTCTGCAAGGCCTTTCCGAAGCGCTGCGTTTTGCGCAGGCGGCCGAACTGGACCTCGATAAGGTGTTCGAGGCGATTTCCGGCGGCGCGGCGCAAAGCTGGCAGATGGACAATCGATGGAAGACGATGGCGCAGGACAGTTTCGATTTCGGATTCGCCATCGATTGGATGCGCAAGGATCTGGGACTGGCGCTGGAGGAAGCACGCGCCAATGGCGCAACGCTGCCGGTGACGGCGATGATCGATCAACTTTATGCCGATGTGCAGGCGATGGGCGGCCATCGACAGGATACCAGCGCACTGGTGCGGCGGATCACAAGGGCGTAAGGGACCGCATGAAGATTAGCCGACTGGCGGCCATCGCCGCCCTCGCCCTGCCGATTATGGCTCCCATTCCGGCCCATGCCTTTGGCGTGATCGACAATGTGAACGGCATCGCGCTCGACGCCAACGGACAGATCGTCCATTTCGCTGCCATCGTCATCGACGATGACGGCAAGGTCGATAAGCTGCTGCCCGAGCGCTATCAGGAACCGGAATATAAGCCCAAAAAGCCAAAACGCGGGCAACCATGGCCAGAGCGCCCCAAGGCACCGACGTTCAAAATGGATGCGGGCGGCAAGACGATGATCCCCGGCCTGATCGACGGGCATGGCCATGTTATGGGCCTTGGCATGTCGCTCATCATGCTGGACCTGTCGGATACCAAGTCGCTGGAGGAAGCGCAGGCGAAGATCCGTGCCTATGCACAGGCGAACGATGGCCTGAAATGGATCGTCGGCACAGGCTGGAATCAGGAAGTCTGGGGGCTGGGCCGGTTCCCGACCGCAGCCGAACTGGACGCCGCAGTGGGCGACATTCCCGTTTGGCTACAACGGGTGGACGGCCATGCCGGATGGGCCAACAGCGCGGCGATCCGTGCGGCGAACATTACGGCAGCGACCAAGGCGCCTGCCGGTGGCCGGATCGAGATGACGGGCGGGAAGCCCGCCGGCGTGTTCGTCGACAAGGCGATGGACCTGATTGAAAAGGTCGTCCCTGCCCCCGCGCCCAAGGATCGTGACCGGGCGCTGGAAATGGCGCAGCGCACCCTGCTGTCGGTCGGCATTACCGGCATTGCCGATATGGGCACCAGCATGGACGACTGGCAGGCATTTCGTCGGTCGGCCGATCGCGGGGCGTTGCGCGTGCGGATCATGTCCTATGCCTTTGGCCTCGACAATATGGTGAAGATCGCCGGGCCGGAACCGACACCATGGCTGTATGATGATCGCCTGCGCATGGGCGGCATCAAATTGTTGCTGGACGGCGCACTGGGTTCACGCGGGGCGTGGCTGAAGACCGATTATGCCGACGCGCCGGGACAGCGCGGCCTGCCGATGATCCCCGACACGCAACTGCGCAACATCATGAGCCGCGCGGCGATGGATAATTTCCAGGTCGCCGTTCACGCCATCGGCGACGCCGCCAATAGCGAAGTGCTGGACGCGGTGCAGGAACTCAATGAAACCTATAAGGGCGACCGGCGCTGGCGCATCGAACATGCGCAGATCATCGATCCGGCCGATCTGCCCCGCTTCAAGCCGCTGGGCGTCATTGCCTCCATGCAGCCCGTCCATGAAGCATCCGACTGGCGCATGGCGACCGCACGCATGGGCGAGGCGCGGTTGAAGGGCGCCTATGCGTGGAAAACGATGCTGGACAATGGCGTGCCGCTCGCCTTCGGATCGGACGTGCCGGTCGAAAGCCCCAACCCGTTCCCCGGCATCGCCGTCGCGATGAGCCGGCAGGACGCCAAGAGCGAACCTGTGGGCGGGTGGATGCCTGAACAGCGGGTCAGCTTTACCGCAGCACTGGATGGATTTACCCGGCAGGCCGCCTATGCAGGATTCGCTGAAAAGAAGTTCGGCAGCCTGATCCCCGGCCAGCGTGCCGACTTCCTTTTGATCGACCGGGATATTTCGAAGGCTGCTCCGGCCGACATCCGCACGACGCAGGTTCTGGAAACCTGGGTCGGCGGCAAGCGCGTCTATATGAAGGGGGAGTGACCCCCTCCGTTCAGCGGGACTTGGCCGGGTTCCAGATGGTGACGGTGCGTCCGGTCATCGCCCGGCCAACCCCCTGCACGGTGGCGGCATAGGCGATCAGCACATCGACCAGTGCGGCGAAGGGACCACTTTTCGCCCGCACACCGATCCAGATGACCAGCGCAATGCCCAGCGCGCCCACCAGATAGAGCATCGGTGAAATGCTGAGCGCCAGCGCACCCGCCGCGATTGCGCCGCCAAGGATGAACAGTCCACCGAACCAGCGAACGATCTTGCGCGAGCTATATTTGAAACGGTCGATGGCGGCCATGCGCCGCAGTTGCGGACGCAGATGGCTGTGCGTGTGCCACGCACGGGCCGCGATCCGCACCTTGCGGCGATATTCGTCCTTCCGCGCCGTCACCAGCCGTTCGCGCGCAATGACATCCTTCGCCTTGATGAGACGCTTGCCGGCGAACACGACCGCCATGGAAACGGTCAGGTCGTCCAGCACGCTGTCGGGAAATTCGGGGTAAAGGTCGCGTCGGATCGAAAAGATGGAACCGTCGGCGCCCAGCACGTTGCCGGTGCGCGATTCCTCGTCCTTCAGCTTTTCCTCTATCCGCCAGTAGAGCGAACCGACCGACGCCGTCGCACTTTCATCCGCGCCGATATAGTGGAGCGAGCCTAGCACACCGCCCACTTCCGGGTCCGCATAACGGGCGAGCAGGCGGCCGACCGCTTCGGGGTCCAGCAACACATTGGCGTCGGTGAAGATCAGCACGTCGCCACGCGCACGCGCGGCAAGCTGCTTCATGCCATGCGCCTTGCCGCTGCGCCCCGGCCCACGCAGCAGGGTAACAAGATCGCCCTGCGCCACGATGAGATCGCCCGTGCCATCCGACGATCCGTCATCGAACGCCAGAAATTCCAGATCGGGATGCAGCCGTTTCAGCATGGCCAGATTAGCGAGCTTATCCGGCATCGCGTCCGCCTCATTATAAGCGCAGAAGAGCAGCGACGCACTGGGCAGCGGCCCGGCCAGCGGCGTTTCCGCCTTGGTCGGCAGGCTGCGCAGGATCAACGGATAGAAGAGGAAGGGCCATAGCACCGCGACAAGGCACAGCAGCACAATCGCGGCAAGGATCAGGTTGGTCGCCATCTCAATAGGCCTTGTGATGGACGAGGACGCCCAATGTCGCAAAGATGATCCGCATGTCGCGCCAGATCGACCAGTCGCTGACATATTCCAGATCGGATTGCAGCCGGTCGATCAGATCCTGATGATGGTCGGTCGATCCGCGATGACCGCGCACCTGCGCGAGGCCGGTCATGCCCGGCTTGATGCAATGCCGTTCCCAATAACGGGCGTCGACTTCCCAATAGAGGCTGTCGCCTGCCTTGGCCGCAGCCGCATGAGGGCGTGGGCCGACGATGCTCATGTCGCCCTTCAGCACATTAAAAAGCTGGGGCAGTTCATCGATGCTGGTTTTGCGCAGAAAGGCGCCGACGCGCGTCACCCGATCATCGTCGCGCCGGGTCAGAGTGGCGGCATGACGATCGCTCGCCTCCGTCCGCATCGACCGGAATTTATAGATGAAAAAGGGACGTGCATCCTTGCCGATACGCGGTTGCCGGAACAGGACCGGGCCGGGGCTGGTCAGCTTCACCGACAGCGCCGCGACGATCAGAACCGGCGACAGGAACAGGGTGGCTGCCGCTGCGACGATCAGATCGAACAGGCGCTTGATCAGGCGATCGCGAAACTGGAGCGGGCCACCCGCCACGATGATCGTCGGTTGCCCGCCAAATTCATCCACCCGCGCCGGGGCGAAGCGCAGCAATTCCGGCACCACGATCTCACCCCGCGCCGACAGGGATTTGAGCGCGGCGGACCAGTCATCCATCCGTTCGAGCGGACAGGCGACGATGACTCGTTCCGCCATGCCGACCGCGCCGGCAAGGCGAGCAGCCATGTCGGCATCATGGCTTTCGGGTCGCAGGCTGGCGACGTCCGCCTGAATAACGTCCATATGTGGGCCGACATCGATGGTGACGCCATCCATGATCACGGCCGTCAGATGCGGGACATCGCCCAGCAGGCGCCCGGCCAATCCCGCGACGGCCACTCGAACCAGCGCCAGCATCACCGCGCCGATCGCCAGCCCCGCGACGAAGGTCAGACGGGAAAGCTGTTCCGCGATCTTGCCCAGATAGACGATCAGCAGCATCAGCAATGCCGCCTGCGCCAGCGCCAGCAGCGCGCGGAATATGCCGCGCCGCACCCGATCCAGCGTGTTGATGCCATAAGCGCCGCCCTGAATGGCGAGCAGCGCGTAGAGCGGCGCGACCATCGCGAACATGACGAGGCCATGCGGCTTGCCAGGCTCCCCCCACAGGGCGCCGAGAATGAACCAGTTGGCGGCGAGAAACGCGAAGAACAGCCCGGCCATATCTCCGGCAAGGCACAGCGCGTAAAGCCGTAACCGAACCATTTCCTTGGAGACTGTCACTACTGGCATGCCCTGATTATCGTCATGTGCCCCGTTGGCATTGCAGGACGCGGGTTGCAAGGATTTCGCGCGAACGACCCTAACGGCATCGGCGTGGTCAGATAGCGAACAGGCGGGTCAGCGACTTGTCCAGCATCAGCAATTGCCACAGCAACCGGCCATGATCGGCAACACCCGACTTATGATCGGCAGCCACACGGGCCAGCATGGCCGTGTCGAACCAACCCGTCTTTGCCAGTGCCGAGCCACCCGCGATCGCCGTTGCTTCACCGGCCAGCGCCCCCCGGAACCATGCGCTGATCGGGGTCACGAAGCCCATTTTCTGACGATAGAGTATGTCCTGCGGCAGGAATGGCTCCATTGCCTTCTTCATCAGATATTTGCCGCTATTACCACGAATACGCTGGCTGACTGGCAGGCGCGCGGCAAATTCGACGAGCCGATGATCGAGTAAAGGCTCGCGAGCCTCCAGGCTGACGGCCATGCTCATCCGGTCGGTCTTGGTCAGAATGTCGCCCGGCAACCAGATGCGAATATCGGCATATTGCGCGCGGTCCAGCGCGTCACGCGCAGGCGCCTGCGCCATCGTCTTTACATAGCGATCCTCGGCACGATAGCCGCCCAGACGGCTCTTCACATCCTGCGTGAACAATCGCTGGCGCAACGCGCGGGGCGTGACGCCGACCGAGGCGGCATAGGCTTCGCCACCATCACCCGCCAGTTCGAGGAAGGTCGATTTCGCCCGGAACATGCGCGGCGCCCAGTCGGCCTTGGGATAATAGCGGCCCAGCGTCCCGAACAGCGGTTCACGTATCGAAGCGGGAACGAGGCCGCGTATACGCTCCCCCTGCATCTGGAAGCGATGACGCCGATAGCCCGCAAAGGCCTCATCCGCGCCATCGCCCGACAGGGCGACCGTCACCTGTTCCCGCGCCAGTTCGCATACGCGGAAGGTCGGCAGGGCCGACGCATCGGCAAAAGGCTCGTCGAAATGAAAAGCCAGCCGGTCGATCAGTCCATAGTCGTCGGGCGACACGATGCGCGACCGGTGGTCTGTGGCAAACCGTCGGGCGATACGATCAGCATAAGCCGTCTCGTCGAGCGAGGCGACATCGAAGCCGATCGTGCATGTCTTGACCGCCTGACTGGAGGCCTCCGCCATCAGCGCTACGACGCTGCTGCTGTCGACGCCGCCCGACAGGAAGGCGCCGAGCGGCACGTCGGCCACCATGCGGGAACGGACCGCCTGCCGCATCAGGGCGACCAGTTCCTCCTCCAGCGCTTCAGGCTTTGCCTTTGTCCGATCGGCGAAACTGACGTCCCAATAGCGTTGCGGCTGTGGCAGCGAACGGCCGCGAACCAGCCGCAGCGTCTCCCCCGCGCCTAGCTTGCGCACGCCCGCCACCAGACAGGCGTCGTCGGGGACATAACCATAGGCCATATAATCTTCGACCGCCGACAGGTCCGGCGCGCGGCGCAGCAGGGGATGAGCAAGCAGGCTCTTCAATTCCGAACCAAAGATCAGGCTGCCGTCCGACAATAGCGCATAATGAAGCGGCTTGACGCCCAGCCGGTCGCGCACGAGCCACAGCGACTGCGCACGGGCGTCGAACAGGGCGAAGGCGAACATGCCGTTGAAGCGATGCACGCACTCCTCGCCCCATTGGCGATAGCCGTGCAGGATGACTTCGGTATCGCTGTCGGTGCGGAACACATGGCCCTTGGCCTCCAGTTCCGCACGGACTTCCGCGAAATTATAGATTTCGCCGTTGAAAACGACGCTGAGCGCTTCGTCAGGCGTGTGCATCGGTTGCGCACCACCGCCCAGGTCGATGATCGACAGGCGCAGATGGCCAAGACCCACGCCCGGCGCGGTCCAGATGCCGCTGCCGTCAGGGCCGCGATGCGGCATCACGTCCAGCATGGCGCGCACGCGCGCCGGATCGACCGGCTTGGCCGTCTCCAGATGAAAAATACCCGCTATCCCGCACATAGGCCTGTCTCTAGCGGATGCCGATGCTGCGGTCAGCCAAAAGCTGCACGTCGCCCAGATCGTTGAGGAAAGCGGCGATGGCGGGGTCGGACGGATGGCCGTCCCCCTCCTCCGCCGATACAATGATAGCGGCCGCACGCTGGTCACGTCCCAACAGGCGGGCGAGCATGGTTTCCATCTTTACTGCCGGCTTGCTGCCGGTCGGTTTGCCTTCCCCTACGACATGGAATGTCACGGCATGGCGCACGACCGGGCCGGGCGCGGTAATCTGTTCGCCCCGGCCATAGGCAGGCGAGCGGGCCGGGAAGGACCATACCCACTCACTGTCCGGGTCGGCGGCGCCCTGCCCGAAGCCCACCATGTCATGTCCGTCATCCTGCCGGTCATAAGTGGCGATGGCGAGGTCCACCACCTGTCCGGCCCCATTGCGATAGCGGCCGATGACGAAATGATCGGCCCCTTCGAACCGGGGTTTCCAGGGATAGGCCTGCGGTGTGTCGGTACGGGTCCACCCCGGCACGTCGGGCATGGTCAGAACCGGCGGCAAAGGCTGCGCCGCAGCGACACTGGCGGCAAGCCACAAGGGCGACGCCACGATGATCGCCAGCGCGCCGCCGGCAACGACACCGGCATGCGACGGTCGAACAACTGGGCCTTGCAGCTGGCCGGGATCGAACCATGGATCGCCGGGCTTTCGATCGAAAAAGGGCCATGCGACCGCCATCACCACGACCATGATGATCGCGAAGAACACCCAGCCATAGACGACATGATCAAAGCCAACGGCCGCATCCACAGTCGTCAGATGCGCGACGAGAATGGTGGCATAGGCGCGCACGCCGTTTGCCAGCACCGACAGGATCAATGCACCCGACAGAAACAGAATGCGCCGCCGCCAGCTTGTGAAGCAGACATTGCACACCAACACGCCATAAGCGGCCATGGCGATCAGGAATTTTGCGCCTGAACAGGCTTCGGCCACTTCGAAATAGCCGGTGGGCGTGGTGATGAAGATACCCTCCAGATGGGCGGGTACGCCCGTCAGATCGAGCAGCAACATCGCAAGTCGCGCTGTTATCAGTTGTAACGGCGGAACGACCTCTTCGCCGAACGGCACCATGAAGAAAGCGTAGAAAAGCGGGAAGGTAAGCGCACGCGCCACCGCCGGTCCCAGCAGCGCGATCGTCGCCCCCTGCAACATCAGCACCAGTGCGCCATGTCGGACCATCGCGACGCCGGCCGCCGCGCCCAGCAACCATGCAAAGGCACCCAGCGCAAGCCACAGCAGGCCGGGCGCCCAGGCGACAGGCTGCATCTGACGCAGGCCGGGCATGCGTTGCTGTATCAGCCAGGCGATGATCGGCGGGATGAACAGACAATGGCCGAAGGTAGAGGCGTTCCACCAGATGGACGCCATGCTCCAAACATCATCGAAGAACAGCGTCAGGATCGTCACGGACACAACGCCCAGCGCGATCAAATGACCGCGCCATCCCGTCAGGTCCACCATCGGCGACCGGGCATAGGGCAGCGCCTGCTGCGTCATGCCGCCTGCCCATGGGCCTTGGAGGCCGGGCGATTCAGCAGATCGGCCATGCCCGCCAGCGTCGCGGACCAGCGATAGCGCTGCTGCATCCGGTCGCGCGCCGCCATGCCCAGACGCATCGCGCAAGCAGGGTCATCGAGCAGCCGCAGAATCTTGACTGCCTCCTCCGCCGGGTTGGCCGCAACCAGCAAATGCGCCTCATCCTGTGCGTCTATGCCTTCGGCCGCTTGCGGAGATGCGACGACCGGACGGCCCATGGCCATCGCCTCCAGCACCTTGTTCTGAATGCCGCGCGCGATGCGCAACGGCGCAACGACGACATCAGCGGCCGCCAGCCAGCCGCGCACATCCGGCACGCCGCCGGTCACGATTACGCCCGGCAATGTCGCGAGCGCCTCCACAGCCTTGGTTGGATTGCGTCCGACGATGGCAAAACGCGCATCGGGGCGAACCGTGCGGATAGTGGGCAGCGTCTGGCGGACGAAACTTTCCACCGCCTCGACATTGGGGCGATAGTCCATCTGGCCGGTAAAGACGAGCAACGCCCCCTCCCCCGCGTCGACGGCCGGAAAATCGGCGGCCGGATCGAAATAGTCGAGAGCAACGCCGTTTTCGATGGCGACGATGCGGTCTGCACCAAGGCCACAGGCCTGCCGGAACAGCGCCGCCTCCGCCTCGCTGACGAAGGAGCATATGTCGGCGCGCTGCGCCACCTTACGCTCGAAATCGAGCAGTACGCGCCCTTCGCGGCGGTTGATCCAGCCCATCGGCCCGCCGCCCTGCGCGCCATAGGCCGCATATTTGGCGGAATCGAAATCCACGAAGTCCATCAGAAAGCGGACATCGGGGCCAAGCATCGGCACGAAATGCGCCATTTGCGCGGAATAGGCGACGACGGCGCGAATGGGTCGTTCCGCCATCGTTTGCGCTACCCAGCGGTGCAGATCGGGATGGTCGAACAGCGACACCAACAGCGATTGCCCCCTGGCGAGGCCCGTAAGGCCTGCCGTTACCTGATCGTGTCCCGCGGGATGGTGTAACAGCGGCTGTCCTCGGTAGAGGATCGGACTGGATCAGGCTGCCACGCCGGGCAAGCTGATGAGGGGATTGTCGCTGACGTTGGCGAGACTTTCAAGTGTCAT
>JAJZQN010000084.1 GCA_021847605.1 Pseudomonadota bacterium | reverse complement strand
GAAACGGACAGAACAGGGACATGAAGGCCACCATCGAACGCGCAACGCTCCTCAAGAGCCTGAGCCACGTCCAGTCGGTGGTCGAGCGGCGCAATACGATTCCGATCCTGTCCAACGTGCTGATCGAGGCATCGGCGAGTGGCGCCATCAAGCTGATGGCGACCGACCTCGACCTGCAAATCGTTGAGAGCGTATCGGCGCAGGTGGAACAGCCCGGATCGACCACCATTTCCGCACACACATTGTTCGACATTGCGCGCAAGCTGCCTGAAGGCAGTCAGGTGTCGCTGCATGCGGCCGACGGCAAGATGCTGATTCAGGCGGGGCGTGCGCGTTTCAACCTGTCGACGCTGCCGCGCGATGATTTCCCGGTGATCGCGGAGGGCGATCTGCCCACCAGCTTCGAACTGCCGGCCGAGACGCTGAAGCAGATCATCGACAAGACGCGCTTCGCCATTTCGACCGAAGAAACGCGCTATTATCTGAACGGCATCTATTTCCATGTCAGCGATGACGGCCAGCCGGTGCTGAAGGCTGCGGCGACCGACGGCCATCGTCTGGCCCGCGTCACCGTGCCCCGCCCCGATGGCGCAGAAGGCATGCCGGGCATCATCATTCCGCGCAAATGCATCGGCGAACTGCGCAAGCTGCTGGACGAAGTGGAAGGGTCAGTTCAGATCGACCTGTCGGCCGGCAAGATCCGTTTCGGTCTGGGCAGCGCGATCCTGACCAGCAAGCTGATCGATGGGACTTTCCCCGACTATAGCCGCGTCATTCCGACCGCGAATGACAAGCTGTTGAAGATCGATCCGCGCAGCTTTGAAGATGGCGTCGATCGCGTGGCGACCATCGCCACCGAAAAGACCCGTGCGGTCAAGATGACCCTCGACAAGGACAAGATCACCCTGTCCGTGACCAGCCCCGAAAACGGCACCGCAGCCGAAGAAGTGCCCGGTGCATTCCAGGGTGAAGGTTTCGACATCGGCTTCAACGCCCGCTATCTGCTCGACATCCTTGGGCAGATCGACAGCGATCTCGTCGAACTGCATTTGGCCGATGCGGCCGCCCCCACGCTGATCCGGGAAGACGATCATAGTCCGGCGCTCTATGTGCTGATGCCGATGCGCGTCTGACGCGCGGCGGATTTTCCGCTTTGGAATAGGAAAAGGGGGGCGGAAATCCGCCCCCCTTTTTGTTTGCGCGATAGTGGTTGCCTCTAGGCCCAGTCGTCGCGCGCCAGCCATGTGCCTGCCTTGTGCGAGGCGATGGCGCCGTTGATGAAGCGCATGCCGTCCAGCCCGTCCTCGATGCCGGGCAACGGCGACGCTGCGACCTGCTCCATGTCACCGGCATCCCGCGCCAGAATGAGATCAGCGGCATCGCTGTAAAGCTGGGCGAAGCCCTCCAGATAGCCTTCGGGATGGCTGGGGGGGAGGCGGGTTGAATAGCCGCCGATGTTCAGCAGGTCGTTGCCGCGTTCCAATATGGCGGTTGGCTGGCCGATGCGGGTGAAGCGCAGTTGTTCGGGATGCTCCTGATCCCATTCGACGCCCGCTTCGCTGCCATAGACGCCGATCCGCAACTGGTTGCCCTTGCCGGGCGCGACCTGTGTCGCCCACATCATGCCGCGCACGCCGCCGGGATAGCGCAGCATCAGATGGGCATTGTCGTCCAGCGTGCGCCCCGGCCCAAAGGAAGCAAGATCGGCGCAGAGTGCCTCAGCATGGAGGCCGGTCACGAAATGCGCCAGTTGATAGGCATGGGTGCCGATGTCGCCCAGCGCGCCGCCCGCGCCCGATCGGGCCGGGTCGGTGCGCCATGCCGCCTGTTTGTTGCCATCCTGCTCCAGCGGGCTGGCCAGCCAGTCCTGCGCATATTGGCTCTGAATGACGCGCAGGTCGCCCAGCACGCCCGCAGCGACCATGGCGCGCATGTGGCGTACCATCGGGAAGGCGGAATAGGTGTAGGTGACGACGAAAGCGCGGCCGGACTGCTCCACCGCCTGCGCCATGGCCAGCCCTTCTTCGATGCTCGATGCCAGCGGCTTGTCGCAGATGACATGGAAGCCTGCGTCAAGCGCGGCGATGGCCGGGGCGGCGTGGAGATGATTGGGCGTGACGATGACGACGGCATCGATCCGGTCGTCGGGGCGCGTGGCCTCTGCCGCGATCATGCTTTGCCAGTCGGCATAGCTGCGGTCGGGGGCGATGCGGCATTGTTCTGCACCCTCGGCGGCGCGTCGTGGGTCGGAAGAGAGCGCACCGGCAACCAGTTCCCACCGATCATCGAGCCGGGCAGCGAAGCGATGGATCGGGCCGATCATGGCGCCGGGGCCGCCGCCAATCATGGCATAGCGCAAGCGTCGCGGAGTCGTCATGCAATAGTCCTTAATGGCTGGCGTCGACGGGCGGCAGGCCCAGCAGGCGCCGATTGGCGTTCTGATCTAGGCCGCTCGACGCGAAATCGTCGAAGGCGCGTTCGGTCACGCGGATGATATGGTCGCGGATGAAGGGCGCGCCTTCGCGGGCACCATCCTCGGCATGTTTGATCGCGCATTCCCATTCCAGCACGGCCCAGCCGGGGAAATCATATTGCGCCATTTTCGAGAAGATCGCGCTGAAATCGACCTGCCCGTCACCCAGCGAGCGAAAGCGCCCGGCGCGATCGATCCAGCCTTCATAACCGCCATAGACGCCGCCCCGGCCGGTCGGGTTGAATTCGGCATCCTTAACATGGAAGCAGGCTATACGGTCGTGATAGCGGTCGATGAAGTCGAGATAGTCGAGCTGTTGCAGGACATAATGCGACGGATCGAACAGGATCTTGGCGCGGGGGTGATTGTCTACCGCCGCCAGAAACCGTTCCCAGCTTGCGCCGTCATGAATATCCTCGCCCGGATGGATTTCATAGGCGCAGTCGACGCCGGCTTCGTCAAACACATCTAGGATCGGGCGCCAGCGATTGGCGAGTTCGGCAAAGGCTTCTTCGATGAGGCCGGCCGGCCGCTGTGGCCAGGGATAGACATAGGGCCATGCCAGCGCGCCGGAGAAGGTCGCATGGGCGGCGAGGCCCAACCGGGCGCTGGCTTTCGCCGCCAGCTTCACCTGATCGACGGCCCATGCCTGCCGCTCCTGCGGCTTGCCGTGCAATTCGGCCGGGGCGAAGCCGTCGAACAGCGTGTCATAGGCGGGATGCACGGCGACCAACTGACCCTGCAAGTGCGTCGAAAGTTCGGTCGGCTCTACGCCATATTTGGCCAGCATGGCGCGCAGGTCGTCGCAATAATCCTGACTTTGGGCGGCGATGGTAAGGTCGATCAGGCGCGGGTCGCAGGGGATCTGGATGCCTTTGTAGCCCAGCTCACCCGCCCAGCGCGCCAGATTTTCCAGCGTGTCGAACGGTGCGGTGTCGCCCAGAAACTGCGCCAGGAATATGGCCGGGCCTTTGATGGTCTTCATGCGGATGGCTCCGGTTTGCTGGTATCGCGAAACGCGAACTGGAAGAGGATGGCGATGACAGCCGCGGCGATGGCGGGATACCACCACATGGCGTGCCAGTCGGCGATGTCGGGTGTGGCCGGCAGGCGGGCGTAGAGGGCAGCGCCGATCTGCGATCCGAGCAGCATGCCCACGCCATAGGTGAAGAGGGTGAGCATGCCTTGCGCCTGCGCATTCACGCCCTTGGGCGTAGCGATGGTGCCGGTATAGATCGCCCCGGCGACAAAGAAGAAGTCATAGCAGAGGCCGTGCAAGGCGACGCCGAGATAGACAGCCCAGATCGACGAACCGCCATCGCCGATCGCGAACAGGGCATAGCGTACAGCCCAGGCGATCATGCCGACCAGCAGCAGCGGTTTCACGCCGAACCGGCGATAAAGCCATGGCATGGAGAACATGAACACCAGTTCGGACATCTGGCCGATGGCGAGCGTGCCGCCGACATTTTCGATGCCCACCGCGCCGACATAGGGCGAGGCATAGGCATAATACATGGCGAGCGGGATGGAGATGAGGGTGGCGCAGGCGATGAAGATGAGGAAGGCGGGCTGGCGCAGCAGGCCGAACGCTTCCACACAGAATATCTGGCGAACGATCCCTTCACCGCTGGGTTCATCGGCCGCAACGGCGGGCAATGTCAGGCTGTAGAGGCCGAGGGCGATGGAGACGATGGCTGCGACCTCGAAAATGCGCGGGCTGGCGGACAGGCCGGCCCAGCCAACGATGAGGCCCGCGACGATCCAGCCCAGCGTGCCAAAGGCGCGGACGAAGGGGAAGCGATCGACCCTCTCGCCAAAGCTCTTGAGCGCGATAGTGTTCGCAAGGCCCACGGTCGGCATGTAGAGGATCATGTAGGCGAGCAGCACCCACACGAAACGACCGCCGGTTTCCGGGGCGATGAGCGTGGGCAGGAAGAAGAGGATCGCCCCGCCGATCAGGTGCAGCACCACCATCAGCATGCGCGGGCTGAGATAGCGGGCGGCGGCCATGCCGATGAGGAAGGAGCCTGCGATCGACGCGATCGGACCGACCGAGAAGGCGTTGCCGATGAGGGCGCCAAGCCCCAGCGTTTGCATGACCAGCCCCAATGTGACGTTCCATGCCCCCCAGACGAAGAATTGCAGGAACATCAGGATGCTGAGCCGTGTGGTCAGCATGCCGGTGGAGGGGGAAGAAGCGGTAGGGGCCATGGCATATCCTCAACGATGACGGATCTGTCCGTTCGGGGCGATGATTAGGTAGCTTGCTGGACGATGTAAAGGATTACCAAGAAACGGGTCGACAAGTTCGGAGAGAGCGCACATGGTCTTTCCATGCCGACGATCATAGAGGTTGCGAGGGCCGCGGGGGTCTCCACCGCCACCGTATCGCGCGTATTGAGCCATCCCGGCCGCGTGACGGAAGGAACGCGGCTGCGCGTCATGGAGGTCGTCGAACGGCTGGGCTATCACCCCAATGTGGCGGCACGATCGCTACGCACGCACAAAGCCGCCAAAATTCTGGTGACTGTGCCTGATATTTCCAATCCCTTTTTCGCCAGCGTTATCCGGGGTGCGGAGGAGGCGGCCCGCGATGCCGATTATGCGGTGGTGCTGGGCGACACACGGCATGATCCAGCGCTGGAAAATCAATATGCTGACATGCTGGGGCGGCGGGAGGTCGATGGCCTGCTCTTTCTTGGGCATCGCTTGCCCGACCGATTGCGGTCGTTTGTGGCGAAGCGGGGGGCGAGCGCTCCGGTCGTCAATGGATGCGAATATAGTCCCGATCTTGGTGTGCCGAGCGTGCATATCGACAATGCTGCGGCCGGGCGGGATGCGATGGCGCATCTGGTGGCGCTGGGACATCGCGACATTGGCGTCATTACCGGACCGTTGGTCGGCCCGATCAGTCGCGACCGTTTGGCTGGCGTGCGGGATGTCGCGGACCGTCATGGGCTTACGGACCGACTGTGGGTGGCGGAAGGTGATTTCTCCGTTCAGTCGGGCCATGATCATGCGGCTGCGCTGATCGTGCGGGGGGTTAGCGCGCTTTTCTGCTTCAGCGACGATATGGCGATGGGGGCGATAGGAGCCGTGCGGGCAGCGGGCCTGCGTTGTCCCGACCATGTTTCGGTTGTCGGTTTCGATGACATCGCCATGTCTCGCTTTCTCGACCCGGCGCTGACGACCGTCGCCCAGCCCAAAGGCGCGATCGGACGGGAGGCGATGCGGATGCTGCTTGCCATATTGAGTGGAGAGGAAGGGGATAGCTCTTCCCTCACCCTGCCGCATGAATTGATCGTGCGGTCGAGTACTGCGGTGCGGATAGGCTGAATTTACCTCCTATCCGCTTTGGCGAGGCATCAGGGTAATTCTCTATAAACCGATACGCACTACAGCGATGGCATGAATTCTTTGCGCGCTTCTGTCGATAATACACCGTCTCGCTCTATAACGTTGATGGTGGCTCTGGGGCTGACCCAGAGTGGCACCGAAGTTTCCGCTTCATGGATTTCGGCCGCTTTTCTGCATATAGCGCGGCTTTGGCCGTTGGTATTGCTGGCTAAAATTTGCATCACAGCACTACTTTCTATCCCTTTTTATCAGGTGGGTGAACCGCTCCACGCCTCGTTCATGGCGGCGATGCTGCTGATCGACGGGGCGTTGATGATCGTGCCGCGCCAGGCGCTCTTCCGCGACCTGAAACCCCATGTGCAAAAGCGGCTGATGCTGCCGATGGTGTTTCTTTCGGCTTTGAGCTTTAGTCTGTGGCTGGAAACCGGGGCGGCAGGTGTGGACAATGCCCTGTTGCTGGTAACAGTACCGGAACTGGCCGTGGCGATGTTGGCCATCTGTATTTTCGGCGATCGCCGATTGTTGGGGATCAGCTATTTCCTGGGCGCGACAATCTTTTCCGCGCTGCGGTTCGGTGGCGCCGCGTCGATTGGGCTGATGATAAGCTGCGTCGTCGTGATGCTGATGGCGACGCTGCGGCAGGCGACAGCGGACCGGGATCGGGCCATCGAACTGCATCGACAGGATCTGCGTGCCCAGCGTTCCGACCGGTTGCTTCAGGAACATGAGCGGACCGGGCGCGGCTGGTTCTGGGAAACCGACCGGCACGGATGCCTGACCTATATATCTGGCACTCTGGCCGAAACATTGGGCAAGGCAGTCTCTGAATTGATCGGCTATCCCATGACCGACATCATTCGTCCGGGCGACAAGCAGCAGGGCGATGGTGAACGTACATTGGGGTTTCACCTTTCGGCGCGTACGGGCTTCGCGGAAATCGCGGTGTGCGCCGCAACGGCGAAAGAAGAACGCTGGTGGTCGATTTCGGGTCAGCCGGTGTTCAACGAATATGGTCAGTTTCACGGGTTTCGCGGGTCGGGCACAGACCTGACTGAAATGCGCCGCAGTCAGGCGGAAATCACGCGGCTCGCGCAGTTCGATTCGCTCACCGGCCTTGCTAATCGTATCCAGATGCTTCGTTCGCTGGAGCAGGCGATCGCCAACCAGCATGGCAAGAGCGGCGAATGCACACTGATGATGTTGGACCTCGACCGCTTTAAAAGTGTCAATGACACGCTGGGCCATCCGGCCGGCGACGCATTGCTGCGGCAGGTGGCGCAGCGGTTGTTGCGGGTGGTCGGCGACAAGGGGCTGGTCGGGCGTCAGGGCGGTGACGAGTTCAAGATATTACTGCCCGGTCGACACGAGCAGACCAAGTTGGCGCTGTTGGCGCAGGGCATAATCGCCAGCGTTTCGCAACCCTATTCGATTGAAGGGACGGCCGTCGTCATCGGCGTTTCGGTCGGCATATCGTCCTGTCCTCAGGACGGCGTAACGGCCGACGCAATGATCCGCAACGCGGACTTGGCCCTTTATGCCGCAAAGGGGGACGGGCGCGGCGTTCATCGTTTCTATTCGCATGACATGCATGCCGATGCGGAGGATCGGCGAACGCTGGAGGCGGATTTGCGCCATGCGCTGGCCGCAGATGGACTGCATCTTTGCTATCAGCCGGTAGTGTCGTTGCGCACCGAACAGATTACCGGTTACGAAGCGCTGCTGCGCTGGGACCATCCGGTGCGCGGAGCCATATCCCCCGCTTTGTTCATCCCGATTGCCGAAGAAAGCGGCCTGATCGCGCAAATCGGTGAATGGGTGATGCGGACGGCCTGTCGTGATGCCGCCCAATGGCAGGAGGGCATACGTGTGGCGGTGAACGTGTCGCCCACACAGTTCGCAAATCCCGGTTTCCCCTCTACGGTGATGAATGCGCTGGCGGCCGCGCAATTGGCGCCCGAGCGGCTGGAACTGGAAATCACCGAGAGCGTGTTCCTGAACGATGACGACGGGATCGATGCGATGTTCATGCGGCTGAAGGCGCTGGGGGTTCGCCTTGCGCTCGACGATTTCGGGACTGGCTATTCCTCTCTAGGCTATTTGAAGAAGGCACCGTTCGACAAGATCAAGATTGACCAGAGTTTCGTGCGCGGCGCCGCGATGAAAGGCAGCCGCAACGGCGCCATCGTCAAGGCGATCGTCAGCCTAGCCGAAGCACTGGGCATGGACACGACGGCTGAGGGTGCCGAAACTCAGGATGAATTGGAACTGATCCGGCAACTGGGATGTAGCCATGTGCAGGGCTATATCTATGGTAAGCCGATGCCGATGTCTGCTGTCATGGCCAGTCAGGGGCGAAACGGCACCAATGCCGCTCCACAGGGCTTCCAGTCGAGCCGGCCGGAACGCAAGACGATGTTGCGCACCATCACCGTGCATCATGACGGCCACGTCTATACTGGCCGTGTGCGCAATATTTCATCCACCGGCGCGTTGATCGAAGGATTGTGGAATGTGCCAATCGGCACATTGTTCGCCATAGAACTGTCCGACACCCAATGCGTCAATGCGACGGCGCGCTGGTCCAAGGACGATCGCATGGGGGTGGAATTCGCCGGCGCGGTTGACATCAGCACATTGCGTCATCCTCCCCGCGCGCTGGCGTCGTAATCGGACAACAGGGACGAGGTACAGGCGCGCATCCGAATCCAGCGACACGAAAAAAGGGGGGAAGGAAGACCTTTGTCTTCCTTCCCCCCTTTTTGCGAATGGATGAATTGGGTATCAGGCGGCCAGCGCGCTCGGCATCTCTTCCGCCAACGGCTGGACCATGCCGCGACCCACTTCCCGGATCAGGGTGATGAAGCGGGTGGCTTCGCGCACGATCATTGCCTTGTTGAAGCAGGCGGCGGCGCCGCGATCCATGGCCTCGGCGGTGATCGGTGCGCCGTCGCGTACCAGGCTGGACAGCATGATGACGGGACATGGCTCCATATCCATGATCTCGTCGAGAATGGCCATGCCATCGCGGCCGGGCATGGCAATGTCGAGCGTCACCACATCGGGCTTTTCCCGGCGGATCATGTCGATCGCCTCATCGCCGTTGCGGGCGATGCCCACAACTTCGACGCGGCGGTCGCGCTCCAGCAAAGTTTCGATCATCGCGCGGATGGTGAGCGAATCATCGACCACCACAATTCGGACCGGCTTCATCATGCGTCCCTTTCAAGCCATTATGTCCATCATAACGGTCCGAAATGCGCAGGCTTTACAGCACCGTGCATTTAATCTGAAGCATATCCGGCATGCTTGAAATAGTTCATGCATTCCTCGGGTGTGTACAAGGAGCATATATCGCCCACGGCGCGGACGAGGTCGTCGATGGTGCGGGCCTT
>JAJZQN010000032.1 GCA_021847605.1 Pseudomonadota bacterium | reverse complement strand
TGGCAGCGCCGCCCGCCAAAAGCTGATCGAGAAGCTCATTCGGTATGGCAGGTTCTTTGCGTCGTGACATAGTGGGACTCCTTGTTGCCCATTATGCCCGGCCACACACGGAAATCCTGACAGTCCCAGATCGTCATGCAAACTCAACAGAACCGACCTAACAGACGGCAACTTCAGATTGGGCTTTCTGAGCTTTTTCATGGACGTTCCGCCTGACACATTCGACGCCTAGCATCAAACGATATTGAAGTTACATAACCGGATCACGGTGTCAGTTCACTCAAACTCCGAACCATCCACATCCCCCCTCAATCGACACTACCCCACATTCCTGATACTCTGCACCCCATGACCAAACTCACCCCCATCGAGTCCGAGTTTGCAACGACGCAGGATGCTGAGGCACATGACGCATGGGTTCATGCCAAGGTAGAACGGGCGCTCGCGTCCGCGAAGCCGCGCATCCCGCATGATGAAGTGATGGCGAAAGCTCAGGCCGTTCTCGACAAGTATAAATGACCCTGCCGGTCGTCTGGAGCGACGAGGCGGAAGCCGATCTGCTTACCATTCTCGACTATATCGGCCCGCGCAACAAGCCAGCGGCAGAGCGCTTATATGCCGCCATCCGGCACACCGCCGACAATCTGCCGAGCCACCCCTACGCGCATCGGCCGGGCCGCAAGGCAGACACGCGCGAAGCCATCGTCCACCCCAACTATATCCTCATCTATCGCATCGCGGCTGACGCCATAGTGGTGCTGACGCTCATTCATGCACGCCAGCAATATCCCTGACCGGCTCCACACCCCCGCGGCACAGACGCGCGCCGATGGCTGGGCGCCCGCGCTGAAACGGCGCTTCGTCGACACGCTTGCCGCCACCGGCATCATAGCGGCACGGGCCGCTCACCCTGCATTCCGGCCCCACGCGCACCGTCCGTCGCACGCCTGACGCAATGCGCCGATCCGGTCATCTTTATCGGAACTCCATGGCAGGCTGCCGGTTATCTCCTCAAACCCAACCCCAAGGAGTTCCCCATGATCCGCACGCTCATCTTCGGCGCCATCGCCGGTTATGTCGGCAAGAAGCTGTATGACGAAGGCAAGCTGACCGAGTTCAAGGATGATCTCGTCGCCCGTTATAACGAAGCTAAAACCCAGATCGCCGATCAGCGCGCCGCCGAAACCGTGCCTCCGGTACCCGTGACGCCTACTAGCCCGGCGGTCACGCTCAACAGCTAATTCATAAGTCCCCACGCTGGCGGCATCCCCCTCTCGCCGCCGGTCGCCGCCCGTCCGGTCCCGCGCATCCCCCCCCATCAGCGCGGTTCCCGGCGGGCGGTTCTCGATTCCGAAAAGCAAAGCAACTCAAGAGAGCAGATATGATGCGCAAACTCATTCTGGTGGCCAGCATGGCGGCGATGCTGCCGCTCGGCGCCTGCGGCACGGATAATTATGGTCGTGGCTATGGCTATGACCGGCCGTCCGACCGTCGTGGCCCGCCGCGCCGTTACAACCGCCGCCCGATCCGCGACAATGACCAGATCTATCGCGACCGCGACGGCCGCTATTATTGCAAGCGGGATGACGGCACCACCGGCACCATCGTCGGCGCCATCGCCGGCGGCGTGCTGGGCAATGTGATTGCCCCGGGCGGGTCGAAAACGCTTGGCACCATCCTGGGCGGCGCAGGCGGCGCACTGGCGGGCCGCGCCATCGACAAGAATGACATCAACTGCGAGTAATCTCGCAAGCAACAGAACGCTAAAAAGGAAGGGCGCGGGGTTCATCACCCCGCGCCCTTTCCTGTTGGGCCAAAGCTGGCCTAAAAGACGATGGGTCCACCCCCTTGATCCCCCGCCACCCTGAAACGGGCAGCGGAGGAAAAGAACCAGCGTCGTCTTACAGCTTTTCGGTCAGTTCCGGCACGACCTTGAACAGATCGCCGACCAGGCCGATGTCCGCCACCTGAAAGATGGGGGCATCCTCATCCTTGTTGATGGCGATGATGGTCTTGCTGTCCTTCATGCCCGCCAGATGCTGGATCGCGCCCGAAATGCCGACCGCGACATAGACTTCCGGCGCGACGATCTTGCCGGTCTGACCGACCTGATAGTCGTTGGGGACATAGCCCGCATCCACCGCAGCGCGCGAAGCACCCACGGCAGCGCCCAGCTTGTCGGCCAGCGGGAAGATGGTCGCCTCGAACGTCTCACCATCCTTCAGAGCGCGGCCACCCGACACGATGATCTTGGCGCTGGTCAGTTCGGGACGCTCCAGCTTGGCGATTTCAGCCCCAACAAAGGAGGAAATAGCCTTGTCATCCGTCGAAGCCACCGCTTCCACCGTGCCGCTGCCGCCTTCACGGTCCGCCTTGTCGAACGCGGTACCGCGCACCGTGATGACCTTCTTGGCGTCCTTGGCCTGCACCGTGGCGATGGCGTTGCCGGCATAGATGGGGCGCGTGAACGTGTCTTCGCTCTCCACCGACAATATGTCGCTGATCTGCATCACGTCGAGCAGCGCGGCGACGCGCGGCGCGATATTCTTGCCATTGCTGGTGGCCGGCGCGACGAAGGCGTCATGATGGCCCATCAGGTCGACGACCAGCGGCGCGACATTTTCGGCCAGCGCATGTGCGAAAGCCGCGTCATCGGCGACATGCACCTTGCCCACGCCCGCAATCTTGGCGGCTTCGGCGGCAACGCCATCGACGCCCTGTCCGGCGACCAGCAGATGGACTTCGCCCAGCTTCGCGGCGGCGGTCACGGCGGAAAGGGTCGCGTCCTTGACTGCGCCACCCTCATGTTCAACCCATACCAGAGTCTTCATTTTTCTGATCCTCTATCGTCCGTTCGCCCTGAGCTTGTCGAAGGGCTGCACTTCTTCGGGAGAAGGACAGGGCTTCGACAGGCTCAGCCCGAACGGAATTGGAAACCTGCTTCAGGCGACGCCCAAAGCCTTCAGCTTGGCGACCAGTTCATCGACGTCGGCAACCTTGATGCCGGCCGATCGCTTGGGCGGTTCGACGACCTTCAGCGTCGACAGGCGCGGCGCAATGTCTACGCCATAATCGGCGGGGGTCTTGTTCGCCAAAGGCTTGGCTTTCGCCTTCATGATGTTGGGCAGCGAGGCATAGCGCGGTTCGTTCAGGCGCAGGTCGGTGGTGATGATGGCGGGCGTATTCAGCTTCACCGTCTCCAGACCGCCATCGACTTCGCGGGTCACGCTGACCGTGTCGCCCTCGACCTCGACCTTCGATGCGAACGTGCCTTGCGGCAGGCCCAGCAGCGCGGCGAGCATCTGGCCGGTCTGGTTGCTGTCATCGTCGATCGCCTGCTTGCCCAGGATGATCAGGCCAGCGCCTTCTTCTTCCTGTACCTTGGCCAGCAACTTGGCGACGCCCAGCGGCTCGACCTCATCGTCGGTCTGGATCAGGATGGCGCGATCCGCCCCCATGGCCAGCGCGGTGCGAAGCGTGTCCTGCGACTTCGCAACGCCGATGGAAACGGCCACGACCTCGGTCGCAACGCCCTTTTCTTTCAGGCGAATGGCCTCTTCAACGGCGATTTCGTCGAACGGGTTCATGCTCATCTTGACGTTGGCCAGGTCAACACCCGTGCCGTCCGCCTTCACCCGCGGTTTCACATTATAATCGATAACCCGCTTCACGGGCACAAGGATTTTCATCTTCAACATCCTCCTTATCAACGCCAAAACCCGAAACGGGCCGAAACCCGAAACGGAAACACGGGCGCGGGCAGCCCGTTACCGGACTACCCGCACCCTTTGGTGTATCGTGTGGGGAAATTAGCCGATCAGGCTGCCTTCCTCACTTCCGCCACGATCTTCTTGGCCGCATCGCCCAGATCGTCCGCCGGGACGATCGGAAGACCCGAATTGGCCAATATGTCCTTGCCCTGCTGAACGTTGGTGCCTTCCAGACGGACGACCAGCGGAACCGACAGGTTCACTTCCTTGGCGGCGGCGACGATGCCATTGGCAATGATGTCGCACTTCATGATGCCACCGAAGATGTTGACGAGAATGCCCTTCACCGCCGGGTCCTTCAGGATGATCTTGAAGGCTGCCGTCACCTTTTCGGTGGTGGCGCCGCCACCTACGTCCAGGAAGTTGGCGGGGAATTCGCCGTTCAGCTTGATGATGTCCATGGTGGCCATGGCCAGGCCAGCGCCGTTCACCATGCAACCGATGTTGCCGTCCAGCTTGATGTAGGCGAGGTCGTACTTCGACGCTTCGACTTCAGCCGCATCCTCTTCGGTCAGGTCGCGCAGTTCGGCGATGTCCTTGTGACGGAACATGGCGTTACCGTCGAAACCGACCTTGGCGTCCAGAACCAGCAGGTTGCCCTGCTCGGTCAGCGCCAGCGGGTTGACTTCGATCTGCTCGGCGTCGGTGTCGAGGAACGCGGCGTAGAGCGACGAAGCGACCTTCGCGGCCTGCTTCGCCTGATCGCCGGTCAGGCCCAGAGCGGCGGCGACGGCGCGGCCGTGGTGCGGCTGGAAGCCCGAAGCGGGATCGACCGAGAAGCTGTGGATTTTTTCCGGGGTCGAGTGAGCGACTTCTTCAATGTCCATGCCGCCTTCGGTCGACACGACGAAAGCGATGCGGCTGGTGGCGCGATCGACCAGCAGCGCCAGGTAGAATTCCTTGGCGATGTCGGCGCCGTCGGTGATGTACAGGCGGTTGACCTGCTTGCCTGCTTCGCCGGTCTGAATGGTGACGAGCGTGTTGCCCAGCATGTCGGCCGAATGGGCCTTCACTTCGTCGAGGTTGAAGGCAAGGCGGACGCCGCCCTTGGCTTCGGGGGCCAGTTCCTTGAACTTGCCCTTGCCGCGGCCACCGGCGTGGATCTGCGACTTCACGACATAAAGCGGCCCGGGCAGCTTCTTGGCGGCTTCGACGGCTTCTTCGACCGTGAAGGCAGCATAACCGGCAGCGATCGGCGCGCCGTATTTCGCAAGGAGTTCCTTGGCCTGATATTCGTGAATATTCATGGGTCGTGCCGTCCTTTTGCGGATAAACCGTGATGAGGACGGCTAAAGCACAGCACCTTGCCCGTGGCCAGAGCCATTTCGCAAAACCACTTTGCAAAATTGCAAAACCTTTGCAAAGCCCATGGCGATTTTATTGCGGATTTACCCTCAAATAGCGCAGCGGAATGCGGCCTTGCTCGTCACCACAAATATCTCGGGATCGTCCAATGCGCGCACTTTATGCAGCAAAGTGTCGATCGACATTTTCTCCATGTGAGACTTGCGGAGCGAGGCGAGCGACTGGAGCTTGCGCAACTGACCGATGCTCAGCCGGTCGGCCATGTCCTGGGCCATGCAACCGGCCATCCGGGGCGAAAGTCCGGCATCCATCAGCCCGGCACGCAGCCGTGATTCGGGGGAAACGCTGGCGCAGGACGCGACAAACATCAGCATGGGCATCAGCATGGGCAGCATCAGGGTGGGCGCCACCGATGCGGCGCGGTGATAAGCGGTGCGGATCATGCTGCACCCCATGGCAAATCCGGCCTGAACGGCACATAAATGACCGCCGACGGTTCACACCGTCGCACAACATGGAAAGACCCAATGATGGACAGGATTTTCGCCGCCCTTTCCCACCGCATCTCGACCTGGGCGGGACAGCCCATCGCCTTCATCCTCGCGGGCCTGACGGTTCTGGTCTGGATCGTGACCGGGCCGGTCTTTCATTATTCCGACACATGGCAACTGGTGATCAACACCGGAACGACCATCGTCACCTTCCTCATGGTCTTCCTGATTCAAAATGCACAGAACCGCGACGGCTCCGCCATTCAGGCGAAACTGGACGAGTTGATCCGGGCGCTGGATACCGCGCGCAACGATTTCATCGGCATCGAACATCTGACCGAGGCGGAACTCGAAAAGATCAAGGCCGTGCTGGAACGGGAATGTGGCGACGACGAAACCCACCACCAGTCCATCGCACGACTGATCGAACGCAGATAGGATAGGGAGCGGAAAGCAAGGAGACGGGCGGACAAGGCCGCCCGCCATCAATGGGCAGTTGTCATCAACCGCACATTGGCTTCCCGATAGGCGTCGATCCGCTCGATATAGCTTTGGGCCAGCCGTTCATATTCCAGCCGTTCGCTATGCGACCGGCTGTTTTGCGCGTGCAACATCGACAATTGCTGCCGCCGCAGCAAGTCGTTCACATCCATCTCCATCATCGCCCTCCTGTTCGTGCCAAGAGAATGTCGATCGCCGCCCCTGCACCGAAAATGCATGTTCAGCAGCGCGGAGCCTATCATGAAACGAAAAGATGTACGAATCCTAACTTGCCGCAGCGTCAGCGGACGAACGCGGCAGCGGCGCGGCCCATCGCAGCACGGCAAAGCCGCCCAGCGCCGACAGCAGCGACCCGGCCAAAATCCCGATCTTCGCTTCTTCGACCATGTGGGCGTCGCCGGGGAAGGCAAGGCCACCGATGAACAGGCTCATGGTGAAACCAACGCCGCACAGCATCGCCATCCCATGCACCTGCCGCCAGCTCGCACCACCCGGACGCTCGCCAAAGCCCAGTTTGTGCGCCGCCCAGATGCTGCCGAATATCCCCGCCTGCTTGCCCAGAAACAGGCCCAGCGCCACGCCCAGCGACAGCGGCTGCATCAGCATCGCCAGCGCTTCCCCATTCAGTTCCAGCCCCGCATTGACGAAGCCGAACAGCGGCACGATCAGATAGGCGCTCCACGGATGCAGCGCATGTTCCAGCCGATGGAGAGGGCTGTCGACGGCATCGGGCGCGCCGGGCGTCCGGCGCAGCGGCACCGTCATCGCCGCCAGCACCCCCGCCACCGTCGCATGCACGCCCGACAACAGCGTCAGATACCAGAGCAGAGCAAAGCCGATCAGATAGGGTGCCAGCGCCTTCACACCCAGCCGGTTCATGCCCGCCATCGCCGCCAGCACGACCGCCGCCCCGGCCAGCGCCGCCATGTCCAAGCCCTGCGTATAGAATAAAGCGATGATCGCCACCGCGCCCATATCATCGACGATGGCGACGGTCGTCAGGAACAGTTTCAGCGAAGCGGGCGCCCGGCTACCCAGCATTGCCAGCACGCCGATGGCAAAGGCGATGTCGGTCGCCGCCGGGATCGCCCATCCGTTGGACAGGCCGCTCTGCCCGCCCGTTACGATCAGATAGACGATCGCCGGCAACGCCATGCCCGCCGCCGCCGCCAGCACCGGCAATCGCCGCTTGTCCCACGTCGCCAGTTCCCCGTCGACAAACTCCCGCTTGATCTCCAGCCCGACCACCAGAAAGAAAATCGCCATCAATCCATCGTTGATCCAAAGATGGACGGTCATCGGACCCAGCTTGTCGCTCAGCACCGGGCCGGTCTGCATGTGGAGCAGGGCGTGATAGGCATGGGCGACCGCGCCGGGGATATTCGCGACCAGCATCGCCAGCGCCGCAGCGACCATCAATATGACGCCGCCGCCCGCTTCTCCGGTCAGGAATGCGCGCAGCGCGGACGGGCGGCGAAGGCTTTTCATGATTGTCCCCTGTTGGCCGAAACGCGCATGGTGCAGCGCAAAAAAATCTAAGGTCAGCCGCGCAGAATGAGGGTTGGAACGCGCGACCACTAATGCCATCCTTCTCGCCGCTGGATTCAGGGGGGTCAAGCATTTGGGGGACATGGCGCTCGTCTTTCTGGCGATGCTGCATCACGAAATCCTGCTCTTCGCCGTGGTGGGCCTCACCATCGGCGGCATTGACGACCTCATCATGGACCTGCTGTTCCTGTCCCGCACGACATGGCGGGCATCGACCATCTATGTCCGCCATCCCCGCATGACCACGGCCACCATGCCGCCGTCCGCCACACCGGGCAGCATTGCCGTCCTCATCCCCGCCTGGCAGGAATCCGCCGTCATCGGCGCCATGCTCCGTCACACGCTCGGCCAGTGGCATGGCAGCGACTATCGCCTGTTCGTCGGCGTCTATCCTAATGATGCTGCCACCATCGCGGCGGTGGCCGATGTCGCGGTCGGCGAACCTCACATCGTCACGGCCATCAACCCCCGCCCCGGCCCCACGACCAAGGCCGACTGCCTCAATCAGGCGTGGCAGGCGATGCAGGCCCATGAGCGCGCCCATGGCATCCGCTTCAAGGCGGTAGTTCTCCACGATGCAGAAGATGTCGTCCATGCCGACGAAATCCGGTTGTTCGACCTGTTGATCGACCGCTTCGACATGGTGCAACTACCCGTCCTGCCTCTGCCCAGCCGTGGCGGCTGCCTGTCCCGCGCCATCGGCAATCATTATGGCGACGAATTTGCGGAGAGCCATGGGAAAATGCTGAGCGTTCGGGAGGCTCTGGGCGCCTCCGTCCCGTCCGCCGGTGTCGCCTGCGCCTTTCGCCGGGACGTGCTGGCGCAGCTCGCTCCCAATCCCGCGCATGGCCCCTTCGATCCCTCCTCCCTGACGGAGGACTATGAGGCGGGCCTGCGCATCCGCGACATGGGCGGTCGCACCATCTTCGTGCGGATGCGCGACGGCGCCGGCCAACTGGTCGCGACGAAGGAATATTTCCCCGATACGCTCGACGCCGCCGTAAAGCAAAAGGCCCGCTGGATCATCGGCATCGCGCTGGCCGGGTGGGACAGGATGGGCTGGCGCGGCGGCCCCGTCGAATGGTGGATGCGCCTGCGCGACCGCCGTTCCATGCTGGCCGCGCTGATCCTGTTCGCCGCCTATCTGTCGGTCCTGCTGTGGGGCGCGATGGCCGTTCTCAGCCTGCTCTTCGCGCGCCCGCTCGTGCCGATCACGCCCATGGTCGCCACCCTGCTGGACTTCAATCTGTGCCTGCTGATCTGGCGCGCCCTCATGCGTTTCATCTTCGTGGGACAGGCTTATGGCTGGCGACAGGGACTGTTCGCCATTCCCCGCACCTTCATCGCCAACATCATCGCAATCCTCGCCGCCCGCCGCGCCATGGACCTCTATATCCGCTCGCTGCTCGGCCGTCCGCTCGTCTGGGACAAGACGGACCATCATTTCCCGACCGCCACGGACATGTCTCCATGACCGCCCGGCGCAGAGGCCAGCCACTCTACGCCCTGACATTCCTGCTGGCGGGATGGATCATCGCCCGCCTCGCCGCCCATATCTCTCTCTATCATCCCCCCATTCCACCGCCTGTGCCATCCGAACCCGTCATGATCGCCGCCGCCGGTTTCTTCCCTGCCCAGTTCGGCCAACTCGGCCCGCCTCCCACCTTGCTTCGCCCCGTCAAACCCGGCCCGTCGACGAGCAACCAAAGCTCTCAACGCCCGCGCACCACCCCATCGCCGGACTTGCGCATCGACCCGTTGCAATTCCTACATCCGGTCGCGGACTTCACACCCCATGATCCACCCCACCCTATCCCGGACCCGGCACCCGCGCGTTTGCCGACACCCATCGCGACGCCCCTCCCAACCCCTTCGGCAGGGTTCGACCGCTGGAGCGGCAGCGGCTGGATGCTCTGGCGCCCCGGCGGCTCTCCCCCCGACCTTGCCAGCATCGGTCGGCTCGGCGGGTCGCAGATCGGCCTGCGCATCGACTATCGCCTCACCCAAACGCCGCGCATCGCCGCCTATGCCCGCGCCACCCGCGCTTTCGATCATCCCGCCGCACCCGAAAGCGCCATCGGCCTCGCCTTGCGCCCGTCCGCCGCCATCCCGGTCAGCCTGGCCATCGAACGGCGGATCGCGCTGGGCGATGGCGCGCGCGATGCCATGGCGGTCATGGCCGTCGGCGGCTTCGGCCCGACCGAAATCGCGCCACGCATCAACGCCGAATCCTATATTCAGACTGGCCTTGTCGGCTTTCATCATCGCGACGCCTTCATCGACGGCAAATTCTCGCTCTCCACGCCGGTGCAACATGACATTACCATCGGCGCAGCCATCTCCGGCGGCGCGCAACCGGGCGTGGAGCGGCTCGACATCGGCCCGGAACTGCAACTCCGCCTGCCCCTGCCCCGCGCAGCCGCGCGCCTCTCGGTCGAATGGCGACAGCGCATCCTTGGCCACGCCGCCCCGGTGTCGGGCCTCGCCATCACCCTTGCGTCGGATTTTTGATCAGCCCGACGCCTAGCGCCTTTATATCGCCGCGCTTTGGCATTACCCCCCGAAACCCATGGATCTGTATTTGCCCATCGCCAATCTGTCGGTGAACGCACTGGTCATCGTCGCTCTGGGCGGCGTGGTCGGCCTGTTGTCGGGCATGTTCGGCGTGGGCGGTGGCTTCCTCACCACGCCGCTCCTGATCTTCTACGGCATCCCGCCCACCATCGCCGCCGCATCCGCCGCATCGCAGGTGACGGGTGCCTCGGTGTCGGGCGTCGTCACCCATATGTCGCGCGGCACGGTCGATTTCCGCATGGGCGGCGTGCTGATCGCGGGCGGCATCGTGGGCGCGGGCCTTGGCGTCTTCATCTTTCGCCTGCTGCAACAACTGGGGCAGATCGATACCGTCATCGGCATCCTCTATGTCCTGATGCTCGGCGGCATCGGCCTGCTGATGGCCAAGGAATCGATTCAGGCGCTCATCGTCCTGAAGACCGGCAAACGCCCCGCCGCACGGCAGCGCCGCCACCACCCGCTCGTCGCCGCCCTGCCCATGCGCTGGCGCTTCTATCGCTCGGGCCTCTATATCTCGCCGCTCGCCCCTTTCCTGCTGGGCCTTGCGACTGGCATCCTTACGATGCTGCTGGGCGTGGGCGGCGGCTTCATCCTCGTCCCCGCCATGCTCTATCTGCTGGGCATGACCACCCAGTCGGTGGTCGGCACATCACTGTTCCAGATATTGTTCGTCACCATGGCGACAACGATGATGCACGCCATGACGACCAAGGCGGTCGATCTCGTCCTCGCCATGCTGCTCCTGATCGGCAGCGTCACCGGCGCACAGATCGGCACCCGCATATCCATGTCGCTGCGCCCCGAATATCTGCGCGTGCTGCTGGCTCTCATCGTCTTGACGGTCGCGGCGCGCATGGCGCTCGGCCTTGGCTGGCGCCCCGACGAAATCTTCACGATCGAGGTGCTGTGATGCCCGGCCGGCGCGTCTGGCCGCTGCTGGCGCTGCTCCCGCTGCTGATCGCGGCGGACGAGCCTCAGCTTGTGCCCGACGTGTCGCAACGCACCGTCGAAATCCAGTACAGCTTCACCGGCGCGGACCTGCTGTTGTTCGGCGCCATCGTCTATCCCGACGGCCGCCGCCCGGAAAAGCCGGCCGACATCGTGGTCGTGCTGAAGGGGCCGGAACAGTCGATCACCATGCGCGAAAAGCAGAAGGTCGCCGGCATCTGGGTCAATGCCGATCAGGCCCGTTTTCGGTCGGCGCCCAGCTTCTACGCCATGGCCTCGTCCCGCCCCATTGATCGCATCGTCGACGAACGCACCGCCGCCATTTACGAGCTGGGCCTGAACAATCTGCAACTCTCGCCCTCCTCCCTCAACGACAGCGCGGAACTGGACCGGTTTCAGGCCGGGCTTGCCGACCTGCGCCAGCGCAGCGGCCTGTTCGTGGAAAAGCCCGGCACGGTGGAGATCAGCGACGGCGTCCTCTACCGCGCCCGCCTGCCCCTGTCGGCGCGCGTGATCGTGGGCGACTATACCGCCGAAACCTTTCTGGTGCAGGACGGCCGCGTCGTCGCCGCTGCCGTGCGCGACATCACCGTGCGCAAATCCGGCTTCGAACAATTCATGGCCAATGCCGCCGAACAATGGCCATTCTTCTATGGCCTCGTCGCCATCGCGCTGGCCGTCGGCATGGGCTGGGCAGCCGGCGCCATCGCCCGCCGATTATAGGCGTTACCCCCTCCCGCGCATCCGTCCCCAGATCGCATGATCCTTCAATATTTCGCGCGCCGCATTATGGCCCGGCGCGCCAGTCACGCCGCCGCCCGGATGGGTGCCGGCGCCGCACATATACAGCCCCTTCACCGGCCCGCGATAGGCGCCATGGCCCAGCACCGGCCGCGCCGCCCACATCTGGTCCAGCGTCAGGTTGCCGTGCATGATGTCCCCGCCGATCAGGCCGAATTTCCGCTCCAGATCCAGCGGCGAATGAATTTGCCGCGCAATCACGCTCTTGGCAAAGCCCGGCGCCTGCGCCTCCACCGTCGCGATGATCGCATCGGCCGCCGCTTCCCGCTCATCGTCCCATGACCGCCCATCGGGCAACTCCGGCGCGAATTGCTGACAGAACAGGCTGGCGACATGACATCCTTCGGGCGCAAGGCTGTCATCGATGGTCGACGGGATCAGCATTTCGACGATAGGCTGCTTCGACCAGCCGTCCCGCTTCGCGTCCAGATAGGTACGGTCCATATAGTCCAGCGTCGGCGCGATGATGATGCCCGACTGATGATGCTCCCCCACACCGGGCAGACAGGTGAAATCGGGCAGCGCCGACAGCGCCACATTCATGCGAAACGTTCCCGATCCCGCCTTGAACGCGCGAATCCGTTTCAGGAAATCGGCGGGCAGATCGGTCGGGTCCATCATCCGCTCATACAGCAATTTGGGGCCGACATTGGCGATGATGGCGCCGCCCATCACCTCTTCACCGCTGTCCAGCTTCACGCCCACCGCCCGGCCGCCATCGACCAGAACCGACGCGACCGGCGCCTCCAGACTGATCTCCACGCCCATGGCGGTCACGACCTTCGCCATGATCTGCGTGATCGTGCCCATGCCGCCGACGCTATGGCCCCATGCCCCCTTCTTGCCGTTCACCTCGCCGAATACATGGTGCAACAGCACATAGGCGCTGCCCGGCGTATCGGGACTGGCGAAATTGCCGACCACCGCATCGAACCCGAACGCCGCCTTCACCGCCTCGCTCTCGAACCAGCTATCCAGGAAACTGCGCGCCGATTTGGTGAACAGGTCCATCACGTCGCGCTGCTGTTCGATATTCAGCGCCGCGATGCGCCGCCCCTGCCTGATCGCCTCCACGATCATGCCCATGCCGTCGCCGACATTGGGCGGGCTTTTCAGCACCAGATCGCGCAGCACATCGGCCACCACCTCCAGCGCGTCATAATAATCCGGCAGCGCGGCGGCATCCTTCGTGCTGAACCGCGCAAACTCCAATTGCGTCCGCTCCAGCCCACCGCCCAGCTTCAGATAGCCGCCATCCTCCTGCGGCAGGAAATTGCTGATCGGCCGTTCGATTACGCGATACCCATGATCGGCCAGCTTCATGTCGCGGATGACCTTCGGATTGAGCAGGCTGACTGTGTAGCTGGCGGTCGAATTGCGGAAACCGGGGTGAAACTCCTCCGTCACCGCCGCGCCGCCCACCACGTCGCGCCGCTCGACGATCCGCACCTTATAGCCCGCCCGCGCGAGGTAAAAGGCGCAGGTCAGACCATTATGCCCGCCGCCGATGATGACCGCATCATAGCTTTTGCTCACGCCCGCTGACTCCACCCCGTTTCTGGCGCGCGATGCAGACGCGCCTGCGGGATCAGGTCGCGCACCCGCCCGCAAAAATGCCGCAACGCCACTTCATCCTCGCTCAGCGGCCCCACCGTAAAACTGCGCGACGCCATGCCCGCCTGCACCCGCCCGACCAGTTCCGTATCCTCGGCATTCACCTGCCGGTTGATCCGCCAGTTCAGGTAACGCGCCGCCCGCATTTCCCGCCGCTCGTCGGGGATGGCATAGCTGATCTCGCGGATCATCGTCTGGGTCGGCGACACGGGTATCCACGCCATGAAATCCACCTGATCGGGATAGATGTCGAACGCGAAATTGGGCCACAACTTGAAATAGGTCCACAGCCTCTGCCGTTCGGGCGACAGGTGCGGCACAGGCGGCAGGAAATGCTGATAGGCGCGCTCGGAAATATTGCGCGACGGCCGCTCGATGATCGGTCCCCACATCTTGTCGGCATGCGCGCTCGCCTCCACGCCATAGCCATCGCCCATCAGGCGTTTCAGGCCCGGATGCGCCATCGCGATGTGCAACCCGTCCGAATAATTATCGCCGATATTCTTCCAGTTGACCGCGCGTGGCCGCACCGTCACCCGCCCCAGCGCACGCAGATCGGCAAAACGATACTGTGCGATCTCCTCCAGATAGGGCGCCATCATCTGCGCTACCGAAGGCCCGCCATCGTCGGCCAGCCGCACGAACAGGAAACCTTGCCACGCCTCGACCTCCACCGCCGCCAGCCCATGGTCGGCCAGCGCAAAGCCCGCGCCATAGCCAGATTTCATCGGCACGCCGGTCAGCCGCCCGTCCGTTTCATAGGTCCAGCCATGATAGGGGCAGACCAGCTTCTTCGCGCAGCCGCTCGCCTCTTCCACGATCCGCGCGCCGCGATGGCGGCACACATTGGTAAAGGCGCGGACAGCCCCGTCCTCGCCGCGCATCAGGATGATGCTTTCACCGATATAATCGATGCGCTGGAAATCGCCGGGCTGCGCCAGGTCGCTTTCATGGCAGACAATCTGCCATGCCGGGCGGAATATCCGCTCCATCTCGACATCGAAAAATTCGGCGTTGCTATAGGTCCATGCGGGCAGGCTCCACCCCGCGTCGGGATCGTTTCCTGCCGCGCCGTCCCGCAATTTGTCCCGCTCGACCACCCGATCCACGCTACGCCCGCCCCCGAACAATTATACGATCGTATAACAACTGATGTAGGAAGGCGAGCGAAAAGCCGCGTTATTTGTCCACTTCGGTGTCGCTCTTGGCATAATGACGCGCAATCATCGCACAGGCCATCAACTGGATCTGGTGGAAAATCATGATCGGCAACAGGATCGGGCCAACCGCGCTCGCCGGAAACAGCACGCCGGCAATCGGCACGCCCGACGTCAGACTTTTCTTCGACCCGCAAAATTGCAGCACGATCGCATCCTCGCGTGACAGGCCGATCGCCCGCCCCAGCAGCCATGTCGTCACCAGCACCATTATCAGCAGCAGGATGCACACCACCGCCAGCAGTCCCATTTCGTCCGCCGACACGCTATGCCAAAGCCCTTCGACCACAGCGGCGGAAAAAGCTGCATAGACCACCAGCAGGATGGACGACCGGTCCACCCGTCCGACCAGCGCCTTATGCTTCGCCACAAAGCCGCCGATCCACGGCCGCATCAGATGACCGACGACGAAGGGCAACAGCAGTTGCAGCGCGATCCCCTCGATCGATGCAAGCGAAATCGCGCCGCCTGCCCCGCCCCGCTGCATCAACAGCGCGACCAGCATCGGCGTCAGGAACATGCCCAGCAGGTTGGAGAAGGACGCGCTGACCACGGCGGCGGCGACATTGCCCCGTGCAATCGAGGTAAAAGCAATGGACGACTGCACTGTCGAGGGCAACAGTGTCAGAAAGAGCAGCCCGTCGCGCAAGGAAGGCGGTCCCGCCCCCAGTTGCCGCGCCGCCAGCCCCATCAGCGGGAACAGGACGAATGTCGTCGACAGCGTGGCCAGATGCAGCTTCCACGCCTTGGCCCCACCCCATATCGCTTCGCGCGACAATTTGGCGCCATGCAGGAAAAACAGCAGAACGATGCCTGCATCCGCCACCCCGCCGGCGATCCGCGCGCCCACGCCCCGCGCCGGGAAAAGCGATGCCAGCAACACCGTGCCCAGCAGCAGCAACAGGAAAGGATCGAACATCTGTCTCAGCTTTGTCATACCCCGCCCCTTACGCAAACGTCAGGGAAAAGGATAGACGCCAGCGCTTCCATCGGCCAACAGGATAAGAAGAAGGAAGGGAAAGAGGATGCGTTTGATGAGCGAGCATGTTGAAATAATCGATCGGGACGGCGTCCTCGAAATCCATTTCGCCCGGCCCGACAAGAAAAACGCCCTGACCGGCGCCATGTATCGCGCGATCACGGCGGCCATGGCGGACGCTTCTGCCCGCGCCGACATCGGCGCGATTCTCTTTGCCGGCCATGGCGACGCCTTCTCCGCCGGTAACGACCTGAAGGACTTTTTATCCGGCCCTGAAGGAGGCGCCGCCGCCTTCGAATTCATCAACGCCCTTGCAGTCTTCGACAAGCCGGTGGTCGCTGCGGTTCAGGGGTTGGCAGTCGGTGTCGGCACCACGCTCCTCTTCCATTGCGATCTGGTCTACGCTGCCCCCGACGCGTGCTTCATCATGCCCTTCGTCAACCTCGGCCTTGTGCCGGAGGCCGGGTCCAGCCTGCTTGCCCCCGCCACGCTCGGCCATGCCAAGGCGGCGGCGATGCTGCTGCTGGGCGAACCTATGGATGCTGAGGCCGCCGACCGCGCCGGCCTGCTCACCGCCATCGTCCCGGCCGACATATTGATCGATCATGCCCGGTCGAAAGCACTGGCCCTGACCACCAAACCGCCCCAGGCACTGGCCCATACCCGCCGCCTGATGAAGGGCGACCCGGCCATACTCGCCTCCCGTATCGAGCAGGAAGCCGTCCTTTTCCGCCAAACGCTGGCATCCGCCGAAGCGAAGGAAGCCTTCACCGCCTTCTTCGAAAAACGCCCGCCGGTATTTCAGCGCCAAAACTAGACGGCTTAAGGGCGATTACAGACAATCCATAACCGCCCTTCTCCGTTCGCTTCAAGCGAAGTCGAGAAGCGACAGCGCGCTCAGGCCTGCTCGTCGCGCACCCGCTTGCCGAACCGTATCTCGCTGACGATTACCGCCGCCACGATCAGCACCCCGCCCAGCAAAGCCGCAGGGGGCAGTCTTTCGCCCGCAATCCGGCCGATAATCCCGGCCCATACCGGCTCCCCGGCGTAGATCAGCGTGGCGCGCGTGGGCGACACGCTGCGCTGCGCCCAGTTCATGACGAACTGGATCACCGCCGTCATCAGCCCCAGCCCACAGGCTGACAGGATGACTGTCCAGGAAAAGGGCGGGATCGCCTCACCCACCGGCGCCATACAGGCGAATGCCAGCAGCGACGTCACGCCCAACTGGATGAACGTCACCCGCGCCACCTGCACCGTGCCGGCCCACAGGCTGATCAGGATGATCTCCAGCGCGATCGCCAGCGTGCTGATCAGGGTCAATATCTCGCCCGTGCCCAGCCCGACGCCCTTTTCCGGCGCAGCGATCAGCAACAGACCGATGAACGCCAGCGCCACCCCGACCCAACTGGCCAGACGCGGCCGCCGCCGCAGGATGATCCATTGCAGCGCCGGCACCAGCGGCACATAGGCCGCCGTGATGAAAGCGGACGTACTGCTGCTGATCGTTTGCAGACCCCATGTCTGCATCGAATAGCCCAGAAATATGAACAGGCCGATCGCCGCCCCGGCGCCAACCTCGCGCCATGTCATGCCGCGCATAACCGGCCAGGCCAGCGGCAACGCCAGCAACGTAGCCGTGCCGAACCGCAGCCCCACGAAAAACAGCGGCCCCGCCTCCTGCATCGCATGATGCACGATTAGGAATGTGCCGCCCCATAAGATGGTGACGCCGATCAGCGCGAGTTCGGGGCGGCCGATCATCAACCGCCCCGGTGCAATATCGGAATTGGAAGGAGCGGAAGTCATGGTCCGCCGCCTATGGCCTGCGCTCCCGAGGGTCAAGCGGCGGACGCTTTCACGGCAAGGGCAAAACAGATCGCCCCGCTATCCCCCGTTCGTTTCGAGCGAAGTCGAGAAACGCCTCATTTGCGGCGCCACCCTCATTCCTTCTTCAATTCATTCCCCGCCTTCTCCAGCTCGGCGCCTGCCTTGCGCTTGGCCTCACCCGCTTCACGCGCCGCATCGCTGGCTGCATTGTCGGCCGCAGCCCCGATCCTGTCGGCATGTTCGTCGATCGACCGCCCGGCCGCATCCAGCCCGTTGTCGATCCGACTGCCCGCATGATCGATCGCATGGTCCAGATCATTGCCGATCGACGACCCGGCATTCTCCACATTGTCCTGCGTCTTTTCCGAACAGGCGCTCAGGCCCACAGCAGAAACCATGGCGACCGCAGCCAGAAAATAGATACGCATGAAGGCTCCTTTTATTTTTGAAAACAGCCTCCATAACCACCCGGCACCAGCGATGGTTTCATGGATGTAATGGAGAAGAACCAATGGTCGGCGCCTCACCATACCGCTCCAACGCATTTTTTTACTCAGCCACATCCTCCACCGAAATCAGCCGATCGACGATGATCTCGTTGCCGGATAGTCCCATATGTCCATAGCTGCCTGTGTATCTGGTCTTGCGTCCGATAAATTCGATCCGCCGCTTGTGACCGCTATAGCTGTGGCCCAACTTGACCCGGCTGGCATCCAGCCAGATGCTGGCCGCCTGCGCCCGCTCTGCCGCTTTTTTCCATCCCGGCGACCCCGGATTGGTACGGGGCCATTCGGGCGGCATCATGCCCTCCAGAATGAATTTCTGCCCTTCAAATTCGTCAATCCAGATCCCGCTGAACCGCCGGGCCTTGTCCATCCTGTAACATTCCTCGGTCGGTAGACGGCCGATCATGTTCGCACCCGTCGCATAGGTGCACGGCGCTTCCCGCCACATCCGGCTGCCGGACCGCTGGCACCCCCGCCCCACATCGGCCTCCGTGCAAGGGACACGAAACAGCCGGGCGCGGAGCCGATCCTCTTTCCGGGCGAAAATTTTCGGATCGGGCGGATCGAACAGCCCCGCTCTGACGATGGTCGGCACCTGTATTGCGGCTACCAGCAATATCATCATCCACAGTTTCGGCATCATCGCTCCCCCTGACATGACCATCACCGATTCGCAGAAGATTAGCCTATCGTCGACAGGATGGCCGTCGGTTCAAGCGCCCCGCAGGCCGAAGACCATCGACCGATCCTCGTCGGGGATCAGCCCTTCCAGCACCCGCCAGAAACCGGTGACGGACCCCTGCCCCGCCTGTGCATAAGCGGTCGCCATCTTTTCGCGCAGCGCCCGAAACAGTTCCGCCTCCAGCGCCCGCCCTTCGGCGCTCAGCCGCAATCTCTTCTGCCGCCGGTCGCTCGCCCCCGGCCGCGTCTCGATATAGCCCTTGTCGACCAGATCGTTGAGAACCCGGCCCAGCGACTGTTTGGTGATGCCCAACAGGCGCAGCAATTCCTTGACCGTCAAATCGGGCTGGCGCGAGATAAAATACAGCGCCCGATGATGCGCCCGACCCAGTCCCTGCGCCAACAAACCCTCGTCGATCGAACGGGTCAGCGCCGAATAACCAAAATAGAGCATCTCTATGCCGCGCCTGATTTCATCCTCTCTCAGGAACAGGGGCGATGCGGGGGCGATCTGGCTATGGGGCGGGGAAGATTGGCTCACCGCCCTGACCTAGCATTGTCGGGCCGCGATAAGGAAGCCGCAATCGGGCACGGCGAAAGGATGGAAAAGGGATGAAGAGCGGGCTTCCCTTTCGCCAATGACACGCTATATGGCTCCCCTCACCGATCGACGATCGGTTCTGCTGGGGCGTCGCCAAGCGGTAAGGCAGCGGCTTTTGATGCCGCCATGCGCAGGTTCGAATCCTGCCGCCCCAGCCAAATTTTCCTTTCTGCCATTCCACATCGCATGCTGGCCTTGCCCTGCCCGGCCCGCTCGCCTAAAGCGCGCTCATGCCAGAAACGCCCGCAGCGCCCGCCTCGCCCGACCTCACCGGACGAGCGTTGTTTCCGCACCGGCATCTATTGTCGATCGCCGATCTCAAACCCTGGGAAATCCGGTTCCTGCTTGATGAGGCGGAACAATGGGCCGCCGCCAATCGCGGGCAGGCGCGCAAACATCATGACCGCCTGTCGGGCATGACCCAGATCAACGCCTTTTTCGAAAATTCGACGCGCACCTTGCTGTCGTTCGAAATCGCCGGAAAGCGGCTGGGCGCCGATGTCGTCAACATGCATGCCGGCCAGTCCAGCGTGAAGAAGGGCGAAACGCTGATCGACACCGCCATGACGCTCAACGCCATGGCCGCCGACGTGCTGGTGATCCGCCACGCCAGTTCGGGCGCGGTGGCGCTGATCGCGGACAAGGTGGACTGCGCGGTGCTGAACGCCGGTGACGGCTGGCATCAACATCCCACCCAAGCATTGCTCGACGCTCTCACCATCCGGCGGCACAAGGGCAGTTTCGAAGGGCTGATCGTCGCCATTTGCGGCGATGTGCTGCACAGCCGCGTCGCCCGGTCGAACATGCTCTGCCTTGCGGCGCTCGGCGCGCAGGTCCGCGCCATCGCCCCGCCCACGCTGATGCCGCCAGAGGTCGAAATGCTGGGCGCCACTCCCTTTACCCGCATGGATGAAGGGCTGGACGGCGCCGATGTCGTCATGATGCTACGGCTTCAGAATGAACGGATGGATGGCGCCTTCATCCCCTCACCGCGCGAATATCATGCCCTTTATGGCCTGACGCCGGAACGGCTGACCATCGCCAAGCCCGACGCGATCGTCATGCACCCCGGCCCGATGAACCGGGGCGTCGAGATTTCCAGTAACGTGGCCGATCATCCCGACCGTTCCGTCATCACGGAACAGGTGGAAATGGGTGTCGCCGTCCGCATGGCCTGCCTGGACGTGCTGACACGCAGCGCGCGTGGTGTGGAGGGATGGGCTTGAACATCCCGACCAATCAAAAGGACTCGATGGGCATGAGCAAGATCGCCATCGTCAACGGCAAGCTGGCCGATCCCACCGGCAACGCCCTCACCGCCGGCACTATTCTGATCGAGGGCGACCGGATCGTCGCGACCGGCGCCATCGACATTCCGACCGATGCAGAGCAGGTCGATGCCAAGGGACTGGTCGTGGCCCCCGGCCTTATCGACCTTGGCGTCTTTGCCACGGACAAGCCCGCATTCCACTTCGGCGGCATCACCCGCGCCGCCCTGATGCCCGATCAGCGCGCTCCGCTCGACGAAGCCGGGCTGATCCGCCATGCGACCCGCGCCGGCAAGCCCGACTTCTGGGTTCATCCCATCGCTGCCGCGACCCGTGGACTGCTCGGCACCGAAATGGCGGAAATGGGCCTGATGCAGGCGGCGGGAGCCAGGGCTGTCGGCACCGGGCGCCAGTGGATCGCCGATTCGGGCGTCATGCTGCGCGTCCTGTCCTATGCCAGTGGCCTTGGCCTGACCGTCATCGCCCATGCCGAAGATAGCGGCCTGACGGCAAAGGCCGTCGCGACCAGCGGCGAAACGGCCACCCGGCTTGGGCTGCCCCATGCGCCAGCCTGCGCAGAGGCCATAGCCATCGCCCGCGACATCATGCTGGTGCGCGAAACAGGCGCCGCCATCCATTTCCGGCTGGTGACGACCAAGGCTGGTTTCGACCTGATCCGCGCCGCCAAGACGGAAGGGCTTAAGGTCAGTTGCGGCATCAGTCCTGCCTACCTGTTCCTCAATGATCAGGCGGCAACCGATTTCCGCACCTTCGCCCGCCTCTCCCCCCCGCTGCGGCATGAAAATGACCGTCAGGCGAGCCTGCTGGCGGTTGCCGACGGCACGGTGGACGTCATCACATCCGGCCACGACCCACGCGGGCCGGAGGATAAGCGCCTGCCCTTCGCCGACGCATCGCCGGGCATGGCGGGCGCCGAAACGCTGCTCGCCCTTTCGCTCAATCTGGTGCGGGAAGGGCATGTGACGATCAACCGGCTGATGACCCTGTTGTCCGCCAATCCAGCGCGCCTGCTGGGCGTCAATGCGGGCAGTTTCGCCGCCGGCAGCGCCGCCGACCTGATCTTCGTCGATCCTGAAACGCCATGGATCGTCGATTCGGGCCGCATGGCCGCAGCAGCCGGCAACACGCCATTCGACAAGGTGCCGGTTCAGGGCCGCGCCCGCCGCATCATGAAGGGCGGCCTCTTTCTCTGATGCCGGGCTGGTTCGGGCCACCGGCCGGGCATCGGAACCGATATATCTCGCCCGATTCGGGTTGGCGCGGCCGTTGGCAGGATCGCCTCGCCAATGCCACAGGGCTGCGCCGCCTGCGCCGTGCAATTATGTCCCGCCTGCCGTTCATGGTGCTAGCCAGCGACGTCCGCGACATTGTCTATGCCAACTGGATCGTGCCGGTCGGCAAGGTCGCCCACCTTGTGCCGCAGGGCGTCACGCTGCTGGAACGCGACGGCTACACCATCCTGACAATCCTGACCTATCGCCATGGCCATTTCGGTCCCGCCTTTCTCGGGCCGCTACGACGGCTTTTCCCGTCGCCGCTGCAAAGCAATTGGCGGCTGTATCTGGCCCCTGACGCGAATGGGGGCAGCGGGACAGTCCTGTTCATCGCCAATATCTTCGACAGCGCGCTTTATGCCGTCGGCACCCGCCTGTTCAGCGACGTGCTGCCCTCTCATCGTGCCGCCCGATTCGATCATCGTTGCACGCAAACATCCTGCATGATGCATATTGGCGGAGGCGGGTCTGCTCCCGACGTCCGCATCGAAGCAGTAACAGAAGCCACCCCTATATTGCCGCCGGACTTTCAGCGCTTCTTTCCATCTTGGCGACAAGCCATCCAATATCTGACGCTCCAGCATCAGGCCGTAGCGCAGGTTGCGGATGAAGATGCGCTGGTCTTTTCCGACATCGACCTGCCTATCGAACCGGACAGCGCGACGGCACTACACATCAACCATTATGAAAGCGGACCATGGCTGAAGGAACTCGGCGCACTGAACGCCCCCTTCTGTTTTCGCGTGCCATCCGTCCATTTCAAGGCTCTGTCCGAACAGTATCGCCCATCCCGGCAGGCCTGACCAAGGGAACCCCCTGCCCGCTCACGCGCTTGCCTTTCTGCAACAGCAGGGGAACATGATGACCACCACCATCGCGCAACAGGTGCATGTCGACGCGCCTTGGAAAATTCCGCCCCGCGCCTGGTGGGAAATTTTGAAGCGCGTCTATGCCGCTATGTCAGGCAATCATCTGGGGCTGCTGTCGGCCGGCGTCGCTTATTACGCCTTTCTGTCCATCGCCCCGCTGCTTGCCGCCGTGGTCCTGACCTATGGCCTGATCGGCGACCCCATGCTGGTACAGCGCCACATGGCCGCGATCATCACCGTCGTCCCGCGCGATGCTGCGACCCTTATCAATGATCAGCTCATGGGCGTGGTGTCGGCCGCCAAAGGCACGACCGGCCTTGGCCTGCTGCTTGCTCTGGCGCTCGCCGTCTATGGTGCCACCCGCGCCGCCACCGCCATCATGGAGGCACTCAATGTCGTCTATGCGTCGAAGGAGGCGCGCGGCATCATCGCGCGCACCCGCGTGTCCATGGGCATCACCTTTTCCGCCGTTCTGGTCGTCGTGGCCGGCGTCGTCACCGCCACCATCATCGGCCTCATTCAGAAATGGCTGACAAGTTGGGGACCGGGCATATTGTTCGCGATCAAGGCGATCACCTGGATCAGCGCTGGCCTGCTTGCCAGCGCCATCTTCGCCCTCATCTACCGTTTCGGCCCGCATCGTCGCAAAGCGCAATGGCAATGGCTCAGCATCGGATCGGTCACGGCGACCATCTTCTGGCTGGTCGCGACGCTGGCTGTGTCCTTCTATGTCTCGCGATTCGGCAATTATAACGAAACATACGGCTCGCTGGGCGCGGTTGTCGTGCTTCAGCTATGGCTGTTCGTGTCCGCCTATGTCGTCCTGATCGGTGCGCAGATCAACGCAGAGGCCGAGCGACAGACCAGTGCCGACACCCAGGTCGCAGAGCCAGAACAAAAAGCCGCATAATCGCGCTTGCCCTGTCTGCATCCCCACGCTAAAGCGCCCTCCTTCGCTGGCGTCAGCCGCGCGCAGGAGTGTAGCTCAGTTGGTAGAGCGTCGGTCTCCAAAACCGAATGCCGTGGGTTCGAGTCCCTCCACTCCTGCCAGACGGCGCGCCGCGAAGCCTTGATTTCTCTTGGCTTCGCGCACAGACAATGGTGAAGATCAGGTCGCGGAGCCAGCGGCCGCACCCCCGGACGCCATTATCTAGGGCGGGATCGGGAGGGCGGACTGTTGCTTCGCGAATTGGCGTTGGTATTGAAGATTTTGAGGCAGGCGATGGCGAAGGTTTCCCCCGGCGAATTCGTCAATCAGGTGAAGACCGAAGCATCCAAGATCGTATGGCCCACGGGCCGCGAGACGATAATGACCGGCATCATGGTCGTTATCATGACTTCGTTGCTCGGCCTTTTCTTCTTTGGCATCGACACATTTTTCGGCGCGATCGTCCAGTGGCTGCTGGGCATCGCCGCAGGACGTTGAGCAACACGCTCTGAACGGGAGTTTGAGACGGTAACATGGCGCGCTGGTACATCATCCACGCCTATTCGGGCTTCGAGAACAAGGTCAAGGAATCGATCCTGTCCGAAGCCGAGCGCATGGGCCTCTCGCAACTGGTCGAGCAGGTGGAAGTCCCCACCGAAACCGTGACCGAAGTGAAGCGCGGCAAGAAGGTCCAGGTTGAACGCAAGTTCATGCCCGGATACGTCCTCGCCAAGCTCGCGATGAACGACGACATCTATCACCTGGTCAAGAATACGCCCAAGGTGACGGGCTTCCTTGGCTCGTCGGGCAAGCCGCAGGCCATCAGCGAAAGCGATGCCGCACGCTATTTCGGCGCCCAAAAGGCCGCCGAAGCCGCCCCCAAGCACAAGGTCAATGTCGATTACGAAATCGGCGACAGCGTCAAGGTGCTGGACGGCCCCTTCGCCAGCTTCAACGGCGTGGTCGAGGAACTGGATTTCGAAAAGAACCGGGTCAAGGTGTCGGTGTCGATATTTGGTCGCGCCACCCCTGTCGAACTGGACTTCGAACAGGTCGAATTGTCGAAATAAACCGCATCGGACCAGTCGGACCGATGCCAAGGCATCGGTCCCTCCTTATCAGGAGCGACCCTTCATTTAGGAAAGGTCGCTGGTCATGTTTCCCAGCCTCTCATTCACTCGTCGACGCGCACTTGCGCTGATCGGCATTGCGCCAGCCGCCGCCATTCCGGCCACACCGCCCCCCGCCGCCCCGCCTGCACGTGCGCCGGTGCGCCTGCTCTGGACGCGCGTAAACGGCGAAGCCTATTATCAGGCCAGCGAAAGCCTGCCGACCCTTACGGAAGGCGCGCCCGTCATCCTGCGCCGGGAACCCGACAACGCCTATGATCGGCGGGCCATCGAGGTTTTCGACATGGACGGGCGGAAACTTGGCTATATCGCCCGCATGGACAACAGCGCCGTCGCAAGGATGATGGACGCAGGCGAACGCTTCGCCGCGCGCGTCAGCCGCATCCGCCCCGATGACAACGATATTCGGCTGGAAGTGGACTGGCTTCCCGCATGATCGCCAAAGGCGTTCGAAATGCATTTGCACTCGGACGCCCCTTGCGCTACAGGGCGCCGCTTCCATCCCTAGGGGCTTGGAAAACATGCGGGAGGAGGCCTGCCTCCGTCTGAACCGCTAAACTTGAACCGGAAGGTCGATATTTCGCCCTTCCAGCAACAGAGTGAGTAAAAATGGCCAAGAAAATTACGGGCTATATCAAGCTCCAGGTTCCCGCTGGAGACGCCAAGCCTGCTCCGCCGATCGGCCCTGCCCTGGGTCAGCGCGGCGTGAACATCATGGAATTCTGCAAGGCGTTCAACGCCCAGACGGCCAATGTGGACAAGGGCACCCCGCTGCCCACCATCATCACCGTTTATGCCGACCGCAGCTTCACCTTCACCACGAAGCAGCCGCCTGCCACCTTCCTCATCAAGAAGGCGATGAACCTCAAGTCCGGTTCGAAGGAGCCCGGCAAGGTTGTCGCGGGCAAGATCAAGCGTTCGCAGCTGGTCGAAATCGCTCAGGCCAAGATGGTTGACCTGAACGCCAACGACATCGACGCCGCCGCGAAGATCATCGAAGGTTCGGCCCGCGCAATGGGCCTCGAAGTGGTGGAGGGCTAAGACATGGCCAAGCAGACCAAGAAGGCAAAGGCTCTCGCCGCCGCAATCAACAAGGAAAAGCTGCACGGCGTTGACGAGGCTCTGGGCCTCATCAAGACCCATGCAACCGCCAAGTTCGACGAAAGCGTCGAAATCGCGATCAACCTGGGCGTTGACCCCCGTCACGCCGACCAGATGGTCCGTGGCGTCGTCACCCTGCCCGCTGGCACCGGCAAGGACGTTCGCGTCGCCGTGTTCGCTCGCAACGACAAGGCTCAGGCCGCTCTGGATGCCGGCGCCGACGTCGTGGGCGCCGAAGATCTGCTCGAATCGATCCAGGCTGGCAACATCGACTTCCAGCGCGTCATCGCCACGCCCGACATGATGGGTCTGGTCGGTCGCCTTGGTAAGGTTCTCGGCCCCAAGGGCCTGATGCCGAACCCGAAGCTGGGTACCGTGACGCCGAACGTCGCCGAAGCCGTGAAGGCCGCCAAGGGTGGTCAGATCGAATTCCGCGTGGAAAAGGCTGGCATCATCCACGCTGGCCTCGGCAAGTCGAGCTTCTCGGCCGAAGACCTGCGCAAGAATTTCGATGCCTTCGTCGACGCGATCGTCAAGGCGAAGCCATCGGGTTCGAAGGGCAAATATGTCCGCAAGATCGCCCTGTCGTCCTCGATGGGCCCGGGCGTGAAGGTCGACGTGGCGGAAGTCGCCTCGGTCTGATTTTTGCGATATAAGCAATAAGAAAGCCTCCTTCCCCGGGAACGCGGAAGGAGGCTTTCTTATTTTATGAAACCACCCTCCCTATTTGGGAAAGGTGCGGGGTCAGTCCCCGATAGAGGGGCATGCCCCTTTGCCAGGGGGACACCCCTCACCATTTGCCATGGCAAATGGCCCCCCTCTCCCCAACGGAGAGGATTTTGGAACCGGAAGCATGACCACCTTCCGGGCTGTCCCAACGGGCAGCATGAAAGGTCGCACTGTATCCGTCGGGAATGGCGGGTCGCTTTACCGATGGATAATGAAAATGTCTTTTGAACATCTCCCCGCCCTCCTGTCACAGGCGCTTACCACCAAGGGTTATGAAGCCCTGACCCCCGTCCAGAGCGAAGTGACGCAGGAGGAAGCGCGTGGCCGCGACCTTCTGGTATCGGCGCAGACCGGATCGGGTAAAACCGTCGCGTTCGGCCTCGCCATGGCCGGCGAATTGCTGGGCGACGACGATCGCCTCCCCGTCGCGGGCAAGCCGCTGGCGCTGGTGATCGCGCCGACGCGCGAACTGGCATTGCAGGTCAGCCGTGAACTCGAATGGCTCTATGGCGCAGCTCGCGCGCGTATCGCCACCTGCGTCGGCGGCATGGACGCTGCCAAGGAACGCCGTGCCCTGTCGCACGGCGCGCATATCGTCGTCGGCACACCGGGCCGTCTGCGCGACCATCTGGAACGCGGGGCGCTGGACCTGTCGGCCATGCAGACCGTAGTGCTGGACGAAGCGGACGAAATGCTCGACATGGGCTTCCGCGAAGATCTGGAGGGCATTCTCGACAGCGCGCCCGACGATCGCCGTACCCTGCTCTTTTCTGCGACCATGCCCAAGCCGATCGTGGCAATGGCCAAGCGCTACCAGAAGGATGCCCTGCGCATCTCGACCATGAGCGAAGAGCGCGGCCATGGCGACATCAGCTATCAGGCGGTGACGGTAGCGCCGTCCGACATCGAAAATGCGGTGGTGAATCTGCTGCGCTATCATGAGGCGGAAACGGCCATCCTGTTCTGCGCAACGCGCGACAATGTACGCCATCTCCACTCCAGCCTGACCGAGCGCGGCTTTGCCGCCGTCGCCCTGTCGGGCGAGCATAGCCAGAATGAGCGCAACCATGCGCTTCAGGCGTTGCGCGACAAGCGCGCACGGGTGTGCGTCGCGACCGACGTCGCCGCGCGCGGCATCGATCTGCCCAGCCTGACGCTGGTGGTGCATGTCGAACTGCCTCGCGACGCGGAAACGATGCAGCACCGTTCGGGCCGTACCGGCCGCGCGGGTAAAAAGGGCACCGCCGTCCTCATCGTTCCCTATCCGCGTCGCCGTCGCGTCGAATCGATGCTGCGCGGCGCGAAGATTCCGGTCGAATGGGGCACCCCGCCCAGCAAGGACGCCATTCTGGAGCAGGATAATGCTCGCCTGCGCGCCAACCTGATGGAAAAGGCGGAACTGGACGAAGCCGATTGGGCGCTGGGCGCCGAACTGCTGGCCGAAAAGAGCGCCAAGGAAATCGCGGCGATGCTGGTGAAAAGCGCCCGCGCCGCCCTGCCCGCGCCTGAGGAACTACTGGACCGCAGCGAAGCGCCGGTCCGCAACGACGGGCCGCGTCCGGGCTTTGAGGACACGCAATGGTTCCGCATGGACATCGGCCGTCGCCAGAATGCCGATCCGCGCTGGATCTTGCCGCTAATCTGTCGGCGCGGCCATGTGTCGCGTCAGGACATCGGCGCCATTCGCATCACGACCAACGAAACCATGTTCGAAATCCCCAAGGCGATCGTCAGCCGCTTCATGTCGGCAGTGAAGCGTTCGGGTGAAGCCAATGACGAGGGCGCAGACGTCGCGTTCGAAATGATCGACGGCGCACCGCGCGAGCAGGCCCGCGAGCATAAGCGTCAGGGCAATCGCTCGAACGATCGCGGCCCCCGCCCCGGCGGCCCCGGCGGCTATGCCCCCCGTCCATTCAAGGGCGGACCCAAGCGCCCCGGTGGCCCGCGCAAGCCACGCGGCTAAGGCCTGAGCAAAGTCATATGAAAGGGCGGGTGGAGCTTTGTTCCAACCGCCCTTTTTGCTGTCACCTCACCCCGCACAGCGTCAGCATCCGCGACGCCAGCTCACGCTCGCCCATCACGACATGCGGCACGCCCAGCCGCTCCAGATGCGCGACCTCCGCATCGCTATGGGCGCGGGCGATCACCTGCAACTTGTCGTTCAGGTTGCGCGCATGTTCGTGGATGGCGCCGCCCTCGAAACCTTCCGGCACGGCGATCAGCAGATGGCGCGCTTCACAGATGCCGGCCGCCAGCAAATGCTTGTCCTCCAGCGCATTGCCCTTCACCACCGACAGGCCAGCCTCCTCGGCCTCCTCAACACGCTCCGGGTCGCCCTCCACCACGACGAAATGCACGTCGCGCTCATGCAGGCGCAGGGCGATCAGCTTGCCTACCCGGCCATAGCCGATCAGGATGACATGACCGATGCGGGGACGTTCCGGCTGCTTCTGCTCCACCTCTTCATCATCATCCTTCTTATGTTCGCGCACGATCATCGAAAAGAGAATGGGATTGAGGAAGATGGAGGCCATGGCACCCGCCAGAATGAGATCGCGCGCCTCGTCCGGCAAGACACCCAGCCCCGCACCCAGCGACGCGAGAATGAAGGAAAATTCGCCGATCTGGGCGAGACTGGCCGCAATTGTCAGCGCTGTGACGTTCGGATAGCCAAAGACCCGCACGATAGCCCACGCTGCGATCGATTTCCCGATGATGATGATGAGAATGGTCGCCAGCAGCGGCAATGGCTGCTCCACCACGATCGAGGGGTTGAAGAGCATCCCCACCGACACGAAGAACAATACGGCGAATGCATCGCGCAGCGGCAGCGTTTCTTCGGTCGCCCGGCGACTGAGCGGCGTTTCGCCCAGGATCATGCCCGCGAAGAAGGCGCCGAGCGCAAAGGATACGTCAAAGGCCATCGCCGCCCCGAATGCCACGCCCAATGCGATGGCAAGGACGGCAAGGCGGAACAATTCGCGCGACCCGGTATGGACGACCCAATGCAGCGCCCAGGGGATAACACGGCGTCCCACGATCAACATGACTGCAACGAAGCCTGCCACCTTGAGCAATGTGCCGAGCAGGGGCGCAATCAGTGCCCCTGCCCCGCCGCCCTCGGCGCTGTTCATCACATCGGCGAGCGCGGGCAACAGCACCAGCGCCAGCACCATCACCAGATCCTCCACGATCAGCCAACCGACCGCAATCCGCCCCCGCCGCGTTTCGACCAGATCGGCGCCCTGCAATGCCCGCAGCAGCACGACGGTACTGGCCACCGACAGGGCAAGGCCGAAGACCAGCCCGCCCATCAGCGTCCAGCCCATGAAATAGGCAAGGCCCATGCCCAGCAGGGTTGCCACGGCAATCTGCACCAGCGCACCGGGAACGGCGATCGCCTTCACCGACAACAGGTCTTTAAGCGAAAAATGGAGGCCGACACCGAACATCAGCAATATGACGCCGATTTCGGCCAGTTCGTTGGCAAGGCCCGCATCAGCGACGAAGCCGGGGGTAAAGGGACCGACCATGATACCGGCGACAAGATAGCCGACCAGCGGCGATAATTTCAGCCTGTGGGCAATGGCGCCCATGATGAAGGCGACGACGAGGCCGGCAACGATAGTGCCGATCAGGGGCGTGTGATGGGGCATATATGCCTTTCAATCGCTTCGCCGGGCGCCATGAAGCGCGTCCGGCGGCATGATAACAGATAGGGCGCGTCCGGGCCATTCCCGTTGCCCAAAGCGGGGGGGGAATGGCGGGCGCAAAGGTCATTCGACGAGGGTCATCATCGCGGCCGACAGGAGGAGCGCGGCAAGGCCGGCTCCCGCCATAACGATCGGCATGAACCACCAGGGCGGCCGACGGCGTTCACCGTCGCGCTGGCTTTTACGAAACATGGGAGCAGCTCCTCTTTCCGACGATGCCCGTTCAGAACGGACAGACTATGTTCGTCAGAAAGAAGCGGGAGGCGCGCGGGCGCGATGCCCCCCGGCAAGGGAAATCCGGGGCAGGTCATGGAGGCCCAAGGCGACCGGAGCGATCCGAACAGCGCGAACAATCGCCAGAAGGACGACGAGAAGCAGGGACCAGAGCGCCGTGCGCGGACGCGAATCATCATCATCCGGCCGAGGCGTTTCCCCCGCCTGCTTCACCGCCTGCGCCCGACTTTTCAGTACGACTTCGCTGGTTGCAGGATTAAAGGCTGACCCCTTCGCCCGGCTGAGCGGCGGCCCAAGCGGGGCCAGCGCAGACAAGAGCGTGACCGCGATCAAGGCCCAGAAAGCGCAGAGAATGGCGGCGCGGTTGGCACCCGCCCTTTCCATCCGCTTTACCGGCCCTATATGATGCATCACTCTGTCCATTCCCTTGTGATATACAAGATAGGCAAGGATGCAGCCGAAAACCAGCCCGGTTTCCGGCCTGCATCGGTTGACAGAAACGAGTCATTCCACTAACGGGCCACATTCCCGCGCGGGTCGGCAAGGCTTCATGTCATTGGTGAGCTGCGTAAAGCAGATTAGAACGAGAAGAGACAAGCCATGTTCGCTATCGTGCGTACGGGCGGCAAGCAGTACCGCGTCGCCGCCGGAGACAAGATCGTCGTTGAAAAGCTGGCTGGCGAAGCCGGCGATAAGGTTACGCTGGACGACGTCCTGCTGGCCGGCGAAGGCGGCGACCTGAAGGATGCTGCCAAGCTGACCGTTGCTGCCGAGATCATCGCGCAGGCGAAGGGCGAAAAGGTCATCGTCTTCAAGAAGCGTCGTCGTCACAACTATCGCCGCAAGAACGGCCACCGCCAGAATCACACGATCCTCAAGATCGTGTCGATCGCCTGAGCGCAGCTTAGATAAGGAGTTTAGGTCATGGCACATAAAAAAGCTGGCGGTTCGTCGCGCAACGGTCGCGATTCAGAGTCGAAGCGCCTTGGCGTGAAGAAGTTCGGCGGTCAGGAAGTGATCGGCGGCAACATCATTATTCGTCAGCGCGGCACCCGCGTGTACCCCGGTCGCAACGTCGGCATGGGTAAGGACCACACGCTGTTCGCGCTCGGTGAAGGCCGCGTGGTATTCCACGATGGCAAACTCGGCCGCAAATATGTGTCGGTCGACGCGGTGGCCGAAGCCGCAGAATAACGGACGATCAATGACGGGTCGTCCTTCGATAGGGGCGATCCTCCCGGTGATCAGCGCAACGGCCTGATACCGGTGTCCGAGGGAACAAGGGGCGCTCCTTCCATGCGAGGGGCGCCCCTTTTCCATTGGGCGAAACACCCCCTCGAAAATCCCTCAAACCTCTGGAACTCCGGGCCTTCTCGCGCGTCGTGCGGGCGGGGCTCAGCCAGAGGAGCAAGCGTCGTCAAGCCGTCATCATTGGCGGCTAACGGCGCGCCCAAGAGGAGAGACGAGAATGTTCGCCCGTACCCCCCGATTGCTGCTGCGTCCCGGCTGGATGGAAGATGACGTCGCGCTGACGCTGGCCATCAACGACCCCGCCATCCTGCGCAACCTGTCGCGCGCCCCCGCCCCCTATGGGCTGAACGATGCGCAGGATTTTCTGGCATTGCCACAGCATCCGCGCATGCCGCGCCTGCTGGCCTTTACCCGCACCCATGGCGCCCCACGCCTGATCGGCGGGTGCGGCGTGCATTTGAACGAAGAGGGTGCGCCCGAACTCGGCTACTGGATCGCACGCCCTTATTGGGGGCTAGGTTTCGCGACGGAGGCGGCGCGAGCCGTTCTGGGCATGGCGCGGGCCAATGGCGTCACCGACATTCGTGCCGCGCATTTCATCGACAACCCTGCATCCGGCAATGTCCTGCGCAAGCTGGGCTTCCGCTTCACCGGTCAGGTGGAGCGGCGTCACAGCCGCGGGCGCTCCGCAACTGTGGATTGCCTGTTGTTCGAGGAAGGCGAAGCCGACCGAATGAATGACGACCCGGCCATGGACGTCTATCGGGATGCCCTGCCCGTCGCGGCATGATCGAAAGCATCGTAAGACTGTCGCCCTGTCCAAGGTGATTAGGCAAGGCGACAGTCTTACAAAGCGAAGCGGAGTGAACGGGATTTGCCATCGGGCATCGCCCTACTCTGACCGGATCTCCATATTCGGGAAAGTGACAGGGTTTAGGGCGACGGACTATCCTGATTGCCCGGCGTGAAGACAGCGTATCGCTCGCGCCACGCCGCCACCTCATCTCTCAAATGCGCAGGCGCGGCCTCACCCGAGATAACCAGACTGGCAACATCAGCGTCAGGATGCATCAACATCTTCCTCGATCCGTCGGTGAACCATACGGGCACCAACTGATCGCAAAGCCTGTCGAGAATTGCCCCTGCCATATCATTGTCGATCGCCTTGCTGTCAGGGGCCATGCGAACCATGATCGAGACGCCTTCGAAGCAGTTTCGCGGCTCTCGAACAAAATCGAGCGACACCAGAATACCGGACCGGTCCGGCCGAGCTTCATCGGGCAGACTCGCCACCCTGCGCCACGCGCAAAACCATGTGCGACAGATGTGCGGACGCATCGCGTGAATGCTGCATCCATGCGACGCGAGGTGAACACAGGGCGTTCCGCCCGGCTTCCCGAAATCAGGCGTATCTACCGTCAGGACCGTACAGCATATGGTACAATCGCCGCAGTCGCGATCAGAGAGGACTGGCCCCAGCAGGGCGTTTTCCAGATCTGTCTCAGTAAGCATCGAGGCCGGGGTGCCTTGGCCAGATCGAGAATGCAAGGGACTGGCCGCCTCTCAGCTTCAGAACCGATGGACGATCCCCGTTCCGCCCTTTCCGTCTTCGGCGTGCGCTGCCAACGGACCTACCCGGGCTTGCCCCGCGAACCATCCGCCCGCCTCCGATCGAACACGCGAGTTGGCTTCCCGTCATAGAGCGTGTCGATGAGCGGCACGAAGCCGAGTTTCTCGGCGACCTTGATCGATCCATCATTATCCGGATCGATGATACAACGGATCGAAGGCGCACCCAGCGCTGCGTCGGCCCAATCCAGAATCGCCTGCATCGCTTCGGTCGCAATTCCCCTGCCCCATGCCTGTGGCCCCAGCACCCATCCGGCTTCCGGCACCGCCTCCAGCTCTGCCAGACCGCGTTCGGCGCTCAACAGCCCGGCCTCACCCAGAAAGGTGCCGCTTTCCCGCTCCTCGATCACCCACATGCCATAGCCCAGCATCGACCACATGCCTGCATAACGCAGGATGCGAAACCACACGGCCTGCGCATCCTGCACCGCACCGCCAATATGTCGAACAACATCGGCATCACCCCACAGAGCGCGGCAAGCCCTATAGTCGCCAATGGCATGAGGGCGCAGGATAAGCCGTTCGGTATGGAGAATGGGCGTAGTCATCACCCGATAAGAGCGGTCAGCGCCTCTCTGGTCAAGCGAGCGTGCTTACGCCATGGAACAGCCATGCCCAGCAATCCTTCTCGCCGCATCCGCCTCAGCCCCGATGAAAGCCGCCTCGCCGCGCTGGAGGCTGCCCGCGCGCTGCTGATCGAAACGGGACCGCAGGCCGTGACTCTGAAGGCCGTGGCCGGGCGCATCGACCGCACCCACGCCAATCTGCTCCACCATTTCGGATCGGCGGCTGGATTGCAGAAGGCGCTGGCCGCTCATCTGGCCGACACCATCACCGCCACCATCGGCAAGGCGGTCAACGCGGCGCGGCGCGGCGAACTGGCGCCACGCATCATCGTCGACATGACGTTCGATGCGTTCGACAAGGAAGGAGCCGGGGCGCTGGCAAGCTGGATGCTGGCGGCGGGCAATGAGGATGCACTGGACCCGGTGGTGGATGCAATCCACCGGCTGGTCGTGAAACTGGCGGCCAGCGCGACGACGCCCGATATGGGCGAATTGATCCGCGACAATACGCTGATGCTGGTGCTGCTGGCGCTGGGCGATTCGCAACTGGGCGGTCCGATGGCCGCCGCGCTGGGCCAGCCGCGCGAAAAAGCGCGGGAAATCGCCACCCGCAGCCTGAGTTTTGCCCTGTCATCAGAGGCCGCTGCACCCACCGCAAAGGCTGAGGTTTAACTTTAGCGCCAATGGCGCTATGGGCGCGCCATGCATTTTCTCGATCAAGCCAAAATCTATATCAAATCCGGCTGGGGCGGCCCCGGTGCGGTCAGCTTTCGCCGTGAGAAATATGTCGAATATGGCGGCCCGGACGGCGGCAATGGCGGCAAAGGCGGCGACATCATTTTCGAAGCCGTAGCCGGCCTCAATACACTGATCGATTTCCGCTATACGCAGCATTTCAAGGCGCAGCGCGGCATGCCCGGCATGGGCAAGAACCGCTATGGCGCAGGTGGCGAAGACCTGATCGTCAAGGTTCCCGTCGGCACGCAGATCCTGTCCGATCCCCAACCGATCGAGGGGACCGAGGATGAGGACGGCTATCCCGATTATGAGGATCAGGAAATCCTGGCCGACTTCACCGAAGTGGGCCAGCGCGTCAGCTTCCTGCGCGGCGGCGATGGCGGTCGCGGCAACCTGTCGTACAAGACCAGCACCAACCGCGCCCCGCGTCAGCATGGCACCGGCTGGCCGGGTCAGGAAATGTGGGTGTGGCTGCGCCTGAAGCTGCTGGCCGATGTCGGCCTCGTCGGCATGCCCAACGCGGGTAAATCGACCCTGATCAATCAGGTGACGAATACCAAGGCAAAGGTCGGCGCCTATGCATTCACCACCACCAAGCCGCAGTTGGGCGTGGTCCTGCACCGCGACAAGGAATTTGTGCTGGCCGACATTCCCGGCCTGATCGAGGGCGCGGCCGAGGGTGCCGGCATCGGCGACCGTTTCCTGGGCCATATCGAACGGTGCCGCGTCCTGCTGCACCTGATCGACGCGACCGGCGATGATCCGGTCGAGGCCTTCCGCATCGTGACCGACGAACTGGCTGCCTATGGCGGCGGCCTCGACGAAAAGCCGCAGATCGTAGCGCTCAACAAAGGCGACCTTCTGGGTCAGGAATTGATGGAAGACATTGCCGACCAGCTTCGCGAAGAGGCTGGCGTGGAGGATGTGTTCATCATTTCCGGCGCCACCGGCGAAGGCGTGGGCGCGCTGCTCGACGCGGTGCTGCCGATACTGGCGCAGGATGCCGGGGATGAAGAGGATGAGGGCGGCGACGAAGGCGAAGCCACCTGGTCGCCGATCTAGGTTGCGCGCAACATAACCCGTTCGGTTCGAGCGAAGTCGAGAACCGTTCCGCACCATGCTTCTCGACTTCGCTCGAAGCGAACGGATATCTGGTAACGTGCCTCACACCCTTTCCGGTTTCCCCCCTGCCCTTGTCCGCCGGCTGGTCATCAAGATCGGATCGGCGCTGCTGGTCGATCCCGCCGGGCAGGTCCGGGTGGACTGGCTGCGCACGCTGGTCGCCGACGTCGCCGCGCGAAAAGCCGCCGGGCAGCAGGTCATCATCGTTTCGTCCGGGGCGATCGCACTCGGCGCACGGCGGCTGAACCTGCCCAAGGGCGGACGCGGTTCGCTGGAGGATGCGCAGGCGGCGGCAGCGACCGGACAGATTGCCCTGTCGCAATGCTGGGCCAGCCTGCTTCACGAAAAGGGCATTACAGCCGCGCAGATGCTGGTGACGCTGGACGATCTGGAAAACCGACGCCGTTACCTCAATGCGTCGGCCACGCTGGAGCGACTGATGGCGCTGGACGTGGTGCCGGTGGTCAATGAAAATGACAGCGTCGCCACGGCCGAAATCAAGTTCGGCGACAATGACCGTCTGGCGGCGCGTATCGGACAGGCGGCACGGGCCGACGCGGTTGCGCTGCTGTCGGACGTGGACGGGCTTTACACCGCGAACCCGCACGTCGATGCCAGCGCCATGCTGATAGAAACCATCGAGAGGATCGACGCGCGGATCGACGGCATGGCCGATGGCGGGTCGGCATCCGGCATGGGTTCGGGCGGCATGATCTCCAAGATACAGGCGGCCCGCATCGCCACCGGTGCAGGCGCGCACCTTGCCATCATTTCGGGTAAGGTCGATGCGCCGCTGTCGCACTGGGCCAATGGCGGCAAGGGATCGATATTCCTTGCAGCACCAACGAAGCGCGCCCGCAAAGGATGGCTGGCCGGTCGACTGACGACACGGGGGCGCATCGTCGTGGACGCGGGCGCCGAACGCGCGCTCAGCAACGGCAACAGCCTGTTGCCCGCCGGTGTCGCGCGGATCGAAGGCGTGTTCGCGCGCGGCGACGTTGTGGACATCGTGACCGCCGACGGCCGGGTGATCGCCCGCGGCCTCATCGAATATGACAGCGAAGCGGCGGGCAAGATCGCCGGCCATCGCAGCGAGGAAATCGCCGCGCTGCTGGGCGAAATGCCCCGGTCCGTACTGGTCCATCGCGACCATATGGCGATGGTATGACCCTGTTCCCCCGCACGTCGGGCGGATGATATGAAGACGATGAGACAGATGCGAATTGCCATGACGGGTGCGACCGGATTCGTCGGCGCCGAGACGCTGGAACAGGCGCTGGAAGCCGGCCATCATGTGACGGCGCTGACCCGCCGCGCCCAGCCGCCCCGCGCTCGCCTGAAATGGGTACCCGGATCGCTGGAAGACGGCGCAGCACTCGATACGCTGGTGCGCGACGCCGATGTGGTGGTGCATATCGCCGGGGTCGTGAACGCACCCGACCGCGACGGTTTTGAGGCCGGCAATGCCCGCGGCACGATCGCGGTGATCGACGCCATGCGCAAGCGCGGCATTCGTCGCCTGATCCATGTGTCCTCGCTGGCGGCGCGAGAGCCGGACCTGTCCGATTATGGATGGTCGAAGGAACTGGCCGAGCGTCATGTGAAGGCCAGCGCGCTCGACTGGACCATCGTCCGCCCACCCGCCATCTATGGTCCGGGCGACCGCGAAATGCTGGAACTGTTCCGCATGGCCAAGCGCGGCTTCATGATGCTGCCGCCGGGTGGTCGCCTGTCGGTGGTGCATGTCGGCGATCTCTCCAGACTGTTGCTCAACCTGTCGGGCGACCGGGAGTTCAGCCATATCCATGTCTATGAAATTGACGACGGCGTGCCGGGCGGGTGGGACCATAAGGAATTTGGCGCCGCCATCGGTCGGGCCGTGGGGCGTCCGTCGGTCAGGACCATCGCGACACCCGAATGGCTGTTGTCCATCGCCGCGCATATGGACCGGACAATCCGGGGCAAGAATGCCAAGCTGACGCCCGATCGGGTGGATTATTTCTGCCATCCCGACTGGGTATCGGCCAGCACCCTGCATGTGCCCCGCCATCTGTGGATGCCGGAAATCGCGACGCCCGACGGGTTGAAAGCAACCGCCACCGCCTATCGGGAAAAGGGCTGGTTGTAAGCCCTATGTATCAGGGCCGGTCCGCAATCCTGGAAGCAGGGCTTCGACAGGCTCAGCCCGAACGGGGATGAGCATCATCCCGGCGGCATCATCACGCCGCGAAGCTATTCGTTTTCGACTGTCGGCTTCTTCGCGCGCTGTTCGGCCAGAAATTCGCTGATCGCCTGACCGCTAGCGTTGAGCAGCGGATAGGTGCGGGCATCCGACAGCCAGTCGGGGCGGCGGGCGCCGCTGCCATAGAATGTGTCATAGACAAGGCTGAAGGCGAGGAAGAGGATGGTCGCGCCAATCAATCCCTTGACCGCGCCGAAACCGCCGCCCAGCACCCGGTCGACTGGTCCCAAAATGGACTGGCGCGTGCGGCGGCCGATGGCATGGGCGATCATCTTGCCTGCGCCGAACGTGAGGCCGAACACCAGGATCAGCGCCAATATACCCGCGCCGCTGGCCGTGCCCACAAAGGGGGTGAAAAGATCCGTCACCGACGCATGGAAAAGGCGGATGCAGAATATCGCCAGCACCCATGCCATCAGCGACAGGGTTTCCAGCACGAAGCCCCGCATCAGGCCCAGCACGGCACAGCCGCCAATGGCGAGCAGGACAAGAATATCGACGGCGTTCATCAGCGACAGGCGCTATCCGCGTCCCAGCATCTGGTCAACAAGCTGAGCGAGCGAGCGATAGCCGCTCATCGCAATCCCCTTCACCCCGTCCGCCGCGGATGCAGGCACGAAGGCGCGGTTGAAGCCCAGTTTCGCAGCCTCGCGCAGCCGCAAGGGCGAATGGGCGACCGGCCGGATTTCACCGGACAAAGCGATTTCGCCGAATAATACAACATCGGCCGGCACCGGCCGTTCCGACAGGGCAGAAATGAGCGCGGCAGCCACCGCCAGATCAGCCGCCGGATCGGACAGGCGATAGCCGCCCGCCACGTTCAGATAGACTTCGCAGGTCGAGAAGCTGAGGCCGCAGCGAGATTCCAGCACCGCCAGAACCATGGCCAGCCGCCCGCTGTCCCAGCCGACCACCGCGCGCCGGGGCGTAGCCCCGCTGGACAAACGCACCACCAGCGCCTGTATCTCGACCAGCACCGGCCTCGTCCCCTCCAGCGCCGGAAAAACCGTCGCGCCCGTCACCGTCTCATCCCGATTGGTCAGGAACAGGGCGGACGGGTTGGTCACTTCCTCCAGCCCCTCCGCCACCATGGCGAAGACGCCGATCTCGTCCGTGCCGCCGAAACGATTCTTTACCGCGCGCAGGATGCGATATTGGTGGCTGCGTTCTCCTTCGAAGGCCAGCACCGTATCGACCATATGCTCCAGCACGCGGGGACCGGCGATGCTGCCATCCTTGGTCACATGGCCGACCAATATGAGGGCGGTGCCGCGCTGCTTGGCGAATTTGATCAGTTCCTGAGAGGAGGCGCGCACCTGACTGACGGTGCCGGGCGCGCCTTCGATCAGGTCGCTATGCATCGTCTGGATCGAATCGATGATGAGCAGCGCGGGTGGCGGCCCATCCCCCAGCGTGGTCAATATGTCGCGGACCGAGGTCGCGCTGGCCAGCTGCACCGGCGCCTTGCCAAGGCCGAGGCGCTGGGCGCGCAGGCGCACCTGATCGGAGGCTTCTTCCCCGCTGATATAGGCGACCGACAGGCCGCGCGCGGCGATACGCGCCGCCGCCTGAAGCAACAGCGTCGATTTGCCGATACCCGGATCGCCTCCGATCAACGTGGCTGATGCCGCAACGATGCCGCCGCCCAGCGCCCGGTCAAATTCGGCTATGCCGGTGCTGGTGCGCGGGGGCAGTTCGACCTTGTCATCCAGCCCGACAAGGGTGATGGCGCGTCCGCCATTTTGCAGGTCGTGGCGCTGCGAAAAGACCGTTTCGGCCGCTTCCTCGACAATGCTGTTCCATTCGCCGCAATCCTCACACTGGCCCTGCCACCGGCTGGTGACGGTGCCGCATTGCTGACAGACGAATTTGCGTTTTGCCTTGGCCATGGCCCCTCTTCTCGATTCCGGCCGGTTATGCAGCCATGAGCAGAACAATTCAAGAACGCAAAAGGTGCGGGTGGAAACATCCCGCCCGCTCAGGCATTGAAACGATATGAAAACGATCCGCGTCGCCAGCTATAATATTCGCAAGGCTATCGGTACCGACCGGCGACGGATGCCCGAACGGGTGCTGGAGGTGCTGAACGAGGTCGATGCCGATATCATCGCCCTTCAGGAAGCGGATCGGCGGTTCGGCATAAGGTCGGCGGCGATCCCCCCCCTGCTGCTCGACAGCCAGAGCGACTATCGCGCCGTACCGATCAATGTGCAGGTCGATTCCATGGGCTGGCACGGCAACGCCATATTGGTGCGCAAGGATGCGGAGATCGCTGCCCATGACGTATTGCACCTGCCCTATCTGGAACCGCGCGGCGCGACCATGGCAGAGGTCACGGTGAGGGGCGCATCGCTCCGCGTATTCGGCATGCATCTGGATCTGTCAGGTCTGTGGCGACGGCGGCAGGCGGCAGCGGTGATACAGGCCGCGTCACAGGGCGACACCATGCCCACCGTGCTGATGGGCGACCTCAACGAATGGAGCGCAAACCGGGGCTGTCTTGCCGATTTCGGGCGACATTACAGCTTTGCACCATGCGGGCGCAGTTTCCATGCCCGCCGCCCGGTCGCCCGGCTGGACCGGATCATGCATTGCGGGCGGCTGACCCTGAAACAATGCGGCGTCCATGAAAGCGCGGCGGCACGCAAAGCATCGGACCATCTGCCGATCTGGGCGGAGTTTGCGGTTGGATAAAGGCTGCGCCCTGCCCTCGACAATCCACCCTGCCTCTGCGATCCATCAGGCATGAAGGAGAGAGAATTACGGCTTGCCCTCGTCTGTTATGGCGGGATCAGCCTGGCCATCTATATGCATGGCATCACCAAGGAAATATGGCATCTGGCCCGCGCCAGCCGCGCTTTTCATGACGGAAAGCCGGCGCGGGGCGCCAGCGAAGCTGTCTATCGCGACATGCTCGCCGCGATCGAGGCGGAAAGCGGCATCAAATTACGAGTGATGCCCGACATCATCGCGGGCGCGAGCGCGGGCGGCATTAACGGCATATTCCTGGCGCAGGCAATCGAGACGGGGCAATCGCTGGAGCCGCTGACCGAAATGTGGCTCGACAATGCCGATGTCGACCGGCTGCTGGACCCCGACGCCCGCCCCACCCGCGCCATGACCAAATTCTGGGCGACGCCCTTGGTGTGGATGGCGGCGCGACGGCCCGGCGATGCGGTGGAACGCACGGTCGCGCCCGATACACGGGAAGAGGTGCGGATGAAATTGTCGCGCTTCATCCGCTCGCGCTGGTTCGAGCCGCCCTTTGGCGGGCAGATATTCTCGACCATGCTATTGGATGCGTTCGACGCAATGGAGGGGACGGAACGCGGCCCGACGCTGTTGCCGGAGGGGCATCCGCTCGACCTGTTCGTCACCGTCACCGATTTTGAAGGCCATCCCCAAAGCCTCAATCTCAACAGCCCGGCGCAGGTGGTGGAGACGGAGCATCGATTGTCGATCGGCTTTCGCGCGCGCGGTCGGGGCGAACGCGGCTTTGCCGATCCGGCCGAACTGGTCTTTGCCGCGCGGGCGACGGCCAGCTTCCCCGGCGCCTTCCCGCCCTTCACCGTGCGGGAGCTGGACGCGGTATTGAAGCGGCGCCACCGCCACTGGCCGGGCCGCGATGGCTTTCTGGCCCGCGCCCTGCCCCGGCATGTGGCGCGTGGTACAGCGGAGGACGCCGTACTGATCGACGGATCGGTGCTGGCCAACGCCCCATTCGCTCAGGCTATCGGCGCGCTGCGCAACCGGCCGTCGCGGCGCGAGGTGGATCGACGCTTCGTCTATATCGATCCCAAGCCGGGCCACCGCTCCATTCGCCTCAACAAACAGGGCGAGCAGGAAGACGCACCGGCAGGTGAGGATGCCCCGCTACCGGGATTTTTCCGCACGATATTCGGCGCCCTGTCCGACATACCGCGCGAACAGCCGATCCGCGACAATCTGGAGGCGATCGACCGGCATTCTGCGCGTATCCGGCGGACGCGACGCATATTGGACGCGCTGAGGCCCGGTATGGAGGCGGAAGTGGAAGGCGCCATCGGCCGGATGCTGTTCCTAGACCGGCCGACGCCCGCGCGCCTCGCCAACTGGCGAGCCAAGGCGCATCAGCGTGCGGCGAGTTCGGCAGGATTCGCCTTTCCTGCCTATGGCCATCTCAAACTATCGGGTATCGTCGAATCGCTGTCCGACCTGCTGTTTCGCCTGAGCGGGGAGGAAGGAGCGATCCTGCGCGAAGCCTATCGCCGGGCGATATGGGCGCAGGTGCGGGACAGCGGCGCGGATCAGTTGACCGAAAATAACGGTTCGGGCGCAGCGCCGGTCGCTTTCTTTCGCACGCATGACCTCGCCTTTCGCGTGCGGCGGCTGCGGTTTCTGGCGCGGCGGCTGGCCGACACGCTGGAGAATGATGCGGCGGCCGATGATCCTGCGGTGCAGGTGATGCACGATGCCATCTATGCTGCGCTGGCCCTCTACGCCGAGTGCGAGGAGGATGATTTCCATGGGGAGGCGGTGGTGCAGGCGGCGAAGGCCGTACCGACCGATGCGGCGGCTGCACTGGAAGCGGTAGCGCAGGCGCGCGACCTGACGTCGCGGGATAATCAGGCCGACGAACTGCTGGCCGAAGCCTTCGCCGCCCTGCCCAAGGGCGGACGGCGGACCATGTTGCTAGCCTATCTGGGCTTCCCCTTCACCGACATCGCCACATTAGCGTTGCATCAAGGTGACACTCTGGATGAATATGATCCGGTCAAGGTCGACCGGATTTCGCCGGAGGATTGCTCCGCCATTCGCGGCGGCGGCGCGCAGGCCACGCTCAAAGGCATAGAATTCAACAATTTCGGGGCTTTTTTTAGCAGAGCCTATCGCGAAAACGACTATCTGTGGGGCCGGTTGCATGGGGTCGAACGGCTGCTGGACATCGTGAATTCGGCAGTAGCCGCAGCAAGCCGCCTTTCGCCCGAAACAATGCGCGACTATAGGCGGGCGGCGTTTCTGGCGATCCTCGACGAGGAAGAGTCGCGCTTGCCGCATGTTGCGGATCTGATCGCCAGCTTGCGGGAGGAAATCGGGTGAGCGGGCGTTGGTTGCTGGTTCCGATGTGCATGACGCTGACGCTTGTCGGCGGGTGCGGAGCGTCCGATGAAAGCGCCCAGTCCGGCAACGACAATACCCCCGTCATGGTGGCATCGGCGGTTGCGGAAACACCCGAACCCACAGCCCCGCCCCCGGAACCGATCGGTAATAGCGCCCTGCCCGCCCGCCCCGGCCCGCAGGTGACGGTGCGTGCGCAGCCAGCACCCTATTTCCCGCTCGACCTGCCCCCGTCGGACGTAGCGGCCAGCGCCGATCCCTTCCCCCGCGAAGTGACCGAGTTCATGGTGGCGCGCGATGGGTGCGATCATTTCCGGGGCGAGGAACCCTATGACGCAGAGCGGCGCGCCTATATTGCGGAAAATATCGCCGAACTCTGCCATGGCACCGACGCGCGGCTGGCCAGCCTGCGCCGACGCTATGCGGCGGAACCGTCCGTGATCGCCGCGCTCAAGGCCTATGACGACCATATCGAGGCCGCCGCAAGCTATTCCAGCTATTGAAGCAGCGCTTCGATGGCGTGGGCCATATCCACGTCGCGCTGTGACAGGCCGCCCGCGTCGTGGGTGGTCAGGGTAATGTCCACCCGGTTATAGATGTTCGACCATTCGGGATGATGGTCCGCCTTTTCCGCGAGGATGGCGATGCGGGTCATGAAGCCGAAGGCGGTCACGAAATCGGGAAAGGTGAAATGGCGGCTGATGCCGTCGGGATCGTCGACCGGCGTCCATTCGGGCAGATCGGCCAGCGCCAGAGCGCGTTCTTCCCCGGTCAGTTTACCAATCATGTCCCTATCCTCATGATATGCTTTGGCCTATGTGGCAGCCATGTCGCTCAACGGTCAATCACCCCGCTTCGCTCCCACCGTGGAGGAGATTGAGGCGCTGGCGCTCGCCGCGCTCAATCGCCTGCCCGATCCTTTCCCCGAACATCTGGGCAATGTCGTCCTGTTCGTCGAGGAGTTTGCCGATCCCAAGGTGCTGAAGGAGATGGAGATTGACGACCCGTTCGGCCTGACCGGCCTCTATACCGGCCGCCCCGTCGGACAGGAGGCGCAGACCGGCGACACACCGCCGACCGTCCACCTGTTCCGCCGACCTCTGCTGGACGAATGGGTCGAAACCGGCGTGCCGCTCGATGCGCTGATCACCCATGTCGTGGTGCATGAAATCGGCCATCATTTCGGCCTGTCGGACATCGACATGCATGTGCTGGAGGATATGGTCGCGTCATGAGCGATGCGGCGCTGCGCCTGAACGATGTTGCCTGCCTGCGTGGCGGGCGGCTGTTGTTCCGGGGCGTTTCGCTGACATTGGGGCCGGGTGACGGCGCGCTGCTGACCGGGCCGAATGGCATCGGCAAGTCCAGCCTGTTGCGGGTATGCGCCGGATTGCTGCCCGCCTTTGCCGGGACGATCGAACGGACGGGCGGGATCGCCATGACCGACGAGCGGTTGGCGCTCGACATGGATGTGCCGCTGGTGAAGGCGCTGGGCTTCTGGGCCAACTTGGACGGCGCGGGGCGCGATGCCATCGATCGGGCGATGGCGGCGATGGCGCTGACGCCGCTGTCCGACATTCCGGTGCGGATGCTGTCGACGGGGCAGCGCAAGCGGGCGATGCTGGCGCGGGTGATTGCGTCGGGCGCGGCGATATGGCTGCTGGACGAGCCGGCCAACGGCCTGGACACCGCATCAATCGACCTGCTGGGTCGAGCCGTGGCGACGCATCTGGCGGCGGGCGGCATCGTGGTCTCCGCATCGCACCAGCCGCTGCCCATCGCGGCGCCGACGATCATCGCGATCGACGCCTATCTGGCGGAGGATGGCGAATGACGATGCTGTGGCACCTCGCCCGGCGCGATCTGGCGCAAAGCTGGCGGTCAGCGGGACTGTGGCTGCCGGTCGCCTTTCTGTTGCTGGTCGCCAGCCTTTATCCTTTCGCGGTCGGGCCGGACGCGGCGCTGCTGGCGCGGACGGGCGGCGGCATGTTGTGGATCGCGGCGCTGCTCGCCAGCCTGTTGCCGGTCGACCGGCTGGTGGCGCCGGATCGGGATTCGGGCGTGCTGGACCAGATCGCGCTGCGCGGCATTGGCGAGGAAATGCTGCTGATCGCACGGCTGGCGGCGCACTGGATCGGCTTTGGCCCGCCGCTGATGATCGCTACCCTGCCCGCCGCCGCGCTGCTGAAGCTGGACGGGGCGACGATCCTGCGGCTGGAGATCGGCCTCGCCATCGGCACGCCTGCGCTTGCCGCACTGGGCCTGCTGGTCGCGACGCTGACGGCGGGGTTGCGGTCGAGCGGGGCGCTGGCAGGTCTGCTGGCGTTACCGCTGGCGGTGCCGCTGCTGATCTTTGGCGCGGGGACGCTGGGCGACGGCAGCGGCGCGGCGCTCAAATTTCTGGGCGCGGCATCGTTGATGCTGGTGGCGATCACCCCCTTTGCCGGTGGAGCCGCGATCCGCGCCGGCCGCGAGTGATGCCGCGAATGATGTTGGAGCGATCCGGCTTAGCTTCCCATATTTCCCGGCGATTTTGACATTTTCTTGCGCCGTCCTGATCCTATCGGAAAGTCAGGGTCGGCGGCAATGTTGGACCATCCCGTCATAAAGGACCGGCGCGCCGTAGGACAGGCATAACCCCGCCGCTCCTCCTCCCTTTCGCCCGCTCGACAAGAGTGCGCGTCTGGGCCAAGGCCGCGGCATGTTCGGCCTGATCGCATCCGCCCTGTTCGTCCTCATCTGGTCCACCGGCTTCATCGTCGCGCGGGCGGTGGTGCCGCATGGCGCGCCCGAACTCATACTGGCGATCCGCCTGACGCTGACCACGCTGCTGCTGGGCGGCGCGGCGCTCTATGCGCGGCAGGGCTGGCCGCATGGCCGACGGCTGGGACTGCATCTGGCGGCGGGCGCGATGCTGCATGGCCTGTATCTGACGCTCAGCTGGTGGGCGGTCCATCATGCCATGCCCGCCGGGATCATGTCGCTGCTGGGGTCGCTGCAACCGCTGATGGTGGCGGTGGCCAGCGTAGCCCTGCTGGGCGACCGGCTGCCTGCGCGGACATGGGGCGGACTGGGCATCGCCATCATGGGCGTCGGATGCGTGCTGATGCCCGCAATCGAGCGATCAGGCGCAGGCGCCATCGGCATCGTGCCGGTGGTGGCGGGGATCGTGGCGGTGCTGGCGATGACCGGCGGCACGCTGATCCAGCGGGGCGCGATTGCGGGCGACCCGATCCTGATGTCGGGCGCGGTCCAGAATGCGGGCGGAGCCATGGTGGCCATCGCCGCGACCCTGATCGTCGGGGAATGGCGATGGGACAATGCGCCGATCCTGTGGATCGGGCTGGGCTGGTCGGTACTGGGCCTGTCGGCAGCGGGCCTGTCGCTGCTCGTCTGGCTGGTGCGGCATCAGGGGCCGACCGCCATGTCGATGCTGTTGCTGCTGGTCCCGCCATTGGCCGCGATCGAGGCATGGCTGCTGTTCGGCGAGAAACTGGGGCCGGTGCAGCTTGTCGGCTTTGCACTGGCACTGGGCGGCGTGCTGCTGGGCCGGTCGCGCGGCGCAAAGGTCGAGGAAACGGCCGAACCGGGGTGAGTGGCGGATTTGGGTGGGAAGTGGACTGTCGTCTGTGGATGGCTCCCGCGTTGCAAGTACAAATTGATGTTTTGACGTTCGGTCGGTTGCAGTCGTCTGTCCGGCCTACTGTTGCAGTCGGGAGGGACTGCTGGCCCTGATGGGGTCCGCGAAC
>JAJZQN010000083.1 GCA_021847605.1 Pseudomonadota bacterium | reverse complement strand
ATACCAGCGCACCGCCCACAGGATCACATCACCCTGGAAATGGCGCCACTTGAAATCCGTCATCGTTCCGTCCGTCCAATCTCCGCCAAGCATGCTCAAGCTTCACGATTTTTGCAACAGAGCCCGTCAGCGCATCATGGCCCATGGCGGCCATCGCGAATCGCTGCGCCACATCGGGCAGGTCACTGGCGTCGATCCGGCGCTGGCGTGGCAGCAGGCGCGGCATATGGGCATAGCCGAACAGGGCGATGCGCGCTGGTGCGAGGCGGATGGTGGCGTCGAGCGTGGCGGACAGATCGTCCATGCTCTGGCCGGGCAGGCCGTACATCAGGTCAAAGCCCGTGGCGACGCCTGCCTTGTCGAGCCGTGCCACCGCACGTTCGACCATGTCGAGCGGCTGGATGCGGCCGATGCGCGTCTGGACATGGGGGCTGAAGGTCTGGACGCCCAGATTGACGCGATCGACCCCCATGGCCGCCATCGCGTCGATCCAGTCCGCGTCCAGGCGGCGCGGGTCCAGTTCGACCGAAAGCTCGGCATGATGGGCGTCGAAACAGCGCAATAATTGCTGCATCAGCCGGATGAAATCGACGAGCGGCAAACTATTGGGACTGCCCCCGCCAAAGGCGATGCGCGTCACCCGGCCGCGTCCGTTCAGCCGGGCGGCGATCAGCGCGACTTCGCGCTCCAGCGCTTCGACATAGGCGGTCAGCCGTTGCGCCTTGTTCGCTGCGCCGGTGTTGCAGCCGCAATACCAGCAGATGTCGTGGCAATAGGGGATGTGGACATAGAGCGAGATCGGCGTGTCGGGCGCGAGCGCGTCCAGCCGCTGGCCCATCTCCGCCGCGCCGACGCTATCGGTGAACTGGGCAGCGGTGGGATAGCTGGTGTAGCGCGGCACCGGCCGGGCGAGCAGGTCAGGATGATAGGTCCACATGGGCTGGGTGATCGCAGCAAGTCGCCGGGGCTGCATTGCGCCAGATCAAATTGCAGCTTGCGCACCGTCAATGCCGTGCCGTGCCGGATGCGGCAGAGCGCTCCCCACCAGACAGGGAGATTTATCATGACCATCAAGACCATTCTGCTCGGCACGGCCTGCGCCGCCGCTGCCATGGCTGCCCCGGCGCAGGCCGCGCAGGGCGACGTGCTTGTCCGCCTGCGCGGCATCATGGTCGCGCCCAATGAGAATAGCGGCAGCGTGCTGCCGGGCTTTCCGGGCGAAAAAGTGAAGGTGAACAACACCATCACGCCGGAAATCGACATCACTTATATGGCGACCGATAATATCGGTTTCGAACTGATCGCCGCGACCAGCCGCCATACGGTGAGCGGCAAGACCGGGACGACCGGATCGCTGGGCAAGCTGGCCGCGACCAACGCGCTGCCGCCGACGCTGACCGTGCAATATCATTTCGCACCGGGCAGCAAGATCCGCCCCTATGTCGGCGCGGGCGTCAACTATACGTTGTTCTTCAACAATGATGCGTCCAGCGCGCTGGAAGGCGCGGTCGGCAAGACCAAGGTGCATCTGTCCGACAGCGTGGGCTGGGCTGGGCAGGCTGGGGTCGATATCGATCTGAACGACAAGCTGTTTTTGAACTTCGACGTTAAATATATCGATATCGACACGAAGGCACGGCTGACCACGGCGGCGGCCGGGGTGCAGCGGGTGAAGGTGAGCCTCGACCCGTGGGTGTTCGGCGTGGGTGTCGGGATGCGGTTTTAGGTCTGGCTGCCTTCGCATCCACCATCAAGCCCGTTCGGGCTGAGCCTGTCGAAGCCCTGCACTTTCTTTCAACAAGTAAGGCCCCTTCGACAAGCTCAGGGCGAACGGAGGAAGATGGTTTATGGCTTCCGTTTCGCCGTGAAAGCGAAGGTCACCGCTACATTCGGAGCCAGGCTGCCGCTGCTGTCGCCATTGCCTACGTCGAAGGCGGCGCGGGCGATGGTGGCGGTGCCGGTGACCTTGCGGGTCGCTCCGTCGCCCGAAAGGGTGAAGCGGATGGTCTGGGGTTTGCTGACACCCTTGAGGCTGAGGCGGCCGCTGGCGCGATAGGCGTTCGGTCCCGTTTTCTCCGCGCCCTTGGCGGTGAAGGTCGCGGTCGGATGGGCCGCGACGGCGAAGAATTCGTCGCCTGGCAGCATCCCGTCCTGATAGGCGTCGCCGACGCTGGCGCTGGCCATGTCGATCGATACGCGGATGTCGGCGGTTTCGGGATGGTCGGGGTCCATGACGATCGCGGCCGTCCATTTGGCGAAGCTGCCGCTGATCGTCTGGCCGTCATTGCCAACGGCAAAGCCGATCTTGCCGCCGGGCTGTACGGTCCAGGCCGGGGGCGGGCCGATGGGTTCCTCCACTTGCGCGACCGTTTCATTGGCGACGGTGCTATTGTCCGGTTCGGTGGCGTTGGTTGATGCCTCTGGTGCCACGGGTTCCGGCGCTTCCAGTTGCTCCGCCGGCGCCGTCTCGACGGGGGCCGCTACTGGCAGGATCACGCGACCCAGCGCAAAGCCGAGCAAAATCAGCGCGGGCAGCCCGATCAGCAGCGCGGTCGAGCGGTTGGGGATCATCCGCCAGATCAGTCCGTCACGCATCAGGACATGATGGCGCAGCGCGCCCGCGACATGGAGCAGGACGAGCGCGATGCCCATCCAGGCGATCAGGCCATGGCCACCCTCGGCCAGGCCATGCGCGGAAGCGGGCAGCGGCAGATGCGGCAGGGGGATAATCCCGAAGATGAGCGTCGGCACCTTGACCTTGGCGGTCGAGACGAGTGCCCAGCCGGTCAGCGGCGCGCCCAACATGAAGGCGTAGAGGCCGCCATGGACGGTCGAGGCGAGGGCGCCCTGCCAGCCGCCCTCCAGCTTCGCCGGGCGCGGCTTCCAATAGCGGATGCCGATCCGCAGCAGCGTCAGCGCGAGAATGGCGATGCCGACCGACTTGTGCAGTTGATAGAGCGCAAAGCCGCGCGCGCCCAGATCCTCCAGCGCCCAGCCGACGCTGATCTGGAAAGCGAGCAGGGCGGCGATCGCCCAGTGCAGGATGATGGCGGCAAGGCTGTAGCGCGGCATGGGAAACCCCCGGATCGATGAACCGGGGCAAAGCTATGTCGCCTGTGCAACGAAGTCCATTGCGTGCCGCGAAACGCTGCGTTGCCTTATGGCTTGAGGTCGATCGCGGGCTTGTCCGCGTCGGGCAGCGATGCGCCCATGATGGTGGCCAGCGTCGGTGCGATGGCGCGCATGTCGATGGCGCCCAGATTCTTGCCGCGCGGCACGCCCTTGCCCATCAGCAGGAAGCTCGCCTGGAGATTGGCGGGGCCGGGGAAATAGCCGTGCATGCCCTTGACCGAGCTATGCGCGCGCACCGGCGCGGTCGGGCCGCGATAAATGTCGGTGACGAAGCCGGGGGCGAGGTTGAGATAGAAGGTTGCTTGCGGATTGCCGCCGATCGCGGCGGTCTGCGCCTTGTCCGCGACCTGCGCGATGCCGTTGGCGGGATTGGCGGCGAGCGTATCGAGCAGCGTCTTCACCCGCGCCGCCAGTGCCGCGTCGTCGGGGCGCGCCAGCATGATCGCGGCCGATCCGCCGGAAATCCAGGGCATGGCCAGCCAGGAGGCGACCTTGCCATCGGTGCCGACAGTGATCAGCCCGGCGTCGATGAAGGGGCGATAGAGGTTTATGGCGGTGTGCGTCGCTTCGAACCCATGGTCGCTGACGACGGCGACGACGGCGTCGGGATGGGCCTGCATCTCGGCCGCCACCAGATCGCCGACGATGGCGTCGATCTTTTCCAGCACGGCCTTGGCAGCCGGGCTGTCGGGGCCGCTTGCATGTTCCTCATGGTCGAGTGCGGCGAAATAGACGGTCAGGAATTGCGGCTTGTGCGTGGCGATGAGCGCGGTGGCGAATTTGCCGCGCAACTGGTCGCCGGTCAGGCTTTCGTCGATGCCCATCGCATAGGGCTGGCCGACCTTCGCCGCCAGTTCGGCCGACAGCCCCGGTGTCGCCAGCGCGTCGAGCAATTTGGCGTCGTCGCCATGGCCCGTGTGCCAGATTTGCGGCAGGTTCCAGGTCACACCCTTGGGCGCGACGCTGACCGGCCAGTGGATGTTGCCGGTGGACAGGCCCGCCTTGGTCGCGGCCTCCCACAAAGTCGGCACCTTGATGTCAGGGGCGTACCAGTACCAGCCGCCCTGGTTGATCCCGGTGGGATCGAAACTGTTATTGGCGACTATGCCGTGGCGGGCGGGCGATACGCCGGTCATCAGCGTCGTGTGGCTGGGATAGGTCAGCGTCGGGGCGACGCCGGTGACGCCGGAGGCATGGGCGCCATCGGTCAGGAAGCGGCGCAGATTGGGGATGGCAAGACCGCGCTTCTGCGCCTCGATCACGTCGCCGGGCCGCAGCCCGTCGATCGAGATCAGCAGCACCGGCTCCGCCATCGCCATGCCGGGCAGGCAGGCGGCGAGGGCGGTGGCAAGGAGAAGCGCGGCTTTGATCATGATCATTGTCCCAGCTGCCGTTCGCTTCGAGCGTGTCGAGAAGCGGATAACGTGTCGCATATATTTCTCGACTTCGCTCGAAACGAACGGACATTTTTGTCCGGAGTTGAAATTGGTCAAGATTTCGGGCTGCCGGGTCATCCTCCCCTGGCAGGGGAGGTGTCAGCGCGTAGCGATGACGGAGGGGTGTCACCCTATCGATAGGGTGACACCCCTCCGTCTGGCCTGCGGCCAGCCACCTCCCCTTAAAGGGGAGGATCATATTACGTCAGAACCCAGCCTTCACCGTGGCGAAGAATTGCTGAGGGGCGCCGACCAGCAGGGTCTGGGCGTCGCCGCTATTGCCGAAGCCGCCCGACCCGATGGTGCCGACATAGCGTTTGTCGAACAGGTTGGTGGCATTGAGCTGCACTTCGATCTTGTCGGTGAAGCGATAGCCGAGCGAGGCATCGACGATCAGACGGCCGGGGACCGAGGCGTCGTTGGTGTAGCTGTAGAAGCGACGCGACATATAGTTGAGGCCGACGCGGAAGAAGCGCTTGTCGTCGTCATAATTGAGTTCGCCGCGCGCCATATGTTTGGGGCTGTCGACCACGGTCTTGCCTTCGATCGCCGCGACCACCACGCCATTGCCGTTCACGACATCGTCGCGATAGGTGGCGTCGGTGTAGCTGTAGCTGGCATAGAGGCCAAAGCCGCCGCCCAGTTTCAGATCGCCCGCCGCTTCGACGCCGATGGAGCGGACGCCGCCGACATTCTGCAGCGCCGAAGGGTTGCCCTGGATCGCCGAACCGACCTGCACCGCGAGCAGGCGGTTGCGGAAGTTGACGAGGTAAGCACCCAGCGTACCGTTGAACATCGGCGTGTTGTAGCGCAGGCCGAGTTCATAGGTGTCCGACTCTTCGGGTTTCAGATCATCCTTGATCGCGTCGAAACCGGCCTGGTTGGTCGAGAAGGGGCCGGTCGTGGTGGCGCTGGCAAAGGCGCGGGTCGACTGGCTGAAGCCGCCGAACACTTCGGCTTCGGGGCTGACTTCCACAACGAAGCCGGCCGTTGGCTGGAACCAGTCTTCGGCGCTGATCTTGCCTTGCGGGAAGGTCGCCTGCACGATGGCTTCGGCTTCATTGGTGACCTTAAAGCCCTTCCAGCCGAGGTTGATCGTCACCATGCCAAGGTCGATCTTGTCCTGGACATGATATTGGAAGGTGTCGGTGGTGAAGTCGAATTCCCACTGGGTGAAGAAGGGATTTTTGGGATAGTCGCGGAACGACAGGCCCGGTTCGGCGCGGCTGGCAAAGGCATAAAAGCGGCGGGCCTGGTTGAACTTGTTATTTTCATACCATGCACCGACGCTCAGATTTTGCGCACCGATGACGAAATCGACGCTGCCGAATGCGCCGATACGGTCCATGTCATATTCGGTGGTGCGCATCGACATCGGCACGCCATTGGGGCTGGCGACATAAGGCGTGCCCCACAGGCCCATGCCGCTATTATTGTGATAATAGCCCTTGAGCTTCAGATTGGCCTGCTCGCCGAGCGGGGTGGTGAAGCCGATCGCGCCCAGCCAGTCCTTGCGCAGGCCAGCCGCGTCATAATAGGCATCGTCGGCGCTGGTGACGTTGCCGGGATAGGTCTGGCCGGTCGCCACGCTTGCGCCGCTATAGTCGAAGAGACCATCGGGGAAGGGCGATCCGCCGCTGTTGCTGATGAGGTCAACGTCGTTCAGCCGGTCGGCATAGTCGATCGCGCGGGTGTAATCGGGGAAGGTATTGTCCCAGTCCCAGCCGAGGCGACGGATCATGCCCATCGACATGTCCTGATAACTCTGTTCGCGGCGATCGGAGTAGCTCAGCCAACCGTCGATCTTGGCTTCGCCGATGGGGATGATGACCTTGGCATTGCCCATATGCTGGTCCTGGACGCCAGTGCCCTTATATTTGTCGGTCGAACCATAGCCATAGGACACATAGCCGCGAATGCCGTCGGCGCTGCCCAAGTTGATGCGGCCGAAGGCGCGCATCGTGTCGTTGCTCCCATAGGTGAAATTGCCCTGCGCGCCGAAGCTGTCGGCCGGGTCCATCGAGAAGGTTTCGACGGTGCCGCCAAGGTTGCCGGTCGCCTGCGTGCCGAGCGAGCCCGCGCCCTGCGCCACGCGCACGCTGCCGATATTTTCGCTGCTGATCGCGCGGGTGATGTGCAGGCCGTTATGGTTGCCATAGCTCATGTCGCCGAGCGGGATGCCGTCGAAGGTGAAGCCGAGCCGGGTCTGGTCGAAGCTGCGGATGGTGACGCGCTGCGACCATTCATAATTGCCGAACGGGTCGGCGGATTGGAAGTTGACGCTGGGCAGCTTTTCGATTGCCTTGAGCGGATTGGTGCCCGGTGTCAGCACGACGATGTCCCGCGCCTTGATTTCCTGTACCTGGCGGGTTTCGCCACGGCCGAAGACGATGATCTCTTCGCCTTCCACGGCCGCCGCAGCGGCGGGGACGGCGAGCGAGGCCGTCTGGGCAAAGGCGGGTGTGCTGGCCAACATGGTGGAGGCGAGCAGCAAGGCTGTGGCAGGACGCATGTGAAAATTTCTCCCTTGGAAAAACCGGTAGCCGGCTTGGTCGGGGCCGTAGGCGCGACATGTTGCACCGCAATGAGCGGGCATTGACATAACGGTGACGTAACGATGACGTTTTTGCGATGTTTCGGGCGACCCACGCAAAAGCGGCACTTTCATTGTGTCATAAAGGTCGCACTGCGCCCAATTTCGCGAGTGCGATTGCATCATGGGCCAGCAGGGCTATGGCAAGTGCAACATTGTTAGAGGGAAATCAGGACATGGCCAAACCCGAATCCTGGCGGTTCACTCCAGAAGCCTATCGCTTCGTCACCAGCATCGACACCCGCGTTCAGGATCTCGATACGATGGGCCACATCAACAATGTGGCGATATCGGGCATCTTTGAAACCGCGCGCATCCGCTTCCATCACCATCTGGGCCGCCATCCGCAGGAACAGGGCGTGCGCTGGCTGGTCGCGGCGGTGCAACTGAACTTCATCGAGGAATCGCATTTCCCCTATCCGTTCGAAGTCCATTGCGCGATCGGCCATATCGGCCGGACCAGCTGGACGATCAGCTCGGCGGGATTCCAGAAGGGCGTGTGCGTCGCGACCTGCGACACCACGGTCGTCACCCATGGCGCGGAAGGGCGGCGCGAGATCGACGAAACGCTGCGTGAGGCGATGGAGCGGAATTTCCTGCGCCAGCCGGACTGATTGGATTCCTGTTCGGTTCGAGCGTTTCTCGACTTCGCTCGAAACGAACGGAGGGGCGGCGGCCCCTAAAACCGGTGGCCCCTACCGGAACCCGGCCATGCGTCGCGTCCATTGGAAGGCGATGACTCCGCCCTTGACCGGCTGGATCATCGCCACCGCCAGCAGGAAAGCCAAGGTGGGCCAGATCGCCGCCTGCCACCCCAAGGGAATGGCGAAGGCGCTGTTCACTTCGATCATCAGCGGCACCAGGATATGGCCGAGCAGCAATATGACGATATAGGACGGGAAATCATCCGCCTGATGCAGATCCCAGCGCTGGCCGCAGTGGGTGCAAGCGGGCACGGGTTTGAGGAAATGCGCGAACAGACGGCCCTCGCCACAGGCCGGGCAGCGGCCCCGCAGCGCCAGCGCGAGCGCCGGTCCGAACGGGCGCGCCGCCACGGCGTCGGGGGCGGGATCGGGGAGGGGATCGGTCATGGCCGCATGGGGTAGGCCGTTCGTTGCGCTGCTGCAAGGACACTGCACCTTGGATCGGCCTTTCGCCGCGCGCAAAGCCTGTTAAGACACGCCCATGCGTCTTCCCGGCCCGACCGAAATCTTTGCCCTGTTCGATGATGCCCGCCCGCGCCACGCCGCGGCTGCGCGGCTCTATCGCGATCCCGTGTCGATCATCGCCGCCCACCGGATGGAGGAGGTGCAGCCAGCGCTCGACCGTATCGCCGACGCGCGCGAGGCGGGTCTGCATGTCGCTGGCTATATGAGCTATGAAGCCGGGCTGGCGCTGGAGGAGCGGCTGGCACCGATCGGCCGCCGTCATGACCAGCGGTCCGATGGGTCGCCGCTCTTGTGGTTCGGCCTGTTCGAAGGGGTGCGGCTGATCCCGCACGGCACGCTGCCCGCCATGCTGCCCGATCCGACCGGCGCGCAGGTCGGGCCGTTGCGGCCGATGGTGGAGGCGGCGGACTATCGCGTCGCGTTCGACGCGGTGCAGGATTATATCCGCGCGGGCGACATCTATCAGGCGAACCTGACCTTCCCCTGCTATGTGCCGCTGACCGGCGATCCGATGGCGCTCTATGCCGCCGTTCGGCCGCGCGCGGCGGCTGGCTATGGCGGGGTGATCCGCACCGGCGACCATGCGCTGCTGTCCTTTTCGCCCGAACTCTTCTTTACCCAGGTGCGGGGGCAACTGACCGCCCGGCCGATGAAGGGGACGGCGGTGCGCGATGCCGATCCGCAGCGGGATGCAGACCTTGCGCGCTGGCTTGCCGCCGATCCCAAGCAGCGCGCCGAAAATCTGATGATCGTCGACCTTCTGCGCAACGATCTGTCGCGCGTGTCGCGCGCGGGCAGCGTGATCGTGCCAGACCTGTTCAAGGTCGAGAGCTTCCCGACCGTGCATCAACTGGTGTCGACCGTGCGCGCGCGCATCCTGCCCGGCCTGTCGCCGGTCGATGTGCTGCGCATCCTCTTTCCCTGCGGGTCGATCACCGGCGCGCCCAAGGTCCGGGCGATGGAGATTATCGATGCGGTCGAACCCCATGCGCGCGGCGTCTATACCGGCACGATGGGCTGGATCGACCCGGAGGGCGACGCGGCCTTCAATGTGTCGATCCGCACGTTATGCGTCGCGGAAGGCAGCGGTGTCGGTGGCTCTGTTGCAAAAATCGTGAAGCTTGAGCATGCTTGGCGGAGATTGGACGGACGGAACGATGACGGATTTCAAGTGGCGCCATTTCCAGGGTGATGTGATCCTGTGGGCGGTGCGCTGGTAT
>JAJZQN010000082.1 GCA_021847605.1 Pseudomonadota bacterium | reverse complement strand
TGACGTCAGCGGAGGAGTAAACTCGGCCAACATCTCAGATGGCAGTCATGAGAGCGTATATCTGGGTCCGTTCTATGTACCGACCCCTACAGGTAATTGTCGCCGGGTTCGTAGGAGTTATCGCAGACTCTGCCGGTCTGCTGGGTGCCGCCTTGGACAACCTTGCCGACGCCGGCGTCTACGTGGTGAGCATCTATGCCGTCGGGCGAACGGTCGCGGCCAAAGCGCGTGTCGCACGGCTGTCTGGCGTTCTCCTCATCATTTTGGGCCTGGCGCTGCTCGTGGAGGTCCTTCGACGTTTCTTCGTGGGCGCCGAGCCGATCGGTTCAGCCATGATTGTTACGGCCATCGCAAACGCTGCGACCAATCTGCTTTGCCTGCGGCTGCTGCGCGCGCATCGAGACCAGGGCGTACACTTGAAGGCGTCCTGGATCTTTACAACTAACGACATGCTGGCCAACGCTGGCATCGTTGTCTCCGGCGCTGCTGTCATGATCTTCAGGTCACCGCTTCCCGATTTGATCATAGGCCTGGTGGTTGTTGGGATCGTTCTCAAGGGCGGCTGGGATATTCTGAAGGAGGCGCGCGAGGCGCAACGGTAGGGATTGTAGATACGCGAAAATCGATGCGCGAGCGGTCTCTCCGCCTTGCTTGGACCATAGTCGCTGCTTGAGACGACCAGCCTGACTTGACTGCGACGAACGGCCAACGCTGCACTTCTTTTCCGACTCCGTAGAGTTCGGCTACACTGAGAGTGCGTGGCGACGAAGGCGAAACTGATGCGCTCTTGAGGCCTCGGATCATTTCGCAGTTCAAGCCTATTGAAGCGTCCCGGGTTTTCCGGAGGCTCCTATCTGTGAGAAGGAGCTACGATGACGACAAGGAACAAGTTTTCACCTGAGGTCCGCGAACGAGCGGTCCGGATGGTTGGTGAGCACCGAGCCGATTATGGCTCGGAGTGGGCGGCGATGACCTCGATCGCAGCGAAGATCGGCTGCACGGCGGAGACGCTGCGCCGCTGGTGCCGTGAGGAGGCGAGCCGACGAACGGGGCCAACGGCGCTTGTCGGGCAAGACCGTGACCGACTCAAGCTGCTGGAGCGCGAGGTGAAGGAGCTGCGCCGGGCCAACGAGATCCTGCGAAAGGCCTCGGCATATTTTGCGCAGGCGGAGCTCGGCTCGGTGCCTCGCCATGCCCCCGGCATGGCTGCGCGCCTGCGCCCAAGGCAAATGGTGATGGCGTTCATTGACGCGCACGCCAAGGAACTGGGTATCGAGCCGATCTGCCGCGAACTGGCGATCGCCCCTTCCTCCTATCACGAACACGCGTCCCGCCTTGCCGATCCAGACAAGCGTTCGGCCCGGGCCCGGCGGGACGACGAGATCAAGGCGCAGATCGGGCGTGTCCATGAGGCCAGCTTTGGTCTCTATGGCACCCGCAAGGTCTGGCACCAGCTACGCCGCGAGGGGATCAAAGTGGCCAAGTGTACCGCGGAGCGGCTGATGCGGGCCATGGGGCTGGCAGGTATCAGGCGCGGGAAGACGACGATTACCACCGTCAGCAACCCCAAGGCACCGTGTCCGCTCGACAAGGTCAATCGGGAGTTCCGGATCAATCGGCCCAACGCGCTGTGGGTGGTTGACTTCACCTACGTCCACACCTGGACCGGCTTCGTCTATGTCGCCTTTGTGATCGATGCCTTTGCTCGCCGGATCGTTGGCTGGAAGGTCAGCAGATCGGCCACAGCCGGCTTCGTGCTCGATGCTCTCGAGAAGGCCAACCATGCTCGCAGGCCAAGCGCATCGGCGGTGGAAATGGCGACCCTGCGCTGGGTCGACTGGTTCAACAATCACCGCCTGTTCGGCCCCATCGGACATATCTCGCCCACCGAGGCCGAAGCCAATTACTATGCAGCCATCGACAACCTCGATATGGTCGCATGACTCAAATGAAACCGCCTCCCAAAACCCGGGACGCTTCAGGGCTTCTTCTCACTGAGCTTCCTGATCCAGTCGGCCATCGGCGTGGGCTTATCCTTGACGTGCCGTATGACGGCCGTCGCTCCGACGACGAACAACCGGCGCAAGTATCGGTCTCGCTGCTTCGAGATCCCGCCAAGTCTGGTTTTGCCGCCGGTGGAATGTTGCTGCGGTGTCAGCCCGAGCCAGGCGGCGAACTGCCGACCCGAGGTGAACTGCTCGGCATCGGTAACCGTTGCGGCAATCGCTGTGGCTGTGATGATGCAAAGGCCGGGTATGCTGCGACACGCTGTGGCGGTTCCTCGGGCGCTGCGGCAAGACATCTAAAAAGAGACGCTCTTCGCCAAGAAGCAGGATCGACCCGATGTCGTCCGCCGTCGCACCCGCTGGCGCTGGGTAGACCCCAGGCGCATGGTCTTCATCGATGAAACCTGGGCCAAGACCAACATGACGCGCACCCGTGGCTGGTGCACGAAGGGCCAGCCGCTGATCGGCAAAGTGCCGCATGGGCACTGGAAAACCCTGACCTTCATTGCTGGGCTGCGGCACGATGGCATCGTCGCCCCCTGCGTCCTTGACGGCCCGATCAATGGCGAAACCTTCACCGCATGGGTCGAGCAGTTCCTCATCCCGGAACTGGAGCCTGGCAGCATTGTCGTCCTCGACAATCTCGGAAGCCACAAGGGCAGCCGGGTGCGCAAGCTGCTCAGAGCGGCGGGCATCAAGCTGTTCTTCTTGCCGCCATACTCGCCCGACCGGAACCCGATCGAAGAGGTGTTCTCCAAGCTCAAGCGATTGCTGCGAAAGGCCAACGAACGCACCGTCGAAGCAACCTGGAGGCCGCATCGGCAAACTACTCGACCGCTTCCCTCCCAACGAATGCGCCAATTACATCAGGGGTGCCGGATATGCCTCAATCTAAGTCAGAAAGACTCTAGCTGTTCGCTCGCCCTATTCCCATAACTCCTGCCCCCCAGTTAGCAGGTCAAGGCGCACAAAGGCTACGAGCGAGGAATGGTCGCTTCCCTATAACTCAGGTGGCTGCAGACATCGGTACTCTCAAACCTTTGCGGCGGCGCTCGTGACATATGGCAGCCCCTCTTCGATGGGCAAGGATGGGTCTCTTGACCATTCATTCCAGGAACCAAAGTAGATTTTGACGTCCTTCACGCCAGCCTCCTCAAGGGCTACGAATGTGTTGGAAGCGCGCGCCCCCTTGAAGCAAAAGACGATTACCGGCGTATCCTGTGTGATGCTGACGGTCGCGCATTCCGCCAGGATCTCTTCCCTGGACTTGAACATCTGTCCTGCGGGTGTCGGCTTCATCATGCGATACCATTCAAGCCAGACTGACCCAGGTATGCGCCCCTTTCGAGGACAGAAATCCTTGCCATAGGGGGATGAACTCTCGGCGATCCATTCGTCCACGTCCCGCACATCCAGTTTGACGATGGATTTGTCAGCGATAGCGGCTTTCATCACCTCCAGATTGACAAGAACGGGCGCTGCATTTGCCTGGAGCGGGAATTTCTTCTTCACCGGATGCACCGGCTCATTCGAGACAGGCAGGTCTGCTGCCCGCCAAGCGTCAAAGCCGCCGTGCAACACCTTGATCTTCGGGTAACCCAGATGGCGCAGCAGGACATAGCCGCGGCAGGCCTGGCCGAATCCGGTATTCATCGACTGCTCGTATATGACTGCGGTCTCCGCGCCAGACAAACCTGCCGCGCCAAAGGCCTCCGCGAATTTGGCAACCAGCTGCGCCTCGCCTGCCGGTGTTGACATAGCAAGATAGGTGAACACTTCGCGCATGTTAACCGCGCCGGGAATATGCGCCTCCGAAAAGTGCGCAGCGTCCCGAGTGTCGACGAGAACTACCTGCTCCGATCTCATTAGCTCCGCGAGCTCTGCCGCCGAAATAAGAACCCTGCCGGTCATTGCTACCTCCACTGATTCTGAAAGGGCCAAAGGCCAGAATTGAACCTCTTATTCCACGATGGCTGTGAAGACCTTGATGAGTCCTGACGCCCGATATTCCTGATTTTCCAGTGAGCGGTCAGTGAACCGGCCCTGCCGATTGGTGTAGATTGCCGCGGCCAGAGTGTGCCGGGCCTCACCCTTGTTCAGCCCCGCCTGGCAGGCACGGCGCAACTCAGGTTGTTCGAGCCAGTCGAGCGTGAACAGGGTGCGCTCGATCCGGCCGAGCTCGGCAAGCGCGAAATCGAGCCTGTTCTGCCGCTTGTAGGCTGCGAGCTTGCGCATGATGACGGAAGGCGCGACGGTGCCGTCCTTGATCGAGGCGACGATCCTGACGATGTCGTCCCAATCGGCCTCGATAGCAGCTGTCTTGATGCTGCGCCCCATGAGGCATTCAATGCCCTTGTAGGTCGAGGGCGCAGCGATCGAACCGAGCTTGCGATCGGCGATGTCACGCAGGCGGGGCGCAAAGCGGAGCCCGAGCAGGTGGCAGAGGGCGAACACATGATCGGTTGCGCCGCCAGTGTCGGTATAATGCTCATGCAATGGCAGTTGGCTTGCGCCCAGGACAAGGCCGTCGAGCACATAAGGCGCTTCGCCCGCAGTTGCAGACATGATGCGCGAGCCGAACGATGCGAAGTGGTCGGACAGGTGGGAGTAGATTTTCACCCCAGGTTCGCCGCCATACTTTGCATTGACGTCAGCGGCGCCGGACCGGCGCCGGCCTGAACGGAAGAACTGGCCATCGGACGACGATCTGGTGCCGGCGCCCCAGTGCCGCGCAAACGGTAGTTCATGGTGTGCTGACATAATCAGGCCAAGCGCGTTCTGGTAGTTTTCGGGCGAAAGGTACCAGTTGTGCGTCCACGCCAGCTGCGCGTAGCTCACACCTTCGCTGGCATTGGCCATCCGCTCCAGGCCAAGATTGGTGCCGTCAGCCAGGATGGCGGCAAGAACAGCGTTGGGATTGTCGTGTTCCTTGCCCGAGCGTAGATCGCGAAACGCGGTCAGGAAGCCAGTGCGTTCCGCGACCTCCAGCAGGAGCTCGGTGATCCGCACCCGAGGGAGCAAGGCGTCCAGCTTTCGATCCAGTGCCTCGGCTTCGGGCGGCGTCACTGGCGGCATGGGTTGCAATTTCAGCCGCTCGCGTTCGAGCGACACGCTCTCGAGCTTCCCAGCCTTCAGCTGTTTGGCAAAACGGCGTAGCCGCCGGTCAAGGGTTCTCGCCCGGTCGCCAAGATACGCCTTTGCATCGGTCTCGAAGGCGAGCTGATCCACGACTTTGGCGGTATCGCGGCGGTTGAGCAGATAGGCATCGAAGCGCTGGTAGTTACGGGTGCCCTCGACCCAGACATCGCCGGCGCGCAGCCGATCCCGCAAGGTTGCCATGACAGCGGTTTCGTAGCGTCGGCGATCGACGCGACCGCCCTCGGTGACGAGCCGTTTCCACTGCCGATTGGGAAACGGTAGCGGAACGCCCTCTGGTAGATCGCGGATTTTACGCAGGTTTGCATCGCGGATGATATCGATCGCCTTGATTAGCGGCGCTCCGCTGCCCGATGCCTTGAACGCGAACGCATCAAGGAAGGCCGGGCTGAAACGGCGCAGCGTGGCGTAGCGTTCGGTCGCCGTAATCAGGACATCTTCGCCCGCGAGGTCAGCCAGTGCATTTACCTGCGCCTTTACCGCGACCAGCTTGTGCCAGCCCACCATCTCATCGATCAGTTCGAGCGGATCACGACCATTCTGGACCGCCTCGTCGAGTGCAGAGATGGTGGCGCCGAACAAACGCATCAGCTGGCCGACCGATTGGATATTGTCCTGATAGCGCCGCTCGCGGCCGCGCCGCGCGCGCGTGAACATTCCGCCAATCAGCCGGTCGAACATATGAAGCGTAGCGTCGGCGAGCTTGACGTCGAGATCGATGGCCGCAGCGGCCAATGTCGCCCGGCGGCGGTTGATGCTGTAATCCGAGAGCAGGAATGCTGGTGCAACGCCCCCTTGGCGAACGAACTGGGTAAAGCGGAAGTCGGGAATGGCCCTGCTGACCGACGCATCGATGCCCATTCCTCTTACATAGCGCAGGCGCTCGAGCAACCCGTTGATATTGGCGGCCGTCGGCGCTTCCTCAAAATTGCGCAGCCAGGCCAGTGGTGTCATGCCGAAATCGACATTGTTGACGACCAACTCATCTATGCGCGCAAGCTCGGCCGATCCGAGCATCTCGACGATCGCGGTGGCTGCGGCCTTGCGCGCGCGTGCACGGCCAGCGAGGCTGGCTCGCTCCAACGTGTCGGGCGCGGGCAGGATGAAACGCTTTTCCTTCAAGCCTGCCATGAGTGCGTGAACGATTGGCTCACCGCGATCCGTCTGTTGGGCGGCTTTCGCCGCCAGTTCCAAGGCTAGAGGGATGTCATCTCGGCGGAATGACCGTAGGCCAAGATAGCGCGCCACAATGTCTGCATGATCGTTGCGGGTCTGGGGACGCTGGCCATAGGTGGCGAACGCGCAGGGATCGACGTACATCTGGGCTGCAAGGTACTGAAGAATGGCGGCGGGAATATCACTGTCGGATGACAAACCGAATCCGGGATGCCTCATCAGCGCCATATGGCAGGCCAAGCCAAGCCGGTTGGGCGCGCCGTAGCCCCTCCCGATCAGCTCGATGTCTTCTGATGAGAGCGTGTAGTTGCCAATGATCCCGGCCTCATCGGATGGAGGATCGAACAACCGCCGACGCTCGTCTCTGGTCAGAAGTCGGCGTCGTGCCATTTCGCTCTCCCGCTGAGTCGCGAAGAGCAGGCTACTGGCAAATTCTGCGCAAGCCGAATCTCATCCATTCCCGAAGCATAAGTTCTGCCGTCCTTAACCGCATCGCTGCTGGCGTCCGTTCAAATACGCAATTCCGCGATACCGAGATCTTCCCACATCCAGATGAAGCTGTAGGTCGCCATCGGATCATTCTTTGCCCGAGCCGCGCCGTTTTCCAGAATCTTGAGCCACTCCGCGACCTTGGTACGCCCGGCTTTCGTTTTGACAAGTTGACGCGGGGACTTGTCACCCAGCATCGGCACGGGTTCGTCCAGCACCTTGATATATTCGCGTGTCAGCATGGCATGGACGATCCGCTCCATATCCTCAGGCGGAATCTCCGGTTCGTCCAGCACGGGCCGCTGCGTCGCTTCGTCAGCCAGCATCTGTTCGAGCGTGCGGATTTCGGTGAGCGGCGTGCCGACAAGATTGCCCAGATGCGCCGCGAGTTCGGCTCTTCCCTTGGCAGCGCGCCCGGCGCTGTTGACCGCGAGCGTGACCATGCGTCCCTTGATCTCGACATTGGCGAAAACCGGCGAGCCATCGTCCATGGTGGTGACAAACGCCTGCTTGCCTGTCTTGCGTCTGTTTTTCCGATCGGACTGCGCTAACCAGTTCCAGAATTTGTTACCGGCAGCCGCCAGCGCCGGATGGGCATCAAGCCGCGCAATGGCCTGTTTTTGCGTTACGCCATTGGTCAGCGGAAAGATGATAGTGTGAAACTCCAGATCCTCACAGTCACTGTTGACCAGTTCGGGCATGCCGACATCCACCTTGCCCAGAAAATCATGGAGCCACATGGCGGTGAACATCGGCGCGCTGTGCCTGAGCAACTGGGCGCGGTCGGTCACGTCAAAGCCGGCATCGGGGTCGGGCTTCGACGCCATGTCATGGAATGCCGCGATCAGCGTGGCGCTCGCCTCCAAACCAAAGGGCAGTAACCCGCCCGAGATGATCTGGCGGCCATTGACGGTGACGATGCGCGCAGCGATCCGGTCCCAATTGGCCAGGCTTTGCGTCGCGCTGCGCTCATGCACCGTCACCGGTTCGGCTTCGCGCAGCAGGTCACGCAGCCTCATCGACTGACCGGGTACAACCTCGCTGACCTCATATAGGGACATGACCGCGTAGCGCAGCGCCTTCATATAGGCCTTGTGCGGCGCTTTCTCATTCCAGCCCCGGCGCTTGAGATAATCGTCGACAATGTTCAGCCCGTCGGGCTCGAATTCCTGCGTCAGCAGATCCTCGAATGCACAGCCCCACAGCGTGCCTTCCCAGTGCGGGCCGACCATTTCGAACAGATCATCCTGCTCCAGCCCGGCCTCATCGGCTACCGGCCCAAGATGCAGGGTGAGCCATTCGTCGAGACAATCCCGCCACGTCCCGCGCGAAGCATATTTGATGAGACCGGAAAGATCGTTGCTGGTGGGCTTGGACATCTACCGGATAACCACGACATCGACGCCGATCTTTTCGGCAACGGATGCCCATTGCCTGTCAGCGGTCCAGGCGGGCAATCCCTCGCGCATGGCCAGCGCTAGACAGAAACGATCGCCAAGCGATAATCCCGCCTTGGAAGTTACGGCGCGCAGGTGTCCGGCAACTCTCGCGAGTTCGGCGTCCGCTTCAACAAGGGTGACAGGCAATGGGTGCAACATAGCGTCCACTTCGTGGGGCGGCATGTCATTGTGCACAAAATGGCTTGTCACTTCAGCGAGGTTGACCACGCACATATGTGAGCCATTGAGCACATCCGCAACCTTGTCGCCTCCAGGCTCATCGCGCAGCATGGCGAGCAAGGCCGAAGCATCGAGGACGATGGACGTCATTCGCCGCTTTCCGCGCGCCGATTGGCCAGGAAGACATCGACGGATGCCTCCGGCTTGTTTGCAGTATATTTGCGGGCCATTGCGCGAGCGTGGGCGATGGACTGTGCGACGGTACGCAGAATGACGCCATCTGGGGTTTCCTCGACAAGCAAGGCGCCGCCACCAGACAGGCCCAGACGCTTCCGAAGATCGGCAGGCAGACTCATCCTGCCATTCGGCGTGATATTCACCTGAATCGTCATATCTGACCTTTCCGAGTTCAATTTTCCAAACGAAGCATATTCTGCATCTTATGTCACAAGATATCCGATATGTCATCCACGAGGTTTCCCGCCACAGATGGGCGTTCCACCATCCAAGGTTGCCAAGCTGACAACCCAAGGCGTCAATCTGGAGTTATGTTCGGGTCAGCGCGTTCGACCAGAATGTCGATCGTCAGCTGGAAGGCGTCGCGCTGGACAAGGTGTTCACCGACAAAGCTTCGGGCAAAGACGTCAACAGACCCCAGCTTGAAACCATGCTGTCATTCATCCGGGAAGGCGACACAGTGGTCGTGCACAGCATGGACCGCCTCGCGCGCAATCTCGACGACCTGCGCAAGCTGGTCCAGTCCCTCACCAGGCGCGGCATTCGGATCGAGTTCGTCAAAGAGAGCCTGGCTTTCACCGGCGAGGATTCTCCGATGGCCAATCTCATGCTCTCGGTGATGGGCGCGTTTGCCGAATTCGAGCGCGCATTGATCCGGGAGCGCCAGCGCGAAGGCATCGCCATAGCCAAGCAGCGGGGCGCCTATCGGGGAAGAAAAAATCACTGTCCGACGGCATGGTGGCCGAGCTGATGCATCGGGTTGCAGGTGGCGAGCAAAAGGCCGCTATCGCGCGCGATCTTGGGATCAGCCGAGAAACCCTATATCAGTACCTGCGGTCCGCCGCATGATGGCGCTGTTCTACTTTTGTCCGTCAAATCGTTGTCTGGCGCACAAACCTTGAGGTGACGCCAACTCTGGTCGCTTCGCCAGCGCGGTCCGATCCTCACAATGCAGCGTTCGCGATCGACAAGTTGGGGAGGCGGTCCCGTTTCAAGCCATAGGCTCGAACGATGCGGATGATCTACGCGACACGCTTA
>JAJZQN010000081.1 GCA_021847605.1 Pseudomonadota bacterium | reverse complement strand
ACGGCAGACCATCGAACATCGGCGCTTGCTTCACCGCAAGCTCGCCGCCTAACATCAACCCCCAGACGAGGCCCGCACTCCGCTAATTTACGCCGCGAGTTGCGCCAAATGTTCTGACGACGGACACGGTAATGTTCACATTCATCGTGGGCATGGCTGCCTCCTATGCGCGCATGGGCATGACGCCGGCGATCACGCCCGGCCGGTCGTCACTGGTGATGAGGATCAGATCGCCGGCCGCCTTGCCGAACCCGAGATGAAGCTGCGGGGTGGGGCCGAACATCTTGGCGATCGACTGAGCGTAAATCAGGTTGATGCCGGTGGTCAGCGGATCGCCGCTGTAATCACCCTCCATCGGCTCGATGGATCGGCCGCCATCCTGTGCCGTGGCCGATGCCTCGCAATGACCTTCCGCCAGCTCAATGCGAACGGCGCGTGTCTTGCCGTCCGATGCGGTGCCAGCCGCACGGATTGCGCGGTCGAACTCAGCCGCCTGTATGGCCATGTGACTGGCATGCTCAAACCGGAACACGCGACGATAATCAGGGTAGGTGGCGTCAACCAGCTTTCCACTGATCATCGACCGGCCGACAATGACCTGAAATTTTCGATCCGCCAGGGTAACGACCGCCTGTGCGCCCTCGGGTGCCGCGTCGAGCATATTGCAGATCAGGTTGACCGCTTTTGTGCCAATGATGCTCGCGGGGGCGTCAGCCGCCATCGCGGGAGCATCCTGCGTCACCTGCAGGACGCGGTGACCGTCTGTTGCGGCGGCTACAATCTTGCCGTCGATGATCTCGACGAACACGCCGCACAGATAATAGCGCACCTCCTCGGTACTGACTGCGACGCGGGCCGTTTCGAGCAGGCGCTTGAGCGGCGCTGCATCCATGCCGAACTCACTCGCGCCCGCCGCCGGAGGAGCGACGGGGAAGTCTGTGGCGGGCATGGTCATCAGCTTGCGGGTGGACCGCCCTTGGCGAATAGTCAGGACGCCGTGCAGGTGATTGACCTCGATCCCGCCCGGCCGAAGCGATCCGATCGCATCAATCAGGCGCTTCGCCTCCACCGTCGTGTCGATGACATCGCCGGTGAACTCGATCTGGCGGGCGGACCAGTGATCCAGGTCGGTCGCCATCACCTTCAGATATCCCGCCTCACAGCGCAAAAGCACGTTCGACAGGATCGGGATCGTGTTGCGCTGCTCCACCGTCTCGTTGACGGCGCGCACAGCGGTGAGCAGATGATCGCGGTCGACCCGCAAGGTGGGGCCGGTTGCGGTAAGAGCAGGCCGGTCAAGGGTGTCAGAATCTGTCATGGAGGATCCTTCGGGGCTGAGGTTCAGGCGGTGCGCTCGCGTGGCGCGTCCTGGTCGAGGTCGAGCAGATCGAAGAGGTTGGGCACGGCCATCTGATCCTCAGCTTCCCGCAGGTAGCTGACGCTGTGCGCCCAATAGTCGGGGTTCAGCTCGCTGCCGGCACCGCGCCGGCCGAGCATGATCGACCGCATCGGGACGGTGCCGAGGCCGCAGAACGGATCGTAAACCAGATCGCCCTTGGCCGAATATCGCTCGATGAGGCGATCCACGATGTCGAACTGAAGCGGGCAGACGTGCTTTTCCCGGCCCTTCTGCACCTGCTCAGCATTGAGCGTACGCATCCGCACAACATCGTCCCAGACGTCAGGATGATGGCTGCCAGGGTCCAGCGCCATGAACGTGCGGGGGAGGCGTCCACGGCTGTCGTTGCCGGCGCGCTCTTCGATCTGTTCGCCGATGCGCAGGTGGCTGTTGAACGAATAGACGAGATCGCGGCTTTCTTCACGGAACCGCTTGGCCAGTTTGGCGACCGCCATGTGGGAGAAGCGATCCTCAACCTCCCACAGCTCATCTATGGTGAGCGGGCGTGCGCCGCTGGACCGCCAGAACGCATGGGCGTCAAGCTGCCACCGGGCGAGGCTGTATCCGTCGTCCTCATGGGTGACTTCGCCAAAAGCGCCGCTCGCAGCTTCTTCATATTCAGGATGACCGATGTCGAAGGTCCGGCCATCCGCCAGCGCTACGAATGCTTTGCCGCTTTTCGTTACCGGCCGATCGGCATAGCCGCGGGTGCGGTCACTTTGTGGCTTGCGCATGAGCAGCACATACTCCGGCGACCCGCACCCCATCTTGGTGCCGTCCTTCAGCATCTCGCTATAGGACAGCCGGTAGGTCTGGTTATTCTCGCGCACGACGTCGGTGACGATCGTGATCATCCCCATGAACTGGAAGCCATGGCGCAGGAAATGGAACAGCGTCTCGGCGTGGAAGGGCGATACGGTCGGAACGCCTTCACCGGTGACGGAACCGAACAGGATCCGGTCTTTCACATGAATGCAGGCCAGCCGGCCAGGGGCGAGAGCGCGGTATAGCTCCGGCGTCAGGAAATCCATCTGCGCGAAGAAATGCGCATTGTCGTCGGTATGGCCGAAATCATTATAGGACGGCGTATATTCATAATGGTTGGCGAAGGGGATCGAGGTGACGATCAGGTCGAGCGACCCTTCCTCAAGCCTCTGCGCCTCTGCGACACAATCATTATGGGCGAGCATCCACCCTTCGCCGCTTGCCTCCCGGCGCTCGCAACCGATGGATCGCTTCACATTCTCGGCCGCCGCCGCGTGATTGAGGCCATAGCGCTTGATCAGGTCCGACATGGTGACGCGGAACTCATTGTCGCGTGCCCACTTCTCCTGAAGTTCGCGGACGACCTCTGTTTCCGTCTCCGCGTGGATGATGTCGATCTCGACCGCCTGCTCCTGCCCAAATCGCTGGACGCGGTGGATCGCCTGGATGAAGTCGCGGAATTTGAAGCCGACGCCGGCAAAGATCTCGCGATGGCAATGGCGCTGGAGATTGACGCCGCCACCCAACATGCTGGGCTTTGCGCCGATCAGCGGCAGGGCGCCATCGGCGAACCGGCTGACAATATCCTCGCGAACGTCCAGCTTTTGCGATCCGAACACCGTTTCGCAGGCGGGCAGTGCCTTTTCGAGCGCACGGCGTTCATCCTCCAGGTCGTGCCAGATGATGAAGTGATCGTCAGCGCCCGCCGCCACGATTTCCGCTGCCTTGGCGATGCGCGTGTCGAGGGTCCGACGCTTTTCGCGTGACGCCTGTACGACGCCCATGGCCGTGTCCCGCATCAGCCGGCCCTGGCCGTTGCTTTCCGGTTCGGCGTCGGCGATGTCCGCCTCTACCTGGTGCCAACGGACAGTGATCGGCGGCAGGTCATAGCCGTCGTCGGAAAAGCCCAAATCGCTCGGACGCTGGATGCACACCGCCCAGCTATTCACCCACAGCCAGAACTCATCGACCTTGTGGGGGTAGAGGGTGAGGTCGCCCGCCTTTTCGCTGTTGCGCTGGAAGAAGCGGGTGAGGGCCTGGCCTGTGTCCATGATGCCGAGGAAGCCGGCATAGTGGATCATTTCCTTGTAGCGGTTGGGTGCCGGGGTCGCGGTGGCAACATGACGGTACGGCACCTGCTCGAAGAGAGGCAGGAACTCCTGATAGGTCTTTGACCCGTAGCTGCGCAGCACGTCCGCCTCGTCCAGGCTGGCCCAGCCGAACCGCGCGACGGTAATCTTACCTTCGCGGACGCTTTCGTAATTGGTCAGGATGATCGGGCAGTCGCCCAGCGGATTGCCATTCTGCAGGGTGCTTTGCTGGATCGCTTCGACCTCCGCATCGGACTGCGCGAAGGCGACCGGGATGTTGAGGAGAGCCGCGTCCTTGATGAATTCGCGGCGAACGTTGAGGGGTACGACGATCAGGCCCCAGCAATTCGCCTTGCGGCAGATGATGCTGCCGATGAGCAGTTGCTGCATCGTCTTATGCAGGCCGAAGCTCTCGAACAGCGCGCGGCGGCCACCCTCCACAGCCCAGCGAACGATGTGGCGCACATGGTCCTTCATCGGACGGCCGTCGGTAAGGTGCGTCGGAACTTCGTCCAGTTCGCACGGGAACCCGGCCGGCTGCGCCATCGGGATCTTCGCCTCCAGAAAGGCGCGGTAATCAGGGTGCAGTTCATCGTTCGCGGAACCGCACAACTGCGGCGCCGCGCTGTTCGCGCTGTCCATATTCTCACTCCTGGCCGGTGCCCGGCCGCTCAGTTCAGTTTCAGACCGCCCGCAATCGGGCCTCGTTTCTCCGGCGCTCCAGCACATTGGCCGCCTTGATGAAGTCATCGATCACGCCCGCGACCTCCAGCTTGCGGACATCCTCGTCACAGCACACGCCGTCGCTCAGAAGCGAGATCAGCAGCGGCAGGGCCTCGGCGATCTTCAGCGGGATGTGCCCGACGTTGTCGCAGCACAGGGCCCCGGCCGGGACCGCCTTCGCGCCGACCAGCGCCAGGATCGTATTCAGCGCTTCGGGACCGAACGCTTTGCCGAGTAAAAGCATGTTGAACGAGTTCAGGTTATGCGCGCCGTCTTCGGCATTGCGCACCGTCTGCGTCGACACGCCCATCACCTCAGCCATTTCTTTCGGCTGGAGCGCTTCGGCGGCGCGGATGCCAGTGAACGTGGTGGAGATTGCCGTCCGCAAAGAGTTTTCGGTTAAACGGGCCACATTACCCAACCCTTTGGGCGCACCTGCGCGTAGACCGGCACCATGATCGCAACAGCCACTCATCATGCAGCATCCTTTTGGGCGTTAGGGCAATCGCGGACCGAGCAGGCTCGGATTGCAGCGTCATCCAGCCGGACGTCGCAGACAGTGCAGAGGGCGGGGCTTTCACCGGAGAGGCTTGCGACCCCTCCGGCGTCCGCTACAGTCGGGACAGCAACGACACCGACTGAAAGGATTGGCCAACGAGGGCGATATTCGAGGGCGATCTCATTCTGCCGCTCACGCACAATTGCGGACGCGAGTTCGAGGTATCGATCGCTGGGCAGGATTTGCAGACATTCCAATACACCTGCCCCGGATGCGGCGCGGTCGACGGGTTTGATGACGACGATATCGCCAACATCGTCGCCCAATATGAGGCCGCGAAAGCCGCCTTGCAGGAGCAGTTCAAAAACCTGCGGTAAGGCGCTGTTGACAGCGATCATGCTGTCTATCGACGCGCGCGCCTCTTCTGCGCCGCACACCTTGACGTGGAGCCTGCCAATGGTGGCCATTTATGCGGCCTCCTTCTGGGTGGAAGGGCGAATGGACGGTCGGCCGACGCCCGCGAGTGCGGCGCGCGCTTCGTCGCAAATATGGTTAGCTGGCCAGTTAGCGGGATCACGGAACCACTCAAACAGTCGGTCTAAGCTTCGGCTTGAGCAACCCGCTCCATCTCGCAACCGCTCGAAAAACGATCCCCGGTTTACAACGATGGTCGCGACGCGAGCGAGTGACTTGCCGCCGTGCTCAGCCACTTGGGCGGCGTACGCATCGGCGACCGTCAGCAGTGCGGCTTCATAAGTCATGTCCATGGGTATGAGTTACGGCATATATGCCGCATCGTCAACGGCAAATCTGCCGCATGACCGCTATCCAGACTTGCGGCATAAGTGCCGCATGATAGCACCGATTGACACTCTGATCGACAGGATCGCGCGGCGGCTGGAGGCGCTGGACGTCACAGAGCGTGATGCATCCATTAAAGCTACCGGTAAGCCGGACGCCCTTCGCTACATCAGGGTCAGGCGGGCCATGCCATCCGCAGATCGACTAGATGCAATTGCGAAGGCTTTAGAGACATCGCCCGAATGGCTTCTCGCCCGATCTTCTGTGCCACCTTCTCCACCAGAAGTGCAGCCGACACGCAACGCCTCTGCCGATGATGGAGCCGTGGAAATCATTTCGCTCGACCTGTCCCTCTCGATGGGGCCGGGGACGCTGATCGAGCATATGATCGAGGAAGAGTCGGTAAAGTGGGACATCGGCCTGCTGCGCATCCTGACGAACTCGCCGTTCCACATGCTCCGCCAAGTGAAAGGCCTGGGCGACAGCATGGAGCCGACGCTGCGCACCGGCGATCGCGTGCTGATCGACACCACCAGCCGCACCGTCACACATATGCACGGCATCTACTGGATCGACCATCACGGCGCCCACGGCCTCAAGCGCCTGCGCGTATCGTCGCCCGGCCGGATATTGATCGCGTCGGAGAACAAGATAGCCGGCGGCCCGGATTTCGAGGTTTCTGCCGAAGAACTGCGCATCCATGGCCGCGCCATCTGGTTTGGCAGGGAGCTATGACCGGTGTAGTTTCCCGTCGGCTGGCCGATGCGGCGGCATTGCTCGACGACGTCGCCTGCCCATCGAAATTTCTGATTTGTTAAGCTCTGTTGACTTACACATCAACAATTCCCATTGTAGGATCGTCGGGCGAGGCTCTAATTGAGTTTTCGCCGATACGGTCGCTTGGGCAGAAACGGAGATTGTATGTCACAAAAGAGGTATTCGCGCTTCTACGCACGCCTTCGACGTCGCTCATGTTTCCGTGTGTCGATGCCGAGCGAGTTCTGTCGATGTTTTACGCCGGGTTTGCACTCAATGCATCCATGAAATCCGCGAAAAATTGCGAGATAGAACGGCTTGAAGACGTCGGCGATATTTGGGCTTTCTGCTTTAGGAAGCCGAAGCCGGGCTGGAGGCTCTTTGGCCGGTTTATCGAGCGCGACGCGTTCGTAGCTGTCGCAGGGTATGACCGGCACGATCTTGTTGGCGGCAATTACTCGGCGCTTGCGATGAGTGCCATCGCTGATCTCGACGCTCGCTTTCCGCAACTGCCTGTACACACAGGAGCTGCGCTACAAGATTACATTACCGGTCCCATGTTGGATATGGATTAAGGGCAATTGCCAATGACTATTGACGATAAATTTCTGCGGGAATTTAGTCAGCAGATGCTGCGAGCTATGGTTCAAAGCGTTTTTGTTTCGGTGTTCAATGAAGCAAAGAGGACGAGCAAGCTCTCCCAATCTGGCCTGGCAAAGCGTCTTGGAATTAACCGTTCGGTGATTTCCAGAAACCTGTCGGATCCGCCAAATTGGACTGTCGATAAAATATCCGACATGGCTGAGGCGCTGAACGTCGACATTGAAATCATCGCGCGAAACCGGGTGAGTGGCCAGTGCCACACCGCCCGAGGGGTAATTCATATTTCAGTTTCTACCGCCACCGGCCGGGTGATCACTGTAAATGAGAGCCAGACGCTTGCAAAACCCAGCATTTCCGTCAACTCGCCGATGCAATCTGCCCAGGGTATCTCGATGAAGGTTTCAGCATGATCATTCGGCCTGCTACGCCCTTTGGGTCAGTCATTTTTTGCGATGACGTTCGAGAAGAGGCTTCTGGGAAAATGACTTTCGTCGGGGTCTATTCCGGCGCACTCATTGCGAATGGCCAAGCACCTTTAACAGTGCCGATTTTGTGCGCTAACATAAACTTGTTGCTGGGCGAAGAAGGCATTGCCGCTGGATCAAGACTCGAGCTTCGAAAAATTAAGGCCGACGGAACGATGACCGTCTTGACCACTGCAGAAGTGCCGGAAATCGATCCCGCTGACATTCCGGAAGGTCGATTGATAACGCCTGATTCTGTACCCAACATCCTCATGAATGCGACCCTTAGGATTTCGCCGTTCAATATCCAGGAAGAGCATGTTTTAAGGGCGGTACTGATCATCGGCGACGATGAGCATCGGTTGGGCAGTTTAAACGTTCAACTCTCAGGATCTGAATCCTGATCCGACCGGGAAATGCCCCAACTCTCCCTCCTCATCGTCGGCGCCGACCATCCGAACAAGGATAAGTCGAACCGGCGAACAGAGATCCTGTGGTCAAACCCGGGGGAGGAGGTTCATCTCGTTCCCGAGCCCAAGAATCCGGTCGACCCGCAGGCAATCGCCGTGTTCAGCGCCCGCGGCGTGCAGATCGGCTATGTGAAGTCGTTTCAGAACCAGTTGATCCGCAGCTATCTAGCGCGCGGGCGGATTACCTCCTGCATTTTTCAGCATCCAGCCAAGGACGGCGCGATCATTCGCGTTGGGCTGGATGGTGAACTGCCATCCTTGCCGGAGGCGGCACCTGCCGCGCTGCAGGTGGGTGAGCAGGGGTGCTGGTCTGTGGCTGATGAAGATGACGGATTTTGGCCGGATTATATCCCGCCGGATGACTGATACGGCATATATGCCGCATTTATAGTTGACACGGCAAATATGCCGCATGTATTGATGCTCCATCACCTGACGCACCGCGCATCCAGCCGGCCCGCGATCAGGTGGGGAGATCGCCATGTCCCTCGCGACATATTCAGCAGGCCGTGCCGCTGCGGACACGCTCGTCCGCCTCGAAGCCATGCACCGCGCCGCGACCCAGCTTCGCCCGGTCGACCGTATCAACATCGCCGCCGAGGCGGCTGACGAAGCGCTTGGCATCCTCGGCTTCAACGGGGATGACGCCCGCGATCTGCTGATCGCCGCCGCCGCCAACCTCATCCGTGCCGCCGAGATGCTGGAACCCCAGCTCAATGGATTGCCGGTGCCCACAAAGGTGGCCGCATGACCGCCGCCATCCTCTACGCCATCGGCGTCACCCTCATCGCCACTGCCGGCCTCGCCAGCATCGGCCTGATTACCTCCATGCTCACCGAGTATCGCGAGAAGATCACCGCCGCCCTGCTGATGGATACGCGCCCGTGACCGCCCGCTTCGAAAAGCGCGGGCGCGATGTCCTGCTCAATCCACCCCAGACGCAATGGCAGCATCAGCGCGCCCGTGGCCCGATCCTGCCGATGGAGCAGCAGCGCCGCCGCTGGTGGCAGCTATGGAGGATGCGCTGATGGTTGCGCCTATCGAGCAGAAACACCGTGTCGAGATGAACGCGATCGCCGCCGTGCTGGACAAGGCGTTCAACCCGACCGGGACCGAAGGTGTCGTGTTCACGCTGTTCATTGCCGAGAGCGGCAAAATGGAAGGCGGGCGCGTCAATTACATCAGCAACGGCCACCGCGAAGACATGATCAGCATGGTTCGCGAATGGCTGGGCAGGGTGATGGGCGGCTTCTCCGGCAACGGCGGAGGTCGCGCATAATGATCAACCATGCCAGCGTCGCCTTCGCGCAGTTCATGCGCATGCGCGGCCTCATGACCTATCCCCCACTGCTGATCGAGCGCATCCCCCTGAGCGCTGGATTGGCGGTAGCCTCGGACGGCCTGCCCCTCTCCCAGGAGCCGTCACATCACCCGCGCGGGTCGGCCGTCGAGGCCGGTCGACCCGCTACCCCACGAAATTCCGATCCGGGCAATGACTGTGATTGCCCGACCTGTCGCAGCGACTGCGCACGGATCCTGCCGTGCCAGCGGAAGGACAATTGAGCATGTCGCCTATCGATGCATTCACCGAAGCACTCTATCGCGCTGGCGCACCTTACGACCGTGAGGGTGATCTTGTCACCGTTCGCGGTCATCACGTCTATCTGCGCGGGCTCACCAGCCTGCCGGAGGGCGTGACGTTCAGCAATGGCGGCTACGTCGATCTGCGCGGGCTCACCAGCCTGCCGGAGGGCGTGACGTTCAGCAATGGCGGCTACGTCGATCTGAGCGGGCTCACCAGCCTGCCGGAGGGCGTGACGTTCAGCAATGGCGGCGGCGTCGATCTGAGCGGGCTCACCAGCCTGCCGGAGGGCGTGACGTTCAGCAATGGCGGCGGCGTCTATCTGCGCGGGCTCACCAGCCTGCCGGAGGGCGTGACGTTCAGCAATGGCGGCTACGTCGATCTGAGCGGGCTGACCAGTCTGCCGGAG
>JAJZQN010000080.1 GCA_021847605.1 Pseudomonadota bacterium | reverse complement strand
GCAGACCATCGAACATCGGCGCTTGCTTCACCGCAAGCTCGCCGCCTAACATCAACCCCCAGACGAGGCCCGCACTCCGCTAATTTACGCCGCGAGTTGCGCCAAATGTTCTGACGACGGACAGACGCACTAGGGCTCGAACCTAGGACCCGCTGATTAAGAGTCAGCTGCTTGACGGCAGCTTTAGCCGATTTCTCCCCAAAAGAGGACGGTCAACAATCGGCCCCATTTCTGCCGATCTGTGATGCCAGTCAGGCAAACGATGTATGTCGGCTCCAGACAGGAGCTGCCATCCGATCTATCAATTTGGAACGGCAGCACTGTCCCACGATGCGGCATTCGCTGCTGGCAGGTCGCGACCAACTGCAGCCTTTTGGTGCTGGCCCCGGAAACGGCGGCTTACGCCGCAACCCGCCATTTAGGTTCTGCACTTACGGCCATGAAGCCAAATGACGATGCCTTGCGCAGCGTTTGCCTCCATCAAAGTATCTGAGCAAATCCGGCTACGCCCTGCCGGTCTAATGACGATGTGGCAATCATTTTCGGAGTGGGAAGCTCGGGCGCACCTACGCCGGCAAAGATCGCCTCAATGTTTCGGACGCACGTTGCGACGCCCTCGTCGGCCAGCGCATACCATACCTGTTTCGCTTCTTTGCGGGTCTGCACCAGGTCTGCCCTGCGTAATTCACCCAGCTGTTGACTAAGTGCTGGTTGCCCGATGCCGGTAATGGCATCGATCTCGCCGACATTGCGCTCCCCTTGCAACAGACATGAGAGAATCATGAGTCGTTGCGGCTGCGCGAACACCTTGATCTTCTCCGCTGCAACAGCGGCGGCATCCCGGCTTTCGTAAAGCCCCCTCATTCTTCGCCCTCGTACTGGCAAAACCAGTTGGCTGATGAGGTCGCCATTTCGGCTGCCGGCATCAGCAGTGGTCGCCCTTCGTCCCAACCTTCCGGCGTCAGCCGCTTGGCTGCGTCGACCGTCTGCAAGGCCTTTAGCAAACGGAGCATCTCTTCAACCGACCTGCCGACATTATGCGGGTAGCAGGTGATGGCGCGGACGACGCCGAGTGGATCGATGAAGAAGGTCGAGCGCATCGTCATGCTATCTGCTGCACCCTCACCGATCATTCCATAAGCACGGCCCACGGCCATGCTCGGATCTTCGATGATGGGAAACCCAATCTCAACGTCAAATACGTCCTTCAGGGCCCGCACCCAAGCGAGATGAGAATAAAGGCTGTCGACGGACAGGCCAACCAACTTGCAGCCGATCCTGTCAAAATCGTCCTGGCGACGCGCGAGCTCGGCAAACTCCGTGCTGCAGACCGGCGTGAAGTCCGCCGGGTGGGAAAAAAATATCACCCACTCTCCGCGAAGGCCGGAAAGCTGGAATTCCCCTGTGGTCGCGCGGGCTCTGAAGTCTGGCGCCGGGTCTCCAATCCGAAGGGGCGGCGGGGCATGTGAAATCGCATCGGTCATAATCTCGTTCCTGCAGCCCACTCGATAACAAGGCAACCTCTTGACAGTTTCATATTACACAGATACATGATTCATGTAAATATGAAACAGTGGAGAGTCGCGATGTCCGACCCAGCGCTCGACAAGGCCGCCAAACAGATTTCCGCCGCGCGCATTGGCGTGCCTGTCGTGAAAGCGTTTTTCGACGCCCCGACTTTTACGGTCACCTATGTCGTTCACGATCCCGAGGTCAGTCGCGGCGCGATCATAGACAGCGTTCTCAACTATGATCCGGCGTCAGGGCATACCGACCACGCTTCGGCGGATGCCGTAGTGGCCTACGTCAAGGAACAGGGGCTCACGATCGACTGGCACCTCGAAACTCACGCTCACGCCGATCATCTCTCGGCGGCCCCGTACCTGCAGGAAAAGCTGGGCGGCGAGATCGCAATTGGTGCTCATATTTGCGAGGTCCAGGACACCTTCGGAAAATTGTTCAATGCCGATCAGAGCTTCGTCCACGATGGTTCCGACTTCGACCATTTGTGGAAGGACGGAGACAGTTTCTCGATAGGAAACCTATCCGTCATGGTGCTTCATGTACCGGGCCATACGCCGGCGTGCGTAGCCTACGTCATCGGCGATGCCGTCTTCGTCGGCGATACCATGTTCATGCCCGATTACGGCACGGCCCGCGCCGATTTTCCGGGTGGCGATGCGCGCACTCTGTTTCGATCGCTGCGTCGCCTCCTCGAACTGCCGGTCGAGACGCGCCTGTTCATGTGCCATGATTACCTGCCGGCGGGTCGGAGCCACTATGTCTGGGAAACGACGGTCGGCGAGCAGCGGCGCGCCAATGTCCATGCGCATGACGGCGTGAGCGAGGACGAGTTCGTGGCGATGCGTGAGGCGCGCGACAAGACGCTCGACGTGCCCCGGCTCATCCTCCCCTCGGTCCAGGTCAATATGCGCGCCGGCCATCTGCCGCCGGCAGAGGACAATGGCGTGACCTACCTCAAAATTCCTGTGAACCAGTTGTGACCGGGCTCTTTCCCCATGCGCAACCGATCGCCGGCCTTGTTGGCGGGCTGCTGATCGGCATTGCCGCCGCAATGATGCTGCTGGGTCTCGGACGTATTGCGGGGGTCAGCGGTCTCGCCGCGCGAGCGGTCGGGCTGTCCGCTGCTGGTGCCCCACGCAGTATCGCGCTGGCGTTCACGCTCGGCCTGCCGCTCGGCGCTTTGCTCGCAACCCATATCACGGACGTTACGCCAGGACGATTTCCTGCACTTGTTTTGCTGATCGCGGGCGGCCTATTGGTTGGATTTGGCACCCGTCTGGGGTCCGGCTGCACGAGCGGGCACGGCGTTTGCGGACTCTCCCGCCTCTCCCCGCGGTCGATCGTCGCAACCATGCTATTCATGGCAAGCGGCTTTGCGACCGTCGCGATCATGCGACAGGCAAGTGCCCTGTGAAGCGCGCCGCCATCGCCATCGCATCCGGCGCCCTGTTCGGAGCGGGCCTCACAATATCCGGCATGACGGACCCTGCCAGAGTACGCTCGTTCCTCGACCTGACGGGGCAGTGGGATCCGACGCTCGCCTTTGTGATGGGCGGAGCGATGCTCCCAATGGCGCTGGCCTGGTTGATTCAGGGGCGGATCGCTCAGCCGCTTGGCGACACGGGCTTCAACCTGCCTGAGACCCGTAAACTCGACTGGAAACTGGCGCTAGGCGCCGGCTTGTTCGGCGTTGGTTGGGGTCTTGGTGGTCTGTGCCCCGGCCCTGCCATAGCCAGCTTGTCCCTCGCGCCGATGTCCGTCGCGCCATTTCTGATCGCCATGCTGGGCGGTATGGCCCTGCATCGCTTCACAACACGATAACCGGATCATCGGCTGAGGAGAGCTTCATTATGGACGTTCGATCGCTGTCACCAAAATTGTCTGTCTCTCCACAGCTCATGCCACAGGATGTGCAGCGGGCCGCCCAGGCAGGCTTCAAATCGATCATTTGCAACCGCCCGGACGGCGAGGAAAGCGATCAGCCGTCGGCGGCGGATATCAGGTCCGCAGCAGAAGCGTCGGGGCTATCCTTCGCGCATGTCCCCGCCATCGCTGGTGCGCTGACGGACGCTGACGCGCGAGCCATGGGCGCTGCGTTGCGTCGCCTTCCCGGTCCTGTTCTGGCCTACTGTCGCTCTGGCAGCCGAGCGGAAAAGCTCGCCACCATGGCCGGAGCCATTGGCGAGCAAGGCGCATCTTCCGACTATGAGATTCTGATCGTGGGTGGCGGCAGCGCGGGCATCGCCACGGCCGCCAGCATCCTCAAGCGTCGCCACAACGTCCGGCTTGCTATTATCGAACCAAGTGATGTCCACTATTACCAGCCGGGCTGGACCATGGTCGGCGCGGGCGTGTTCGACCCAGGCTTTACCCGGCGAGACGAGACCCGTCTGATCCCGCACGGAGCGCAGTGGATCAAGGCATCGGTCGGGCAGTTCATGCCGGAACAGAAGCAGGTGCAGCTCTCAGATGGCCGACGTGTCGGTTACGCTGTCCTGATCGTGTGTCCAGGCATCAAGCTCGATTGGGAGGCCATACCCGGTCTTGCTGATGCGCTCGGGCGAAATGGCGTCACCTCCAATTATCGTTTCGACCTCGCTCCCTATACCAATCGCCTCGTCAAAGCGTTCAAGGGCGGTCGCGCGCTCTTCACGCAGCCGGTGATGCCGATCAAATGCGCTGGCGCACCCCAAAAGGCGATGTATCTGTCATGCCATCGCTGGGAGAAATCCGGCACTTTGGCTCATACCGACGTCCAGTTCCACACGGCGGGTGCAGTGCTGTTCGGAGTGCCGGCCTACGTCCCGGCACTCATGGATTATGTCGATCGTTACGACATCCATCTCAACTTTGGATCCAAGCTGCTTGAGATCGACGGAGGCGCGCAAACAGCCATCTTTGAGCAAGCGGCCGGGGACAACGTAAAGCGCGTCGCGGAGCGATTCGACATGATCCATGTTGTGCCGCCACAGGTCGCACCGGATTTCATCCGATCCAGTCCGCTGGCTGCGGCGTCCGGCTTCGTCGAAGTGGATGAGGTGACGCTGCGCCATAAGCGGTATCATGATGTCTTTTCGCTGGGCGACGCCTGTTCTGCCTCGAATGCGAAAACGGCGGCAGCGGCACGCAAGCAGGCGCCGGTGGTGGCCGTCAATGCGCTCGCAGCACTCGGCGGCAAGGAACCTGTCGCTTCCTACGACGGCTATGGCAGTTGCCCGTTGACGGTTGAGGCGGGCAAAATCGTGCTTGCCGAGTTTGGCTATGGGGGCAAGCTCATGCCGAGCTTCCCCAACTGGCTGATCGACGGCACGCGGCCGTCCCGCCTTTCCTGGTTGCTCAAGGACACCATTTTGCCCCCCGTTTACTGGCACGGGATGCTCAAGGGGCGGGAATGGATGGTGAAGCCCCAATCCATCCACTCAGACGGGCGGCGGTGATGGATACGCTACACTATCTGCTGGGCGCCGTTTCCGGCGGCTTGGTCGGCTTCGTCCTTGGTCTCGTTGGCGGGGGTGGTTCTATCCTCGCCGTGCCGCTGATGGTCTATCTTGTCGGTGTACCGAATGCCCATGTCGCCATCGGAACCAGTGCGCTCGCTGTCGCGGCAAACGCAGCCGCCGGGCTCGTCAGTCATGCGCGCGCGCATCACGTCAAATGGCGATGCGGCGGAATTTACGCCGCAGCAGGCATTGCCGGAGCACTCGGCGGATCGACCTTCGGCAAGATGGTCGACGGCAACAAGCTGCTCTTTCTTTTCGCGCTCGTCATGCTGCTGGTCGGCGTGCTGATGCTGAAAGGGCGTGGCAATCCGGGCAACCCCGGGGCGGAATGCAATCGGGAGAAAGCTCCCAAGGTTGTCGCTTATGGCCTCGGCTCCGGCCTCTTTTCGGGCTTTTTCGGAATTGGCGGTGGCTTCCTGATCGTGCCAGGTCTGGTCGCTTCGACAGGCATGCCCATGTTGATGGCGGTCGGCACATCTCTGGTCGCCGTCACGGCTTTCGGCCTCACTACTGCCGCTAACTATGCTTTCTCCGGCCTTGTGGACTGGCCCCTCGCGATCGTCTTCGTGCTGGGGGGTGTCGTCGGCAGCATTGGCGGGACGTGGTTGGCGAACCGCCTTGGCGGTGAAGCAGGATGTCTGACGATCGTATTTGCGGTCCTGATCTTCGTGGTTGCGACATACATGCTCTGGAAAAGCGCCGCTGCATTTTTTCCCGGCCTGACAATCTGACCCATCACTCCGAATCCGCTCGCGTGCTAAAAAAATGCGGGTGAAAGGACATCACCATGTTCGACGCACTTGACGCTTTGGTTCTAGCCCGCGCGCAGTTCGCTTTCACCGTCAGCTTCCACTTCCTGTTTCCGGCCTTTTCCATCGGTCTCGCCAGTTATCTCATGGTCCTGGAGGGATTATGGCTCGCAACGGAGCGGGGCGTCTACGCCAATCTATTTCGGTATTGGCTCAAGATATTCGCCGTGGTCTTCGCGATGGGCGTCGTCTCAGGCATCGTCATGTCCTATCAATTCGGCACCAACTGGTCGGTTTTCTCCGACAAGGCCGGCCCTGTCATCGGCCCGCTGATGGCCTATGAGGTCCTCACCGCCTTCTTTCTCGAAGCGGGCTTTCTGGGCGTGATGCTGTTCGGCATCGATAAGGTCGGGCGCAAGCTGCACTTCGCCGCGACCTGTGCGGTCGCTGTCGGTACTTTCATCTCTGCTTTCTGGATCCTTTCGGTCAATAGCTGGATGCAGACACCGACGGGTTATGAGATCGGCGCCAATGGTCAGTTCCTTCCCGGCCCGAGCTGGCTTGCGATCATCTTCAATCCCAGCTTCCCCTACCGGCTCGTCCACACCGTGCTGGCGGCTTATCTGACGACTGCCCTTGCGGTCGGCGGGGTTGGTGCCTGGCATCTGCTCAGGGATCGCGCCAACCCCGGAGCCCGTACCATGTTTTCAATGGCGATGTGGATGGCCACGATTGTTGCGCCGATCCAGATATTTGCCGGCGATCAGCACGGTCTGAACACGTTGGAGCATCAGCCGGTCAAGGTGATGGCCATGGAGGGCCATTATGACAGCCATCCTCATGGCGCGCCGCTAATCCTCTTCGGCATACCCGACAGCGCGCACAAACGGATCAACTACGCGATCGAGATCCCCAAGGCGTCGTCGCTCATCCTGAAGCACGATCCGAATGCTCCGCTCAAGGGCCTCGACAGCGTTCCGGACGCGGACCAACCTCCGGTCGGTATCGTGTTCTGGGCCTTCCGTGTGATGGTGGGTCTTGGCTTCTCGATGCTGGGGCTGGGTGCATGGAGCCTTCTGGCGCGGTCGCGCCGCAAGCTCCACGACTGGTCCTGGCTGCATCGCGCGGCTCTCGTCATGGGACCATCGGGTTTTGTCGCGGTGCTGGCAGGCTGGATCGTGACGGAGGTCGGGCGGCAACCTTTCACCATCTACGGCCTCTTGCGCACCGCGCACAGCGCCTCTCCGCTAGACGCACCTGCCGTCGCCGCATCTCTGGCCGCCTTCGCCATCGTATATTTCAGCGTGTTCGGCATGGGCATTTGGTATTTGCTTCATCTGATGAAGAAGCCGCCCGAGGCGCACGAGACCGCGCTCGATGGCGCACCGATCCGCACCGCCGGTATCACGCCAGCGCCTGCCATCGAAGGAGGCGAATGATGCTCGATTTGACTGTCATCTGGGCTGCCATCATCGGCTTCGCGATCGTCGCCTACGTCGTGATGGACGGCTTTGATCTCGGCATCGGTATCCTGTTCCCACTGTTCAAGGTGGGCAAGGATCGGGATACCGCCATGAACAGCATCGCACCCGTCTGGGACGGGAACGAAACCTGGCTGGTGCTGGGCGGCGGTGGGCTACTTGCCGCATTTCCACTCGCTTATTCCATCATTCTGCCAGCCCTCTATGCGCCCCTGATCGCCATGCTGCTGGGCTTGGTCTTAAGGGGCGTGGCCTTTGAGTTCCGCTGGCGCGATCCCGGCCATCGCGTCTGGTGGGACCGTGCCTTCACGGGAGGTTCGGCTGTCGCAACCTTCGCCCAAGGCATAACGCTTGGTGCCCTTCTTCAAGGCATAACCGTTGAAGGTCGCGCCTACGCTGGCGGATGGTGGGAGTGGCTGTCGCCGTTCTCGGTGCTGACAGGGTTCGGCTTGATGGTGGGCTATACTCTGCTCGGCGCGTGCTGGCTGAACTGGAAGACCGAAGGCGGCTTACAGCGTCAGGCCGTCACGTACGCGGGTCGTCTCGGCATCGCGATGCTGATCGTGATCGGCGCGGTCAGCCTTGCAACCTTGACCTTGAAGGCGAGCTATCAGACCCGCTGGCTCGCCTGGCCGGGTGTGCTGGCGACCGCCCAGATACCCCTCGCCACGCTGATTGTGACAGCGCTCTTCTACCGAAGCCTTACTCGCCGGAAGGACGCGCAGCCCTTTTTCTGGGCTCTGGCTCTGTTCGGCTTGTGCCTCGTTGGCCTCGGCATATCGATCTGGCCCTATGTCATTCCGGCTCGCGTCACGATCTGGGAAGCCGCCGCGCCCTATCGGAGCCAACTCTTCATGCTGGCCGGCGGTGCGGTTTTGGTGCCGGTGATCCTTGCCTACACGGCCTGGGCCTATTGGGTGTTCCGCGGCAAAGTGACCAGCGAGGGCTATCATTGATGCGCGTCCTCTTCACACGCTTGGGCTGGTTCGTGGGCATCTGGGCCGCGAGCGTTTTCGCGCTCGGTCTGGTGGCGAGCATCATACGGTTCTGGCTCCATCTGTGAAAGCGCTTTGGCCTTGTGGGATCGTGCTTGCCGGACTCCTGATGCCGACAGCCACGCTGGCTCAGGAACTCACGGTGACCGGATCCATGCGAGTGCGCGTCGAGGGGATCGATAACACGGCCCGTTCGGGCGTCGTCGATAGCAGTGCGATGTTGGTCAGGACCGACATCGGGCTCGAATGGAAGCGTGATTGGCTGACGGTCGGCGCTGAGTTGGAGGACGCCAGAGCCAATTTCGAGCGAACCCATTCGGGTATCGCTGCGACTGAAGTCAACACGCTGGAACCGGTGCAGGCCTATCTGAAGCTCGGTGGTCCATCCGCCGCGCTGACAATGGGTCGATTCACACTGGACCTGAGTTCCCGGCGCCTGGTTTCCCGGCAGAACTTCCGCAATGCGACCAACGCCTTTTCCGGCGCCCGCCTAGACCTTTCGCCAAGTAAAGATCTGCGGGCGACGCTATTCTGGACTGAACCTCTCATTCGCGAACCCACGGATGCCAACAGCATTGGTGCGAATGATTTCGCGCTGGATCGCAGTACGGGCGGTTTGCAGTTTTTTGGAGGTTGGGGCGGATATTCGGGATTTCCTGCGGGAATCCAGTCCGATTTATACGCCTATCGTTTTGTCGAACATGACACACCGTGGCTGACAACGCGGGATCGACGACTTTGGACCGTCGGTGCTCGCCTGTATCGGGTTCCTCGCGCGAACCGGATCGATGGCGAGTTCGAGGGGAACTGGCAAACAGGCTTTACCCACCTGACCGCCGCGCCGACGGACAATATCGATCGTCCTGTGCGTGCCTTTTTCGTGCGCGCCGCGCTGGGGTATAGTTTTTCGACAAACTGGTCGCCACGGCTCGGATTGGCGGTTGACTGGGCCAGCGGTGCGGACGGCAGCACCACGTACCGCCGCTACGACACTCTGTTCGGCGCTCGATCCTTCGAATTAGGGCCGCAGAGCCTGTATGCGGTTTTCAATCGCGCCAACATTCGAAGCATCGTGGGCTCCGCAGAAGTGCATCCGTCACCGGCAACGAACTTAGCGGCATCGGTCCGCTTCATATGGGCTGACAATGTGGCGGATTATATCGGCAACACGGGACGACGCGCTTTGGCCATGCAGACACATCCCTTCATCGGAAAGCAGTTCGAGGCGACGGGACGACATTGGCTTGTAACAGAGCGGTGGCAGGTCGAAGTAGGAGGCGATATTCTGTTTCGTAGCGCACCGCTCGCGGGAGAAGTGTCTGGTACGCTTCACCCGACACTCTACGCCTTCATGGCGCAAACGATATATCTGCGAGCGGCACATCGCTAAGCGTTACAGTTAGGTGTGTGATCCCACGGCTTGATCGCTCGGCCCAATCGCGGACCGAACGCAGCATGACATTGGGTTGCGGATTCACCAATGACGGGTTTAGGCAGAACCCGTCATTCAAGTTCGCGCTCGGGAACGTCTGCAAAGTCCCAGCCCTAGTCATAAGCGGATAGGGTGGATGGCTCCCGCTCACGGCATCTAGGTGCCAAGATGGTTTGCTGTCAGGCAAACCCGAGCAAAGGAACCATCCGCCATGGAGATTACCACGATCGGCCTGGATGTGGCCAA
>JAJZQN010000079.1 GCA_021847605.1 Pseudomonadota bacterium | reverse complement strand
CGTTCGGGAGACGTGGACACGAGCGTGACCGGGCAGCCGATCAGCTCCTCGATACGGCGGATATATTTGATCGCCTGCGCCGGAAGTTCGGCCCAGCTGCGCGCGCCGGCGGTGGTTTCGCTCCAGCCGCCGATGCTTTCATAGATGGGTTCTGCCTTCGCCTGATCCTGCGCATGGGCGGGCAGATAGTCGAACGTCTGGTCGCCAATCTTGTAGCCGACGCAGATTTGCAGTTCCTCAAACCCGTCCAGCACGTCCAGCTTGGTCAGCGCGATGCCGGTCACGCCCGACACGGCGACCGACTGGCGCACCAGCACCGCGTCGAACCAGCCGCAACGACGCTTGCGGCCGGTGACGGTGCCGAATTCATGGCCCCGCTCGCCCAGACGCTGGCCCACGTCATTTTCCTGCTCGCTGGGGAACGGTCCCGAACCCACGCGGGTCGTGTAAGCCTTCACGATGCCCAGCACGAAGCCCGCTGCATTGGGACCAAGGCCAGTGCCGCTCGCCGCCGTGCCCGCCACCGTGTTGGACGATGTGACGAAGGGATAGGTGCCGTGATCGATGTCGAGCAGCGTGCCCTGCGCGCCCTCGAACAGGATGCGCTTGCCTTCCGCCTTCGCCTTGTTGAGCGTCAGCCAGACCGGCTTGACGAAGGGCAGGATGAAATCTGCGATTTCGGTCAGGTCCGCCATCAGCTGCGCACGATCGATCGGCGCTTCGCCGAAACCGGCGCGCAGCGCGTCATGATGCGCGGTCAGGCGATCGATCTGGAGGTCCAGATCGTCGAGATGGGCGAGGTCGCACACACGGATGGCGCGACGGCCGACCTTGTCCTCGTAAGCCGGGCCGATGCCGCGACGGGTGGTGCCGATCTTGCCCGCGCCCGACGCATCCTCGCGCAGGCCGTCGAGGTCACGGTGGAAAGGCAGGATCAACGGACAGGTTTCGGCGATCTGGAGATTGGCCGGCGTGATTTCGACGCCCTGCCCCTTCAGCTTGGCGACTTCATCGCGGAAGTGCCAGGGGTCCAGCACCACGCCATTGCCGATGACGCTCAGCGTGCCGCGCACGATGCCCGAAGGCAGCAGCGACAGCTTGTAGACCTTCTCGCCCACGACGAGCGTGTGGCCGGCATTGTGGCCGCCCTGAAAACGCGCGACGACATCGGCACGCTCCGACAGCCAGTCGACGATCTTGCCTTTGCCTTCGTCGCCCCACTGGGCGCCGATTACGGTGACATTTGCCATGGATACAGTCCTCCGCCCGCCGAGCGGACCGGCCATGCCCTTCGACGGGACTCGACATGCCGGTGGGATAGGGTGGACGGCCAATCGGATTGGCGTCCTGTGCGGGGCGCGCGTTAGCCCTGTGGGCGCCGTCCGTCAAGGCAAGAGCGCCCTTACACTTTGATACACGGCTCTCCTTTACGGCGGGCAGCCGCGACGGGATGATAGGCACAAGAAAGATTGCAGAAGGATGATAAGGATGTTCAGGCGATTTTCGCCAAAGCTCTCTCTGGCTCTTGTTCCCGCCTTGCTGATAGGTGGCGCGCTCGATGCACAGGCAATGCGTCCGGGAATGACGGCAGGGCAAGCGACACCCAGGGGCGGTCAGCCCATGGCTTATGGCAACGACCCGCTCCAGGCACTTGATTACTGGCCCGGCCGGGGGACAAGGCCGCCGCTGCTCATCTTCGTTCATGGCGGCGGGTGGAAGCGGGGCAGCAAGGATTATGCGACCGGCGCGACCAAGGTCGATCATTATGGCCGCCTGGGCTATGCATTCGCATCGATAAACTATCGGCTGGTGCCGGACGCGACGGTCGAACAACAGGCGCAGGATGTGGCGGATGCGATTGCCTATCTGCGCGGGCGCGCGGCGACATTGGGCTTCGATCCCAACCGGATCGTGCTGATGGGGCATAGCGCGGGCGCGCATCTGGTGGCGCTGGTCGGCACCGACATGCACTATTTCGCGCGGGCAGGCCTACAGCCCGATGCCGTGAAGGGCATCATCCCGCTCGACGGCGCAGCCTATGACGTCAGCCGGCAGATGCAGGAGGGCAGCCGCTTCATGACCGGCACCTATGAACAGACGTTCGGCACCGATCCCGTACGGCAAAAGGCGCTATCCCCGACAATGCAGGCCGCAAAACCCAATGCGCCCAGCTTCCTGATCCTGCACGTCAACCGGACGGACGGAACCGCGCAGGCCAACGCACTGACCGCCGCATTGAAGGCGGCGGGTACACCGGCGACGGTCCATGCGCTGCCGGGACGCGGGTTGCGCGGTCATATGGAAATCAACCGGTCGATGGGCGACCCGGCCTATCCCGGCACCGCCATCGTCGACACCTATCTGAAACGGATATTCGGTCAGTAAGGGCGCAATTCCACGCCATCAAGCCAGTGGGAGCAGCGCTGGGCCTGCCCGTCTTCGCCGTCCGACAGGGCAGCGACCGTATGCCAGCCCTGCGTGCGCAACCGGGCGGCGGCATCGGCGTCATGGCCGATCGGCAGGAACAGGCGACTGGGCGCCTCGAACGCGAAACCCGCATCGACCAACAGGTCGGGATAGAGCGAAAAGCCCATCGCCGGTTCATCCGCGCCATCGGCACGGGCGATGGCATAGCTGCCGCCACGGCCGATTTCGCCGGTGAACCCGTCGGCGAAGATCGAGAAGCCGAACCAGTTCTGATATTCGAACCCATGTTGTTCGGTGGGGTCGAGCGTCAGGGTGATGTCCCATCCGATCGGCTTGGCAATGGCGCGCAGACCCGCGATGCGGCTGTCGATAGCGCCACCAATGCCGGCGTTGAACGCTTCCAGCCGCTCCATCGCGGCATGGAACGGGCCGGTCGCCTCGATCAGCGGCAGATAGGCGGCGGCGGCCGGGCCGATCGATGCCAGCGCGCCAGCATCCTTGGCATCGAGTTCGGTGCGGACAGCCTCCACCTCATGCGGGGCGAGAGGAAGCGGGCCTGCGGCCAGCGCGTCGATCAGGTCCGGCAGGGTGAAGTCGATGGTGATGCCGGCCACGCCGGCGGCCTGAAGCGCCTCGATCGCGACATTGACGATCTCGACCGCGGCGGCGACGCTGTCGCTGCCGATCAGTTCGGCGCCGACCTGAAATTTCTCCCGCTCGGGGCGAAGCTGATTCGCCTTCAGCCGAATGACCGGCCCCGCATAGGACAGGCGTAGCGGGCGCGGCGCGCGGATCATGCGGGTGGCCGCGATCCGGCCGACCTGCGCCGTCATGTCGGGACGCAACGCCAGACTGCGCTGCGACACCGGGTCCACGGCGCGCACCATATCCTGCGCGCGCATGGAGCGAAGCCGCTGGGTCAGCGTATCCTCAAACTCCGCAAGCGGAGGCATGACCCGCTCATATCCATGGGTCGCCACCGTATCCAGCACACGGCGCGACAGGCGCGCGGAGGCTTCGGCCTGCGGCGGAAGACGGTCGGACAGCCCCTCGGGCAGGAGGCTTGGCGGGATCATGGTCATGGCCTTTGCTCCCTCCCCCTTGGGGGGGAGGGTTGGGGAGAGGGGGTTTCGCGCAACGCCTGCGCAATCATGCTCAGCACGCCTTCGATATTTCCCATCACATCGGGATTGGCAAAGCGGATCACATGATACCCCAGCGTTTCCAGAAACTCGGTACGCCGCGCGTCATAGCGATCTTCGCCGGAATGTGTATCCCCATCTATTTCTATGATGAGATGCGCCGCCTTTGACGCAAAGTCGACGATATAGGGCGCGATGATCGTCTGACGGGTAAATTGCTGATTTTCAAAGCGGTTGGCACGCAGCGCAAGCCACAATTTTTGTTCGGCGGGAGTAGGGTTCGCGCGCATCGATCTGGCGCGTCCCTTGAGCGTTGGATCAACACGCATGGTTGCCCCCCCCTCTCCCAAACCCTCCCCCCAGCGGGGGGAGGGCTTTTAAGGTCACATCAGATGAAGCGCAGCGGCTTGACCGTCTTCACGCCCGCAAGGTTGCAGATGTCCCAGCGCAGCGGTTCGGTGACGGTGCCGTCGACCGACAGCAGCAGCACGGCTTCACCGCCCTGATTGCGGCGGCCAAGGTGGAAGGTGCCGATATTGACGTCGGCCTCACCCAGCTTCGACCCCAGACGGCCGATGAAACCGGGCGCGTCCTGATTGACAATGTAGAGCATCGTGCCGCCCAGATCGGCCTCGACCTTAATGCCGAACAGTTCGACCAGACGCGGCTCGGCATTGCCGAACAGCGTACCGGCAACCGACTTGTCGCCATTTTCGGTGCTGACGGTGACGCGGACGAGGGTCTGGTAATTGCCCTCGCGGTCGTGACGCACTTCGCGCACGTCGAGGCCGCGTTCCTTCGCCAGGAAGGGCGCGTTCACCATGTTCACCGTGTCCGAATAGACGCGCATCAGGCCAGCGAGAACGGCGGCGGTGATGGGCTTCTGATTGAGTTCGGCGGCATGGCCTTCGACTTCGACGGCAACGGCGGTGATGGCGTCGCCCTCAAGCTGACCCACCAGCGACCCGAGGCGCTCGGCCAGCGCCATATAGGGCTTCAGCTTGGGCGCTTCTTCGGCCGACAGCGACGGCACGTTCAGCGCATTGGTGATGCCACCGTCGAGCAGATAGTCGCTGAGCTGTTCGGCGACCTGAAGCGCGACATTGACCTGTGCTTCGTCGGTCGACGCGCCCAGATGCGGGGTGCAGATGAAGTTCGGCGTACCGAACAGCGGCGATTCCTTGGCCGGTTCGGTCTGGAACACGTCGAGCGCGGCACCCGCGACATGACCCGAATCCAGCGCGTCCTTCAGCGCCGCTTCGTCGATCAGGCCACCACGTGCGCAGTTGACGATCCGCACGCCCTTCTTGGTCTTGGCCAGGTTTTCCTTCGACAGGATGTTGCGGGTCTGGTCGGTCAGCGGCGTGTGCAGCGTGATGAAATCCGCCTTGGCCAGCAACGTGTCCAGATCGGCCTTTTCCACGCCCATTTCGACGGCGCGTTCCGGCGTCAGGAACGGGTCGAACGCAACGACCTTCATGCGCAGGCCCAGCGCGCGGCTGGCGACGATCGAACCGATGTTACCGGCACCGATCAGGCCCAGCGTCTTGCCGGTGACTTCCACACCCATGAAGCCGTTCTTGGGCCACAGCCCCTGCTGCGTCTGCGCGTTCGCTTCGGGCAACTGACGGGCCAGCGCGAACATCAGCGCGATGGCATGTTCGGCGGTGGTGATCGAATTGCCGAACGGCGTGTTCATGACGATCACGCCCTTGGACGAGGCGTAAGGGATGTCGACATTGTCGACGCCGATGCCGGCGCGGCCGATGACCTTCAAATTGGTTGCGGCGTCCAGAATTTCCTTCGTGACCTTGGTCGAGCTGCGGATGGCAAGGCCATCATAGGCGCCGATCATCGCGGCCAGTTCTTCCGGCGTCTGGCCGGTGATGACGTCCACTTCGACACCCCGTTCGCGGAAGATCGCGGCGGCGCGGGGGTCCATCTTGTCGGAAATAAGTACCTTGGGCATGGCGAATTGCCTTTCTGCAATTCGTCATCCTGACGAAAGTCAGGATCTCAGGCAGCCGGGTCGTACCCGGAGGCCCGAGATCCCAGCTTTCGCTGGGATGACGGGTATATAAGGGAAAGTGGGTTAAGCAGCTTTCGTCTGGGCATAGGCCCAGTCGAGCCACGGCCCGAGCGCTTCGATGTCGGCGGTGTCGACGGTCGCGCCGCACCAGATGCGCAGGCCTGCCGGGGCATCGCGATAACCCGCGACGTCATAGGCGGCGCCTTCCTTTTCGAGGAGGGCGGCAAAGGCCTTGATAAAGGCTTCGTCCGCACCCTCTACCGTCAGGCAGACGCTGGTCTTCGACCGCGAGGCCTCGTCGACGGCAAGGTGGCCGAGCCAGTCGCGTTCGGCGACGATCTTGTCGAGCGCGGCGGCATTGGCGTCGCTGCGCGCGATCAGCCCGGCCGAACCGCCCAGCGACTTGCCCCATTCCAGCGCAAAGATCGCGTCTTCGACGGCCAGCATCGACGGCGTGTTGATGGTTTCACCCTTGAAGATGCCTTCAGCGAGCTTGCCCTTCGCCATCAGGCGGAACACCTTGGGCAGCGGCCAGGCGGGGGTGTGGGTTTCAAGGCGCTCGACGGCACGGGGGCCGAGGATCAGGACGCCGTGGCCGCCTTCACCGCCCAGCACCTTCTGCCAGGAGAAGGTGGCGACGTCGATCTTGCTCCAGTCGATGTCATAGGCGAAAACGGCGCTGGTCGCGTCAGCGAAGGTCAGCCCTTCACGGTCGGCGGCAATCCAGTCGGCATTCGGCACGCGCACGCCCGACGTGGTGCCGTTCCAGGTGAACAGCACGTCATTGCTGAAATCGACGGTCGTCAGGTCGGGCAACTGGCCATAATCGGCGCGAATGACGGTCGGGTCCAGCTTCAACTGCTTGGCGGCGTCCGTCACCCAGCCTTCGCCAAAGCTTTCCCAGGCCAGCGTCGTGACCGGACGGGCGCCCAGCATGGTCCACATCGCCATTTCAAAGGCGCCGGTGTCGGAGCCGGGGACGATGCCGATACGGTGCGTGTCGGGCAGGTTCAGCAACTCGCGCATCAGGTCGATGCAATAAGCGAGGCGGGTCTTGCCGATCTTGGCCCGGTGCGAGCGGCCCAGCGAGTCGGTCGCCAGCTTGTCGGCGCTCCAGACGGGCGGCTTGGCACAGGGACCGGAAGAGAAGAAAGGGCGGGCCGGACGGTTGGCGGGCTTTTCAGCAGGCGCAATGGTGGCGTCAACGGCAGTCAAATCAGTCATGTAATGCTTCTCCTTACAGAGAGCGCGCGCGGCGTTGGGACCGCGTGGCCCGTCGGCCGCACTAGTGGCATCGAAAAAAGAGTCAAGCCGAATGTGGAAATGCGACGAACGGCGCCGGGCGATTAACTTTCGTAAAGATTCGCAATGGTAAACACCTGATTCATGGAAAAGCGGGTGACGGAAACGGGCTTTCTACGCGGCGCGGCCTTGGCCGTTCTGTGTGCGACGATGCTGAGCGCGTGCGGTGGCGATCTGGTGCCGCGCGGTCGCGTGGCGCAGGCGTCGAAGCCGCCACCACGTCAGTCCCGTCCGCCCGTTTCGCGACCACCGGCACAGCCGGCCATGGAAACGCGCCAATGTTTCGCCAAACTCGAATCGCAGCAGGTGTCCTTCACCCCCCTGCCCGACCGCAATTTCGGCGGCGGGTGCAGCGCGATCAACAGTGTGAAGCTGACCGACATCGGCGTGCCGACATCGGGCATCGGTGCCATGACCTGCAATCTTGCCGCCAATTTCGCCGCCTGGGCCAGATATGGGGTTCAACCGGCCGCCCGGCTGATCCTGGGCGCGGAGATCGAGAAGATCGAGACGTTCGGCACCTATAATTGCCGCCCGATCGCGGGCAGCGGCAAGCTGTCGGAACATGCCCACAGCAACGCCATCGACGTGTCCGCCTTTGTCCTGTCGGACGGGCGGCGCATCAGCATCCGGCAGGACTGGAACGGCGACAAGCGTACTCGCCAATTCCTCGCCGCTATCCATGCCAGCGCCTGCAAGCGGTTCAACACCGTCCTCAGCCCCAATTACAACGCAGCCCACCACGACCATCTGCATTTCGACATGGGCGGGCGTGGAGGATTTTGCCGCTGACGCGGCGGGGGAGGATTTTGTCGCTGAGCGGACTTGGTTTTGTCGCCAAGCCATATTAGCTTGGACCAAATGACAAGAAAAGAGATTGAAGAACGCAAATTCCGTCCTGCCCGCGAAGAGGCGGACGATGCCCGCAAACAACTGGATACGCCGCAGACGCAAAGCGCGGCCTATCGCCTCGCCTTTCAGGACTCCGAATTCCTGTTGCGAGAGGATTTGCGCCCGGTGCGGTTCCAGCTGGAGCTGCTGAAACCCCAATTGCTGATGGACGAGGCACAGATCGAATCGACCTTCGTCTTCTATGGCTCGGCGCGCATTCCCGAACCGGAGCAGGCCAGGGCGCGCGTCGCCGCCGCGCAGACGCCGGAACAGAAACGGATCGCGGAAAATCTGGCCGCCAAGTCCCATTATTATGACGAAGCGCGCAAGCTGGCGCGGATCGCGGCGGAATATCCGGTCGCCCCCGATGGCGGACGGCATTTCGTCGTCTGTTCGGGCGGCGGCCCCTCGATCATGGAAGCGGCCAATCGCGGCGCGGTGGATGTCGGTCAGACGACCATCGGCATGAACATCGTCCTGCCCCATGAACAGGCGCCCAATATCTATGTCACGCCGGAGCTGAGCTTCCAGTTCCACTATTTCGCGCTGCGCAAGATGCACTTCCTGCTGCGCGCCCGCGCGCTGGCCGTGTTCCCCGGCGGTTTCGGCACGTTCGACGAAATGTTCGAACTGCTGACCCTTATCCAGACCGGCAAGATGAAGCGCATTCCCATCCTGCTGTTCGGCAAGGATTTCTGGAACCGGGTCGTCGATTTCGAGGCGCTGGCGGACGAAGGCGTGATCAGTCATGCCGACCTCGACCTGCTGACCTGGGTCGAAACGGCGGAAGATGCGTGGAAAGCGGTGCAGGCCTTTTATCGGGACGCCTGAAAACGGTTTTTCTGTCCTACGCGATGGGCGGGGTGGGATGATGACTTCACCCCCTCCGCCCTCATCGGGTGGCCATTATGATGCTTTTCAATAATTTCAGATATTGGTAATATAATTTCAAAATCGCCGGGAAATATGGGAAGCTAAGCCTGCGCGCTCCAACATTTGTCCGCCCGCCCGCTGACCGCCTTTCCCTGCCCCTATACCCTTGCCCTCGTCCGCCGACCGCTCTACGGCCCGGCCATGCGCGCGGACATGGCTCATATCGACACCTGGGTCTTCGACCTGGATAATACGCTCTATCCGGCGAAGGCGGACCTGTTCGCCCTGATCGACGTCAAGATGGGCGAATATATTCAAGGCCTGCTGGGATGCGATCCGGTCGAGGCGCGCATTGTCCAGAAACGTTACTTCATCGACCATGGCACCACCCTGTCGGGCCTGATGCACCATCATGGCATCGAACCGCGCACTTTCCTCGATTATGTCCATGACATATCGATGGACCGGCTGGAGCGGGACGAGGCGCTGATCGACCGCATCGGCGCGCTGCCGGGCCGCCGCCTGATCTTCACCAATGGCGATGCGGATTATGCCGGACGTGTGCTGGACCGGCTGGGCCTTACCGGCCTGTTCGAACAGATCCACGACATTCACGCCTGCCAATATGTGCCAAAGCCCGATCCGGCCGGCTATGCCGACCTGTGCCGCGTCCATGATGTCGACCCGACCCGCGCCGCCTTTTTCGAGGATATGGCCCGTAATCTGCGCCCGGCCAAGGCGATCGGCATGACCACCATCTGGGTCAATAACGGGTCGGAAGCGGGCAACCATAACCATCATCCCGATTTCATCGATTTCGAAACCGACCATCTGACGCCATTTCTGGCCGACATCATTGGGGAGCAACCATGAGCCAAGACCTGCCAAATGACCTGATCGCCACCATCGACGCCGCGTGGGAAGACCGTGCCAATGTCAGCCTGACGACCCAGGGCGACATTCGCACCGCCGTCAACAGCGCGCTCGCCATGCTGGACAAGGGCGAACTGCGCGTCGCCGAACCGACCGCTGAAGGCTGGCAGGTCAATCAGTGGGCGAAAAAGGCCGTGCTGCTCTCCTTCCGCCTCAACGACAATGCGATGATCGACAATGGTCCGGGTGCCGGCCATTGGTGGGACAAGGTGCCGAGCAAGTTTGCGGGCTGGGACGAGGCAGCCTTCCGTGCCGCCGGGTTCCGCGCCGTACCGGGCAGCTTCGCCCGCGCCGGCAGCCATATCGCCAAGAATGTCATCCTGATGCCCAGCTTCGTCAACATCGGCGCCTTCGTCGATGAAGGCACGATGGTCGACACCTGGGTGACGGTGGGCAGCTGCGCCCAGATCGGCAAGAATGTGCATCTGTCGGGCGGCGTCGGCATCGGCGGCGTGCTGGAACCGCTTCAGGCCGATCCGGTCATTATCGAGGATGACTGCTTCATCGGCGCCCGTTCCGAAGTCGTCGAAGGCGTCCGCATCGGCAAGGGTTCGGTCCTGTCGATGGGTGTGTTCATCGGCATGTCGACCAAGATCGTCGATCGCGCCACCGGCGAAGTCTTCATCGGTGAAGTCCCGCCTTATTCGGTCGTCGTTCCCGGATCGCTGCCCGGCAAGCCTCTGCCCGACGGCACCCCCGGCCCCAGCCTCTACTGCGCCGTGATCGTGAAGCGCGTCGATGCACAGACCCGGTCGAAGACGGGCATCAACGAACTGCTGCGGGACTGATTTTTCCAAAGCGGGGCGGTCATCAACTGGTCGCCCCGCTTAGGATCAGGACCTATTAAATTGTTTGCAGGGATGGAGATTAGTTGATTCAATGGCGGCGCGAGGAGGCGTCGTCATGAGTGATCTGATCTGGTTGTCGGAGGCGCAGATGCGCCGGATCGAGCC
>JAJZQN010000031.1 GCA_021847605.1 Pseudomonadota bacterium | reverse complement strand
TTCGGCAGGCTCAAGGACTGGCGACGCATCCATACCCGTTACGACCGCTGCGCCCACACCTTCATGTCAGCCATCTGCATTGCCGCAACCGTCATCTTCTGGATCAATCAATGAGTCCTGAGCCTAGTTCTCTTTTCTTTCTCCACCGTCCGTGAAAGCGGTGTACATGATGTGGGTAAGCGATGGTTGACTGACCATGGTCAGCCATAGGGTACGACGTCATCCTGAACTTGTTTCAGGATCCATTTCTCCAAATTGAGCAATGGTTTATGCGGCTGGATGGATGCTGAAACAAGTTCAGCATGACAGCGATTGAGGTGGCGATTTTTTACTCAATCCCGACCATGCCTAAATCCGAACTTTTCAATCCACCCCCAGCGCCTGCATCATCGCCGCTTCCACCATCGCCTGCGCTTCCGCCGGTGAAAAAGTGGAGCTGTCGAGGCAGAGTTCCAGCCATAATCCGTCGACCAGCGCGGTCAGGCTGATCGCTGCGATGCGGGCGCGGGCTGCGTCCATCGCCGGGGCGGCGGCGCGCAACAGGCTTTCCAGATGGGCGCGTGTCCCGCCATACACTTCGGCATGGACAGCGGCGATGCCGGGGTCGGTTTTGACCAGACTCCAAAAGGCGATCCATGTGGCGAGCAGGTCGGGGTCTAGGATCGGCTTCAGGAAATTGGCCTGAAGACAGGCGCGCAGCCGGTCGCACGGATCATCGCCCGCTGCTTCGATCGCTGCGTCCACCGCCGCCGACACCCTGCTGCCGACGTCATGATAGGTCGCGAGGATCAACGCATCCACGCCATCGAAATAATGGGTCAGCAAGCCCGACGAAACGCCCGCGCGCGCGCAGATAGCGCGAACCGAAGTGCCACCTACGCCCTTTTCCGCCAGACACCGCGCCGTCGCATCGATCATCGCCTGCCGCCGTACATCGGGCGCTTCTCGCACAAATCGCGCTCTTGTCCGCGCCTTGGCGCGCTGGTTCATGCCATAATCCATCATAGTCCCCCGCCGGCGATCTGCGCGCTTTGCACCGCACTGGCAAGGGGCAGGATGCCCCATAAGGTCAGCGAATAAGCGGTAAGGGCGGTGGATTTGGCATTTTCCTTGTCTCCCATGCTTCTGGCGCCACAGTCCGGACAAAAGCCGCCCTACACTTGGCTCTTCAGCGCAAATCTCGCTGTCCTACGGGTTTACAACTGCCCTAGGTGGGTCGGGTCTTTGTTAGCGTCAATCTCTTCCATCCCGCTTACGCGCGAGCGAGCGCGCCCGCGCCTATGTCGTGAATTTCGGGCCTGTCAGAGAAAGGCAACGTTCTGATTTATAGCAAAAACCCGTCCAACTTGACGATACGTCAACCTGGATTGTGTTGCCGAATCAACCGCCCAGCCGTTCCAGCGCCGTGAAGCGTTGCGACCATAGTGCGCCGTAAAGAGCCATCCATTGCACCAGCGGGGCCATGCCCTTGGCCCGGGCGGCATAATGGGTTTCGCGTCCGGCCCGGCGCATCGTGACCAGACCCGCCTGTTTCAGCTTGGCCATGTGGCGCGACACCATGGGTTGCGATACGCCGGATATGGCGGTCAGCGCATGGACGCTGCGTTCGCCCTCCCGCACCAGATATTCAAGCAGGGCGCGGCGGGTTCCATCGGACAACGCTTTGAACTGTGCGTCCGTTACCTGGTCCTGATTCTGATTCACGATCGTCCTTGTCATGCGGAATTCATAATCAATAGGTTATGGAAAGGTCAAATTCCGATGCGAAAAACCGGCATTTTGGCGCGTTAACCAAAAAAACTGCCGTCGCGGCAAGCGCTGAGTCTTTTTGGACACACCACCCCATGTAGAGTCCGCGAGTCGCGGCCTGACTCAATATGTCGTGGGTTCCCCCTTCGTGCCGCCCCGCGTTAACTGTTTTCTGAAGGCTTTGCCCTAAGCTGCTGATCTTGACGGCGGACTCCCGAGGACTCATCGCTGGGCCTCAGAACGAATGGGGGCTTATCCAAATGGGTGTCATGGAACAGGTCGCGACGCGGCGTAAGAAGGCGATCGCGCCGGTCGAGATCAAGGGTGCCAGCATCCAGACCGACTGTTTGTTGCGGGGCGACTGCATCGCGGAAATGGCGAAGCTGCCCGACAATTGCATCGACATGATCTTCGCCGATCCGCCCTATAATCTCCAGCTTGGTGGCGATCTTTTCCGTCCCGAAGGTGGCCGTGTGGACGCAGTCGATAATGACTGGGACAAGTTCGACACGCTGGGCAGCTATGACCGCTTCACCAAGGCCTGGCTGCGCGAAGCGCGCCGTATCCTGAAGCCCAATGGCTCGATCTGGGTGATCGGCAGCTATCACAACATCTTCCGCGTCGGCACCGCGCTTCAGGATGAGGGCTTCTGGATCCTCAACGACATCATCTGGCGCAAGGCGAACCCGATGCCCAATTTCAAGGGCACGCGCTTCACCAACGCGCATGAAACGCTGATCTGGGCCAGTCAGGGCGAGGACGCGAAATACACGTTCAACTACAAGGCAATGAAGACGCTCAATGACGAGCTTCAGATGCGCTCCGACTGGGTGCTGCCGATATGCGGCGGTCAGGAACGATTGAAGCGCAACGGGACGAAGGCGCATCCGACGCAGAAGCCCGAAGCGCTGCTGTATCGCGTGATGCTCGCCTGTACCAAGCCGGGCGACGTGGTCCTCGATCCTTTCTTCGGCACCGGCACCACGGGTGCGGTGGCCAAGCGTCTGGGCCGCAAATGGGTCGGCATCGAGCGGGAAGACAGCTATATCGAGGTCGCGTTGGAACGTATCGAAGTTGCGCTGCCGCTCGACGAATCATCGCTCACCATCATGCAGAGCGCCCGCGCCCAGCCAAAGGTCGCGTTCGGTACGCTGGTGGAAACCGGCTATCTGACTCCCGGCACGGTGCTGACCGACAGCAAGCGCCGCTGGCAGGCGGTGGTGCGCGCCGATGGATCGCTGGCCGTGGGCAGCGACAGCGGCTCCATCCACAAGATGGGCGCCACGCTGCAAAATGCGCCTAGCTGCAATGGCTGGACCTTCTGGCATATCGAAGAGAAGGGCAAGCTCGCGGCTATCGATACGCTGCGCCAGACCTATTTGCTGGCGAACGAACCCTGATATTCTCCGTTCGTTTCGAGCGAAGTCGAGAAACGGACAGGGCTTCTCGACTTCGCTCGAAGCGAACGGCTAAGGGGACGATATGATGAACCTCCCGGCCAGCGCCCGCCTGTATTTGAAGCCCATCTGGTTCGTGCCGACCCCGATCGGCCTGTCCGATGGGTCGGTCGCCCGGATGGCGAACGGGCTACTCTGGTTTCAGGGCTATGAATTGACGGCGCTGGCCGGTTCGACCCGGCTGGTGCGTACCATCGTCCCGGTAGCCGAATTCGCCGACACCGTGGCGGCTCTGCCCGATATTCTGGCGGAGCGGGCGCATCGGCTGGCCGCTGCCATTTCCACGCCTCGTCTGCCACTGGCGCTGGGGGAGCGGACCATCCGCTTCGACGCGCCGCAGGTCATGGCGATCCTGAACATCACGCCTGACAGCTTTTCCGACGGCGGCAAGCATGTCGGCGATCCACAGGCGGCGGCGGATGCCGGGTTCGCCATGGCGGCGGCCGGTGCGGCGCTGATCGACATTGGTGGCGAATCCACCCGCCCCCGTGCGCCCAAAATATGGGAAGGCGACGAAATCGCCCGCATCGTCCCGGTGATCGAACGTCTGGCGGCCGCTGGCGTGTGCCTGTCGGTCGATACCCGCAAGGCGGCGGTGATGGAGGCGGCGCTGGCCGCCGGGGCGCATATCATGAACGACGTCAGCGCCCTGCGTCACGATCCCCGCAGCCTGGAGGTGGTGGCCAAGGCGGGATGTCCGGTCATCCTGATGCACGCTCCATCGGCCGGTGAAGATCCGCATGACAATCCGGCCGGCTATGGCGATGTCGTCGCCGATGTGTTCGACCATCTGGAGGAACGGATTGCGGTTGCAGAGGCCGCCGGCATCGCGCGCGAAAAGATCATGGTTGATCCGGGCCTCGGCTTCGGTAAGTCGCTGGCCGATAATCTGGCGCTGGTGAATGGCCTTGCCACTTTTCAGGGGCTGGGCGTGCCGCTGCTTTTTGCTGGCAGTCGCAAGCGACTGATTGGCGCGCTGTCGAACGAGGCTCCGGCGCCGGAGCGTCTGGGCGGTTCGGTCGCGCTGGCTTTCCGCGCCGCAGAATTGGGGGCGCAGATGGTGCGCGTCCATGATGTGAAGGAAAGCGTGCAGGCGCTGCATCTGTGGCGCGGCCTCGCCGACGCGGGGCTGAGCGCCGTTTAGAAAAAGAAGGGCCGGGCGTGGATCCGCCCGGCCCGTTTCTTACTCGCCGAAGCCGCGCGGCGCGGGATCGACGATATTCAGCGCACCGGCGCCCACTTCGGATACTTCCAGCGCCCGTTCAGCCACGCCCATGCGGTTGAAGCGGAAGGCACCGTCGATACCGGAAAAGCCACCCGCATCGCGCAGGCGCGCGGCCGGGAAGGGGCTGCCCGGTTTCCATTGTTGCGCAATCCGCACCGTCAGCAATACCGAGTCATAGCCCAGCGAAGACAGGCGGAAAGGCGTGGTGCCATAACGTGCCTTATATTTGGTCGCGAGCTGGCGGTAGAGGCCATCCGATACGCTGGCGAACCAGGCGCCGCGCAACACCGGGCTGGATGCCAGCGTCCCTTCCGTATTCCATAATTCGGTGCCGAGCAGGCGGGCCGTCGCACCGCCATTCTTGCGAACGATGGGCGCGACCTGCAACGCCACCCGGCCGCTGTCCGCGATCAGCAGCGCGTCATAGCTGGACGAGGCCTGCAATTTCTTGACCGCTGCGGTGATGGAGGCGGGGCTGCGGTCGAAGGTCTGCATGGAAACGACGGTGCCGCCGGCCTGCTCGACGGCGCGCAGCATCGCATTGCCGGCCCGTTCGCCATAGGTGCCACGGGGAACGAGGGCGGCGAAGTTTGACAGCCCTTTGTCCTTGGCGAAACCGACGACGCGCTCAATCGACTGATTGGGGTTATAGCCCATGATGTAGACGCCGTTACCCGCAACGCCATTATCGTTGGAGAAGCTGATAACCGGGACGCCGGCCTTTGCCGCGATCGGGCCGATCACCCGTGCATCCTCCGCCAGCAGCGGGCCGAGGATCAGGCGATTGCCCTCCGCCAGCGCCCGGTTCGCCGCCGCCGCTGCGCCCAGCGCCGTGTCATAGGTAGTGATGCGAACCTTGTCGGTTTTTGTATCGAGCAGCGCCAGCGTGGTGGCGTTGGCGATTGACTGGCCGACCCCGGCATTGGGGCCGCTCATCGGCACCAGCAGGGCGACGCGGTGGCGCGTCGCATCGGTCGGCAGGCCTTCGGTCACTTCCGGTCCGGTCGGCCGGGTGGGACCGGTGGGTGTGGTCGGTGCCGGGCCTTTGGGCACGATCGACTGACAGGCTGCCAGCAAAAGGGCAGCGCCCATGAAGGCGATACGTGCGCCCCGTTTCATGGCGGCGAACACATCTGCTTGCCGTGGGGCATCCGTCTCTGTCATCTGGCGTCCTTATGGAAACTACGCATTCAGGGCTTGAGCCAGGGCTTTACATCGTCGCAGGGCCGATCGGCAACCTCGGAGACCTTACGCCACGCGCCGCCGAAATCCTGCGGCTGGCGGATGTGGTCGCCGTGGAAGATACACGGGTAAGCGCGCGTTTGCTGCGCCATGCCGGTTCCGACCGCCCGATGGTCCCCTATCATGATCATAGCGCAGAAGGGGTCAGGGCAAGGCTGGTCGAACGGATGGCGAGCGAATCGGTCGCCTTGTTGTCGGACGCCGGAACGCCGCTCATTTCCGATCCGGGGTATAAGCTGGTGCGCGATGCACGGGCGGCAGGGCGCAAGATCACGACCCTGCCGGGGCCAAGTGCGGCGATTGCGGCGCTGACGCTGTCGGGTCTGCCGACCGACCGTTTCCTGTTCATGGGCTTTCTGCCCAACAAGGCGAAAGCGCGGGGCGACGTGTTGGCAGAAGTCACGGCACTGCGCGCGACGCTGGTCTTCTACGAGAGCGGCCCACGCCTGTCGGAAAGCCTGTCGGCCATGGCCGCGCATCTGGGCGACCGGGAAGCCGCGGTCAGTCGTGAGATCAGCAAGACGTTCGAGGAAACGGCGACCGGCACCCTGAGCGCCTTGTCCGCCCGCTATGCCGATGCGCCGCCCAAGGGAGAGATTGTGGTCGTGGTCGGGCCACCGGGCGAAGCGCCGCCCGCCAGCGCCGAGGATGCCGACGCCGCCCTGCTGGAGGCGATGACACGCCTGCCGGTGTCGAAGGCGGCGGGTGAAGTCGCCAAGAAGCTGGGGCTGGACCGCCGCACGCTTTATGACCGCGCCATGGAATTGAAGGGGTGAAGCGGCAACAGGCGGAAAAGCGAGGGCGTCAGGCCGAACGCATTGCCGCCTGGTGGCTGCGGCTGAAAGGGTGGCAGATTGTCGGCCGCCGCCTACGCACTCCGGCGGGGGAAGTCGATTTGGTCGCCCGGCGCGGTGCGATGCTCGCCTTTGTCGAGGTGAAGGCACGGGGCAGCGCGGCGGAACTTGACCTGGCCATCGATGAACGCCGACTGGCGCGGGTGGCCGCTGCTGCCGAGATGTTATGGCATGACCTCGCGAAACCGGGCGACGACATGCGAATTGACGTGATCCTCCTTGCGCCGGGCCGTCCGCCACGCCATCTGGCCAACGTCTGGCACGGGGGGTGATTGTTACTCCTTCCAGCACCACATTCCGTTCGCTTCGAGCGAAGTCGAGAAGCGGCTGGCGCAAAGACTGCGCGTGGCCGCGTTGAAGCTGGCTATGGCTCGTTTCTCGACTGCGCTCGAAACGAACGGCGTTTTGTAGAAGGGTTTTCTGGATGACCGAACTCAATCCCCTGACCGTCGCTGTGCAGATGGACCCGATGGAGGGCATCAAGATCGGGGGCGATTCGACCTTTCACATCATGCTGGCGGCGCAGGCGCGGGGGCATAAGCTCTATCATTATCTCGCACCTGACCTGACCTTTCGCGACGGTCGCGTGCTGGCCAAGGCGCGCCCGGTGAAGGTGCAGAAGGTTGCTGGCGATCATTATGCCTTTGGCGAGCCGGAAATGATCGACCTAGGCCGCGATGTCGATGTCGTGCTGATGCGGCAGGATCCGCCATTCGACCTCAGCTACATCACCGCCACCCATTTGCTGGAGCGGGTGCAGGCCGAAACACTGGTGGTCAATGATCCGGCCAGCGTCCGCAACGCGCCCGAAAAGCTGTTCGTGCTGGATTATGCGCGCTTCATGCCGCCGACGATGATCACCCGCGATCTGGCCGAGGTGAAGAGCTTCCTCGCCGAGCATGGCGAAATCGTGGTGAAGCCGCTCTATGGCAATGGCGGCGTGGCGGTGTTCCATGTCGGCAGGAACGGGGCGAACCTGTCGTCGCTGGTGGAACTGTTCAACGCATCATGGGTCGAACCCTTCATGGTTCAGGCGTTCATCCCCGGCGTTGCGGAAGGCGACAAGCGCATCGTCCTGATCGACGGCGAAGTCGCGGGCGCGGTCAATCGCATCCCCGGCAAGGGCGAAATCCGGTCCAATCTGGCCGTCGGCGGATCGGCGGCGAAGACGGAACTGACCGACAAGGAACGCGAAATCTGTGCTGCGCTTGGCCCGGAACTGAAAGCGCGCGGCCTGTTGTTCGTGGGTATCGACGTGATCGGGGGCGAATGGCTGACCGAAATCAACGTGACGTCGCCCACCGGCATCGTGTCGATCGATGCGTTCGATGGCATCGACAGCGGCGGCATGATCTGGGACGCGATCGACGCCCGGCTTGCGGCGCGGGCAGCGGCCTGATCCTCATGGCGCGCTTTCATGGTCGTGACGGCGCGCGAAAGGCCGATATGCAATGACGGATTGGGTACTGCGTCTGGTCGACGCGGGTGGCTATTGGGGCATCTTCTTTCTGATGGTGCTGGAAAATGTCTTTCCGCCCGTTCCATCCGAACTCATCATGGGGATTGGCGGCATTCGCGTGGGACAGGGGCGGATGGATATGCTGCCCTTGTTGTTCGCCGGAACGATCGGCACCACAGTCGGCAATTATTTCTGGTACATGGTCGGCCATATATTGGGCTTTCATCGGCTGAAACCGCTGGTGGACCGCTATGGCCGCTGGGCGACGCTGGAGTGGCGCGATGTCGAGGCGCTCGACCATCTGTTCGGCAAATATGGCCAGATCGTCGTGTTCGTTTTCCGCTTCATGCCCGCGTTCCGCACCATGATCTCGCTACCCGCCGGACTGTTCCGCATGGGGCATGTCCGCTTTCTGCTGTGGACCACCGGCGGGGCGCTGGTGTGGAATATCATCCTGGCCTATGCCGGATATGTCCTTGGCCAGAATTTCCGCGACATCGACAAATATGTGGGACCGGCGGCGACCGCCTGTGTCGTGGGGGCGGTGCTGATCTATCTGTGGCGGCTGGCGACATGGCGGCCCAAGGGCTGAGCATCGGGGTTGAACATAGGGGGGGCTGGATACTCAGGCGCGGGGATGGGCGTTGCGATAGATGTCGAGCAGATGGGCGGCATCGACCTGCGTATAGACCTGGGTCGAGGACAGGCTGGCATGGCCCAGTAATTCCTGAAGGCTGCGCAGGTCCGCGCCGCGCCCCAGCAAATGGGTCGCGAAACTGTGGCGCAGTGCGTGGGGGGTCGTGCGGTCCGACAGGCCAAGGCGACCGCGGGCGCCCTGTACCGCGCGGCGGATGAGTGCGGCGGATAGCGGCCCGCCACGGGCGCCCCGGAACAGCGGCTGATCGCGCGCCATGTCGTGCGGGCAGGCATCGATATAGGTTTCGATGGCCTGACGCACCTGCGGCAACAGGGGGACGATGCGGGTCTTACCCCGCTTGCCGGTGACGCGCAGCGTGTCGCCCAGCGGCAGCACGTCGCCCATCAGCCCCATCGCCTCGCCAATGCGCAGGCCCGCGCCATAGAGCAGCAGCAGCACCGCCCAGTCGCGCGCGCCGATCCAGCCCTCTCGCGCGGTTTCGGCGATGTCCTGCGCCAGCGCGACGGCCTCGTCCGGGGAAATGGGGCGGGGCAGGCCGCGCTTGACCCGTGGCCCCTTGAGCTGGGGGATGCGGACATCGTCGCCGCCGACGAACTTCAGGAAGCCGCGCACCGCCGACAATTCGCGGGCGGCGGACAGATTGCCGATGCCGTCCATCCGCCGGCTGGTGAGGAAGGCGCGCAGGTCCGCCTGTTCGATGGCAGTCAGCGTGGCGGCGGTGACGGCCTGCCCCTGATGCTGTTCCAGAAAGACGATCAACCGTTCGGCGGTGGCGACATAGGCGCGCACCGTATGGATCGATCGACGCCGGTCGAGGGCGAGATGCTGACGCCAGCGTTCGGGGAGAGAGGCGGTCATGAGCGACCCACAAATGTTGGACGCGCGGCGCTTAGCTTCGCATATTTCCCGGCGATTTTGTTTTTTAGCTGTTCAGCCGTGAAACTATGTTTCAAATCCAACAGGGGCAGAGGCGCGGGCGCGGACATGCCGACCCGTGTAGCAACAGAGCGCCGGGTAGGACAGATGCCGATGCTCTTATGACCCCTGCGGCTTTTCCATGAAGCGTTGCGACAGGCCGTGATAGAGCCGTTCCTTGCTGACCAGTTGCGCCGCGAAATCGGCCATGATGGCGGAGGCGAGCAGCGGCATCATCAGGCCGCGGCTGGCGGTGGTTTCGGAAATGATGATGACGGCGGTCAGCGGCGCGCGCACGACGCCGGTGAAATAGGCGACCATGCCCAGCAAGACGATGGCGCCGGATGGATAGCCGGGGAACAGGCTGCGCAGCATGTCGCCGATGCCGGCCCCCACCGACAGCGATGGGGCGAATATGCCGCCGGGCAGGCCGGACAAAGCCGTCGCTAGCGTCGACAGGAATTTGGCCGCGCCGAACCAGATGGGGACGTCATGCCCCTCGATAATATGGCGGGCCGCGTCATAGCCGGTGCCCCATGTCAGGCCGCTTACCACGCCGACCAGCGCCACCACCACGCCGCAGGCCAGCGCGAAATAGAGGCGACGGGCGCGGAACCATGCCACCGGGGCGAGGGAGGAGGTGCCAAAGGACAGCATCAGGCGAGAGAAAAGCCCGCCTGCAACGCCGCCGATAATGCCTGCAACGGGTGTGACGATCAGCGCTTCGCGCACGCCCAGCGTCTGGCGCATGGCGCCGAAATAGACATAGTCGCCCGCAATGCCGAGGCTGACCATGCCGGCGATCAGCACAGCGGTCATCACCAGCAGCGTCATGCGCTGTTCATAGGCGGCGGCCAGTTCCTCGATCGCGAAAGCGACCCCGGCCAGCGGCGTGTTGAACGCGCCGGCCACGCCCGCCGCGCCGCCCGCGATGAAGACGGAGGCGCGCAGGGGGATATGCATGATGCGGTGGGCATAGCCCATGATGCTGGCCGCGATCTGGACAGTCGGACCTTCACGGCCGACCGATGCGCCGAACAACAGGGTGGCGACCGTCAGGAAGAATTTGGCGATGGCGGTGCGTGCCGACACCAGCCTGTTCATGCCCGCGTCGGGATTGCGGGTTGCGGCCATCACCTGTGGAATGCCCGATCCGGCGGCGGCGGGCGCGAAGCGCTGGGTCAGCCAGACGATGCCGACAAAGCCCGCCGGCGTCACGATCAGCGGCGCCCACCACCATCTCTGCGTCATCCGGGCGAACAGGGCGTTGGCCTCATCCGCCAGATCGGCAAAGAGCAGGGCGACGATGCCGACCAATATCGCCCCGGCCAATATGGCGATGCGGCGGCGCCACACCATCGCTTCGGGACCATGGCGGCGCATCATGATGCGCGCGCGGCGCAGCGTTTGCCGAACCGTCGCCTTCATCGCGCTGGGTTCCGTTCAGCGGGGCCATGGACGGGCCGCGCCATTGCGTTCGCTATCCCGGCCGCGTCGGCGACCGGTGCGAAAGTTGCGACTGGCTGAGTCATAGTGCCTCATAACGAACCATGGTCCAGAGTGGTACCGGGCAATCGGATTTTATTGGCCGGGCGTGTCGGGGATGGGTCTGAGGGGTGGGGATGGGAAAACAGGGCGGAGTGGATAGCCAGCATCTGTCATTTATCCTGCCGTCATGTCTCTTCCGCTGACCAATGTGAAGAAAGCGGGATGCCGGGTCAGGCCCGGCATGACGAAGGAGGGAGTGGTAAGCGCCGGCCAGAAGTGGACCTAATCCTCCCCTGTAGGGGGAGGGGGACCAACGAAGGTGGATCACCCTATCGATAGCGGGACACCCCTCCGTCTGGCCTGCGGCCAGCCACCTCCCCTGCTAGGGGAGGAGTGATTGCAGGCGAGCATTCCTTGCCGCAAATCGCGACGTCATCCTGAACTTGTTTCAGGATCTATTTCTCCACATCAAGCAATGGATTGGGCCGATGGATGGATGCTGAAACAAGTTCAGCATGACGTCGATTGAGAGTGTTGAATCCACCCATTGGGGACGCATTCCCCTCCTGTAATCCGGGAGCAATCCAGTCTCCCGATATGTCACCCGCTTTGCCTGTGTCGATATAGGGAGGGCATGAAAAAGGGCGGCTACCCTTGCGGGTGCCGCCCCTGTTCCGGCTGAAGACCGGATCGGTTCGCCCCGAAGCCGATGGCTGCGGGGCAAGTCCGATTACTTCAGTTCGACGGTCGCGCCGGCTTCTTCCAGCTGCTTCTTCAGCTTTTCGGCTTCGTCCTTGGCAACGCCTTCCTTGACAGCCTTGGGAGCGCCTTCGACCAGAGCCTTGGCTTCGGTCAGGCCCAGGCCGGTGATGGCGCGGACTTCCTTGATGACGTTGATCTTCTTGCCACCGTCGCCGGTCAGAACGACGTCGAATTCGTCCTTCACTTCTTCAGCGGCAGCAGCCGGGGCGCCGGCGGCGGGGCCAGCAACGGCAACAGCGGCGGCGGCCGAAACGCCCCACTTTTCTTCCAGAGCCTTCGAGAGTTCAGCGGCTTCGAGGACGGTGAGGGCCGAGAGCTGATCGACCAGAGCGTTGATGTCTGCCATTTGTCTAATTCCTTATTTGGGGCGAAATGCCCCGTCAGATGAGGGTCAAAAAAATTGGGAGAGGCGCAGCTTAGGCTGCTTCCTTCTCCGCATAGGCGTTGAAGACGCGCGCCAGCTGCGCAGCCGGTGCCTGGGTGACGGTTGCGAGCTTGGTCGCCGGAGCCACAATAAGGCCCAGCAGCTTTGCACGCAGTTCATCCAGCGACGGCATCGATGCGAGCGCCTTGACGCCCTCTGCATCGAGCAGCACTTCGCCCATCGCGCCGCCAACGATCTCAAGCTTGTCGTTGGTCTTCGCGAAATCGACTGCAACCTTGGCGGCTGCAACCGGATCGATCGACGAGGCGAGGCCGACGGGGCCGGTCAGCAGGGCGCTGATACCGGTGTAGTCGGTGCCTTCGACGGCGATCTTGACGAGGCGGTTCTTCGTAACCTTGTAGGACGCACCGGCTTCGCGCATCTTCTGACGCAGGACGGTCGACTGTGCGACGGTCATGCCGAGGTTGCGGGTCACGACGACCACGCCAACTTCGTTCAGATGTGCGTTCAGCGCGGAAACGACCTCAGCTTTCTGATTACGATCCATGCCATTACTCCACTTCATGTTCGCTTCGCCTGAACAGCCAAGCGAACGGCTAAAACCCATGGCAAGCCATGGGGCAGTTAGGTCCGAAGGGGAGAGGTCGACTGGCCCGCATTCCCATGAAAAGGATCAACAGGCAGACGCCGAATCGGGCGCATGACCCGTCCGGCAAAGAGCTTTTCCCCGTCTAGGCTGGAGATTAAGAAGGGCAAATTCCCTTCACCAACTGTCTCGGACGGCGAACCCGCGAGGGTCCGTTGGGCGCGCCATTAGGGGAAAAGCGGGGGAATGTCACGCGGAAAGTGGACGTGCGCTGCGGGAGCGAAGATGTGTTGCCTCCCCCGGAAGGGGAGGGGTGTCACCCTAACGATAGCGGGACACCCCTCCGTCTGGCCTGCGGCCAGCCACCTCCCCCTGCAAGGGGAGGATGAAAAGCCAGCCTTTTGCAACCTTACCGAATAGCCGCCCTTAAACCCGGTCCGCCTGCACCACCACGTCGATCGCGCGCAGGGCGGATAGGATGCGGTTCAGATGCTGGGCGTCGGCGACTTCCAGATCGATGATGTCGGTGTGGAACGGGCCTTCGCGGTTGACCAGTTGCAGGTTGAGGATGTTCGCCTTGGTCGCGCCGAACACATTGGCGACGGCGGCGAGTGCGCCGGGCTGGTTCTTGACGATGACGGAGAGGCGCGCGGTGCCGCCCTTGGACTTGCTGTCCCAGAACAGGTCGACCCAGTCGGCGTCCTGATCGACCTCCAGCGACCGGCAGTCGATCGTGTGAACCTCGATCGGTTCGCCCGTCCGGCGCACGCCCACGATGCGGTCGCCCGGTACCGGGTGGCAGCAGTCGCCCAGATTATAGGCGATGCCCGGCGTCAGGCCGCGGATCGACACCGGCTCATGCTGGCGCGGATGGGCCTCCTCAACCCCTTCGGCCGTGATGGAGCCGGGCATCAACGCCTCCATCACTTCGGAATCGAGGACGCGATGCGTCGCGATGGCGACCATGAGCGCTGCGCGATCCTCCAGCTTCAGCCGCTTGAGGGCGGCGGCCAGTGCCTTGTCGCCCAGTTCCTTTGCCAGATCGGGTGAGAAGCGGCTGATGATCTCCTCATACAGCTTCTCGCCCAGCGCGATTTCCTCGCCCCGCTGTTTCTGGCGGATATAGCGGCGGATGGCGGCGCGCGCCTTGCCAGTGATGGCAAAGGTCAGCCAGCCGGGTTGCGGCTCCTGTCCCTCGGACTTCAGGATTTCGACCTGATCGCCATTTTCAAGGGACGTGCGCAGCGGCACGACCCGGCCATTCACCTTGGCCCCGACTGTCTGGTTGCCCAGCGTGGTGTGGACGGCATAGGCGAAGTCGACGGGGGTCGATCCCTTGGGCAGCTGGTGCAGTTCGCCCTTGGGGGAAAAGGCGAAGATGCGGTCCTGATACATCGCCATGCGGGTATGTTCGAGCAGTTCGTCCGCGTCCTGGCTCTGCTCCAGGATTTCGACGAGGTCGCGCAGCCAGGCCGCCTGACCATCGGTCGCATCGCCCTTCTGCTTATAGGCCCAATGCGCCGCCAGCCCCAGTTCGGCATGATTGTGCATGTCGCGGCTGCGTATCTGCACCTCGATCCGGGCATTGTCCTGATGGATGACGGTCGTGTGGATCGACCGATAGCCGTTGAGTTTGGGTGTCGAGATATAATCCTTGAACCGGCCCGGCACCATTTTGAACGTCTGGTGGATGATGCCCAGCGCGCGGTAGCAGTCTTCCGTCGTTTCGGTGATGACGCGGAATGCCATGACATCGGTCAGCTGTTCGAAACTGATGTGGCGTTCCTGCATCTTCTTCCAGATGGAATAGGGATGTTTCTCACGCCCCGATACGGTGACGGACAGGTCGTTGCCGCCCAGCAGCAGTTGCAGTTCGGCGCCGATCCGGTCGACCTTGTCATGGCCGCCTTCTTTCAGCTGTTCCAGCCGCTTGGTGATGCTGTCATAGGCTTCGGGTTCCAGCTCACGGAAGGAGAGGAGCTGCATTTCCCGCATGAAGTCATACATGCCGATCCGCTCCGCCAGCGGGGCATAAATGTCCATCGTCTCCTTGGCGATGCGGCGGCGCTTCTGCTCATTCTTGATGAAGTGCAGCGTCCGCATATTGTGCAGCCGGTCGGCGAGCTTCACCAGCAGCACACGGATGTCGTCGGACATGGCGAGCAGGAATTTGCGCAGATTTTCGGCCGCCCGCTCATTTTCGGACATGGCCTCGATCTTGCTGAGCTTGGTCACGCCATCGACCATGCGCGCGACATCCTTGCCGAACGCGCTCTCAATCTCCTCATAGGTGACGAGCGTATCCTCGATCGTGTCGTGCAGCAGCGCGGTCACGATCGTCTGGTCGTCCAGACTGAAGTCGGTCAGGATACCGGCGACCTCGATCGGGTGGCTGAAATAGGGATCGCCGCTGGCGCGCTTCTGGCTGCCATGTTTCTGAACCGAAAAGACATAGGCGCGATTGATCATCGCCTCGTCAGCATCCGGGTCATAGCGTTTCACACGTTCGACAAGTTCATATTGGCGTAGCATCGTTTCCCGATTGTGTTGGAACAGGCTTGTCGTGCAACAAAAAAATCCCATTTTCGTTAACTGAGGGACAGTTTTGCAACAATGTGCGCTTTGCGCTATGCATGAATGCCATGAAACATAATCTTGCTCAGGATCTGGAACAATGTGCCCTTCCCGCCGCGCTTGAGGCGATGGGAGAGCGATGGTCTTTTCTGATCCTGCGTGGCGCCCTTTCGGGTATCCGCCATTTCGAGGAGTTTCAGTCGACGCTGGGCATTGCCCGCAACATCCTGGCCAACCGGCTCGCCCGGCTGGTGGAAAATGGCATCATGGTGCGCCAGCCCATGCTGTGCGACCGGCGCAAGGTGGAATATCGCCTGACCGAAAAGGGCGAGGGACTGGCCCCCGCCATGATCGCGCTGCGCCAATGGGGCGAAAAATGGGGCAATGGTCCCGCTTTTTGTCAGGTGCTGGCCGACAAGCGCGATGGTCAGCCGATCCGCCCCATGACCATTCAGGCCCATGACGGTCGCTCGCTGGATATCACCGATCTGGTATGGCTGTGCGTCGATGAAGTGACGCCGATGGCGGCGGAGCCGGCTGCGGCCGCCTGACCGAACTTTTGGCGTGCATGTGCAGCCGTCTTCACCATTGCGCTGAAATCGCCTAGGCTGCGGCGCAATGTCTGCCGCCCGTATCCAGCCTCAGCCTTTTTTCGCTGACAAGAACCGTGCCTTCTGGAACCTGCAATCGCTCGGCTGGGCGGGGGCGTTTCTGTTGCGCGGATCATCGACCATCGCCAATGGGCAGCCATTATCCAGTCTGGTGCCGGTGCTGATTTCGACCGTCACCGGCTATTCGGTGACGCTGTTGATGGCGGTTATCTATCGTTCTCTGGTCAAGCAGCGGCCGATCATCACCTGGGGCGTGTCGATCCTGACGGCGGTGATGGCGGCGGCGTTGATCGCGTTCATCGACGCCTGGGTCTTTTCGACCCAGAACCGGGGCAGCGAGACGGCGGGCCTGCAACTGTTCCTGGGCGCCTTTTATTTGTCGGTCACGCTGATCGGCGCATGGTCTGCGCTCTATTACGCCATCAACTTCTACCTGACGGTGGAGGAGCAGGCGGACCAGTTGCTGCTGCTGGAAAATCAGGCCGCCAATGCGCAGCTTGCCATGCTGCGCTATCAGCTCAATCCGCATTTCCTGTTCAACACGCTCAACAGCATCTCGACGCTGGTGCTGCTGAAGCAGACGGACCGGGCCAATGCGATGCTGTCGCGGCTTTCCTCTTTCCTGCGCTACACGCTTATCAACGAACCCACGGCGCAGGTGACAATCGAGCAGGAAGTGGAGACGCTGAAACTCTATCTGGAGATAGAGAAGATGCGGTTCGAGGAACGGTTGCGTCCCGTCTTCACCATCGATCCGGCGGTGGGTCAGGCGCGCCTGCCATCGTTGTTGCTGCAACCGCTGGTTGAAAATGCGATCAAATATGCGGTCACGCCCAAGGAAGAGGGGGCCGAAATCTCCGTCACGGCGCAACCTGCCGGTGAAAATGTTCGGATCGTCGTATCGGATACCGGACCGGGATTGAATGAAGGTGGAATGCGACCGCACATTCCCATGAGCGAAGGGACCGGAGTGGGCCTGCCGAACATCCGGGACCGGTTAATTCAGGCCTTCGGGGAACGACAGAGCTTCGAAACGCGTTCCACGCCAGGCGGATTTTCGGTCATCATCGAATTTCCGCTTAACCTGGATGAACCATCGAAAGTGGCCGCATGACCATCAGAACAATCCTCGTCGATGACGAAAGCCTGGCTATTCAAGGCCTTCAGCTGCGTCTGCAAGCGCATGAGGATGTCGAAATCGTCGAAACCTGTACCAATGGCCGCGAAGCGATCCGCGCCATCAAGACGCATAAACCCGACCTTGTGTTCCTCGACATCCAGATGCCGGGCTTTGACGGCTTCTCGGTCGTTCAGGGCATTATGGAGGTGGAGCCGCCACTCTTCATCTTCTGCACCGCCTATAGCGACTATGCGATCCGCGCGTTCGAAACGCAGGCGGTCGATTATCTGATGAAGCCGGTCGAGGAAGGCCGTCTGGCCGATGCGCTGGAAAAGGTGCGTCAGCGGCTGAGCGAAAAGCGGCAGGCGCAGGAAGCGGAAAAGCTGCGCGAAGTGCTGGCCGAAGTCGCGCCGCAGGCGATGACCGATTTCAGCGCGGATGGCGATGCGCCGGCCTCCAGCCGTTTCGAAAAGCTCATCAACATCAAGGATCGCGGCCAGATTTTCCGTGTCGATGTGGATTCGATCGAACGCATCGACGCAGCGGGCGACTATATGTGCATCTATACCGCCGACAATAGTCTGATCCTGCGCGAAACGATGAAGGATCTGGAAAAGCGGCTCGACCCGCGCAATTTCCAGCGTGTTCACCGCTCCACCATCGTCAATCTGGGTCAGGTGCGGCAGGTAAAGCCCCACACGAACGGCGAATGTTTCCTGGTGCTGGAAAGCGGCGCGCAGGTGAAGGTCAGCCGGTCCTATCGCGATGTGGTGGCCCGCTTCGTGCATTGATTGGCGTTATGTTCATTCCTCCCCTGTCAGGGGAGGTGGCAGTCACGTAAGTGACGGGCGGAGGGGTGTCTCCCTGTCGATAGCGGGACACCCCTCCACCACCTTCGGTGGTCCCCCTCCCCTTACAGGGGAGGATTTTATAGGCCTCAATCCATGGTGCGGATGGGGCGGACAATCATTTCGTTCACATCGACATCATCGGGCTGTTCCACCGCAAAGGCGATGGCGCGGGCAATGGCGTCCGGCGTCAGGGCGATGGCTCGAAAACCCTCCATCGCGGCGGCTGCCCCGGCTTCGGTGATCGTGCTGGCCAGTTCGGATTCGACCACGCCGGGCGACACGATGGTCACGCGAATATCGTCATGCTCCATGCGCAGTCCGTCGGAAATCGCCCGCACCGCATATTTGGTGGCGCTGTAGACGCCGCAGGTCGGCCAGACGCGATAGCCGCCGATCGACGAGATATTGACGAAATGGCCGCTCGCCTGCGCCTTGAACCGGGGAAGGGTCGATGCGATGCCGTGCAGCACGCCACGGATATTGACGTCGATCATGCGGTTCCATTCATCGACCTTCAGGCTGTCGAAGCGCGACAGCGGCATCAGGCCGGCATTGTTGACCAGTACGTCGATGCGACCAAATTCCACCTCGGCTGCGGCGATAAATGCCTCGAAATCGGTGGGGTCGGTGACGTCGAGCGCGCGGAAGCGGACGGCGCCGCCCGCAGCATTGAGTTCATCGGCAAGCCGTTCCAGTCGATCCGTGCGCCGCGCGCCCAGCATCAGCTTTGCGCCGCGCGCCGCCAGCAGGCGTGCCGTGCCTTCGCCGATGCCGCTGCTGGCGCCGGTGATCGCGATGACCTTATTCTCGATAGCCATGATCTGTCTCCTTGAAAGCTGCGGACCGAGGGGCGATCCGATGTCCTTTCAATGCGGCAGGATGGGGCAGGGGCGGTAGAATGGAGCTGCGCAATGATTGCACGATTTTCCAGATCGGGGCGATGGCTCTGGCGCGGGCGGCCCATGGCGGATAATGTTGTGCGCATACACTTGGGAGAAACAGCGCATGTCGCATGAGGCGCTCGGCGAGCAGATTGCCCGATATGCCGAAACGGACGGCATATTCGATACCGGCATCCCGCGCCTGACGCTGGTGCGCTGGAACCATGGCGGGGAGCAGGTGCATATGCTGCAACGCCCGGCGCTCTGCATTATCGCGCAGGGGGCGAAACAGGTGATGCTGGGCGACAGCGTGATTGCCTATGGCCCGGCCAGCTATCTGGTCGCCTCGCTCGACCTGCCGATCACCGGCATGGTGACGCAGGCGAGCGAGGCGGCGCCCTATCTCTGCTTTTGCCTCTACCTCGATCCGGCTTTGCTATCGGACATCGCGATCGCCCTGCCGCCGCTGCCGCCCCCGATGCAGGATGGCAGCGCCCTGACATTGCACCCGATCACGCCCGGCCTGCTGGATGCCGCAACCCGGTTGACGGCCTTGCTGGGCGATCCGGGCAGCGCGCCGTTGCTGGCGCCGATTATCGAGCGGGAATTGCTGGTACGGCTGATGACCGGGCCGAGCGGCGGGATCGTGCGCGCCATCGCCACCGGAGAAAGTCGCACGGGCCAGATTGCCCGGGCCATCGGCTGGCTGAAGGCGCATTTTCGCGAACCGTTCAGTGGCCCTGATCTCGCGGGCCTCGCGGGCATGAGCGTGTCGAGTTTTCACGATCATTTCCGCCGCGCCACAGCCATGACCCCGCTGCAATATCAAAAACAGTTGCGCCTTCAGGAAGCGCGCAAGCTGATGCTGGCGGATCGACTGGACGCGGCGGAGGCTGGTTTTCGCGTCGGTTATGACAGTCCCTCGCAATTCAGCCGCGAATATCGCCGTCTGTTCGGCGCGCCGCCGGTGCGCGACATGGGCCGCCTGCGCGCCATGCCGCAGGTGGCGATGGCGATTTGAGGGGGAGTGGTTGTATGACGGTCATGCGCAGACAGCCCCACCGAACTATCGACCCAACGTCATCCTGAACTTGTTTCAGGATCCATTTCTCCGAATGGAGCAAAGATTCGGTGTTGCATGATGGATGCTGAAACAAGTTCAGCATGACGATAAGGGCGGGAACGGCGTAAAAGGACGCCATCAAATTCCAAAGTCAGCGGGCCTTACCGGAACACCCATTGCCGATTGATCAGGAACATTGCGGTCGGCGTAATGAAAATCATCGCCGGGATGGGCGACCATTCGGGCCAGCGCATATGGGTGACGCACAGATAGACCCATGTCGCGTTGATCGCGAAGCTGATGAGCGAGGCAGCGATGAATTTCGCGCCGCGCGTGGCGTGGGTGGTGTCCGCCTGACCATGGCCGCGAAAGGTGAAGGCGCTGTGGCTGACATAGCCGATGGCGACCGCCGCGACATAGCCGATGAAGTTCGCCACCTGCACATGCAGCCCCATGGGCGCAGCCAGCACCCAGTAGATCGCGGCCTGACAGGCGGTGACGAACAGGCCGGTGATGCCATAACGGGCGATCTGCCAGAACAGCGCACGGCGATCAGGCGTCATCCACTCGGCGAAATTCATGCTGGTCCCCGTTGCGCTTTGATGCGCAGCCTCTAATCCACGCGCATGAACTTGCAAAGCCGCGATGCCCTGCGCGCCCGCGCCCTTCACCTGTGGGGGCCGATTTCCACTTATGCCGACCGTCACTGGAAGTGGCTGACCCTGCTTTTGTGGGTGATCATCACTGTGGGCTTCATCGCCAGTCGATGGCCGGCGATCCACTGGATGGTGCTGAGCGATACGGACGACAATATCCGTTATGTGCAGGTGAAGGACTGGCTGGCGGGGCAGGGCTGGTATGATCTGCGCCAATATCGGCTGGACCCGCCGGGCGGCGCGAACATCCACTGGTCGCGGCTGGTCGACCTGCCGATCGCCGGGCTGATGCTGTTTTTCCGCGCGTTCGTGGATCAGGGACTGGCCGACCGGCTGGCCTGTGCGATTGCGCCGCTGCTGCCGCTGTTGCTGCTGATGCTCAGCCTTGGCTTTATCGGGCGGCGGCTGGCCGGGCCGCTGGGCTGGTTCCTCGCCGCGCTGGCGCCGCTGGCCGCGCAGATGGGCCTTGGCATGTATGCGCCCATGCGGATCGATCATCATGGATGGCAACTGGCGCTGGCGCTGACGATGCTGGCGGGGGTGATCGACACCAATCGGGTGCGCGGCGGCATCATGGCCGGGATCAGCAGCGCGCTGTCCATCGCCATCGGCATGGAGATGATCGTCTATCTGGCGGCGGGTGGCGGCCTGATCGCGCTGCGCTGGGTGTTCCGGCCGGGGGCGGAGCGGCGCATGCTGCCTTATGCGGTGTCGCTGGCGGGGGGCACGTCGATCCTCTATCTGCTCTTTGCGAGCGAGGCCAATCGTGCGATGGTGTGCGACGCCATATCGCCGATCTGGGTATCGGTGTTCGGCGCGGCGGGGGCGGGCATGGTGCTGCTCTGCGCGCTGCGGCTGAATGGCTGGATGAAGCGTCTGGTCGCCGGGGCGATCGTCGGCGGCGCCGTCGCGGTCTTCTTCTGGCTGAGCTGGCCCCAATGCCTCAGCCCCTATCAGATTTCGCCCGAATTGCAGAAGCTGTGGCTGGCCAATATCCGCGAGGCCAAGCCGATCACGGCGCAGAGCCAGTCGATGGTCGTGCCGCTGCTCGCCATTCCGATTGCCGGGCTGCTGGGGCTACTCTGGGCCTTGTGGGATGCGCGCCGCGATGGCGAGCGGCTGTGGGCGTGGATCACCGTGGGCCTCATGATGATCTTCTCGACGGCGTTGCTGTTCTGGCAGATTCGGGCCGGACCGGCGGCGCAGTTGCTGGCGATCCCGCCCGCCGCATGGGCCGCACACCGGCTGGTCGTGGCAATCGTCGCGGGTTCGCGCCGGGTGCGGATCGCGGCCGGGGCGGGGGTGGCGGTGCTGGCCGCCATCGCCTTTGCCTATCCACTCTATCCGCAGATCATCACCCTCTATCAGACTGTGACCGGCAACAAGCCGCGGCCATGGCGCCCCTCCGCCATTGCGCGCAACGACGCGATCAAGAAGGCGAACGGGCGGTGCCGCACCTTGCCTGCGCTCGAAGTGCTGGATCAGCTGCCCTCGGCGACCATCTTCACCATGGTCGACCTTGGCCCGCGCATCCTAGCCACCACTCATCATAGCGCGGTCGCCGGTCCCTATCATCGCAATGGTGCGGCGATTCTGGACATTCACCACGCCTTTGACGGTCCCGCTGCCGATTTCCGCACGATCGCGGCGCGCCATCATGCGACCTATCTGCTGATCTGTCCCTGGTTCCCGGAAGGCACCATCTATCAGTCGCGCAGCCCCGGTGGTTTCTATGCCGATATGATGCGCGGCGACCGGCCCGACTGGCTGGTGCCGGTAATGCTCAAGAGCAGCGCCACGACCCTGCCTTATCAACTGTACCGGATCGTCTATTCAGCGCCGGGCAGCAAAAAAGTCGCGCAACAGCGCTGAGGCTTCGGCTTCGGCGAGGCCGCCATAGATTTCGGGGCGGTGCAGGCATTGGGGCTGGGCGAACAGGCGCGGCCCCTGTTCCACCGCGCCGCCCTTGGCATCGGACACCGCATAATAAAGCCGGGCGATCCGGGCATGGGATATGGCGCCCGCACACATGGGGCAGGGTTCCAGCGTGACCCACAGGTCGCAATCGGTCAGGCGAAAGTCGTTGAGGTGCCGGGCCGCCGCCCGCATGGCGACGATTTCGGCATGAGCGGTGGGGTCATTATCGCGGCGATTGCGATTCTCACCCTCGCCAATGACGATGCCATCCTTCGTCACGACCGCGCCGATCGGCACTTCGCCCGCCGCTTCCGCTGCACGGGCGAGGTCGAGCGCGCGGCGCATCGGATCGGGCAAGGGAAAGGGCGAGGACATCGTCCCCGCCCTAACAGCATCTTGTCGAAACCTGAAACGTCAGGGCTTCTTGACGTCCACGGTCGGCACTTCGACCGTCTCATGACGGGTGCCGACTTCGACCTTGGCGACGTTCGCCTCATATTTGGGCAGCGACCCGCCCTTGACCGATACTTCGGGCAGGCTGCCCGCCTGCGTCTTTTGCAGATCGATGAAGCCGGTGGCGATGCCGCCGCCCACGACCAGAAGAATAATGATCAGTAAGCCACCAATGAATCGCATTTCGGCCTCCTTTGCGCTATCGGGCCTCTCAACGCGCGGTATGGCAAAAGGGTTGCCATGCCCGTGCTGCGGCTTGACGGGGAAAAGGAATCCCGTTATCGGCGCGGCTTTCCGAACGAACCCGAATTTCAAAGGTTGATTGACTATGTCGCGCATTTGCGAGCTGACCGGCAAGGGTCGCCAGGTGGGTCACAATGTTTCCCACGCCAATAACAAGACCAAGCGGGTCTTCCTGCCCAACCTGCAGAACGTCTCGCTGATCTCCGAAGCGCTGGAAACCACCGTAAAGCTGCGCGTGTCGACCCATGGTCTGCGCTCGGTCGAACATAATGGCGGCCTGGACAACTGGCTGGTCAAGACCAGCGACGACAAGCTGTCGCTGAAGGCCCGTCGCCTGAAGCGCGACATCGTGAAGAAGAAGGCTGCCGTCGCAGCCTGATTCGTTTCGATTCGTTTCGGCATAAGAGGCGGCCCGGTGACGGGTCGCCTTTTTGCATGTCTGTTACGGATGGGTCGGCAGGCGGAATTTGAGCAGCAATGTGCGCTCGAAAAATTCATGATTATCGTCTGAAATCACCCAGACCATCGTGTGGCCGCCTTCGCGCGTAACCGAAATCCCTTCATAATTATCGGACAGGATCGGTGGCGCCAGCCGCGCCAGCATGCGCGCTTTCAGTTCCATATCCGGTTCGAAATGTTCAGGCAGGTCGACGATCGCCACGACGCCGGTAAACAGTTCCTGCAAGGTCAGCCGCCGATTCAGCACCAGCAGATGGCGGCTGTCGAGGGCCACGGCATCGGTCGGGCGATAGCCCTGCGGCGCGCGATAGCGCAGGTGGATGGGGGGCGGTGTATCCTCTTCCGCCGGGTCGCCTGCGAACAGCAGCGTGTCATGATGCCCGTCCGGCGTCATCCCCATCTCACCAATCGCCAGAAAGCGTCCGTCGGGCAGCCGGGCGAGCGATTCGATCGATCCCGTCTTGGGCCATGCCCAGATTTCGGGCCATGTGCGGCATGCCTCTACCCGTGCAAAGCCGGGGGAATAGCGACAGATGCGCTGGAGCAGCTCAAAGCCCACCCAATAGCGATCCGTTGCCGGATCATGCGTCATTGATTCGGAATCCCACGCCCACCATGGTCGCCCCGATTCCTCCGGGCGTACGGGCAGGGGGGCGATGAAGGGGCGTCGCCGGGATGGCTGATCGCCGACATGGAATCCCATGAGCAGGCCCGAATCGCTCAAGCCCAGCATGTCGCCGTGGGGTGTCGCCAAAAGCGCGGAGATGCCGCCAAAGCCCGGATTGTCGCTGCGAACTTCCCAGGCGCCTTCAAAATGCAACGCCCCTGCCCATTGTCGATCTGGCTCTGCCGGTATCAGGGGCAGGGCGCGTGCCGTCACCAGCAAGGCGCCGGGCCGGATGGCCCGCGGTTTTCCTACGGGGGGCGACGGCAACAGCAGGACGGCGAGGATGAGAATGATCAGGATTCGCTGCATCGCCCCGGTGCATAGGCTATAATGCGGCGAGACGCAGCAGGGCGTCGACAGGCTTTTACAGCCTGAACGGCGGCTGACACCCCCATTCAGGCTTCGCTCAAGGCGAATCGATCATAAGGACGTCAATCAAGGGCCAATCCCGTCATTCGGGTCAGCCCCAGGATGATGGTATGTGTGAAAGGAGCAACGCCATGAAGATGAAGTTTCTGATCAATATGGGAGCGGCTCTCGCCATGGGCGCGGCTTCTCTCGCCGTGACGGCCAGCCCGGCCATGGCCCGCGACGGTTATTATCGCGGCTATGATCGCGGCGATTATTATCGCGGTGGCCGTGGTGGCTATCGTGGCGACTATTATCGCAGCAATCGCGGCAATTATTATTATCGCGATGGTGGCGATCGCTACTATCGCAACAATTATTACCGTGGCGGTTATCGCGGTGGGTATCGTGGCGGCTATCGCTGCCGGGACAACGGCACTGGCGGTACGATCATTGGCGCGATTGCCGGTGGCCTGCTGGGTAACGAAGTCGGTAAGGGTTCTGGCCGATATGGCCGCCGTGGCGACGGGACTACCGGCGCGATCGTCGGTGCAGGCGTCGGTGCGCTGGCTGGCCGCGCGATCGATCGCAACTGCTGATCTGGCTGGTGGGAAAGTGTGACGAAGGAAGGGCTGCTCCTACATGGGGCGGCCCTTTCTCTATAGGCGGATCATAGCCTATGGAGCGTTTGTGGGCGGTGGAACCGGGGCATGGCGCCGCCGGTCTGCATGGGCGGCCGTTGCGGCGGCGGGATTAAGGCCTGCGCCCGGCGTATCGACCGCATCCGAACGGGCGTCCAGTTTGGCGGCTGCATCATTCAACGCGCTGGCTTCGCTCGCGCTGACCCCGCCCACGCCATCGTCCGACGCCGAACCGCAGGCGGCAAGGGCCGCAAGCGGCGCTATCATCATGAAGGAGGCAATGCGGACCATCGCATTCTCTCTAAAGAGAAAAAGGGGCCGCGACCCTGACGGTTGCGACCCCTTTTTCGATTTTTAGACCCGTAAGGGACTTACATCGCGTTCGCGGCGTTGTTGGTCGCGTTCGACGCAGCGTTAGCGGCGTTGTCAGCGGCGTTCAGCGCAGCGTTCAGAGCGTTGTCAGCAGCGTTCGAAGCGTTTTCGGCCGAGTTGGCAGCGTTGTTGGCGGTGTTTTCCGCGCCGCCCGAGCAAGCAGCCAGACCGAGCGAAGCGGCGAGAACGAGCGAAAGAGCAATCGATTTGGTCATGGGCAAAAACCCCTCTCTGAGAAAAACAAATTGCAGACCACATCTCGGAGAAAAGTTCACCCCCATTGCGCCTGCGCGCCGATTCGTAATGCTTTGGAATGAGCAAGGCAATCCCATTCATGGGGTTGAAAGGGTTTTGGCAACCCCGACGGCTGCGTCACGCCCGGAAAATGAGGGGCATTGACGCATATAAAGATTTCTTTATATGATCCGAAAATGCACGCGGCACTCGATATATTCCGGGCACTTGGCGACCCGACGCGGCTGCGCATCATCCATTTGTTGCGCGCGATGGAGCTTGCCGTGGGCGAAATCGCACAGGTTGTCGGGCAAAGCCAGCCGCGCGTATCGCGCCATGTCCGCATATTGGCAGAGGCTGGACTGGTAGAGCGGCGCAAGGAGGGGAATTGGGTGTTCCTGCGCCTGGGTCGCGACCTGAGCGTCACGCCCTTTCTGGGTCTGTTCGACCAGTTGCAGCCGTCCGAAGGGGAAGCCTTGTGGCAGGCCGCCGATCTTGCCCGACTGACGGCGGTGCGTGCCGACCGCGCCCGCGCGGCCGAAAGCTATTTTGCCGAACATGCCGAGGAATGGGACGCCATCCGGTCGCTGCATGTGGCGGAGGCCGATGTAGAGGCAGCGATGACGGCGCTGCTGGCCAGTGCGCCCATCGGCCATCTGCTCGACATCGGCACCGGCACCGGCCGCATCATCGAATTGTTCGGCGACAAGGCGCGTCAGGTGACGGCGCTGGATCGCAGCCCCGACATGTTGCGGCTCGCCCGTGCCAAGTTGCCGCAGGATGCCGGCGACAAATATGCGCTGCTGCTGGGCGATTTCCTCGACCTGCCGCTGGAGGCGGGGGCGGCGGATACGGTTGTGTTGCATCAGGTGCTTCATTATGCGCAGGCGCCCGAAGCGGTCATTGCAGAGGCGGCGCGCGCCACCTCTGTCCATGGCCGCGTGCTGATCGCGGATTTTGCCGCCCATGAGCGCGAAGAGTTGCGGGTGCGCGATCAACATGCGCGTCTGGGCTTTTCGGACGAACAGATCGAACTCTGGTTCGCTGCGGCGGGCCTTGCACTGGAACGGGTGGAAACGCTGCCGGGCCAGGAACTGACGGTAAAACTCTGGCTGGGACGGCGTGGCGATGCGCCTGCCCTGCGACAGGAAGGACGAATTTCCGCATGACCCTCAACGATTCCGCCCGGAACGATCTTGTGGGGCCGCTTTATGCGGACCTTGCGGGGGACTGCCATGTCAGCTTCGAATTTTTCCCGCCCAAGACCGAGAAGATGGAAGCCCAACTCTGGTCCGCGATTGAAACGCTGACGCCGCTGGCGCCCAAATTCGTGTCCGTGACCTATGGCGCGGGCGGTTCCACGCGCGAGCGCACGCATAATACGGTCGCCCGTATCGCCCGGGAAACGCCGCTGGCCGCCGCCGCGCATCTGACCTGCGTGGCCGCCAGCAAGGCGGAAATCGCCGAGATTGCCGACGCCTATTGGCAGGCGGGCGTGCGCCATATCGTGGCTCTGCGCGGCGATCCGCCCGAAGTGGGCGGCCGGTTCGAGCCGCACCCCGACGGTTACACCGGCGCGGCCGACCTGGTCGAAGGATTGATGAAGCAGCATCCGTTCGAGATTTCGGTGTCCGCCTATCCCGAGGTGCATCCCGACGCGGTGAGTGCGCAAAGCGATCTCGACAATCTTAAGCGGAAACTGGACGCCGGGGCGACCCGCGCCATCACCCAGTTCTTCTTCACGCCCGAAACCTATTTCCGCTTCATGGACAAGGTGCTGGCCGCCGGCATCACCGCCGACATCGTGCCGGGCATCATGCCGGTCGGCAATTTCGCGGCGGTTCAGCGCATGTCGGCCATGTGTAACACCAGCGTGCCGGCGTGGATGGCGCGCCTGTTCGACGGGCTGGACGATCACCCGGCCGCGCGCCAGCTTGTGTCCGCGACACTGGCGGCGGAATTATGCCGTGGCCTGTATGAAGGCGGCGTGCGCGATTTTCATTTTTACACGCTCAACCGGGCGGAACTCAGCTATGCGATTTGCCACCTGTTGGGCTTGCGGCCCAAAGTGGTGGTTGAGGCCATAGCGTGACCTTTATATTCCCGTTCGCCCTGAGCTTGTCGAAGGGCTGTATTGCTATTTCCAGAATGGGCAGGGCTTCGACGGGCTCAGCCCGAACGGAGTTTTGAAAATGAGCGCCGAAGCCACATTGCGCGCCCTTGCGGCGGAAAAGATTCTGATCTTCGACGGCGGCTATGGCACGTCGATCCAGAAACATGGGCTGACCGAGGCGGATTATCGGGGCGACCTCGACCTTACCAAGGATCAGAAGGGCAATAACGACCTGCTCTGCCTGACCCGGCCGGACATCGTGGAGGGCATTCATACCGCCTATCTCGACAATGGCGCCGACATGATCGAGACGAACACGTTCAGCTCGACCAAGATCGCGATGGCCGATTATGGCTGCGAACATCTGGTGTGGGACATCAATGTCGCGGCGGCGAAGATCGCCCGCGCGGCATGCGAGAAGGCAACGGCAAAGGACGGCAAGCCCCGTTTCGTCTGCGGCTCCATCGGCCCGACCAACAAGACGCTCAGCATTTCGCCCGACGTCAACGATCCCGCCTATCGCGAAGTCGATTATGACACGCTGAAGGCCGATTATCGCGAACAATGCGATGCGCTGATCGCGGGCGGCGTCGATTTTCTGCTGGTGGAAACCTGTTTCGATACGCTCAATGCCAAGGCGGCCGGCATGGCCGCGCGAGAGGCGGAGGAAGCGGCGGGCCGTTCGGTCCCGCTGATGCTCAGCTTCACCATCACGGACATGTCGGGGCGCAACCTGTCGGGCCACACGATCAATGCCTTCTGGTATTCGTTGCGGCACCTGAAGCCGCTGACCATCGGCGTGAACTGCGCCTTTGGTGCGGACCTGCTGCGCCCGTACCTTAGCGAACTGTCCAAGAATGCCGACACGCTGATCCTCGCCTATCCCAATGCAGGCCTGCCCAATGAACTGGGGCAGTATGACGAGTTGCCGGAAACGACCGCCAGCCTTATCCGCCAGTGGGTTGACGAGGGGCTGGTGAACATGGTCGGCGGCTGTTGCGGCACCACGCCCGCGCATATCGGTGCGGTGGCGAGGGCGCTTGACGGGCACAAGCCGCGTCAGGTTCCCGAATTGCCGGTCGTGACGAGGCTCGCGGGTCTCGAACCCATGCATATCGCGGCCTAGTTTCATCCTCCCCTGGAAGGGGAGGTGGCTGGCGAAGCCAGACGGAGGGGTGTCACCCCCTCGATAGCGTGATACCCCTCCACCATGCCTGCGGCATGGTCCCCCTCCCCCTAAGGGGGAGGAATTTTGGAAGAAGCCGATGACCACCCAGACCACCGCCAATTTTGTCAATATCGGTGAACGCACCAACGTTACCGGATCGGCCAAGTTCAAGAAGCTGATCATGGCCGGCGATTATGCCGCGGCCATCGACATCGCGCGTGAACAGGTCGAAAATGGCGCGCAGATCGTCGATGTGAACATGGACGAAGGGCTGCTCGACGCGGTCGAGGCGATGACCACCTTCCTGAAACTCATGACGTCGGAACCGGACATCAGCCGCGTGCCGGTCATGATCGACAGTTCGAAATGGGAAGTGATCGAGGCGGGCCTGAAATGCGTATCGGGCAAGCCCGTGGTCAATTCGATCAGCATGAAGGAGGGCGAGGAAGCCTTTCTGCATCATGCGAAACTCTGCATGGCCTATGGCGCGGCGGTGGTCGTCATGGCGTTCGACGAAACGGGTCAGGCCGACACGCAGGCGCGCAAGGTCGAAATTTGCGAGCGCGCCTACAAGCTGTTGATGACCATCGGCTTCCCGCCAGAGGACATCATCTTCGACCCCAATATCTTCGCCGTGGCGACCGGGATCGAGGAACATAACAACTACGGCGTCGACTTCATCGAGGCGTGTAAGGAGATCAAGGCACGCTGCCCGCATGTCCATATCTCCGGCGGTCTGTCCAACTTCTCCTTCTCCTTCCGTGGCAACGAGCCGGTGCGGCGGGCAATGCACAGCGTCTTCCTCTATCACGCCATTCCGGCGGGTCTGGACATGGCGATCGTCAATGCGGGGCAGCTTGACGTCTATGACGCCATCGACCCCGCGCTGCGCAAGGCGTGCGAGGATGTTTTGCTCAACACGGACCCGGAAGCAGGCGACCGCCTCGTCGCGCTCGCCGAAGGCTTCAAGGGCAAGGATGCTGCATCGGAAAAGGCCGCGCAGGAATGGCGCGGCTGGCCGGTCGCCAAGCGGCTGGAACACGCCCTCGTCAAGGGCATCGACATGTATGTCGTCGAAGATACCGAGGAATGCCGCCTCGCCGCCGACAAGCCGATCCATGTGATCGAAGGGCCGTTGATGGACGGCATGAATGTCGTGGGCGACCTGTTCGGTGCGGGCAAGATGTTCCTGCCGCAGGTGGTGAAATCCGCCCGCGTCATGAAGAAGGCGGTCGCGCACCTGCTGCCCTTTATCGAGGCCGCCAAGGAACCCGGCGCCAAGGGCAAGGGCAAGATCATCATGGCCACGGTCAAGGGCGACGTCCATGACATCGGCAAGAATATCGTCGGCGTCGTGCTTCAGTGCAACGGCTTCGACGTGATCGACATGGGCGTGATGGTGCCCTGGCAGGACATCATCAAGGCCGCGAATGAGAATGACGCCGACATGATCGGCCTGTCCGGCCTCATCACCCCCTCGCTGGACGAAATGGTGACGGTCGCGGCCGAAATGCAGCGCGCCAATATGACGATGCCGCTGCTGATCGGCGGGGCAACGACGTCGCGCGTGCATACCGCGCTGCGCATCGACCCGGCCTTTACCGGCCCGGTCGTCCATGTGCTGGATGCCAGCCGCGCCGTGGGCGTGGCGACGGCGCTCGTTTCCGAAACGCAGAAGAGCGATTTCGTCAGCAAGACGAAGGCCGATTATGAGCATGTCCGCAAGGCGCGTGAGGGTAAGGGGCAGAGCCAGTTGCTCAGCATCGAGGATGCCCGTGCCAATGCCTTTGAAATGGACGAAAGCCTGAAGGCGCCACGGCCGCGCCTGCCCGGCATCCACAAATTTTCCGACTGGGATCTGAAGGATCTGGTCAACTATATCGACTGGACGCCTTTCTTCCGCGCGTGGGAACTGGCGGGCAATTATCCCGCGATCCTCGACGATGAAGTGGTGGGCGAAAGCGCCCGCAGCCTGTTCGCCGACGCGCAGAAGATGCTGGACAGGATCGTCAACGACAAATGGCTGACCGCGCGGGGCGTCGTTGGCCTGTGGCCTTGCCGCCGTGAGGGCGACGATATCATCGTCCATGCCGAGGACGAGAAACATTACACCCTGCCGATGCTGCGCCAGCAGATCGCCAAGCGGGAAGGGCGGGCCAATATGTGCCTGGCCGATTTCATCAGCCATGATGGCGACTGGATGGGCGGCTTCGCCGTATCGATCCACGGTATCGAACCGCATCTGGCGCGCTTCAAAAACGCCATCGATGACTATTCGGACATTCTTTTGAAGGCGCTGGCCGATCGTCTGGCCGAAGCCTTTGCCGAACGTCTGCACCATTATGTCCGCACCGCCCTGTGGGGCTATGCGGAGGGCGAGCAACTCACCAACGAAGCGCTGATCAAGGAACAATATCGCGGCATCCGGCCGGCACCCGGCTATCCGGCCTGCCCGGAACATAGCCTGAAGCCGATCCTGTTCGACATGCTCGACGCCCATCACGCCACCGGCATTTCGTTGACGGAGAGCTTCGCCATGTTGCCGACCGCAGCGGTCAGCGGCTTTTATTTCGGCCATGCGCAGGCGGAATATTTCGGCGTCGCTCGCGTGGGACGCGATCAACTGGAGGATTATGCAGAACGTCGCGGCATCGATCTCGATACGGCGGAGCGTTATCTGCGCCCTAATCTGGACTGATCGCTGCCGCCGATGGATGGCGTAAATTTCATGATGCGGACATAGGCATATCATGCCGTCCCTGTCAGGATGATGCCACTCTGATCCAAGGAGAGTAATCCATGCGTGCCCTGACTGCCCTGTTCGCTATCGCCGCCCTTGCCGCCACGCCTGCGATGGCCGCGCCCTGCAAGGATGCGAAAGGCAAGTTCATCAAATGCCCGCCGGCCAAGACCGTCCCGGTGAAGAAGGCGCCGTGCAAGGACGCCAAGGGCAAGTTCGTGAAGTGCCCCGCGAAATAAGGCCGTGAACATTCATTCTTAATGTCCCAATGCGGGGCAGGTGGACCGGGCGGCCATTAGCGCCTTGGCCGACCTGCCCCACCGGCCTAGTCTGCGGCCATGCGCTTCCTGTCCACCAGCATCCTCGTCGCCGTCGCGATCACGGCTTCGGCCTTCGCCCAGAGCGGCCCCGCCCCCTTCACCGTTGCTGAAACCGGCCGGGCCTATGGCTCGCTGGCGCAGGCTGTGGGGGCCATCGGTGGCGGTCGCGGCACGGTGGTCGTGGCGCCCGGCACCTATCATGAATGCGCGGTACAACAGGAAGGCGACGTCACCATCCGCGCCGCCACGCCGGGCAGCGCGATTTTCGATGGCGTCGTGTGTGAGGGCAAGGCGGCGCTGGTTCTGCGCGGCCGATCCAGCACGGTCGAGGGTATCGTGTTCCAGAATATGCGCGTGCCCGATGGCAATGGGGCGGGCATCCGGCTTGAAAATGGCAACCTGTCCGTCAGCAACAGCCTGTTCCGCAATAGCGAGGAAGGCATATTGACCGGCAATTATGATGGCGGTCAGGTGGCGATCGACAAATCGACCTTCCGCCATCTGGGCCGGTGCGACCGCGATCTGGATTGCGCGCACGGCATCTATATCGGCCGCCTTGCCAGCCTGTCCGTCACCAACAGCCGGTTCGATCAGGGCGATGGCGGTCATTATCTGAAAACCCGCACCGCCCGCGTGACCATCACCGGCAATAGTTTCGACGATAGCGGCGGCCACCTGACCAACTATATGATCGACCTGTCGAACGGCGCGACCGGCGTCATCAGCGGCAATGAAATGGTGCAGGGCAAGGACAAGGACAACTGGTCCGCCTTCATCACGGTTGCGCCCGAAGGCCGCGAACATTCGAGCGCCGGATTGGTGATCGAGGGGAACAAGGCCGGTTTCGTGCCGGGGCTGGACCGCAATTCCACCTTCGTCGCCAACTTCACCGATGACGCCGTGCGGATCGGCCAGAACAAGCTCGCCCCCACGATGAAGGTCAGCGACCGGCGATAGGGGCGCGCTCTTGCTACATCATGGGCGTTCCGGGTAGAAGGACGCCATGCGCAGCACTTACGATAGCGCGACCGTGCGCCTCTATCACCTGGGCGACGACGGCGCGGCCATGACCATCATGTATGGCCCGCTCAGTCAGGCGCTGCATGTCGCGGAACAGCAGCCCGCCGAAGTGCAGGACGGCCTGTTTCTTGCCACCGATAATGATGTGGTCGCCTATCTCGATTTGATCGAAGGGTAGGGGGCGGGTCTGCCAGTTTACTGGACGTACCTGACTAACCGTTCGCCCTGAGCTTGTCGAAGGGCTGTGCTTCTTGAAGAAAAGAGCAGGGCTTCGACAGGCTCAGCCCGAACGGTTTCTGCTTGTGAAGGGTAAGGGGCTACCCGCCTAGCATCCCCAACTGCGCCCGCATCACGTCCAGATTATGCTGCGCCAGATGGCTGCCACGGCCCGCGACCGTACCGTCCAGATCGGGCCGTTCGCCAATGTCGAGGCAGCGTTCCCACGCGCTCGCTGCCAGCGGCAGCCAGTCGGTCAGAGCCTGCGCCGGATCGGCCAGCGCCTTGTCCATCGCCAGATTGCCCAGAATGAAGAAGAAGTCGGGGGATTCCTGCCATCGCTCCATTTGCCCACCGGCAATGTCCATCGCTTCGTCGAGTCGCCCCGACTGGCCCAGGCAATGGAGGTGGCGGACGCTCAGCGCATGCGCCCATGGCGCGTCCGGGGGCGTGTCGGCAAAGGCTTCACCGTACCAGCGGCTGGCCTCCACATAGTCTTTCTGCACCTCGGCTTCGGCGCCCAACTGGTAAAGAATATAGGGATTGCCGGGATCACGCTTCAGTTCGGCGAGCAACAGCGGGCGGTTGCGCTCCGTCTTGCGCGCGGCCTGCGCGTCCAGATAGCCGTCATGGTCGATGATCAGGTCGATCCGCTCGGTCGGCAGCGTGGAATAAGGCTGTTCATGCACCCGCCCGCGATATTGGACGCCGCGCGGCAATAATCGCGTGATCCACGCCCGCGCTTTGGGCTGTCCGGCGGGCTGGGCCATGGTACCGGGCATGTCATAGCCGCTCTCGATGCACAACGCGCCCATGCGCTGCGCCCCGCTGCAAAAGGCGTGCAGTTGCTCGCCGCCTGACGCGATCCACTCGTCCGCGTCGATGATCAGGTTCCAGTCGGCATCCGCCAGCGCCAGCGCATGGTTGCGCGCGACCGAGAAATCCGATGGCCAGTCGAAATGATGGACCTGCGCGCCGCAGGCCTGCGCAATGGCGACGCTATCGTCCTGCGATCCGGTATCCACCACGACCATCCGGTCCACGAAGGGGCGCACGCTGTTCAGGCATCGCGCGATACAGCGCGCCTCGTCCCGCATGATCAGCACGGCGGCGATCATGATGCGCCGCCCATGCGGCGGGCGGGAATGGGCAGGGGGACGGCATCCTTGAACATATGGGTCGTTATTCGGTTTCATCCTCTAAGATAGCGTTAACCATCCAAAAGGGGCGCTACTTGTCCCGTTCGTTTCGAGCGAAGTCGAGAAACGTCGAGCGCAGGTTTCTCGACTTCGCTCGAAACGAACGGATATTCTTTCTTCCATCACCCATCCGCAAAGCCGAATGGCGCGCGGGTCCGCCTGAAATCGTCGGGCAGCATGTCGCGGCCGATCGGCGGGGCGGACCGGGCCATGCATTGGGTGCGGTGGCACAGGCGACATGTGACGCCGATGGGGGTGGGTTCGGCCGCCACGGCGCCCTGCGTATAGATCAGCCGATGGGCATGTTCGGCCGCGCAGGTGAGTGCAATGGCGCGATCGACCCTTGGCGCCCCCCATCCCCCGCCGCCCGCCGTCACCGTGCGCGCAATCGAAAAGAAGCGCTGGCCATCGGGCAGTTCCAGCCATTGCGTCACCACCTCTCGCGGGGTTTCGAACACGCGATGCACCGACCAGAGCGGACAGGAACCGCCATGCCGGGCAAAGGGAAAGCCCGCGCCGTCCAGCCGCTTCGACACGTTCCCAGCCGGATCGACCCGCAGGAAGAAGAAGGGGACGCGCTCCTGCCCCGGTTTTTGCAAGGTGGTCAGGCGGTGGGCGGTCTGTTCGAAACTGGTGCCGAACTGCCGGGCCAGCGCCTCCACATCATAATGGCGCGCCTCGACCGCTTTCGCAAAGGCGCCATAGGGCATCAGCAGCGCCGCCGCGCCATAATTGGCGAGCGCCCGGCGGGCGAGGTTGCGGCCGCTGGTCCCGCTAAACTGTCCGTCCTTCAGCACCGCATCGAATGTTTTGCGCATTTCCAGATAGGCGATTTGAAGCGCGAGCTGAAATTGCGAACTCGCCCCGTCGAGCGCATCGTCCAGCAGCACCGCATCGCGATGCCGGTCCAGCCGCCGCATCGATCCCGCCATGACATCGGTGGGCAATCGCCGCACGCGCAGATTATGCCGCGCCTTGAGCCAGCCGGCCAGGCCGCCCTCGGCCTCCGCCTCTGTCGCCAGCTTCTCGGCCGCATCGTCCAGCAACGGGAAGCTGTTGCGCCGCGCGGCGATGAACAGGCGCGCCTCGGCCACCGGGTCGGGCGCGTCGGCCGCGCCGCTGGCTGCGTCCCGGTCGGCCCCCCGATCCGCCAGCGCCAGATGTTCCTCGCGATAGCTGGTGTACAGGCGCAGCAGCGCTTCGGTGACGCCGGGATAGTTGACCGCGACATCCTGCGTCGCGAGGGTCGGCATATCGATGTCCGCGAACATCGGGTCTTTCAGCACCGCTGCCAGCCGCGCCGTCTGTTCCGCGCCGCCATCGCCTGCCACTTCCGCCATGTCGAGCCGATAGGTGCGCGCCAGCCGCAGCAGCATGTCGGCGGTCAAGGGGCGCTGATTGCGTTCCAGCAATGCCACATAGCTGGCCGAAATCTCTAGATCGGCGGCCATGTCCGCCTGTGTCAGGCCCAGTTCGCGCCGCAACCGGCGCAGGCGCGGACCCATGTAAACCGGCCTGTCCTTGGCCATACGACTCTCTCCTTTGTACTGTCCTTACAACTTTACAGCAGAATTTTGTAAAGATCGACAACTGGACTTCGCAAGGGCTGATCCACCTTCTCAACTCTGTCTATCTCGGTGTCACTTTCGCAACGCCAAGGAATGACGACATGACCTATCAAGGTGAAATCGCTAAGGCCGGGACGCTGATCGGCGGACAGGCAAGCTGGGACGGCATCGCGCCCGAATCGGTTGCCCGCATGCGCCTTCAGAACCGTTTCAACACTGGCCTGGACATCGCGAAATATACCGCGAAGATCATGCGCGCCGACATGGCCGCCTATGACGCCGACCCCGCCAACTACACCCAGTCGCTGGGCTGCTGGCACGGCTTCATCGGGCAGCAGAAGCTCATTTCGATCAAGAAGCATTTCGGCACGACCAAGGGCCGCTACCTTTATCTGTCGGGCTGGATGGTTGCCGCGCTGCGCAGCGAATTCGGTCCACTGCCCGACCAGTCGATGCATGAAAAGACCAGCGTCCCCGCGCTGATCGAGGAACTCTACACCTTCCTGAAGCAGGCCGATGCCCGCGAGCTGGGCATGATGTTCCGCGATCTCGACGCCGCCCGCGCGGCCGGTGACGAAGTGAAGGCCGCTGGCATCCAGAATGCGATCGACAATTATGAAACCCATGTCGTTCCCATCGTCGCGGACATCGACGCCGGTTTCGGCAATGCCGAGGCGACCTATCTGCTCGCCAAACAGTTCATCGAAGCCGGCGCCTGCTGCATCCAGATCGAAAATCAGGTTTCGGACGAAAAACAGTGCGGGCATCAGGACGGCAAGGTCACGGTGCCGCATGAGGACTTCCTCGCGAAGATCCGCGCTGTTCGTTACGCTTTCCTTGAGCTGGGTATCGACGATGGCATCATCGTCAGCCGCACCGACTCGCTGGGCGCTGGCCTGACCAAGCAGATCGCGGTTGTCCGTGAAGCTGGCGACATTGGCGACCAGTATAACAGCTTCCTCGATTGCGATGAGGTCGATCCGGCGGCCATCGGCCATGGCGATGTGTTCATCAGCCGCGACGGCAAGCTGCTGAAGCCCAAGCGCCTGCCCAGCAACCTCTTCCAGTTCCGTTCCGGCACCGGCGAGGATCGCTGCGTCCTCGATTGCATCAACGCGCTTCAAAACGGCGCGGACCTGTTGTGGATCGAAACCGAAAAGCCGCATATCGGCCAGATCGGCGGCATGGTCAGCCGCATCCGGGAAGTCATCCCCAATGCCAAGCTGGTCTACAACAATTCGCCCAGCTTCAACTGGACGCTGAACTTCCGCCAGCAGGTGTTCGACTCCTGGGTCGAAGCGGGCAAGGATGTCAGCGCCTATGATCGGGCGAAGCTGATGAGCATGGATTATGACGCGACCGACCTTGGCGCCGAAGCCGACGAACGCATCCGCACTTTCCAGAAGGATGCGGCGGCGCAGGCGGGCATCTTCCACCACCTGATCACCCTGCCGACCTATCACACGGCGGCGCTCAGCACCGACAATCTCGCCAAGGAATATTTCGGCGACGCCGGCATGCTGGGTTATGTCAAGGGCGTGCAGCGGCAGGAAATCCGTCAGGGTATCGCCTGCGTGAAGCACCAGAATATGTCGGGTTCGGACATTGGCGATGATCATAAGGAATATTTCGCCGGTGAAGCCGCGCTCAAGGCTGGCGGCATCCACAACACGATGAACCAGTTTGCAGCCTGACGGCTGCGGAAAACCGGTTCGCGGCTTAAAGTCCAATAGCGTCATCCCGGCGGTGTCGGGATGAAGGAAGCCTACAGCTTCGCGGTGTGCAGGCCGCAGGCGCTCCATCTCCCCGGCAGGAACCCGATACTGGCCGGGGAGGTGGTCGCTAGAAAGTTTCGCGGCCGGGGCCGTGAAAACAACCAGTTCGTGAGGAGTTGATTGCTCCCCCGATTTGGGTGGAAGGAAACTGGACGACCCGGTGGCGCACCACCGGGTCGTTCTTTTATGCCCGTACCCGTTCGGTTCGAGCGAAGTCGAGAATCGAGCAGGCCACATGATCCGCTTCTCGACACGCTCGAAGCGAACGGAGTTATGATTGGATCAGGCGATGCCTGCCCGTTCCCGTACCGTCTTTTTCAAAATGTCGAGCGGCATCGCGCCCAGCGTCAGCACCTCATGGAATTGCTTGAGGTCGAATTTGGCGCCCTGCGCCTTCTTCACTTCCTCGCGCACATCGTTCCAGACGGTGTGGCCGATCTTGTAGCTGCACGCCTGACCCGGCCAGACGGTGTAGCGATCGATTTCGCCCTGGCTGCGGCCGCGTGCGATGCCGGTGGTGCCGATCAGATAATCGGTCGCCTTCTCCCGGCTCCAGCGTTTGGCGTGCATGCCGCTGTCGACCACCAGACGGGTGGCGCGGAACAGCAAGGACTGCAGATAGCCGACCTGCCCCAGCGGGTCGCCATCATACATGCCCATTTCGTCGGCCAGCTGCTCGGAATAGAGCGCCCAGCCCTCCGAATAGCCGCTGTAGAAACCACGGCGACGGATCATCGGAATGCTGTCGGATTCCAGCGCGACCGTCACCTGAAGATGATGGCCCGGTACCGCTTCATGATGGGTGAGCGTTGCAAGGCCGAATTTCGGCCGGTCGAACGTGTCGCGCAGGTTGATGAAATAGATGGCCGGGCGCGACCCGTCGAGCGAGGCGTTCTGATAATAGCCGCCCGGTGCGCCCGCCTGAATGGTGACGGGGACGCGGCGCACTTCGACCGGCGCCTTTGGCACAGTGTTGAATGCCTCGCCCAGCCGCGCCTGCATCGCCTTGATCTGGCTGTTGAGCTGCGCCAGCAGCGCTTCGCGGCCCGGATCGGTATTGGGGTAAAGCTGGTCGGGGCGCTTGTTCAGTTCGACGAGGCGGTCGCCGACGCTGCCCTGGCTCATCCCTTCGCCCTTCAGGATCGCGTCGATGCGGGCAGAGATGCTGGCGACCTGATCCAGACCCATCTGGTGGATTTCGTCGCCGGTCAGGCGAGTCGTGGTCGCCGCTTCGGCGGCGGCCGCATAAAAGGCTTCGCCATCGGGCAGGCGCCAGCAACCGGCGTCATGCACCGCCTTGGCGCGCAACTGCTGGACCAGAGCGCGCTGGCGGTCGACGGCCGGGAAAACCTTCTCCGTGACGATCTTTTCCGCCTGCGCGGCGCGTTCGGGCGGCAGGCCCGCGGCGGCCAGCTTCTTGACGAAAGAAGCGACCAGCACCGTCTGCGCCGCGGGCTGATCGCGCAGCGCCGCCTGCATCTTCATCGTGGTGTCGAGAATATAGTCGGGCGCAAACACGCCCTTGGCGGCGTCGGCCTTTTGCCGTTCCAATTCGCCATCCATCGCCACGGGAAAGGCTTCGAGCCGCGACAGATAGGCGTCGGCATCCGCCGAATCCTTCACCCGATGCTGCGAATCGAGGAAGTCGGGGACTTCGCGATAGGCGCCGGTCAACTGGCTGAGAATATAGGGAGCGTAGCGGCCCGCCGTTTCGCCATAGGCAAAACGCTCTCCACCAACGGCGCGATCCATCTGATAGGCGACGACATCATAGTCGAACTGGCTCGCCGCGCTCAGCTTGGCGCGATCGACGCTGGCCAGTTGCTTGACCTGCGCCTTGGTACGGGCGAGGTCGCGGGCGGCGCCGGCGGCACTTGTGTCGCTCAGCTTGCCGCGCAGCGCTGCGCGGGTGCCGGTATCGAGGCCCAGCCGCGTCGCCTGTTCGGGCGATTCGGACAGGCGTTCGTAGAAGAATCCATCCAGCATCGCCCGGAAACGGGCATCGGCATCGCCTGCCTGTGCAAAGCTGCGGGGGGTGGCGGCGGCAAGCGCGGTTGCGCCGCTGGTGGCGAGAAATTGACGTCGGTTCACGACCATAGCTCCATCGGTCGGGGGAGGGGCGGCAGGGCGCCGACCCAAGGGTGGCGCGTTTGTGCCGTGATCGCAGCGGCTTGGCTAGGGTTCATCGACATCCGGCAGTAACTGGAAACAAACGGCCTGATCGATAAGGCCAGCTTGTGAAGGCCATGGATCGTTGCGGCTATAATGCCGTTGTTCGATGATCTATTGCGCGCGCAGCATTGCAACGGGAGGCATCGGCATGACCTATACGCTCGTCACCGCGAACCGGAATTATTCCAGCTGGTCGCTGCGCCCATGGGTGCTGATGACGGCGCTGGGCATCCCGTTCATCGACCGGATCGAACCCTTCGCGCAGGCCGTGAATTACAGCGCCTTTCGCAGTTTTTCGCCGACCGGGCAGGTGCCTGCATTGATCGACGGGGAACGAACCGTGTGGGATTCGCTCGGCATCATTCTCTATCTGGCCGACCGGCATCCCGGCATCTGGCCCGCCGATGAAGCGGCCCGCGCTTTTGCCCAATGCGCGACAGCGGAAATGCACAGCGGCTTTTCCACTCTGCGCAACGACTGCGCCATGAATGTCGGCGTGCGCGTCGAACCGCATATGCATTCGCCCGCGCTGACCAGGGACATCGCCCGCCTCACAGAATTATGGGAAGAGGGGCTATCCCGGTTCGGCGGACCGTTTCTGGCGGGCCGGGCCTTTACCGCAGTCGATGCTTTCTATGCGCCGGTTGCCTATCGCGTTCGCACCTATGGTCTGGACGTCGGGCCGGTCGCGCGGGGCTGGGTCGACCATATGCTGGCGCTGCCCGCGATGCGTCAGTGGGAAACGGAGGCGCTGGCCGAAACATGGCGTGAGGACAGTCATGAGGCAGAGATCGGAGCCGCCGGGCGCATCGTAGAGGATTATCGCGCCATTTAACGCAAGGCGACTGTAACATTCTTGCCCTGTTGGGCGCAAAAACAGCAGATTTGGTGCCTCTTCCCTCTTTCCCGGCCGCCCGGACGGGTCTAGGGGGAAGGGACTATGGTTAAACCCCGCACCTTATATGAGAAGATCTGGGACGCGCATGTTGTTGAGCGTCGGCCGGATGGCACCTGCCTCATCTATATCGACCGTCATCTCGTGCATGAAGTGACGTCGCCGCAGGCCTTTGAGGGGCTACGGATGGCGGGTCGCGCGGTGCGCCGGCCCGATCTGACGCTGGCGGTGCCGGATCATAATTTGCCCACGACCCCGCGCCGCGACGCGGAGGGGCACCGCATTCCCATCGCCGATCCGCAAAGCGCGCAGCAGCTTGCCGCGCTGGAGGCGAATGCGCCGGCCTTTGGCATTCGCTATATCGGCGATGCGGACCCCGAACAGGGGATCGTCCATGTGGTGGGACCGGAACAGGGCTTTACCCTGCCGGGCACGACATTGGTGTGCGGCGACAGCCATACATCGTCCCACGGGGCGCTGGGGGCGCTGGCGTTCGGCATCGGCACCAGCGAGGTTGAGCATGTGCTGGCGACCCAGACCCTGCTGCTCAAACAGTCGAAGACGATGGCCGTCGTGATCGAAGGCGAGCTGGGCTTTGGCGTGACGCCCAAGGATGTGGCGCTGGCGATCTGCGGCCATATCGGCACGGCGGGCGGAACGGGCCATGTCATGGAATATCGCGGATCGGTGTTCCGCGACATGTCGATCGAGGGGCGGCTGACCGTCGCCAATATGTCGATCGAGGCGGGCGCGCGGTCCGGCCTGTTCGCGCCGGATGAAAAGACCTTCGCCTATCTTCAGGGTCGCCCGATGGCGCCCAAGGGCGCGGAGTGGGACGCGGCGATCGCTTATTGGAAGACGCTGCACAGCGACGAAGGCGCGCAGTTCGACAAGGTGGTGGTGATCGACGCGGCAGACATCGCGCCGACCGTCACCTGGGGCACCAGCCCGGAGGATGTGGTCGCGGTCACGGGGCTTGTTCCCGCGCCCGACAGTTTCGAGGACGCCTCCAAGCGCGCCGCCGCGCAAAAGTCGCTCGACTATATGGGCCTGTCGGCGGGGCAGCGGATGGAGGATGTGGCGATCGAGCATATCTTCATCGGCAGTTGCACCAACAGCCGGATCGAGGATCTGCGCGCCGCCGCCGCCATATTGGACGGCCGTCACATCGCCAGCGGCATCAAGCATGCCATGGTCGTACCCGGCTCCGGTCTGGTCAAGCGGCAGGCCGAAGCCGAAGGGCTGGACCGCATCTTCGTGCAGGCCGGGTTCGAATGGCGTGAACCGGGCTGTTCCGCCTGCCTTGGCATGAACCCGGACAAGGTGCCGGCCGGCGAGCGCTGCGCATCGACCAGCAACCGCAATTTCATGGGCCGTCAGGGACCGGGCGCCCGCACCCACCTCGTCTCCCCCGTCATGGCCGCCGCCGCCGCCGTCACAGGGAAGCTCACCGACGTGCGTGAATTGTTGAAAGATAAAGAAGGGGTCGTCGCATGAAGAAGATTTTCTGGCTGTTGACGCTGGGCGCGCTGGCCAGCGCGGCCATGGCGGCGACGTTGGGCCGGGCGGAAGATACGCCGGGCGTGGAAGCAAAGAAGGTTCATTGATGGAAAAGCTGACGACCATCGACGGCCGGGCCTATCCGTTCGGGATGAAGAATGTCGATACCGACATCGTCATCCCGGCCCATTGGCTCAAGACCATTTCCCGCGCGGGGCTGGGCAAGGGCGCGTTCGAGGTTCTGCGCAAGGAACCGGGCAATGTGTTCGACGATCCCGACTATGCCGGTAGCCCCATCCTGATCGCAGGCGACAATTTCGGCTGCGGCTCCAGTCGTGAGCATGCCGCATGGGCGCTGGCCGATCTGGGCATCAAGGTCGTCATCGCGCCCAGCTTTTCCGACATTTTCTCCGGCAATGCGTTCAAGAACGGCATTTTGACCGTCGTGCTGCCGCAGGAAAATGTCGACCGTCTGATGGAGGTCGCAAAGACCGATCCTATCCATGTCGATCTGGAGGCGCAGACCGTCACGACCCAGTTTCAGGATCGTTTCGCATTCGACATCGATCCGTTCCGCAAGCAATGCCTGCTGGGCGGGCTGGACGAGATCGGTCTGACGCTGGATCAGGCGGACAGCATCGGCACCTATGAGGCGCAGGTGGCGCAGCAGCGCCCCTGGATCGTCCCGGCCGTTGCGTAAAGTCGCGCTTCTTTCTATCGTCCTGCCAACAGATCGCATCAACAGGGCTAATGACGCATGACCATCTTTGACGAGCGCGAGCGGGCTTTCGAAAACAAGTTCGCCCATGACGCCGAAATGCAGTTCCGCATTCAGGCCCGGCGCAACCGCCTGCTGGGCGAATGGGCCGCGGCAAAGATGGGCCTGACGCCCGAAGAAACCGACGCCTATGCCAAGGCGGTGGTGCAGGCCGATTTCGAGGAAGCGGGCGACGAGGATGTCATCCGCAAGCTGCTGGGCGACATGACGTCGGCCGGTGTCGATATCGACGAAGCCGGTGTGCGGACCGCGCTGGACGAGCAGGCTGTGATCGCCCGCCGTCAGTTCATCGAACCGCAATAAGGATAGACGCGCCGATGCCGATGGCAGCCGACGATATTGCGGACATGATCCGCACCGCCATTCCCGATGCGCAGGTCGAGATTACCGACCTTGCGGGCGACGGCGATCATTATGCCGCAAAGGTGGTGGCGGAGAGCTTTCGCGGGATGAGTCGCGTGGCGCAACAGCGCGCCGTCTATGCGGCGCTGGGCGGGCGGATGGGAGGCGTGCTTCACGCCTTGCAACTGACCACCGCCGTTCCCAACTAACCGATCAGATATTGTGCGTTCCTTCGACGGACGCCAGACAGGAATGGAACTGTAACATGACCGACGCCGTGCAGCAGCGCATCGCGGAGATCGTCTCCGGCAATGACGTGGTGCTTTTCATGAAGGGTACGCCGCTGTTTCCCCAGTGCGGCTTTTCCAGCCGCGCCATCGCGATCCTCGAACATCTGGGCGTTACCTATGAAACGGTCGACGTGCTTCAGGATCAGGGCATTCGTCAGGGCATCAAGACCTTCTCCGACTGGCCGACCATTCCGCAGCTTTATGTGAAGGGCGAATTTGTCGGCGGCAGCGACATCATGATGGAAATGTACGAAGCTGGCGAACTGCACCAGTTGATGACCGACAGCGGTGTCGCTGCGGCCAACTGATCCGACGCTCAGGTCAGGAAACAGGAGGGCGGTCCCGCAGGGGATCGCCCTTTTTTCATGTTTGAAAGGCGGCGCGCCGACCGTCCGTCAAAATATGCGCGGCTGTAGCTAGGGGAGAGGCCACCGGGTGGGGGATGCCAGCGGAGACCTGCCTGCATCCCCCGGGTAGTTGAACGGTGGGTACGCAAACAATGTAGCAATGGCTGTGCCAGAATGGGTGATGCCCGGTAAAGCGGCTTACCCAAAGGTTAACGCTCCAGTCGCTCTGCTGCCAACTGTTAGAAATTCCGACATTTTCACGGCGTTTCGGGCGCTAGATAGGAATATAGAGATTGGCACTGGCTGGTAGGATTTGGCACGGGATTATCCGGGATTACGCGGGATTTGGCGATTGCCCCTGATGCCTGAAGGTCTGTACCGGGCGGCTGGCGTTGCCCTTCGATCTTCGTTAAACAGGCAAACGACGATGCATCTGTCGCTGCGCTCATAACGCTGATCGTTTCGGACGTTAGGCAGGGGGCGTCACCCTTTTCAAGTTTAGCAAACTGTCCTACCTACGCTTCGCGAGCATCGAACCTGCCGGGCTTTTACCCGGAAACGGTTTTGGACGTTAGGTCGGGGGCGCATCTTCCAGCGGTTCGGCAGGGTCAGCCGGGGTCGATACACGATCCGGGTTATAGTGCTGGCAACAAGGGCATCTGCCTCCAAGGTTTTGGGCGTTCGGCAGGGGTTTGCTTCCTTTTGGAGAGAGTATGCCTTCTCTTTCTAATTGCTGAAAAATCTTATTAACTCCCTGTTCTGTCATCTCCAGTCGTCGAGCGATCTGGCGGTTGCTCATTCCTGCCGCGCGATAATGGTTTGCCCGGAGACTGCGAGATAAAGGAACCCTGATTACATCAGGACTATAGAAAGCGGACAGGCGTTTCGCTACCTCAAGTCCTACGGCCTTAACAACGGCAGGCATTTTCTCTGGCTCTATTGCAATATACAGGCGCGTACCTCCGAAACTTTCGGAAAGGGCAACCACTTCGTCTTCATCGAGACATTCAAAGAGAAAATTTTTATCGAGATTGTTCATCAGCTTGTCCTCGCCAAAAGGGCTGTATCCATTAGGTTAATTGAACCGTTGGGCTTCGTGTTGGCCATGATGACCGACAGCTTGGTATTCATGTCAGCGATCCCGGCAATCAGCGCCGCATTCTGATCATTGTTTTCGTCCAGCGCCTTATTGGTAGTAACAAGCGCAGGATCGCTGCCGTTGCTGTTGCCGGAATTGGATGCGGCGACGATCCGGGCGTTGGCGTCGGTGATGGCCTTACGGGCTTCATCAAGGATCATGGTGCGGTCGGCCGCATATTGGCCGGTCGATCCATAAGCATCCTTAGACACCGCGTTTAATTGCTGGAGAAGGCTGGCGAGCGTATCGGCTGCGCCATCCTTACCGGCCGCGACGTTCGATCTGGCCTGATCGATTTCCTTGAGAATTGCATCTCGCTGTTCCAAGGCGCTGCCTTCGAACGCGGAGCCGAACGTCATATCGTTCACCAAGCGCTGAAGGCTGCCAACTTGCGCCTCCATCATCTGCTCGATCAAGGCGGAGCGATCTTCCGCATTCTTTTTCTCGATCGCTACAACGTCGAAGCCATATTGGGTGGCGATCCGCACCCGTTCTTTTGCTTGCGACTCCAGCGCTTTGAACTGAGACACGAGTTCCGCCCCCAGCCCGCCGACCAACTGTTCCACTTGCTGGACCTTCAGGGCTTCAGCGAGTGCATCATTGATGTCGGTCGAAGATTTTAAAGCCTTTTCAACGGCACTTGAAAGGCCTGTAACCGCCCCCTGAGACACCGCGAGTTGGATTGCATAAGCAATGGCTCCAGCCTGATCATCGTCAAATTCGGTCGCGCCTTTCGCGACCTTGAGCGATCCCGTGCCGGACCGAACACGCCAGTCGCCATGACGTTGGCCGATGGTAACGTTGAACCCGCCGATCGCTCCGCCCAATTGCTCAGCAATCTGCGACAGCCCATCCTGCACCGATCCGGCCGCGCCGGATGCAGCCGCTTTGAACTGGCTGCTATTGCCGCTAACGGTGGCATCTTCGGTGGCGCTGGTGATGTTGGCGGCACCCGTTTTGGTTTTCTTAAGCAAGCCGCCGATCGCGCCGCCTAATAGTCCGCCCGCAATCGCGCCGATCGGCCCGGCAAACTGCCCCATCGAGCCAAGGGCCGATCCCAATAGCTCTTTACCGACATAGCCGCCGATCGCGCCGCCAACGGCTCCGCCAGTGCGACTCCCGGTCAGACCGCCAGCGGCATAACCAAGGCCAGCATTCTTAAGGGTCGTACCGAAAGCCCCTTTCGAACCGAATACCTTATCCATGGCGCTATCGACGGATTTCCCCACCGATTTGCCAACCACATCCGCAATCGCACCGGATTGCGTCGATGCGGCTGCGCCACCTGATTGCGGCAATGCCGCGCCATTGAGGAGGCTTGCCAGCGGGCCGGTGCCGAAAATCGTCGCTTCGATTGCCGCCGCCGAGATGCTTTGCGCCAACCGGCCGATAACATCGCTGGCCTTTTCCCCGCCAACCGCGATCGACGTAAGGGCATCCATCGCCGCGCTGCCCAACTGCTCCTGCGCGCGCTGAGCCTCCTGCGATGCTTGCCGCATCGCGTCCGTCGCGGCGCGCTCAGCTTCTGCATTGGCGATGCGCTGCGCCGCCGCCGCACGCTCTTCCGGCGCAAGGGCTTCCAAATCCTTGCGATATTGCAGCATCACACGCTGCACCGGCGCAGTGCGGCATGTTCGTCATTGATGGACTGGACGATCTTGTCGATCGCGCCTGCCGCGTCGATGGCGGCTTGTTCCGATCCGGCTGCATCCTTGATGCCGCCCCAGTCTATGGCTGCGCCTAAGAAAGCGGCGCTGGCCTGCGCCTTGTAACTGGCGGCATCGTCGCCCGTGATTTTTCCAGCCTTGGTCAGTCTGGCGATGCGCTCCAACTCATCGGCATAGTCCGATGCGGCTTTGCGTGCCGGATCATAACGGCTGATAACCCCGGAGAGGTCGGCTTGCAGCTTCTTTTGAGCGTCGGCCGCATCGCGGTCGATCTGCGTGGAAGCCCTGCGCACGCTGCTATGCGCCCGGACTGCCGCTGTGCTTTTCTGCGCGGCTTCGGTTGTTTTTTCATGGCTCTCCGCCACGGCCTCATTCATCGCGATAGCGCTTTTGAGGCTCGCGATCTCGGCATCCAAGCTGGCGATACGGCGTGTCGCCAGCATGCGCTGTTGCGCACCGGCGCGGGTATTGTCCGCCTTGTCGACCGCGATCGACGCTTTCATGCGTTCGTCGCGCAGGTCGTTTAGCTTCTTTTCGACCTCGCCAATGTCAGCCGTGTTGGCCTGCTCCGCCCGCAACCGCTGTAAAGCAGCGGTGAGCCGGTCCACCTTGGGCGCGGCATCCTCCGCTTCGGAGCCAGCGGCGAACAATTCCCCAGCAAAGCCGGTGAGGAATCCTATGCCTGCCGTGAGAGCGAGAGAAAGACCGCCGGTGAGGATGGCTTCAACGGTCATGGCGGAAATGCCGAACGACGCCATCGCGCCGGTCGCGACTTCTGTAGCGACCGCAACCGCACCTTGTGCAACGGCAGCGGCGCGCCCTGTCACCGCAACCGATGTATTGCCGGTTGCAACCGCGCCCTGCGCAACGGCTGCGGTGCGGGCGCTTGTCGCGGTGACGTTGGTCGCAGCGGCCAAGGTGCCTTGGGTATTCGCCGCTACGCGGCTGCCACTACCTAGCTTTTCAACGCTCTCTTTGAGTTCGTTGACGGCTGCGACCGCCGTTTCGCTATCGCCGGTGATGATCAGTGAGGTTTTGAGCGTCATGCCAGCATCATCCGCGATAGCCGTTGAGGACGGTCCGAGCCGCTTCCTCCATCAGTTGCACCCCGGACCATTGGGCCGGGGTGAGTGCGATCTGCGCAAGGTCGAGGCCTGCCTTGGCAGCCGTGTAATCAAGTCCCTGCCAATAGGCTTTGCCGGTAGCGAGGGAGATGATCCGCCATTGGGAAGCGACTGTGAGAAATGCGTTCACTATGACCATATTCTGGTGGAACACCGCGAAACGCGGTGCTTCCACTTTCAGGTCAGCGATGATTTCCGCTGGCAATCCAAACGCCTCTGCATTCGCGATAGCATTCGAGAGGTCGGGGGAGCCGCCGCCAGCCCAATGGCGGGCGGCGGCAATCAGTTTCCCGTGTAACTGCCCGCGACGCCATCATAATATGCTTTGGCGAGAGGAACGCGGACATAAGGCAACTGGATCAAACGATCACGCAAGTCGCTATTATAAGGCACCGGTTCGCCGTCCGGTCCTGCCAAATCGTCCAGATGGGCAATGACGCGCTTCAGGAAAGCCGTCGTTTCTTCGCCGCTCGAAAGGTCGAAGCGGGCAGCTTCGTCAATCGGCACCACGTTAAAGGTGGCCTGAAAACTTTGCTGCTCATAGCCGCCATTGACAGGCACGTTGACCTTGACGGTATGGGTGAAGGTCGGACTATTGTTAATCGAGAACATTGAAATTCCTTTATTTAACGATCGTTGAAACTGAGGCCGCGCGGTTTTGTTAAGGACTGGCTGCGAATGCGCCGATGATAGAGACGATCTCGCGGGCATCTTCATTCAGCCCACGCACGCCATGCAGCGAGGTACGCAGGCCTTCTTTGGCAAGGGTGGCGCGATAGGACGCCGGGTCGAGGCCCATCTTGGCGATTATGGTCTGATCGGCCGCGCCAAGCGGCAAGTCCGCCTCATCCACGAGGTGAACGCCTTCCTTGATAAACTGGCGGCGCATTGGGATAAGTTTGGCGCGGAATGCCGTGCTTGCCAGCGCTCTCTCATAGACTTTCGGATCAATGCCGAGATGGACCGCTATCGCCTGATCGATCTCATCCATTTGCTGGCCCGGTTGCACGCGGTCTTCCAGCGCCTGTTCGTCCATAGCGTCACTGGCAAAGACATTGTGGAGTGAGGTCAGGCCTACAAGATTGGGCTGATTAACGAGGCTTGCGCGTAAAATCGCTTCGATCATCCCGTCCTTGCGGTGGACGATGACCGGCGAAACGCCGCGATATTCCATCCAAGCTTTCGACCTTTTAGCGGCTTCGCTCCACAGAACGCGGCCCCAAATGCCATCAGACCGCGCCTGCAAATCCACGATCCACCCGCGCGCTGGCGCGGCCCCGCCTTTAGGGGCGGCAAGGTCGGTCGCATGGTTTTCGTCCAGGACGAGCTTTCCCCCGGCTTGGGCCAAAGATGACGCGGCCACCTGAGCAGCATTTTCCAGACGAAATGGCCCGCGCCCATCCTTCGCCGTGATGCGGCCATTTGGGAGAAGATGCAGCCATTCCGGCGCTGCCATAGCAACGCCTGCCAGAGGCGTGGCGGCGCAAAGAGCGATCCGATCCACCATCTTACTGCCCTACAAGGCCGCCAGTGGCCTTGCGCGCTGCGGCAAGGTTGCCGACAAGCTCACGGCGCTTGGCCTTCAACTCGGCAATCTGATTGTCCAGCCGCTCAAGCGCGGCGGCACGATCGGCCTGTTTCAACCCCTTCAGCGATACCGGGCATAGTTTGGCCACGAGTGCCGGAATTTCCGCCTCTATGCGGTCGCGCAGAAAATAGGTAACGGCCGCAACGTCCAGCACGCCTTGGCGCTCAGCCAGCGTTGAAACAGGAAACAGACCGGCCGTGATAGTCCCGATCGGCCCCGACAATGTTGGTCCGCTTGGGGGCTGCTCGGCATTGATCATAAGCAACTGCGCCGCGCTCTGCGCCGCCTTTGCCGCATCCGCGCCTTTCGCATTTGCGTTGTTGAGGTTCCAACCCAACCGCTGCTCAAAGCTGTGCGTAGCTACCGCAAGGCCGCGCTTGAAAGCGGCGGCGATGTCATCCGCATGCGGTGGCGCGTTGATGGTTGTAACACGTTCCTGTGTGAGGCTGTTGATTTGGGCGTCAACCTCGGCAAGGTCGGCGCGCACTTGCGTCAACGCGCCTGCCAGTCCGCTGATAAGATCGGTAATTGCCATTGCTGCTCTTCCTGCTGGTGAAAGACGCTGGCTTGTCCATGCGCGCCGCCCATCAGGAAAAGCGACGCGCATGGACTTCACCGGCGCGGCACAACGCAGGCGGCATGGATCAGGAGTTATCGAGGTCCGGCCGCTAGTGATGCGCCATGCCGGTATGGAAAAGCGGGGTCATCCGTTCGAGATGACGTGTGGCATCAAAGGAATTTCAGTCGAACAAGCCAAGCTGGCGATCGTCACTATCTTCGCTCAACAGGCGATAGACATGGCGTTCGGAAAAGGACGTTTCCAACGCAATCTGGGCAATTGTCAATGACCGCCCTGTGCGCAATTGACGAACGCGCTCACGGCGTTCCGCCTGCTTGGGGATGACCAAAGGCCCGCCGCCGCAATATGCAGCCAGACTATCGGCAATTTCACGGCCAAGGGTAACGCATAGCGGATGATGGTCGCCGATCTTGCGTGGCACATATATGCGCGTGCCGCGATCGTGTCCCGCGGGATGGTGTAACAGCGGCTGTCCTCGGTAGAGGATCGGACTGGATCAGGCTGCCACGCCGGGCAAGCTGATGAGGGGATTGTCGCTGACGTTGGCGAGACTTTCAAGTGTC
>JAJZQN010000004.1 GCA_021847605.1 Pseudomonadota bacterium | reverse complement strand
AGCGCAGTCGAGAAACGGCGCGCTGATCGTTTCTCGACTGCGCTCGAAACGAACGGAGATTTGTGATTCAACCGGATGTCATCCCGCTCTGAAAAGTCGCGGATATTGCTCTTTCCTACGACCCGGCGATCATAGGATGATCGCCGGGTTTTCTGGTTGGAGCGGCTGTCCTGTGCATTCCAATAATTTCAAAAGAGAGCAGTAAAAAAACAAAATCACCGGGAAATATGGGAAGCTAAGCCCGAACTTTCCTACATTTGCCCCTTAAAATGTGACTGACCGCACGCAGGCAAATCTTCACCCATTTTTACCCGAGCATCGTCCGCAACAATGCCCGTAACTGCGCAGGCTTCAATGGTTTGTTGAGCAAAGGAATGGCGCGTTCGTCCAGTTGTGCTTTCAACGCCTTGCCCCGATCCGCCGAAATCATGATGGCCGGCACCGGCCCGAAATGCTCGGTCAGGCGGCCGATGGTCGCATCACCGGTTTCATTGTCGTTGAGGTGATAGTCGACCAGCATCACATCGGGCTTCTGACCGGGACCGAACTGGGCGACCGCTTCATCATGGCCGTTGGCGGTCTGAACCGTGCAACCCCATCCTTCCAGCAGGGTTCGCATCCCGCCCTGAATGCTGCGTTCATTGTCGATCACCAATATGCACCGTCCCCGCATCGTCCGGTCGCGGCCCGGCCCTTCGGCGGCTTCTGCCGTTTCCGCAACGGGCGTACCGATAGGCAGGTCGATGGAAAAGGTCGAGCCCACACCCGGCTCGGATTCCAGCGTGACGGCATGGCCCAGCATGTCACTGGCCCGGCGGACGATGGCGAGGCCCAGCCCTTTGCCGCCCTGTCGCGTGTCGAAACGGCGGAATTCTTCGAAGATCAGGCTTTGTTTGTTGGCTGCGATGCCGGGGCCGGTATCCGCGACGCTGACCCGCACGCTATCGGCGCGCTCCGTGCAGGTCAGTCGAACCGATCCGCGCTGCGTATAGCGGACGGCATTGGACACGAAATTTTGCAGGATACGCCGCAACAGGCGCATGTCGGACCGAACCCAGATCGGGGCGGCTTCTATCGTCAGCGCCAGCCCGGCGGATCGCGCCATGGGCGCAAATTCGACCCGCAATGTCTCCAGCATGCGATCGAGCCGAAAATCGCCAATCTCGGGCTGGATCGCGCCAGCATCCAGCCGACTGATCTCCAGCAGGGCTTCCAGCAGATCCTCGACGGAATCCAGCGCCGTCGACGCCTGACTGACAAGCGCGCGGGTTGGCAAGGCCAGCCGACGGTCGCCGAGCGCCGCGACGAACAGACGGGCGGCATTCAGGGGCTGCAACAGGTCGTGACTGGCCGCCGCCAGAAAACTCGTCTTCGACAGGTTGGCCTTTTCCGCCAGCGTCTTGGCATCCATCAATTGGGATTCGACCGCCCGGCGTTCGGCTACTTCCTCCGCCAACTGGCGATTGACCGCGACCAGTTCGCCCGTGCGTTCCGTAACATGCCGCTCCAGCGTTTCCGCCGTTTCCCGCAAAGTGCTTTGCGCCCGCAACATGTCGGTCACATCGGTAAAGCCGATGACCTGCCCGCCGCCCTCCATCGTATTGCTGCGCAATTCAAAGCTGCGATTGCCGCATCGTACCAGACCATGCACACGATCGCGTCGTACGCTATTGCCTCGCCAGTCGAGAAAGCCTTCGTCCGCCATGCCCAGACGACTGCGGCACCATGCAACAAAGGCCGCATGGCTGCCCAATTCCATACTCCAGTCGTCGGGCAATGCCAGCAGGCGCTGAAGCGCGTCATTCCACGCCGCCAATTGCCCCTGCGCATCGAACAGGCACACGCCTTCGGACAGATTATCCAGCGTCGATTGCAGGACGATATTGCGTTCCGCCAGTTCGCGCGCCCGATTACGGGCATCTTCCGCCTTCACTTCGGTAATATCGGTGTAGATCCCAACGATCCCGCCTTCGCTGGTCCGCAGTTCGTTGATCTGAACCCAGCGCCCATCGGCCAGAGCCTGAACATGCCCGCCATCTGCGACGCTGTGTCGGGCCAGTCGTTCCGATACCCAGCGATCAGGACCGACGAGCGACCCGCGCGGGCGATGATGAACGGCGGCCAGTTTCGCGATCTCGTCGAAATGCATGCCCTCGCGGACCTGATCGGCGATTTCCGGCCAGAAACCGAGATAGGCTTCGTTGAAAAGCACCAGCCTGTCTTCCGCGTCGAACAGGACGAAGCCTTCATTAATCGATGCGATGGCGTCACGCAGACGCATCCGTGCGGCGTCAGCGGTGCCAAGCGCCTCGGCAAGATCGGCATGAACCTTGGCCAGGCGTGACAGGGCGTCTTCCAACTCAGCGGTTCGTTCGCGAACCATCGCCTCCAGCGATATGGCCGTTTCGAACATGGAAAAGGCGTTGCCGGCCATGTCGCTGGACCGCTCGACCCGTTCCATCAGGGCAAGGTTGATTTTCCTGAGCTTACGATTTTCCGCCCGCAGCGCCTCCGCATCGACAGCTGAAAGAGGAGGAAGGGCCGTCATCGCCCGATCGCCAGCCCGCTGAAGGTCTGGTTGACGTGCAACGCATGATATTGCTCGCCATAGGTGTTGAACCCGATGACCCGGTTACGGGCATAAAATTCCGATACCTGCCGGCCGATCTGCCGCTGCTCGGCATCAATGCGGTTCAATACGCAGTCAAAGGCTATGACCCGATCAATAGGCCCGACATGGTGGCTTATGTCTTCAAACAGAGCCTCCATGCCGGTGATCCGGTCTATCGGTTCGCCGACAGCCAGAACGATCCCTTCATCGATCGCGCAATAGAAGGTCAGGCTGCCATCGGCGTTGGCGCTCTGGATCGATCGGACATAATAATCGCCGCCCGCGCGCACCATGGGTGGGTGAGCGGCGAAAAATTCGATGCCTAATGCTTCGCCGGCATGTCCCGCCAGGCGCAGATATTCCTGTGCGGCCGGGCCAGCATCGATTTCCGTCACGACCCGATCGCGCGGCAACGCCTCCGTCACCACCATTTTCTCTGTGCTGGGTCGGTAATGCTGCGCCTTGAAAACATGCATGGGTCGGGGCGTAGACAGGATAGCAACGACGGCCGCATGACCATGGAAGCGCCCGCCCTCGAAAATGGCGGTTTCCCGGAACATCAGCCCATCGCCCGACGATCCGCCGATGAGCGGGATGTCCCCCAGTGCGTCCTGAATCGTCATGGTCAGCAATTCTTCGCTGTGCGACAGGCCATCGACCAGGAACAGCGCAACATGATTGACCCGATCGCCCAGGTGGCGGCTATCCCGGTCCGCGATGGCGGCCAGCGACCGGATCGCCTCACGAGCGGCAACCGGATCGAAATGATCGATGTCGTCAAAACAATGGGAGGTCAGGTGAAAGCCTGACGCAGGAAATCCGATGACGCTGATGCTATCCTGATCATAACCCTGTTCGGTGAGTTCGCCCGAACTGGTGCAACCGATCGCGACGATGCCTTCGCTGCATCGGTTGATGGCTCGTGCCAGCTCTTGCCGATCGAAACGATGCGAACAGAACATCATCATCCCGGCCAGCGGTTCGTCACCAAAATCCGCGATGATTTCGTCCATCGCTTGTCCCGGATCGGTGGCGTGGCTCGATGAGAAAGCAATAGCCGAAGCCAGCAAAGTCATCCCCTATCCTTATTTGTCCTTATTCTTCCTGCTTATGCCCTTTCTTGTGCCGCTTTGTCATCTACGGAAATAAGGCGATGTCGCAGTCGTCCCATCATGAAATGCACGGCAATCGCCAATATCGGCGCTGCCAGTCCCAGGGTTAGCGTCGCGGAAAAGATGGGCCACTCCTTTTCCATCGCCTTGAACGGATAGGCGATCAGGCCCAGGGCGTAATAGCTGATGGCGACGGTCGACAGCCCTTCCACCAGATGTTGCAGCCGTAATTGCATGCGGGCGCTGCGATCCATGGATGCGAGCAGTTCGGCATTCTGATTTTCGATATTGGTTTCGATGCGGGTGCGTAGCAGGGCGGTGAATTGCGCGGTTCTTTCCCCCAGCAAATGCAGCCGGGCCGAAAAAGCGGCGCAGGTCCGCATGGCAGGGTGAAACCGCCGGCCGATAAAGTCCGCCAGCGACTGATAACCGGCGATGGGCTGCGCATTCAGTTCCATCAGCCTGTCCGTCACGATCTGGGCATAGGCGGCTGTGGCGCTGAGGCGGAAATCGCAATCGCCGGACAGAGACAGGAGCGTTGCCGTGAGTGCGGTGAGATCGGCCAGAAGCTCGTCGTCACGACGTTCGCCATCTCGCAACATGCGGGCGGATTGCTCCAGCGTCCGGTCGATCGGGTTCAGCGACGCCCATCCTGCATGTGCGACCGGTAATCCCAACAAAGCCAGATTGCGATAATTGCCAAGCTCCTGAATTTTCTGCACGCATCGGGAAAGATCGGCGTCGGAAAGGCCGTTTGCGGCCACCACCATGCGGCCATAACCATCTTCGTGGATACGAAAGTCGCACCAAAGGCGGGCGCCGCTGGCCACATGGCAGGACACAAGGTGAGAGAGGCGAAAGCCGGCCTTTGCGACCAGGGGGGCAGCGGCCTCTTCATCCGCCACCATCATGACATGCGTGGCGCGAAATACCTGCCCGGGCAGGCTTTCCGCCCACAGGATAGCTGGCGCGCGGCGTGGGTCGCTGGCCGGGTGCCAGTCCAGGGGTCGGGCGGCGTCTCCGCTGAATGTCAGGGTCAGGCTGCTCGCTTCGCTATGCCGTTCCCAACTCATGCGGATATCGTCGGACCAGCGGCTTTCGATATGTCGCTGGCCGTCCGGCTGTATGGGGATTGGGGCCGCCGCCAGCGCATCGCTTTCAGCCTTGCGGGCTGTGTCGTCCAGCAGTCTGGCGAACTGGATGGCCTGAACCGGCGGCGAAAGCCGGGGGAAGCGACGCAGATGCATTTCGCCGACTACATGGCGTCGATCGGGATGTTCGACAAAGCGCATGGGGTTCAGGCGCCGCGCGGCGGTTCGCCTGCCGCCGTCAATGCTGCATCCTCAGTATCGGAAAATACCCGCGATCGCACGATGAAGCGGACCCCTTCCGGACTTTCCAGCGACATGCCGGCACCACGTCCGGGAACGACATCAATGCTAATCTGGGTATGGCGCCAATATTCAAATTGCGCGGCGCCGATCCATACCGGCACGTCGCCGGCGACATGGCCCAGCAGCACATCCTGCGCGCCGACCTTGAACTCGCCGCGGGGAAAGCACATCGGGGCGGAACCGTCGCAACAACCGCCGGATTGATGGAACATCAACGGGCCATGGCGTGCGGTCAATTGCGCGATCAGGGCATCGGCCTGTGGCGTCGTAAGAATGCGGGGAGGCGCATCATCCATGCTCTGGCTCCTGTTCTCCCAAAAAGGTCTGGCGGGTGCCGGGTGGCACCCGCCAGAAGCGAAGGCAGGATAGGAGAGGGAATGCGCCTTCGCTCAACCTTGACAAACGGATCAGAAGAAGCCGAGAGCCTTGGGGCTATAGCTGACCAGCAGATTCTTGGTCTGCTGATAATGATCGAGCATCATCTTGTGATTTTCACGACCGATGCCCGACTGCTTGTAACCGCCAAAGGCGGCATGGGCCGGATAAGCATGGTAGCAGTTGGTCCACACGCGACCCGCCTGAATGCCACGACCCATGCGATAGGCGCGCGACCCGTTGCGGGTCCACACACCGGCGCCCAGACCGTAAAGCGTGTCGTTGGCGATGGCGAGGGCTTCGGCTTCATCCTTGAAGGTGGTAACGGCCAGTACCGGACCAAAGATTTCTTCCTGGAAGATACGCATCTTGTTGTGTCCCTTCAGGACGGTCGGCGTAACATAGTAGCCGTCGCTCAACTCGCCTTCCAACGCGGCGCGTTCGCCCCCGGTCAGCAATTCGGCGCCCTCGTTGAGGCCGATTTCGATATAGGACAGGATCTTTTCCAACTGGTCGTTTGATGCCTGCGCACCGATCATCGTACCGGGGTCCAGCGGGCTGCCCTGTTTGATCGCTTTCACGCGGGCAATCGCGCGTTCGATGAACTTTTCGTAGATCGATTCCTGAATGAGCGCACGACTGGGGCAGGTGCAGACCTCGCCCTGATTCAGCGCGAACATCGCGAAGCCTTCCAGGCATTTGTCGAAATAATCATCGTCGGCGTCCATCACGTCTTCGAAGAAGATGTTTGGCGATTTGCCGCCCAGTTCCAGCGTGACAGGGATCAGATTTTCCGACGCATATTGCATGATCAGACGACCGGTGGTGGTTTCACCGGTGAAGGCGATCTTGCTGATCCGCTTGTTGCTGGCGAGGGGTTTGCCGGCTTCCACGCCGAAACCGTTGACGACGTTCAGCACGCCGGGGGGCAGAAGGTCGCCGATGACTTCCAGCAGGACCAGAATAGACATGGGCGTCTGTTCAGCAGGCTTCAGGACGATGCAGTTGCCCGCCGCCAGCGCCGGCGCGAGTTTCCACACCGCCATCAGGATCGGGAAATTCCACGGGATGATCTGGCCGACCACGCCCAGCGGCTCGTGGAAATGATAGGCGATCGTGTCATGGTCGATTTCGCTGATCGACCCTTCCTGCGCCCGGACGCAGCCGGCGAAATAACGGAAATGATCGATGGCGAGCGGAATGTCCGCATGAGTCGTTTCACGAATCGGCTTACCATTGTCGATCGTCTCGGCCATCGCGATCAGGTCGAGATTGGCTTCCATCCGGTCTGCCATCTTGAGCAGAATATTCGCGCGTTCGGTAGATGACGTCTTGCCCCAGGCGTCCTTTGCCTTGTGCGCGGCGTCGAGCGCCAGTTCGATATCCTCGGCGGTACCGCGTGCTATCTTGCACACGACCTGCCCCGTGACGGGCGAGATATTGTTGAAATATTCGCCTTTGGTCGGCGCGAGCCATTCGCCACCGATATAATTGTCATAGCTTTCGCGGATCAGCGTCTTGCCCGCGAACCGCTCCATAACCTGTTGCAGCATGTCCATCTCCCGGATCGGTTTGAGTTGGACAAATGGTGGCATATGAGGGGGCTGGTGCAATTGGACCTTAGGTCGCATCGCTCCAGCCGTTGGACGGGGAAGGCGGAAAGAATCGGCATTCATCCGGCTCTGTGGCAATTCGCATCTGGCGAAATGATGCCAGCCGGGCTATTACTGAGGCACTGTTTCCCCATAGTGGTCCCAATGGTCGATCAGTTCGTCAACCACCTTCGATCCTACCAGATACAGGCTTTCGAGCGCGGCGGTCATGCCGGAATATCCCTCATTTTCCCTTAGCAGATAGTCGGCTGCCTTATGTCCCGGTGGGGGCATGGAATAGTTGCTGCCCGCGCGCAGAACCATGAAGCGATTCTTGTCGACCCGATGAATCCGGTCGAGATAGTCGATCGCCTGATAGGTGCCTGTTTCCTCCATGGCAGAGGTCACGAAATCGCCCTGACCTTGCGTCCAGTAGCGCACCCAGTCATTGGCCCATTGATTCATCAGCTTGCCATGCCAGAATGTCATGGCCGATAGTTGCTCGCCTTTCAGGACGAAAGGCGGACGTTGCGCATTGGGGAAGCCGGAATAGCGCATCCGCTCGGCCCGAATGGCCGGATCGTCGGGCAAGGATATATCCTTGGTGAGGCGATAGGCCCATTCGCGCAAGGCTCCGTTCAATTCGAACATGGCGCCATTTTTGGGCGGTGGGGCTGGATCATTGGGACCCTTGCGATCAAGCGGAAAATAGCCCGATTTCCAGTCTGCGGGAATTTCGCGTGCGTCAATTTCATGGGCAAGGTCGCCATCGACCAGATAGCGTGCCCATGCGGCCGATCCGATGGAGGCATCCTGCGGATCGATCCCGGCAATGCCCGCGACCAGCCAATAGGCTTTGCTCAGGTCGAAACGCGGGTCGAGGCCGACTGCCATGGTTGCGGTGGCGGATCGGGCAGTTCCCACGCCCGTGACCATCGCCAATATCTGGCTGTCGGGATTGTAATAAAGGTCGTGATAGCCGTGGGGGAAGGGAATGCGGGTATCGAGGTGCCGCCTTTCCTTCCACAGCTGAAATTCACCGGCTGCATCCCCGCTGTCTTCGCCGATTTCGAACATGGTGACGATGACGACGCGTACAGGCAGGGGCGCGGCGCAGGGCTTGGCTGGCGCACAGGCTGTCCCTTCGGTGGCGGAGGTCGCCGGCGTCGCGGCTATGCCATGGCTTGCAGGGACAAGTGCGCAAGACAGCGACAATGTACAGATGGTGCCGCGCAAAAAGGAAGGCATGGGGTAAGAAACTCTTGTAAAAAAAGGGGAGCGCCTGTGTGAGCGCTCCCCCAGGGGGAAAGTCAGAATTTATAGACGGCCGACGCCTGGAAACTGCGCGGACGTTCCGGCAGGACGATGTTGCTGCCGAATAATTCGGTGAAGTTGGCGCGGAAATATTTTTCGTTGGTCGCATTCTTCACGACCAGCCGGAACAGCAATGGTCCTGTCTCGAACGACGCACCCAGATCGACGGTGGTGTAAGAGGGCAGCTTCACCGCCTGGCTTTGCCCCGAATAGACGGAGTCGACATGAACCAGGCTACCCGAAAGGGCGAGGCCGAAGTCGAAGGAATAGGTCGCGGTGGCCGAATACATATTTTCGGGAATACCCGCGCGCTTCGACGCATTTTTGCTGGTGATCGGCAGGTTGCCGATCGGCTGCCCGCCCAGATACAGGGTAGGATCGCTCACGTTGATCAGATCCTCGATCCCGAAGAAGCTGAATGCCTCGCCATTGCCAAGGAAGGTGAGGTTATAGACGTTGGTGTGGGTGTAGGCACCGGTGATAAGCAGGTGGCGGTCCACCGACCAGCGCATTTCGGCTTCCAGCCCCTTGGTTTCGACCGACTGGTTGACCGTTGACGACTGAATGTTGAAATCGGTTCGCTTCTGCTTGTAGACCGAAACGGCGGCATAGAGCTTGTTGTCGAGCCAGCTACCCTTGACGCCACCTTCATAAAGCTTTGACGCAGTTATAAATGTGCCGGCTGCAACGTCGGGTGCATAAAGTTCGGCGCCCTGACCCGCGATGACGGTGGATTGGCGAGCAATGGTGCCATAGGGGATCAGGCCCAGCGGCAGCTTGTAGGATACGCTGCCCGAATAGGACCATGCACCCTTGTGGCCGCTGGCGTTCGTAATCGCGGGAACCGCAGCGGCTTCCATCTTCGACGTCAGATAGGTCGATTTGGCATCGATATAATCATAACGGCCACCCGCTACGATATCGAGGCCGAAGGCAAAATCCAGATCGACAAGGCCGGCCAGAGCCAGATCGGAATAATGGCCCACTACATAGTTGGTGTAATCGCAATCGCATTCTGTCGACAGCAGGCGGTCGGACAGGGAATTATAGCCGACGGTCAGATCGACGCGATGGAAATATTCATAATTGAAATCGTCCCCATGCTCGAATTTCGTATAGCGAGCGGAAGGGGATAGCTGAAACGAGAATTTTCCTGCGCTGCTTTCAAAGGTCTTCGACGCGACGATCTTGTCTTCGATCACCCAGCTGTCATGTAATTGCGAGAAGCCATAGCTATTTTCGTTGATATTCTCATAGCTGTCGTAGAACCATTGGTTCTTCAGCTCAAACCCACTGTCCGAAGTATAGATGGCGTCGAAGTAGAGAGCTGTACCGCGATTGACCAGCCGGTCGTTTGGCCCGGTCAGCGTATTGCGGCGGCTTAATTTTGCGGTGCCGGTATTGGTCAGGGCAAGCGAAGGATAGGTTTGCGTGAAGCAGGCGTCGGTAAATCCGGAAGGTGCTGCGCTGAAACTGCTGTTGGGGCAGGTGAAATTGCCGAAAATAGACAGGCCGCCGGGAACGGAGGCATTAATTTCCGGGACCGAAATCTGCCCGTCGCCGTTGGTATCGAGCGGCTGGGCCTGACCCGTGATATAGGTGCCATTATCGACCAATGCCTGCGTCAGGCGGTTCCAGCCGCCATTTTGCTGGCCCTTGTAATTCTGATACTGGCCACCCCACTCCAGGCGGACATGATCGGAAAGATCGGTGTCGAAAGATGCCTGCAACACGGTCTGCTTGGTATCCATGTTGCGATAATAGCTGCCGTCATCCTCATATTGGGCAAACAGGCTGTAACCGAATTCCTGTTCCCCCAGCTTGAGCGGACCGGCGATGCTGCCCTTGACGATATTCATGTCCCAACTACCGCGCGTGTAGCTTAGTTCGCCCGAGGCCTTGTTGGCGAGTTTGCCATCGGCGACCCGCGCCGATTTGGGCACGAAATTCATGTAACCGCCGGTCTTGGACGGACCGTAGATCGGGGAGGCGGGACCGCGCACAATGTCGATGCGGTCGGATGCGGCGATGGGCGTGGGATAGTTGCCGGGGTTGTCGAGGCGGCGCATGCCCCGGAAATAGACTTCGCCCGGCGTGCCGCGAATGTCGAGCGCACCACCGACGCCGAAGAAGCTGTTGGTAAAGGTGCCGGGAGCCTGTGCCACCAGATCATAAATGTCGGTAATACCGAAGCGTTCAATCTGCTCGCTCGAAATGGTCGATGCGGAACGCGGTGTTTCCAATATGGTCTTGTCGAAGCCGAAGATCGAACCGACATTCTTGACCGGCAGTGCGTCGAGTGCGCCGGTAACGACGATTTCAGCGTCGCCGGGCGCTTCATCTGGAGCCGGTGCTGCATCCTGCGCAAAGGCCGGAGCCGTCATGGCGGTGCAGCACAGCAATGCCGCGCCGATCATACCCATCATGGAACGGTGTCGATTGTCGCGACGGACATCGTGCGACCGGATTTTATAATGTTGAACCAATGCCATCTTCATACCCCCTAAGTGTATCGACGCCCGCAGCTTTGCTGCATGACCGCCGACTGGTGACGACGTTGCCCTCTCCCTTCGCATTCTTGTCTGGCGACACTTGATGCGTCGTCTTATCGGCTTACTTGCGTGCGTTTGTTGCCGCAGCGTCTGTGCGCAAGGCCATCAGGCGCGCTTGTGACGGCACATCCGTTGTTTCGAACCTGTCGAAACTTTCTTCCAGTTCAGCCTGTAGCCGCGCCTTCTCGCTGGACTTGATCAATGTGCGACAGGCCGGCTTGTCCAGACCGTCGCGGCATGGGACGGCGAATTGACCCGGCTGGCGCGCTTCCCACAAACTGCGCCCGGCTACGAACGCATATTCCAGACTGGCGCGGGCCATCTGTTTCAGTTCGGTGTAGCTCAGCCCCTGCTCACGCGCCGCGACCATATATTCATTGGTCATGTCGGTGCGCAAAATGCCCTGATCGTCGGTGGACAGCAGCACTGGCACTCCGGCGCGACGATAGAGCGCCAGCGGGTGATCATGGCCCTCCACACCCAGGATCACGGCATTGCTGGTCAGGTTCACTTCGACCGGGATATGATCGTGCGCCATGCTGGCGAGTGTATCGGCGGCGTCCTCTTCAAACGCGATGGCCGTGCCATGGCCGATCCGTTGCGCACCGCTCGCCACAGCCTTGCGGATATGGTTGCGCAACGCTTGCGGCGGCACCTGACCAAAGGCGAGTTCCCCAGCATGGATCGAGCGATGAACCGTGGGATAGCGAGCCTCCAGAAAGCGGAACATCGCCATGTGCAGGTCGTAATCGCGCACCGCCGTCGGCCAGTCTTCGGGTTGGACGATATTGACGCCGACATAGCGAGGATCGCGGGCTGCCATCGCGAAGGCCAGGATCAGGGAGCGGAAAGCCTGCGCGGGCGGAAGGTCACGCCAGCCCCAGGCGAGATAATGGATGGTCGGGACACAGGCCGGATCGGCATAGGCAGAACCGCAACCGAGCAAGGCGCGCATATCCGCTTCGTCCCGGTCGAGTTCGGCGATGGCGGCGGTAATAATCGCTGGAACCGTCGCGATTTCACTTTCATATCGTGCTGCCAGTCCTGCCTCGTCCAAAGGCTCGTCGCCTGCCGCCAAGGTATGGCGGACCAGCGCGGCCGGGTTATGGATCAGCTCGACATAATTCAGCCGGTCGCCGGCAGCGAGACGCCGGGCGGTTGCCATCGCCTGTGCCGTGGATGCATCGGATATGGCGCCAAACCGGCCAAAGCTGCCGAAAAACTGGCCATGGCCGGACTGATTGTCGCGGCCGACACCCTGACGCCAGCCACGGGTCGACATGGCATCGATCAGATGGGTGTAGGCAAAGGGCGACGTGTCGCGCACAGCCTTGATGCTTTTGCCATCGGCGCATGGTGGTGGCGCGATGGCCTCTCCGTCACTATCGACGCAATAGTTGGCGTCGGCGGCCCATTGCAGATAATCCTCGGCATAGGGGGTGCCAGACAGATGGTTATGCAGATCGCCGCCCTTGGGCATTTTCTTGAGGAAGATACGCAGCGCCGGCGGGCTGGAAAGGACTTGATCGAACAGGGCTGAAGCAGCGGCCTCACCCGGAGATGAAAGGGGGTGCGCCGACGGCAGCCCCACGGCAGCGGCCAGAAAAGGGACGGCGGCGGCGATCATGGAACCGGACTTCCGGGGATGGCATCACGATATTGGTTCCAATGGTCCAGCAATTCATGAACGACGGGCGCGCCTATCCGATAATTGGCTTCATAGGCGGCGATTTGACCGGCTCCTTCATTGGCAACACTTTCGACGGCGGATATGCCCGGCGGGGGCATGGACGGATTGCTGCCGGTACGCAGGACCAATATGCGCGCCGGATCGACCAGACCCTGTTTGGCGGCCATAACCATGGTGCCGGCGAGAGACTGGCTTTCCATGTTGGTCATGACGAAACGGCCCTTGCCGCCCGTCCACAGTTTCACCCAATCGCGTGCCCATTGCGTACGCCCCGGCCCATGCCAGTAACGCAGCGCGCCCAGCGTCTCACCCATCAGGACGAAGGGCGGTCTTTGCGCGTTGGGATAGCCTTTCCACGCGGCGCGCGCCTTTTGCAGGTCTGCATTATCCGGGATCGGGATATTCCTGGTCCTGTCAAAGGCCCATTGAGCAAGAGACTGGTTCAGTTTCGCGGCCATGGCGAGTTTGCCGACGTCGGTGAACCCAGCGAAATCTTCGGTTGCACTGGGTAATTTCCCCGGTGCGTCGGCGCCGATGGCGAACAGGCCGTAGGGCCAGCCTGTTGGTACTTCGCGATCGTCAAATTCGCGCAGAGTATCGCCCTGTACCACCCAGCGCGCCCAGGCGGCGCTGCCGACCGAAGCGGCTTCGGGATCTACGCCGGAAATGCCGGTAAAAAGCCAGTAAGTCTTGGTGAAATCGAACCGTGGGTCGAGCAGCAGAGCCATAAGCTGTTCGGCGACACCACCCATCATCGTATCCGGGCTGCCCCACACCATGCCGTACAGGCCATCGGCATTACGGCGTAGGGGATGGAGCGCACCACGAATGGGAATGCTCTCGGTCAGCTTTTCCCGCTCGGCCCAGAGCTGAAATTCACCGGGAGCATCGCCGGTATCGGCGCCCGGTTCGAAATTGGCGATCACGATGACCCGGACCGGGATAGGCTTGACTGCGGGTAATTCCGGCACTGGCGGCTCTGTTGCCAGGGTTGGAGCTGCGGTGAAAAGAAACGCCGTCATGGCCGCAGCCACGACGAAACGCGCAGCGTGCATGCCCGAACGTTCGGGCACGCCCATCAGCGCGCGGAAACCCCTTCGTTTCATCTTGACCCTGACCCCAAAAGTTGGCGGAAGGTTAAGGGGCTTGACCCGGTTCGATCAAACGCAATGAATTCGACGGGGCGTTGCAAAAAAGAGAGTGGGGTATCATGCCAGCCTTTTCGCGGTTTCTGCGCTATTTCATGACGGTGGGCCGTCTCGGTTCCATTCGGCGGGCTGCGGATGAACTGAATATTTCGGCATCCGCCATCGACCGGCAGATTTTGAATGTCGAAGCGGAACTGGGCATGCCTCTTTTCGAACGTCTGCCAACCGGGTTGCGCCTGACTGCGGCCGGGGAAATCATGATGGCATCTGGCATGCGTTGGCAGAAGAATCTGACGGATGTTCGCGCCCAGATAGAGGATTTGCGGGGGTTAAAGCGCGGCCATGTCGACATCGCCATCATCGACGCACTGGCCAAGGGATATATCCCTGCGGCCATTCATGCGATTCAGAGCCGCTATCCCGGCATTACCATCGGGGTCCGTGTGATTGAAAATGATAAGGTACGCGGGGCCATCGCCAATGGAGAGGTGGATTTCGGCATCATGTTCGAACCGCAATCCTTTCGCGAACTGACCGTCCGGGCCTTCGTCGATGTGGTGCTGGGCTTTGTCACTCCGGCCGGGCACCCGTTCGGGCAGCAGCGTGAAGCACGCTTCACATCCTGCGCCGACTCGGCGCTGATCGTGCCGGCGGAACCGCTCGCAGTATGCCATCAAATTGCGGTTCTGGAAGGGACCAGCGGCATTCAACTCGACAAGAAGGTCACGTCGGACAATATTCAGATGGTGACGTCGCTCGTGCTTCAGGGCGTGGGTATCGGCATATTGACCTCGCTCGACATCATTACCGAGGTGAAGCGCGGTCTTCTGTCCTTTACCAGGATTTCCGACCCGATCCTGCGGCCGATGACGCTGGCGCTTTGCACCGCCGCCACGCGCACGCCATCCTATGCGGCGGGCATCGTGCTGGCCGAGATAGAAAACGGCTTTGCCCAGCTCAGCTATCCCGCTTCGATCACGCCCGGCGGCGATCTGGACGCATGAACATTGCCCCGGACGCGCAGAGCGATTAACCGGGCACTTCCATCCCATACGGAATCAGATGATGAGCAACGCCGAACCGCAGCTCCATTATATCAGCTATGACGCTTTCCTGACCGACGTTCGCACTGTTGCGCGCAAAGTAGGTGAGGGGCCGTGGATGCCCGACTTCATCATCGGCATCGGTCGCGGCGGGCTGGTGCCGGCGGTCTATATCTCGCATCAGCTGAAATTGCCGATGCTGTCGATTGACCATAGCTCCAAGGTGCCGGGCTTTGCCGATGAATTGCTGGCGAAGGTCGCAGGAAAAAGCGCGGCGGGTACGCGCCTGTTGTTCGTGGACGATATAAACGACAGTGGCGGCACGATCGATTATATCCGCAGCCTGCTGGGCGACAATGGTTGCGATGCCGATAATCTGCGTTTTGCCGTGGTCATCAACAACAGCCGTTCGCGCGCCACGGTCGATTATTGGGCGGATATGATCGACCGTGATGAGGATAAGCGCTGGTTCGTCTTCCCTTGGGAAGCCGTGGGCGCCAACGAAACGATTGTTGAAGAAGCGCTTTCGGTGCCCGAACGGCTTGCCTGAACGGTTTGGCGGCTCCCTCAGTGTGCCGCCAGCCATTCGTCCAGCCGGGCGACATGGGCGGCGACGGCATCGGCCGGCAGAAAGGAGCCGGTGAAGCTGTTGCGGGCAAGCTGCGCGAGCGCAGCTTTATCCAGCCCGCGCGCGGCTGCAATGGCCCGGTAATTGTCCGCGACATAGCCGCCGAAATAGGCCGGATCGTCCGAATTGACGGTGGGCTTCAGACCCAGAGCCAGCATCCGGTCGATGGGATGATCCTCGATCCTGTCGATCACGCAGAGTTTCAGATTGGATAGCGGGCAGACGGTCAGAGTCATGTCTTCGTCCGCCAGCCGTTTCGTGAGCGCAGCATCCTCCAAAGAGCGATTGCCATGGTCGATCCGGTCGACCCGAAGCAGGTCGAGCGCCTGATAGACATAGTCCGGCGGCCCCTCTTCACCGGCATGGGCGACCAGGCGCAGCCCTTTGTCGGCCGCAGCGGCGAAGACGCGCCGGAATTTTTCCGGCGGATGCCCCATTTCCGAGGAATCGAGGCCGACCGCCGCGATCCGATCCAGCCATGGTTCCGCCTGCGCCAACGTCTCAAAGGCCGCTTCCTCACTCAAGTGCCGCAGAAAGCTCAGGATCAACAGGCTGGTCATGCCATGCGTCTCCTGCGCCAGCGCGATGGCGGATAGCAGCCCTTCGATCACCTCTTCGAATGGGATGCCGCGGTCCGTATGCGTCTGCGGGTCGAACATGATTTCGGCATGAACCACGCCATCGCCAGCCGCCCGATCGAAATAGGCCATGGCAAGATCATGGAAATCGGCGCGGGTGCGCAACACGTCGGCCCCGGCATAATAAATGTCGAGAAAATCCTGAAGGTTGGAAAAGGCGTAGGCGGCACGCACTTCTTCTACTGAAGCATAGGGAATGCTGACCCCGTTGCGACGGGCAAAGGCAAACATCTGCTCCGGCTCCAGACTTCCCTCGATATGCAGATGCAGTTCCGCCTTGGGCAGGCCGGTGATGAAGGCGTCAAGATCGGTCATGCTGTCGTCAAATTCCTGTCCCAGGCACATTGGCCCATGATGTAGGTGCGGTAAACCGCCCGGTCGTCGCCCAGAATCTGGAGCGCGAATAGCCTTTCTGCAAGGGATGCTTCGCTGGTCCGGCGGGCAAGGAGTGGCGTTGCCCGGTCGTCGAGCAAGACGAAGTCGGCTTCCTGTCCTACTTCCAGCGCACCGACCCGATTTTCGATCCGCAGCAGGCGGGCGCTGCCGGCGGTGGCGAGATAGAGCGCACGCAACGGATCGAGCCGATGTCCCCGCATCAGGGCCGCCTGATAGGCGACACCGGCGGTATGCAGCATTGAAAAACTGGTGCCCGCGCCGACGTCTGTACCAAGCCCGATCCTGACCCCATGGTCTGCTGCCTGAGTGAAGTTGAAAAATCCCGATCCCAGGAACAGGTTTGATGTGGGGCAGACCGCAACCCCGGCGCCGCTTTCCGACAGACGCGCACAGGCCCGGTCGGACAGGTGGATGCCATGGGCGAAGATGGAACGATCCCCGACCAGCCCGAAACGGTCATAGACGTCGAGATAATCGGCAGCGTCGGGAAAGCGCTCCGCCACGGCCGCGCATTCGCGTTCATTTTCCGCCAGATGCGTGTGCATCACGATGTCTGGATGAGCCGCCAGCAGGCCGCCCGCAACCTGCAACTGATCGTCGGATGAGGTGAGAGCAAAGCGAGGCGTCACCGCATAGCCAAGGCGCCCGCGCCCGCGCCATCGCGCGATCAGGGCTTCGCTATCGACCCGCGCACTTTCGGGCGTATCGCACAGGCCATCCGGGCCAAGATCCATCAACACTTTGCCCGACAGGATCCGCATGTTCCGGTCCAGCGCGGCTTCGAACAGGGCATCGACGGAATGGGCATGGACAGTCGGGAAAACCAAAGCGCTGGTGGTACCGTTGCGCAGCAACTCATCGAGAAACAGTCCCGCGACCTGATCGGCATGGGCGCGGTCCACAAAGGCTTTTTCTACCGGAAAGATGTGCCGGTCGAGCCAGTCCAGCAATTGTTCGCCATGCGACGCAATCCGGTCCATCTGCGGATAGTGGATATGCGCGTCGATGAAGCCCGGCACGATCAGGCCGGGCAAAGGCTCGACCGTTACGCCGGGATAGCGAGCAGCAAGATCGGCATAGGGGCCGCGCGCGACCACGATGCCATCCTCGACCAGCAACAATCCGTCCGCTTCATGCCGGACGGCGTCCCTATCCTGTAGCGGATCATGAGAGACGGAGAGGATTTCGCCGCGATAGGCGTACAGGGTCATGCGGATTTCCGTTGCAACAGTTGCGCCAGCGCGGCGATGGCGATGACGTCGGGCTCCTTGCCGGTGATGCCAGCAACGCCAATGGGGCATGTCAGGCGCGACCGGGCATCGGCACCGATCGCATCCCGTTCCAGACGATGCAGAAAACGGGCGCGTTTCGTCGCCGATCCGATCAGTCCGACGAACGCGACCGGGGATCGCAGCAGCGCGGCGTGGGTCAGGCGATAGTCCAGCCCATGGTCGTGCGTCAGGATCAGGATGGCGGCATCGTCGGGCGCTTCGCCAACACATTGATCGATCGCGGCCTCCGGCACGACAGCCACGCCGTCGATGGTTTCGAAGACCGGCCGGGTATCGAACCAGGCAAGGCGGAACGGCAGGGTGGCGGCATGGCGGGCAATCGCCTGTCCCACATGGCCGGCCCCGAAAAGATAGAGGGGCTGCCGATATTGGCCGATCCGTTCGGAAAGGACATGGCCGTCGCGCGGTCGGTCGCCGCGCGCCGACAAAGTGGATGGCGTCGCCTGTGTACTGACATGACGGTCGGGACCGCTCGGCGTCAGGCGCGTCACCAATATCCGTTCGTCGCTCGCATCCGCCAGCCAGTCGAGAGCAGCCGGATCGACATGCTCGATCAACAGGCGGACGCGGCCACCGCAACATTGGCCCAGCATCGGTCCCAGTGGATAATCCTGCACCCGCCAGCTCCCCGGCGGCAACGCCAATATGGATCGAGCCTGTTCGATGGCGCGATATTCCAGCTGTCCGCCGCCGATCGTGCCATGCAGACCATTGTCAGTAGCCAGCATGCGCGTACCCGCACCCCGCGGAGCAGATCCTTCCGTCGCCAGCACACTGATGAGCGCGGCCGGCTGAGTGCTGGCGATGTCGCGCAGCCAGCTAAGCCATTCGCTCATCCGTCCCGATGCTCCGCTATGGCGCGCAGGATAGCCTCGGGTGTCGCAGGTGCGTTGAGTGCGGGCATCGTGCGCCGATCAGGCGCGGTGGCAGCGACGGCATGGCTCAACGCTGAAAAAACCGAGATGGCTAGCATGAAGGGCGGCTCGCCGACGGCTTTCGATCGGTTGATGGTCGGTTCGACATTGTGACCGTCCCACAGGGCGATGGTCATTCGGCGCGGCCGGTCGGAAGCCGTCGGAATCTTGTAGGTGGCAGGCGAGTGGGTCAGGAGTCTGCCCTTGTCGTCCCAGACCAGTTCCTCGGTCGTGAGCCAGCCCTGCCCCTGAAGAAATCCGCCTTCGATCTGGCCAAGGTCGATTGCGGGATTGAGCGATCGGCCGACATCATGAAGGATGTCCACGGCCAGCACCTTATGCTCGCCGGTCAGCGTGTCGATCACCACTTCGCTGACGGCGGCGCCATAGGCGAAATAGTAAAAGGGCCGGCCCTTATGCGCGGCGCGGTCATAGGCGATGTCGGGCGTGGCATAATAGCCGGTCGACGACAGCGAGACGCGGCCCATATGTGCCTTGCGGCAGAGCGTGGCGAAGGACAGGCGCTCCGTCCCGGCGATCACGGTACCGGCGGCAAATCGCACATCGGCTGCCTCGCATCCAAATGTACGGGCAGCAAATGCTTCCAGCCGGTTGCGGATGGTCATGGCGGCGGCATGGGCCGCCATGCCGTTCAGGTCCGCGCCGGAAGACGCAGCCGTAGCGGAGGTATTAGGCACCTTGTCGGTGCGTGTGGCGGTAATCCGCACCTGACTGACCGGGACGGCGAAGACGTCGGCGACGACCTGCGCCACCTTGATATAGAGGCCTTGCCCCATTTCCGTGCCGCCATGATTGATCTGGATACTGCCATCGGCATAGACATGCAGCAGCGCGCCCGCCTGATTGAGATGGGTGGTGGTAAAGCTGATGCCGAACTTGACCGGGGTCAGCGCCAGACCGCGTTTCAATATCGCATTATTCGCGTTGAACGCGGCAACGGCGGCCTGCCGCGCATCATAGCGGCTGTCGGCGCGCAGCCGGGCGATCAGGTCGGGGGCGATATTGTCCGCAATCTGCATGGCATAGGGCGTGATGTCGCGCCCCGGTCCATAAAGATTGTTTATCCGCACCGCCAATGGATCGAGGTTTAGATGCAGCGCGACATGATCGAGGACGCGCTCGATCGCCAGCATCCCCTGTGGACCCCCGAACCCACGAAAAGCGGTGGCCGACACCATATGCGTCTTCAACCGTTCCGACAGGATTTCGATGTCGGGCAGCCAGTAGCAATTATCCGCATGGAACATCGCCCGGTCGTTGATCGCAGGCGACAGGTCGACCGTAGCGCCGCAACGCGACGCCAGCATCAGGCGGAGCGCCAATATATGCCCGGCATCGTCAAAGCCGATCTCATAATCGACGCGGAAATCATGGCGTTTGCCGGTCATCGCCATATCGTCGTCCCGGTCGCATCGGAACTTGGCGGGGCGGCCGGTCTTGTCCGCGACCAGTGCCGCGGCGGCGGCAAACAGGGCGGCCTGTGTTTCCTTGCCGCCAAAGGCGCCACCCATGCGGCGGACCTCGACCGTCACGTCGGCCGACGAGCGATGGAGCATATGGGCGACCAGATGCTGCACTTCGCTGGGATGCTGGGTCGAACTGAACAGATGAATCTGTCCATCCTCGCCCGGCGTAGCGACCGCGACCTGCCCCTCCAGATAGAAATGATCCTGTCCGCCCATATCGAACCCGCCGGTCAGGCGATGGGGGGCATGGTTGATCACCGCACCGGCATCGCCACGCGCCATGCGCTGGGTCGGTTCGATCAGGGATTGTGCCGATCGGGCCTGTTCGACCGTCAGGTGAATGGGCAGCGGCTCATAGTCGATCCGTCCCAGTCGGGCGGCGATCCGGGCGGCGCGCTGGCTGGTCGCGGCGACAAGGAAGATCGCCTGACCGACATGATAGACCTCACCATCGGCGAGCAGCCGATCGTCCCCCGCCACCGGGCTGACGTCATTGGCGCCGGGAATGTCGGCGGCGGTGTAGACGGCGATAACTCCGTCCGCCGCGCGCACAGCGGAAAGGTCGATCGAAATGATGCGGGCATGCGCCTGACTGCTCTGGCCAAAGGCCAGATGCAGCATGTCGGCCGGTTCCGGCAGATCGTCGGCATAGCGGGCCGTGCCGCTGACATGCAGCGGCGCGCTGTCATGCGGTAGCGACGGCTTGGCAAGGACGGGCCAGACTGTATCGCCTTTAGCCATCAACGGCCTCCGCTTCCAGTACGGACACCGGATCGCCCTGCGCCCGGTGCCACAGACGCAGCAACAGATTGGCGGCGGCATCCAGACGGTAGGCGGCGCTGCCGCGCACATCGCTGAGCGGACTATAGTCGGCACGCAACGCAACCATCGCCTGTTCCATGGTCGCTCGTGTGAAGGGCTGGCCGATAAGCGCTGCCTCGCACCCGCTGGCTCGACGCGGAGTGGCGGCCATGCCGCCAAAGGCGATGCGCGCATCATGGATGATGCCGTCACGAACAGTCAGGCGGAATGCGCCGCAGACGGCGGAAATGTCGCTATCGAACCGGCGGGACAATTTGGCGATATGGATGATGTCGTGCGGGCCGGGGCGCGGGATATGGACGCTTTCGACATATTCGCCTGTGCGTCGGTCCTGTTTGCCATAGTCGATGAAATAATCTTCAAGTGCGATGGTCCGGCACCCGGCACGGCTACGCAACGTCAATGTCGCGCCCAATGCGATCAGGGCAGGCGGGCCATCGCCAATAGGGGAGCCATTGGCGATATTACCGCCGATCGTGCCCGCATTGCGCACCTGAAGCCCGCCGATCCGGCGCGTCAGTTCGCCAAGGTCGGGATGGAGCCGGGCCAGCGCATCATGCGCCTGCGCATAGCGGACGGATGCGCCCAATGTGACGCCATGCTCATCCTCCATGATCTGGCGCAAGGCGGGGACGTCGCCGACGAAGATCAGCTTATCGATGCGCCGCAGTCCCTTTGTCACCCACAGGCCGACATCGGTCGCCCCGGCCACGATCCGGGCGTCGGGATGGTCGGCGATCAGGTCGGCCAGCGCGTCGGGCGTGGCGGGGATGAACCAGCGGCGATCGCCATGGTGGCCCGCGACGGTGGCGCCATCCTGCATCCCTTTCAGGGCAGCGACGATGCTGCTGTCATCGCGTTCCAGCCGGGTGATGCTTTCCCCGGCCGCAATAATGGGACCATAGCCGGTGCAACGGCACAGATTGCCCGCAATCACATCCTCTACGGGCAGGTGATGGCCGCTTGCCCCCACGCAGCGGCCATAGAGCGACATGACGAAACCGGGCGTGCAAAAGCCGCATTGCGAACTGCCATTGGCGGCCATGCAGCTTTGCAGAGGATTGAGTGCGTCACCCTCTGTCAAACTCTCCACCGTCAGCAACGCCTTGCCATGCAGCATTGGCAGGAAGAGGATACAGGCATTGACGGCGCGCCAGTCGATCGTGTCGCCCGCCAATTCTCCGACCAACACGGTGCAGGCGCCGCAGTCGCCTTCCGCGCATCCCTCCTTCGTTCCCGTGCGGCCCATGCGATAGCGCAGATGGTCGAGCAGGGTCGCGGTCGGATCGACCTCGCTCAGGGTGATGATGGTGCCGTCCAGCCAAAAGGAGATGCCGGTCATCTCAACTGCCCCGATAGGTCGAATAGCCATAGGGCGAAACGAGCAGCGGCACATGATAATGGCCATCATCGGCGATGCCGAAATCAATGCTGATATTGTCGAGGAAGGGGGGATCGGCCAACGCCACGCCGCGCGCCCGATAATAGGCTGCGACCGCAAAACTAAGGCGATACCGTCCCGTCTCCAGTGGGGGAATGCCGGGGCAGCGCCCATCTGCATCGGTGGTGCCAGCAAAAATAAGAATGCCGTCGGCCGAGAACAGATTAAGTGTCACGCCCTGCGCCGGGCAGCCATGGGCAGTATCGAGGACATGGGTCGACAGGCTGCTCATGCGGCTTCTCCCTGCACAGGTCGCGGCCACTCCCCAATAAATTCCACTTCATCATAGGCGATGAGATCGGCGACGAGCGTCTCGCGATCATCAAGGAAGAGCTGATCGGTGATCCCCCGGATCAGGCGCGGCAACGCGGTCTGCAACCCCGAAAGGGCCGAAGCAGAGAGGCCCAGGCTGATGAGGGCGGAATAGTTGAAAGCGAAAAGGCCATGCAGAATATGTTCTGAAGCGGCATCGCGAGCGGTAAACTGAAAACCCGGTCCCAGATAGGGGTGGGCGTCGATCAGGCCATTGTCCGTTCCGGCCGGTGCTGTGAAATGATCGGCCCAGCGGGCGATATGCGTGGCAACATCGGCCAGTTCGGGGCGCAGGCCGGGATCGCTGACAAGGCCGGTGGAAAGCAGCACGAAATCGAAATCATGGCTGCCCTGCGGCGTGGTGACGCGCACCTGTCCATCGACATGCTCGACGCTCGTCCATGGGGAACCCAGATGCAGGCCGAAGCCGGGCCAGCTCGCTGCACGTTCGAACGTATCGTTGGTCGGCGGCTGATTATGGCCAAGGAAACTCGCCATCACCGCATATTTTTCCGCGTCGGACAGGGCGGGATAACGGCCGGTGAACCCGACCCGTTCCATGAAACGGATCGGGTTTATGCGAGGCAGAATCTTGCGACGAATGAATACATGGGCCTCCGCCACGCCCAGCGTCAGCGCCATATTGGCATTGTCGAACGCCGATGCGCCGCCGCCCAATATGCCGATGCGTTTGCCCTGCATTGCGGCATAATCGACCGGCTCGCTGGTATGGGCGTAGAGATGACGGGGCAGGGCGTCGCTGATCATCGCGGGCGTATGCCATTCCCCGCCACCCTGAATGCCGGTCGCCAGCACGACTTTGCGCGCGATCAGTGGCGGCTGCTTCTCCAGATGCAGCCGATGCAGTCCATCACCCATCGGCTCGATCCGCATAAGGCGCGTCTCGTTACGGACGGGCAGCCTCAGGACGCTGCGATACCAGCGCAGATAGTCCATCCAGTCGCCGCGCGCGATCTTGCCCACCGCTTCCCAGCCTGCGGCACCATGCTGCGCCTCCCACCATGCGCGATAGGTAAGGGCGGGAACGCCGAAATCGATCGGATTGAGTTCCTTGGGCGTGCGCAGCGTGATCATTCGCGCATAGGTTTCCCACGGCCCCTCAAACCCTTCAGGACTTTCGTCGATGACGAGGATGTTGGATACCCGCTCGCCCAACAGGCCGAACGCGGCGGCAAGGCCACTCTGCCCACCGCCAACGATAATGACGTCATGGACATGGCCATCGGCATGGCTACGCGGCCGAGTCCAATCCGCGCCGCCAAAGCCGATCAGGCTCAGTTGGCGTGCCAGCTCGGTTCCGAGCGCGGCGAGGCCGGTCATGCTGCCATATCCTTCAGGCGCAGACGGACGATTTCGCCGATCTGTTCCAGCGCGGTCGCAATTTCGGCGTCCCTTTCATGGGACAGGCGCCGTTCCATGGCGGCCAATATGCCCGCCTTGTCCGTCAGGCGCACGCAGATGATGAAGGGAAAGCCGAACCGATCACGATAGGCGGCGTTCAGCGCATGGAACCGCTGAAACTCGTCCGGCGTCAGTCGGTCCAGACCCGCCGATGCCTGCTCGGCAGCGGATGCTTGCGTCAGCGTCCTGTCTACCGCTGCCTTGCCGGCCAGTTCCGGGTGCGCGCGGATCAGCGCCAGTTGCTCGTCGGGTGTCGCGTCATGCATGACGGCCATCAGGTCTGCCCAACGATCGCCGGAGGCGGGACGCGCATCGGCGCGCGCCTCCACCCAGGGGCTATGCTCGAACAGGGCGGTGCCATGGCTCATCAGTGCGTATTTCCTTCGAGCGATACGTGGGCGGAAACCACCTTCCATCCATCGGCGAATTTAACCCAGCTTTGGGTTTGACGGCCTCTGCGATCGGAGTTTTCACGGAAAAACTCGGCATCTGCGGTGGCGAAATTCGTACCATAGACGGTGATGGCGACCTTCCCGAGCTTGCGCTGGGGGGAGCCGCCGCGACCTTTGCGAAAGTCCCGTATTTCCTCGATGCCATAGAGAACCTCGCCCACGCCATAGCGGTTGGTGGTGGGGGCGTCATGGAACAGGATGTCCATGGCGGGAATGTCATCCTCCATCAGGGCGCGCTCATATTCCATGAATGCGGCCGTGACCTCGGCCAGCAGGTCGGGATCGTCGATCTTGATTTCAGACGTCATGCGGGGTGAACCTCCATCCAGTGGCGGGCGATGTCGATGCGGCGGGCGACCCATGCGTCGCCCGTGGCGATGACATGGTCGAGGAAGCGGGCGAGCGCGCGGGCGCGGGCGGGCCTGCCGGCGATGCGGCCATGCAGGCCGACCGACATCATGCGCCCGCCTTCCTCGCGCAGCTGGTCGAACGTGTCGCGCAGATAGCGGAAGAACTGCTCGCCCTCGGTAAAGCCATTATAGGCGACCATCTTCATGTCGTTGGCGTCGAGCGTATAGGGGACGATCAACTGGCCCTGATCATAATAGGGCAGGTCGTCGGCATAGCTGTCGGCGTCATAGAGGAACCCGCCTTCCTCGCGCACCAGCCGCGCGGTGTTGGGCGAGGTGCGACCCTGATACCAGCCGAGCGGTCGGCTGCCGGTCAGGCGGCTGTGTAGGGCGACGGCCTGCGCGATATGATCGCGTTCCACATCCTCGGGGACGTTCTGATAATCGATCCAGCGCAAACCATGGCTTGCGATCTCCCAGTCGGCCTTGAGCATGGCGTCGACCGCCTGCGGGTTCATCGCCATGGCCTGCGCCACGCCGAATATGGTGACCGGCAGGTTGCGCTCGGTAAAGATCCGGTGCAGCCGCCAGAATCCGGCACGGCTGCCATATTCATAGAGGCTTTCCATCGCCATGGCGCGAGCGGGATGACTGGTGGCGCCGACCATTTCGGAAAGGAAAGCCTCCGATCCTCTGTCGCCGTTGAGAACGCTGTTCTCCGCGCCTTCCTCATAATTGACGACGAACTGCACCGCGACCCGCGCTCCGCCGGGCCAGTGCGGGTCGGGTGGAGTGGCGCCATAGCCCACAAGATCGCGTGGCAGATCAGACACGCGACCATGCCTCCATCGCGGCATCGACGGCCGCGCCGGGGGCAAGGGCAAAGCCCTCGCGGCGCAGGCAGCTTTCCAGAGCGTTGAGCGTGATCAGAACCTTGTGCCGCGCCGCGTTGTAGCCCATCGCGCCAATCCGCCAGATTTTCCCCGAAAGCGGGCCAAAGGCGGTGCCGATCTCGATTTCGAACGCCTCGCGCATCATCGTGCGGATGGCTTCACCTTCCACGCCCTCGGGGATGAACACCCCCGTCACATTAGTCATGCGATGCGCGTCGTCACCAAAGACGGTGAGGCCCATGGCGCGCAGCCCCGCAGTCATGGCGCGCCCAGCGGCGGCATGGCGGGCATAGCGCGCCTCCAGCCCCTCGCCCAGCATCAGTCGGGCGCATTCGCGCGCACCATAGAGCATGGTGGTCGCCTCGGTATGGTGGTTGAGGCGCTTGTCCGACCAATAGTCCATGATCATGGCGAGATCGAAATAGTTGGAGCCGATGCGCGGTCCCGCCCCATCGGCCAGCTCCGCCATGCGGATGCCTGCTTCGGTATGGCGCCGCGCGAAGATGACTTCGGCCGCGCGATCGGAGATGGTGATGGGTGCCGATCCGGATGGGCCGCCGAGGCATTTCTGCAAGCCCCCGGTCACAATGTCCGCACCCCAGCGATCGGTGGCCAGTTCCATGCCGCCGATGGTGGCGGTAGCATCGACATAGAGGAGGGCGCCGGCGGCATGGCATAGCGCGCCCAGGCCATTGAGCGGCTGCGCCATGGTGGTCGATGTGTCGCCATGGATGGTGGCGACCAGCTTTGGCGCGGTGCGCTCGATCGCGGCGGCGATGGCGTCCATCGGCACCACCTGCCCCCAAGGCGCATCGACTGTCTCGATGACCGCGCCGATGCGGCCCAATATCTCGGTCAGCAACAGGCCGAACCGCCCGAAATTGACCACCAATACCCGGTCGCCCGGCGCCACCAGACTGACCAGCGCGGCCTCTATCCCTGCGCGCGCCGTACCGTCGACCAGCATGGTCCAGCGGTTGGCGGTGCCGAATATCGGGCGATAGAGCGCCATGACCTGATTCATATAGCCGGTCATCTCGGGATCGAACTGGCCCAGCAGATCGGCCGACATGGCGCGCAGCACGCGGGGATGGGCATTGACCGGCCCCGGTCCCATCAACAGCCGCTGGGGCGGATCGATCTCGCCGAAGAGGTTGGAGGGCAGAAGGGGATCAGGCTGCGACAAAAGTCTCTCCAAGACGGTCGATAAAGCCGAGCATGGCCTGATGCGCGATCTCGACATCGGCAGGCTCGACCTGTTCGGCGGGATTATGGCTGATGCCGCCCCGGCACCGGATGAAGAGCATGGCGGTGGGGCAGAGCGATGCCATCACCATCGCATCATGTCCTGCGCCCGATACGAGGCGAAAGGGGGGCTGGCCGGCCGCGACGATCGCATCGTCCATCATCGTCATCAGTGCGGGATCGCAGGGGCTGGCGGGCAGGTCATGGACCTGCTCCAGCCTAAGGGTCAGGCCACGGGCCGAGGCGATACCCTCCAGTGCGACAAGGATTGCCTGCGCCGCCCGGTCACGCCGGGCCACATCGCCCGACCGGACGTCGATGGTGAAGCGCACTTCGCCGGGAATGACATTGGCCGCGCCCGGCAGCGCTTCGACCCGGCCGACCGTGGCGACCAAATCGGACGCATCCTGCCGCGCGATCGTCTCGATCGCCAGCATCATCTCGGCTGCCCCCGTCATCGCGTCGCGGCGCAGGGCCATGGTGGTGGTCCCGGCATGGTTGGCCTGCCCCGTCACACCCGCCGACAGGCGCAGTTGCGCAGCGATGCCGGTCACGGTGCCGATGCCAAGGCCGCGCGCTTCCAACACCGGGCCTTGTTCGATATGCGCTTCGAGATAGGCGAGAGTGGTGCCGGGTGCCCGCCGGGCCGCAAGATAGTCGTCAGTCCGATGACCCAAGGCCGCCAGAGCCTCGGCCAGCGCCACCCCGTCGCCATCGATCACGTCCAGCGCTGCGGGGGGCAGCGTGCCGGCCACCGCTCTGCTGGTCAGCATGGCGGCGGGAAAGCGCGATCCTTCCTCGTCGCCAAAGGCGATCACCTCGATCGGGAAGGGCATCCGCTTACCCTCGCGATGGAGCGCCTCCACCGCCTCGATCCCCAGCATGATGCCCAGCGGCCCATCATAGCATCCCGCATCGCGCACGCTGTCGATATGGCTGCCGATCAGCAGCGCGGGCGAGCCAGAAACGCTCCCTTCATAACGGCCGATCAGGTTGGCGGCCGCGTCGCGCCGCACGGTCATGCCCGCATCGTTCATCCACCCAGTCAGCGCCGTCAGCGCCGCGTCATGGGCCGGGGTCAGATAGGCGCGATAGAGGCCGCCTTCCATATCGCTATAGGGCGCCACGCCCAGCGCGTCGCAGCGCGCGACCGCGCGCGCGCCACCGGGAAGGACGCCGCCATCCATCAGCATGTCGCAACCGCGCCGTCGCTGCGCGGATCGGTGGCGCCGTCCATCCGCCCGTCGGGATGCCGCACGATGGCGCCGGCATGGCCCATGGTCGCGGTCAGCGCTCCGACCCGCTCGACATCATGACCGGCGGCGGAAAGCTGCGCATAAAGCACCTCATCGAACCCGTCCTCCAGCTTGAGCGTGGTGGACTGGTCGCCCCATGTCCGGCCGAGCAGCCAGCGCGGACGACTAATCGCCTCCTGCAAATCCACGCCATAGCGGGCATAGCGGGTGAAGATCGCCGCCTGCGTCTGGGGCTGGCCCTCGCCGCCCATCGTGCCATAGGCCATGACCCGGCCATCGTCGAACAGGGCGAGCGCGGGGTTGAGCGTGTGAAAGGGCTTGCGTCCCGGCTTCAGCGCATTCCAGCCATCTTCGGCAAGACGGAAGCTGCTGCCCCGGTTCTGCCAGGTGATGCCGGTGCGCGGCAACACCAGCCCCGATCCGAACTCATGATAGGTGGACTGGATGCAGGACACGACCCGGCCTTCCTTGTCGGCGGCTGCAAACCAGCAGGTATCGCCATATTGGGGCGGTTGTGGCCATGGGAGGGCGGTGGTGGGATCGATCTTCGCCGCGAGCGCGTCGAGCGCGGCGGGATCGTCCAGCAGCCCCTGCCAATCGTAAGCGTGAAAGGCAGGATCGCCGACATGGGTGTCGCGGATCAGGAAGGCCTGTTTGGTCACCTCCACCAACCCATGGACATGATCGAAGCCGTCGACGGCCTCTGCCGCCAGTCGATCATAGAGGGCCAGGATCAGCAGCGAGGCGAAACCCTGCGTCGGCGGCGCGCTATTATAAAGGGTCGCGCCGCCGATCGGCACGTGCAGCGGTTCAGGTCGAGTGGCGCCATGGGCGGCAAGGTCCGCAGCACCGACCGGGCTGCCCAGCGCGGTCAGATCGGCGGCGATGTCTTCTGCCAGCGCGCCCGTATAGAAGCTGCCAAGGCCATCGCGCGCCAGTCGCTCCAGCGTATCCGCCAATGCAGGCTGGCGCAGCACATCGCCCTTGACCAGCGGGCTTCCTTCCGGTTCGAAGATCACAGAATAGGCGCCCGGCTGCACCCGCAGTTCCGGCCCCTTGGCCGCCGCGATCCCTGCGCCGCCCGCCGTCACCGTTACGCCGGCACGGGCATGGTCGATCGCATCGCGCAGCAGGCGATCGAGCGGCAGCGTGCTACCCCCGCTTGCCAGCGCCGCCTCCCAGCCCGAGATCGTCCCCGCCACCGTGTTCGCCGCCAGCGGCCCGCGTGTCGGCACGGCATCCAGCCCCGCATAGAGCGACAGGTCCGCTAATCCTGCCGCCCCGCCACAGCCATGCACCCCATGCACACGCCCGTCCGGCTCCCGGATGACCCAAAAACCATCCCCACCAATCCCGGTCATATGCGGATACACAACCGCCAGAGTCGCCGCGATCGCCACGCAGGCTTCGATCGCATTGCCGCCATCGCGCAACACATCGCGCCCGGCCTGTGCCGCCAGAAAATGCGGGGCCGTGGTCATGCCGGAACGGCCGGAGATGGTGGAAAGCGGCATCGCCATCAGTCCGGCAGAGCCGTGACAAAGGCACGCACGACTTCGGCCGAATTGACCGAGGCCAGCGCCATGAACGCATACATCTGGTTCTCTTTCGCGTCGCCACCGGCCAGGTCGGACAGGCTGCGAAAGATGATCGACGGGACCTGATTGGCATAGGCGACCTGCGCCACGGCCGCGCTTTCCATGTCGAGGACGCGGGCATGCCAGGCGGTGGCCAGATAATCGCGAAACTCTGCATTGTCGGCAAAGACGCCTGCGCTGACGCCGGTGCCGCCCACTACAATCTTAGGGTCGTGGGGCAGGCAGGCCTTGGCATTGGTGGCAGGCGTTGCGTCGCCCACGCACTGGCGCAACGCCACGGTAGGGGCGACCGTGCGGGCAAGGTCGAGCAGGACCGGATCGACGCCAAAACTATAATGGCGTTTGGATGGCTGGGTGGCATTGCCCATGCGGACGCCACGGGGGAACATCATGCCCCAGTTGGGCGGAGCATTGGGGTCGACCGCTTCGGGCGTCACCCATCCTTTGGGCGTCTTGCGCGCAAAGGAAACCTCCAGATATTGCGCCCAATCCTGCGGCACGATGACATCGCCGATCGACAGGTCGGGGTCGACGCCGCCGGCAATACCCGAAAAGACGATGCGCTTGATCGCGAACCGATCGATCGCAAGCTGGGTATTCATGGCGGCGTTCACCATCGACACGCCGCTCTGCATCAGCAGCACGGGTTTGCCCGCCATAGTGCCGGCCAGAAATGTCAGCCCATTGGCATGATGTTCGACCGGGTTCGTCACCATCGGAGCCAGCGCATCCCATTCGGGCGAGAAGGCCGTCATGACGAGCGTACGCGGCGTATCGTCCAGCCTTTGCGCCAGCGCCGGTTGCGCAAAAAAGAGCGCGGCGAGGCCGAGTATATAGGCGCGCATCAGGCTCCTCCCATCCATATGAAGCGGAACACGAAAAGGCCTGCGAGCAGCAGCAGGAACCAGTCGGTCCGAGTGACGGTGCCGCGTAGCAGCTTGAGCGCTGCATGGGCGACGATGCCAAAGGCGAGGCCGTTGGCGATCGAGAAAGTGAGCGGGATCATCGCCACGGTGAGGAAGGCGGGAATGGCGCTGAGCGGATCTTCCCACTCCACTTCGGTCAGGGGCAGCAGCATCAGGCCGCCGACCACCACCAGCGCCGGGGCGGTGGCGGCGAGCGGTACGATCTGCGCATAGGGCGCGACGAACATGGTCGCGAGAAACAGGATGCCGGTGACAACGGCGGTCAGTCCCGTGCGCCCGCCTGCCTGAACCCCTGCCGCGCTTTCGACATAGGATGTGACGGTGCTGGTCCCGGCCATCGACCCGACGATGGTGGCGGTCGCATCGGTGATGAGAATACGATTGAGGCCGGGAATACGACCCGCTGCGTCCATCAGGCCCGCACGCTTCGTTACCGCGACCAGCGTTCCAATATTGTCGAACAGGTCCACGAAGAGAAACACGAAGAGGATTTCCAGCAGGCCGAGGCCATGACTGCCGGTCAGGCCGAACACGCCGGACAGATCAAGGCGAAAGGCGGTGCCGGTCAGTGCCGACAGGCTATAGGGTTCAGGCTTTACCGTCACCTGCCCCATGGCCCAGCCGAGCAGGGTCGTGGCGACAATGCCGATCAGCATGGCGCCACGCACGCCCCATACGCTCAATGTGCCGATCAGCAATATGCCGAACAGGGCGAGGGCGGCGCCCGGCGCCTTGAGGTCGCCCAGCGCGACGAGGGTCGCCGGGTTGGCGACGACGATCCCTGCGTTTTTCAGGCCGATGAAACCGATGAACAGGCCGATGCCGCCAGCCACGGCCGCGAACAGATAGGGCGGGATGACCGATACGATAAGCTGGCGCACGCCCGTCAGCGTCAGGACGAGAAAGGCGATACCGGAGATGAAAACGCAACCCAGAGCGACCGGCCATGGCACGCCCATCTGGCCAACGACGGTGAAGGCGAAATAGGCGTTCAGTCCCATGCCCGGCGCCAGCGCCAGCGGCGTATTGGCGACCAGACCCATGAGGATGGAGGCAAAGGCTGCGGCGAAACAGGTGGCGGCGGCAACCGAAGCGACCGGCATGCCCGCCGCGCCCAAAATCGCCGGATTGACCAGCACGATATAGGCCATGGTCAGAAAAGTGGTCGTGCCCGCAACCACCTCCGTCCGTGCCGATGTTCCTCGTTCCGATAAGGCGAAATAGCGGTCCAGCCGCCCCGCCCAGCCCTGCGTCGTCATTCTGCCCCCTCGAAAATTGCCGCGCTTGCCGGTAGGGTTACACCGATCCAGCCTCGTTCTTCCAGCCACGCGGCGTAGCGGAACAAGGCTGCTTCGCCATTGGGTCGCCCGATCAGTTGCAGGCCGATCGGCAGGCGTCCGGGGCGGTATAGCGGCACGGCCAGCGACGGCAGGCCGGTGAAGCTAATCGGCTGGCTGTGGATGCCAAGGTCCGCGCGGGCGGGTGTCAGCACAGCGTCGATGAGGATGCGGGGGTCATCCACCGGCGGGGCGATGCAGGGCGTGGCCGGGGCGAGCAGCACATCATGATGCCCCATCGCTTCCAGCACGGCGGCCTTGTAATCGGCGCGGAATATCTGTGCCATGTCATAAAGATCGTCTGGCAACAGCGACCCGGCGATCAGCCGGTCGCGCGTCGCGGGATCAAACGATAGTGCATCCTTCGCCAGCGCGGCGCGATGCAGCGCGCCGCCCTCATAAGCGGTGATGAGGAAGGCTGCGGAACGCGCGCGGGCAATGTCGGGCAGTTCGATGACCGGCGCGCCGGGCGCGATCCTGTCCATGGCGGCGACCTGATCCGGGTCGACATTCTGGGCAAAGCGGCCACCAAGGCGCGCTACACGAACGGGTGCGTCGCTTGGCTGGTCCCCATCGGTCGCGGTCAGCACATGCCAGAGCAGGCGCATATCCGCGACCGACAGGGTGAAGGGGCCGACATCGTCGAAACTGTCGGCAAAGGGAAAGACGCCCCCCATCGGCAAGGCACCATGGGTGGGCTTCAGGCCATAGAGGCCGGTCAGGCTGGCGGGGACGCGGATCGACCCGTTAGTATCGGAGCCGAGCGAAAAGGGCAGCAGGCCCGCCGCAACCACGGCAGCCGACCCGCCTGACGATCCGCCTGCCAGCCGGTTGAGATCGTGCGGATTGCGGGTCGTGCCGTGCAACGCATTGATGGTTGCAAAGCCATAGGCGAACTCGTCCATGTTGAGCGTGGCGACCAGTATCGCACCGGCATCGCGCAGGCGACGGATGGTTTCGGCGTCGTCGCTGGCTGGCGCGGCATCGACATAGAGGCGCGACCCTGCGGTGGTGGGCAGGCCCGCCACGTCGAACAGATCCTTGACGCCATAGGGAACGCCAGCGAGCGGGCCGGGATCGCGTCCGGCTGCGATGGCGGCATCGACGGCATCGGCTTCTGCACGGGCGCGGTCGATGAGCAGGCGGGTGACGGCGACCAGCGGATAGGCTTGCTGCTCCAGAGCGGAGATGCTGCTGTCGACGACCGCGCGCGCGGTCGTCGCACCACTTTTTACGGCCTTTGCAATATCGATGGCCTGCCTCATTTTTCGTCCGATCCGGCCATGATCGCTGCGTGCCGCGCAAGCAGCCCCATATTCGCGACGACGCCGGGCAGGCATTGGGCGTCGATCGGCATGCCCCGTTCGTCAGCAAGCCGCAGGACGGAAGCCTCGTCCTGCGGAAGATCGGGGACGGGGAGGAGGGGTAGGATTGGGCGCGCCATGGGCGGCGTTTATGCCGGTCCTACCCCTATCACTCAAACAGAATGAGTGTGACGGATCGTTGCAAAAATTAGAGCGGGTGGGTTGAGGCGTTCGACAGAGCCGAACCCCTCAACCGACTATCAGGCCTGTTGCCAGCCTCCGCCGAGCGCACGGAACAGATCGACCTGCGCAAAGGCGACGGCACGATCCGCGCTGGCTAGGTCGCTTTCCGCTCCGGCCAGCGTCCGCTGTGCGTCGAGCAGGGTCAGGAAATCGATCCGCCCTTCGCGCTGCCGCGCCAGGCTGATCGTCGCGGCCCGTTCCGCCGCATCACGCGCTGCCTTCAGTGTATCCCGGCGTTCCAGCGCGTGGGCATAGACCGACAGCGCCGTTTCCGTTTCCTCCAGCGCGCGCAAAACCGTGCCGTCGAAGGTCGCAAGCGACCCGTCGGCATCGGCGCGGGCTGCGGCGATGCGGGCGCGGTTCGCCTCCTGATTGGGGAAGGCCCAGTTGATGAGCGGCCCCAGCAGCCAGCGGAAGGGACCGCCGCCCAATATGTCGCCGCCACCGATGGCTGTGGTGCCGACCGATCCACCCAGCGTGATCCGCGGATAAAGGTCCGCCGTCGCCACGCCGATGCGCGCGGTGTCCGCCGCCAGACGTTGTTCGGCGGCGCGGACATCGGGACGACGGGCGAGCAAGGCCCGGCCGTCGCCGACCGGGATGGGCTGGCTCAGGTCGGGCGTCTGTCGCTGGTCGCGCACGCTGGCGGGCAAATCCTGTGGCGTTCGGCCGGTCAGGGTTGCCAGACGGAACAGCGCGCTGTCACGGTCTGCGGTCAGCGAGGGGATGAGCGCCGCCTGCTGATCGCGCAGCGCCGTCACCCGGATGACGTCCAGCCGGTCGGACCGGCCGACTTCGAACCGGGCATTGGTGATGCGGATGCTGTTGTCCAGCAGCGCCACCGTCTGCTGCGCCACGGCGATGCGTTCCGCCGAACTGGTCGCGTCGACATAGGCGCGCACCGTATCGGCGACCACCGTCACCCGCACCGCATCGGCATCCCCTGCCGCCGCATTGACGTCGCCCTTGGCTGCTTCGATGCTGCGTTTCACCCGGCCGAACAGATCGACTTCATAGGCGACGTCCAGCCCGGCGCTGACAGTCCAGTTTTCCCGGTCCATGCCCGGCAAAGTCTGGGCGACGGAGGAGCGCCCATAGGTCGGCTGACCGCTCAGCGTCGTACTGGGCAGCTTGTCGGAACGGGCGCCGCGCAACTGGGCACGGGCGCGTTCGACATTGGCGATGGCGACACGAATGTCGGTGTTCGCCTTCAGCGCGTCCTGAACCAGGCTGTCGAGCAGGGGATCATTGTAAAGCCGCCACCAATGATCGTCGGCCGCCATCTGGCTGACCGCCGGACTGGCGGCGCCGATGAAGGCGCCTCCAGCGGTGGTGGGTGTGGTCGGAGCCTTGAAGTCCGGTCCTGCGGCGCAGGCGGTCAAAGCCGTCGCGCCCAGGAGCAGGGGGAGGAAAGTGCGTATCATGACGTCTTGTCCTTATTCCGCCGGTTGCAGCGCGGGGGCTTCGCCGGACCCGCGCTTGCGGGAGAAGCGGTCGCCCAGCGCGCGGCAGACGACATAGAAAGTGGGCGTGAAGAGCAGGCCAAAGCCGGTGACGCCGGTCATGCCGAAGAAAACGGCCGTCCCCAGCGCCTGACGAAGCTCCGCTCCTGCGCCGGTCGCGATCACCAAGGGCACAGCGCCCAGGATGAAGGCGAAGCTGGTCATCAGGATCGGACGCAGGCGGACCTGCGCGGCCTGAATGGCGGCTTCTACCGGCGACAGACCCTGTTCATCCTCAGCCTGCTTGGCGAATTCGACCACGAGGATCGCGTTCTTGGCGGCCAATGCGATCAGCACGACCAGACCGATCTGCGTCAGGATATTATTATCCATTCCGCGCAGGTTCACGCCCAGCATCGCCGCGAGCAAACACATTGGCACGATCAGGATGATCGACAGCGGCAGGGTCAGGCTCTCATATTGCGCCGCCAGCACCAGAAAGACGAACAGAACGGCCATGCCAAAGACGACACCGGCGGTATTGCCTGCCGTCACCTGCTGATAGGCGACATTGGTCCATTCATGGCCATAGCCGGCAGGCAGCGTGTCGTCGGCCAGCTTCTCCATAATGGAAAGCGACTGGCCAGAACTGTAACCCGGCATGGTATCGCCGTCGATTTCCACGGCGGGCAGCAGATTATACCGCACGACGCGATAAGGACCGGTCTTGTCCTCAAAAGTCGAAACGGTGCCGATCGGAACCATCTGACCGCTGTTGGAGCGGGTCTTCAGGTTGGCGATGTCCGCCACGCTGCCGCGATGGCTGGCGTCCGCCTGCGCCGTCACGCGGAACGTGCGTCCGAGCAGGTTGAAATCGTTGACGAAGGCCGAACCCAGATAGACCTGCATCGCTTCGAACACACGTTCCGGCGGCACGCCCAGCAGATCGGCCTTGCGCCGGTCCACGTCGGCATAGACGCGCGGGGTGCCTACGTCGAACAGGGTATAAACCTGTGCCAGACCGGGGGTCTGGTTCGCCTTGGCAATGAAGTTCTGCGCAACCTTGTTCAGTTCTTCATAACCGCGATCCTCACGGTCCTGCACCATCAGGCGATAGCCGCCGGCCGAACCGATGCCCTGAATGAGCGGCGGAGGGGCCAGGATGATGCGTGCCTTGTCATAGCCCGCGACGGCCTTGTTCGCCTGATCCATGATGCCGGCATAGGTGGCGCCGACTTCCTTGCGTTCGGCAAAGCTCTTGAAGGGGAAGTAGATGGCGGCACTATTGGGTGCCTGCGTCTGCGACGGGCCATGGAAGCCGGCAAACATCACCGCGCCGCGCAGCCCCTTGATCGGCAGGATTTTGGCCGCGACTTCGCGTGTCACCTTGTCGGTGCGTTCAAGCGAGGCACCGGGCGGCAACTGGACGATGGCCAGAAAATAACCCTGATCCTGCGCCGGGATGAAGCCGCTAGGCGTCACCCAGAACATGGCGATCGTCGCCATGATCAGGCCGACATAGGTCAGCAGCATCTTCTTGGGACGCGCCACAAGAAACCGGGTCAGGCGTCCATAGCCTGCGGACAGGCGGTCGAACCCATGGTTGAAGCGGTCGGCCGCCCCACCCATGATCCGGCGCCAGCGGGGCGCGTTGGTCAGGTCCGCATGCTCATGCTTGGGCTTGAGCAGCAGGGCCGAAGCCGCCGGTGACAGGGTAAGCGACAGGATCAGCGAGATGACCGTCGCGGCCGAAATGGTCACGGCGAACTGCTGATAGAAGGCGCCCGAAATGCCGGTGATGAACAGGGTCGGGATGAACACCGCGCATAGCACTAGTACGATGGCGACCAGCGCCGTCGACACTTCGTCCATGGAAACGCGGGCGGCCTCCAGCGGGGTCATGCCATGTTCGATATTGCGTTCGACATTTTCGACGACGACGATGGCGTCGTCGACCACGATGCCGATGGCCAGCACCAGCCCGAACAGCGACAGATTGTTGAGCGAAAAGCCCAGCGCCGCCAGCACCGCTGCGGTGCCGATCAGCGACACCGGAATGGCCAGCACCGGGATGACCGCCGCGCGCCAGTTTTGAAGGAAGACAAGGATGACGAGGACGACCAGCACCACTGCTTCGAACAGCGTGTGATAGACGGCATCGATCGACTGGCTGATGAATTCGGTCGGGTTATAGATGACGCTATATTCCAGCCCCTTGGGGAAGCGGGTGGATAGCTCGTCCATTTCCGCCTTCACCTTGTCCGCCGCTTCCAGTGCGTTGGAGCCGGGGCGCTGCATCACCGCGATCACGACCGTCGGCTTGTTGCTGAGATAGGTGTTGGTGCCATAATCCTGCGCGCCCAGCTCGACACGGGCGACATCGCCCACGCGAACCTGACGACCACCGACATCCGAACGGATGACGATGTCGGAAAATTGCTGGGGCGTGGTCAGGCGGCCCTGCATCTCGACGCCAAGCTGGAAGGCGTCACCCTTGTCAAAGGGCGGCTGACCGATGGAGCCGGACGATACCTGCACATTCTGCGCGCGCAGGGCGGCGACGATCTCGCCAGCGGTCAGGTCGAGCGCAGCGGCCCGATCGGGGTCGATCCACACACGCATCGCATAGTCGCGCGCACCGAATAGCTGCACGTCGCCCACGCCCTCGGTCCGGGCAAGCCGGTCCCGCACGGTCAGCGCATAGTTGGAGATATAATCGCGGCTCAGCGATCCATCGGGCGATTGCAGATTGACCACGAACAGGAAGTCCGGGGTGGTCTTGCGCGTGACGATGCCCAGCCGCTGCACTTCTTCGGGCAGGCGTGGGGTCGCGATGGCGACACGGTTCTGCACCAGCACCTGCGCAGCATCCAGGTCGGTGCCGATCTTGAAGGTGACGGTGATGACCACCTTGCCATCGCCGGTCGACTGGCTGCTCTGATACAGCATGTCGTCGACGCCGTTGATTTCCTGCTCGATCGGCGCGGCGACGGTGGAGGCGACGGTTTCAGCCGATGCGCCGGGATATTGTGCGCTCACCGTGACGGTGGGCGGCACGATGTCGGGATATTGGGAAACGGGCAGGCCGATAAAGGCCAGCGCGCCGACCACGGTGATGACCACCGCGATGACCGCAGCAAAGATCGGCCGGTCGATGAAGAAACGGGATAGGCGCATCGGATCGGTCCTTTGCGATGGACGCAGCGCCGGCCGCGCGATCCGGCATGGGAGGCCGGATCACGGGCAGGCAAGCGGGAATGGGTGGTGGGATTTAGCGGGTAAAGGTGGCCTGAGCGGCGGCCGGGACGGCGCGATCGACGGGGGTCACGGGGGCTGGTGCCGGGGTGATCCGGTCCGGCCGGGTCGCGACCTTCACACCGGGCATGGCGGCCTGAAGGTTGGACACGATCACCCGGTCATCGGGCGACAGGCCCGACCGGATGATGCGCAGGCCATCGACCACCGGGCCAAGCTGCACCGGCTTGACCGCAACGGCGTCATCCTTGCCCACGACCAATACCGTCTTGCGCGCCTGATCCGACTGGATCGCTTCGTCGGGAACCAGCAGGGCGTTGGCCTTGCCTCCATTGGCTAGGCGCATATTGCCGAACAGGCCGGGGGTCAGGAAATTGCCCGGATTGTCGAACAGGGCGCGGATGCGAATGGTGCCGGATCGCGGGTCGAGGCCATTATCGGTGAAGTCGAGGCGACCTTTCCATTTATAATCTGCCTCGTCCTGAAGGCGCACTTCGACCGCGCCATCTTCGCCCTTGCCGCGCTGCGACTTGAGGTACAGCGCTTCCGAAGCGTCGAAGGTGAAGTAGATGGGATCGAGTTTGTTGACCGTGGTCAGCAGCGTCGCGCCGGTGCCTTCGCCTGCCGAAACCAGATTGCCGATGTCCACGCGGCGGTCGGATACGCGGCCCGAAATGGGCGCGCGAACCTGCGTGAATTCGACATCCAGCGCGCGTTGGCGTTCGCGGGCCTGCGCACCGGCCAGGGCGGCCTGCGCCGCCTGAAGGCGGGAACGCAGACTGTCGACTTCGGCGGCGGATACCGCTTCGTCGCCGGTCAGGCGCTGGACCCGGCTATAGTCGTTCTGCGCCAGCAGCAATGCGCTGCGGGCGCTGGCGGTGCTGGCGCGGGCTTCGGCCAGTGCGGCGCTGAAGGGGCGTTGGTCGATGGTGAAGAGCAACTGCCCGGCTTTCACCGTGTCGCCATCGTGGAAATGGATGGCGGTGACGGCGCCCGATACGCGCGGGCGAATCTCGACCGTCTGGCTGGGCGCGAAACGGCCGACATAATCATCCCATTGGGTGACGCTGCGGCTGAGCGGCGCAGAAATGCCGACTGTGGCAATAGGGGCCGCCGCGGCCTGAGCCTGCGGCTGGTCGATGAGTTTCCAGCCGACCCCGCCAGCGATGACGACGGCGATCAGCGCGATTGCGCCATGCCGCTTGCGCCATCGGCGGAGGGGGGAGGGGCTGACGGTGTGACCGGCGTCAGCATCGATGGGGGTTATCATATTCATGCGAAACTCCGGGCTTTGGGGGTGCCGCGACGGTCGGTGATGACGGCCAGCAACCCTTCGAGATGGGCCTTGGTGAAACCTGCGGCGAGAAATTCTGTGATACGGGCGGGGTGCAGGGCGTAGCCGCGATGCCATGCCTCCACGGCAGTCCGGCGCAGCGTTTCCAGCCGCTCGTCGGCCAGCCGGGGGTCGGACCGTTCACCAAAGATGAAGCGATGCAATCCCGCCCAGCGGCCCGGCTCGCGCAGCGAAGCCATGCCGTCATTGCGGGCCAGGTCGACAACCTGCCATTCGAGCGGTGAAAAAGCGGCGTCCTGACCTGCATTCCACGCAAGAACAGGAGGCGTGATGGTAGAAGCGCCGCCGGCACCTTCTTCGGCCAGCGGGCTCCATGGACGATAAGCCATGATATTTCCCCTAGTTACCCATGCGCGGCGAAACGGGACCGAAAAGGCGCAAAGGCACAAGCCTCCGAAACCCGGTGGACCGCGAATGGACAAAGATCGATGTCACGCGCACGCGACATCGCGTGGCGAAACCTATGTCAGTTGATATGTGGAAGGCACGACCAGCCTGTCAGGGCGTGTCGGTCCCTACGCCGTCAGCGACGACATTTTCCATGAAGATATTGTTGCATTCGACCTCCTTGGGCGAACCCGCCGAATTACCTACCGCATGGTATATAAACGGATGTTGCGCTGCGTCAACCGGATTTTTGTACCGCTTGGTATTTTTTCGGTATCTTATTCGGAAAGGACGGAAATCAGGTCTTTATTTGCTGGGCCACATGGTCAGCGTAGTGTCCACCAGCTGGTTCAGGCGTTCTACGGGGACGCCCGCACCAGCCTGCACGGCCATACCCTGAATCACCGTCGACAGATAGCAGGACAAAGCCTGCGGTTCGACGCCTGCGGGCAGGTCGCCCTCATCACGCGCGCGCTCGAACCGGGCCAGCAGGGCGCGGTCAGACGATGCGCGGCGGGCCAATATCTCGTCACGAATACATTCGGCATGGGCAGTCGCCGCCACCGAACTGATGACGCCCATACATCCTTTGGGATCGTCACCGCCGCATTGCATCGCCAGCGCACCGCGTAACAGGCGTTCGGCAACGGCCTTCGCCGTCGGCTCCTGCAACGCGGACTGGATATAACAGAGCTTGTCGCGCTCATAGAGATCGAGCGCTTTGCGGAACAAGGCTTCCTTATTGCCGAAACAGGCGTAAAGGCTGGGCTTTGTGATACCCATGGCTTCGGTCAATTCGGCCAGCGACGCGCCATCATAGCCACGCCGCCAGAAAACCGCGAGCGCAGCGGTGAGCGCTTCTTCGGGATCAAATTCCCTGGGACGCCCCCGCGTAGATTGAGCCACGATTTCCATACCAGTCGGTATATAGTGTTTGTGGCGCAGGAGTCCAGTGTGGCGTGCTATCGCCGTCGGGCGGGCATGCCGCATGTCTCATTCAGCGAACAGCATCGCGCTATAGGGCGGCAAAGCGCCGGGGGCAGCGCCGTTGACGGAGGCCAAAGCCGCGCCGGTCGGGGCGATGCCATCGGGCCATGTCGCTGCTTGGTTCGACAGGTTGAACAGGCACAGGATCGATTGATCCCCGGCGGCACGCCGGAACAGCAGCCGCTGATCGTCGGCCAATACTATATCGAGCCTGCCATGGCGCAATGCCGGATGCGCCTTGCGCAGGGCCAGCATCGCGCGGGTATGGGCCAGCAGGGAATCTGCATCAGCCTCCTGCACATCCACGGCGCGGGACAGATTATCGTCCCCGATCGGCAGCCATGGGCTGCCCTGTGTGAAACCGGCCTGCGCGGCATCGACATTCCACGGCAGGGGCGTACGCGCCCCGTCGCGCGACAGGGTGAGAGGCCAGTTGGCGATCGCTTCGGGATCCTGCAACTGTTCGAACGGAATATCGACCTGCGTGATGCCCAGTTCCTCGCCCTGATACAGGATGGCGTTGCCGCGCAACGCAACCAGCAGCATCGCCTTCAAACGCCCGAAAGCAGGACGATCTTCGGGCGCGCACCAGCGCGACAGGGCGCGGGGCGCATCATGATTTTCGAACGCCCAGCTTGGCCAGCCCATGCCCGGCTCATCGGGCCAGCGCTCGATCGTATCCTTGACCAGTGCGGGTGTCAGCGCGTCGGCATAGAGAAAGTTGAAGCCATAGGCGCTGTTGAGGTGCGTCTCGCCCGCGGTATAGGCTTTCATCTCCTGTTCCGACAGGTCGCCGCCCACTTCGGCCACGGTGAAGATGGCGCCATATTCATCGCACAGGCTGCGGATACGGCGAACGAAATCGACCACGCCGGGGTGCGACTGGCTGTATTTCCTGATTTGATAGTCGAAGGACCGGGTGCGCGGCCGCCCGAAATCGGGCGCGGGCGGATTGTCGCGCAGTTGCGGGTCATGCATCGAATGGTTGAGCGCATCGAGGCGAAAACCATCCACGCCCCGATCGAGCCAGAAGCGCATCGCATCGAGCAGCGCATCCTGCACCGCCACATTATGCACGTTGAGCTGCGGCTGGCTGGCAAGGAACTGGTGCATATAATATTGGCCGCGCCGACCATCCCATGTCCATGCCGGGCCGCCGAACACCGACTGCCAGTTGTTGGGCGGGGTGCCGTCTTCTTTGGGATCAACCCAGACATACCAGTCCGCCTTGTCGCCGGTACGGCTGGCGCGGCTCTGCGTGAACCAGTCGTGCAGGTCCGAACTATGGGCATAGACCTGATCGATCGTGACCTTGATGCCCAGCTCATGGGCACAGGCGACCAGAGCGTCGAAATCGGCCAGCGTGCCGAAAATCGGATCGACGTCGCAATAATCCGCGATGTCATAACCGAAATCGCGCATCGGTGACGTAAAGAAGGGGGAAATCCAGATCGCGTCCGCGCCCAGCTTTGCCACATGCTCCAGCCGGGCGGTGATGCCGTTGAGGTCGCCGATCCCGTCGCCATTGCTGTCCTGAAAGCTGCGCGGATAGATCTGATAGATCACGGCGCCTTTCCACCAGGGGAGTGTATCGGCTGTCATGTCAGCGGTCATCTGCCTTTCCGCCGGATATGGTCACAACCAACCCTGTCGCATGCACAGCTTACACAAGATCATCCGTAGTTGAAGTCCCCTGTGCAGCCGCCTGCTGCATCCCGTCATCGGGGCAGGATAAGCTGGTAGAAGCGCGTATCGACTTTCATGCGGGGAAATGAAGGGGGTAGGTCGTCCGCAGCGACAAGGGCGAAACCGTTGCGTTCATAGAAACGATGCGCAGCGCGGAAATGGTCGGCCGTACCGAGCAAGATGTCGCCGATCCCGTTATGCCGCGCCCGTTCGATCAGGGCGTCCAGCAGGGCTTGCGCGACCCCCTTGTTTCCGCCCCGCCATGCCGCTGCGACGAACATTTTGCGCAACGCACCCTGTCCAGCGCCGATATCCTTCATAGCGATGGTCCCGACGATAACGCCATCTGCCTCAGCCACCAGAAATGCCCCGGCGCCTGTTTGATAGAAATTGCCGATATCGGACAGGTCAGGCTGATCCTGCGCGGTGATGGTCATGCCATATTCGCCGCGCTGAATGGACAGGATAAGGTCCGTCACAGCCTGCTGATCGTCAGGGATACAGGATCGGATATGGAAAATCGCTGTCCTGTCTCGTTCCGTCATCTGGTCCCTGCCTGCCATATCCATGCGGCATTTGGACCATAGATCCACGCGGAATGAAAGTATCAGGCCGTGCTGGCGGGCTGGGCGATACGCTGCGCCCATCGGACCATCGCCACATCGACCATCTTTCCCTCGACGATGGATACGCCGGTCGCGCTGGATTGCAGGATGCGCTCGGCCAGCGCCCGCTCCTGCGGCGTGGGGTTAAAGACAGCCTCGATCATCGGCAATTGTTTGGGATGGACCAGCGCCTTGCCAAAAAAGCCGATGCTGCGGGCCATGCGGGATTCCGTCTCAAGGCTGTCCATATCGTCCAGTGAGAAATGGGGCGAGTCGATAGCGATGATCCCCGCAGCGGCACAGGCATTGGCGATGGTCCCGCGCGCATGATCCGCGCGCATCGTCTGCACCTGCAAGCCGAGGTCGGCTGCATAATCCGCCGCGCCGAACATTACCCCACCCAGTCGAGGCGATGCACTGGCGATGGCCGCAGCATTCGCCACGCCCCGCGCCGATTCGAGCAAGGCGATCAATTGGCTGCCGCACCCGGCATCCGTCATGACATCGGCCACCATGCCAAGGTCGGCCGGTTCCTCCACCTTGGGCAGCAAAATATAGTCCGGCGCCTGTTCGGCCCCTGTCAAAGCGATCAGATCCTCGATCCCCACTCTTCGTCTTATACTATTAATGCGGACGACGATGCGCGTGCTACTCCTTGCCCTCTGTTTCAGGAACGCCAGCACATGATCGCGCGCCTGCGGCTTTTCCGCCTCCAGTACGGCATCCTCCAGATCGAGGATGATCGCATCGGCCGATGTGGCCACCGCCTTGTCGAACCGATCGGGGCGGGAGCCGGGCGTAAACATCCATGTGCGGGGTAACGGGGTCATGCTGGATCCTGTGTCGCCGATCACCGGCCGTTGAACATGGGCGCGCGCTTGGCACGTGCCGCCTCCAGCCCTTCGCGATGATCGGCGGTCGCGGCGAGCATCGGCTGGACGGTAAATTCCCGATCCAGAAACTGGTCGAGCGGCAGGGCGGCGGCATCGAAAAGCTGTTTGCTCATGGCATGAGCGAGAGGCGGCCCTGCGCTCATATCGCGTGCCATATCGATAGCAGCGGCCAGCACGGGCCGCCTGTCCTCTATCGACAGGATGAGGCCAAGGCGCAGCGCCTCGGCCGCATCGATGGTGCGCCCGGAATAGACGATCTCCTTCGCCCGCATCGGGCCGACCAGACGCGCCAGTTGCCAGATCGCTCCGGCATCGGGGGCGAAGCCGATGCGGCCAAACAACTGGGCGAAACGCGCATCGGGTGCCGCGACGATCATGTCGCAGGCAAGGGCGATGCTCCATCCGGCGCCCACGCATGTTCCGTCAACTGCGGCCATCACCGGCTTTGGCGTACGGACGATGCTGCGGATCATGTGATGCAGGGTTCGCATCCGGTGGAGGAAGGCGGCCGTGTCGCTCGCCCCCATTTCGCTTGTGTCCGCGCCGGAACAGAAATGGCCTCCCGCGCCGGTCAGAACGATCGCGCGAACGTCCCGATCTTCGGTCAGCGCGCCGAACATATCCGCAATTTCACCCCGCATCGCCATGGTAAAGGCGTTGCGGCGATCAGGTCGATCAAGCGTCACGACGGCGACCGCGCCGTCCTGATCCAGCCGCACGCTCATGATGGCGAAGTCCACCCAAATTGCTGCCCGCTATCTTTCTGCCATTTGGCGAACCACGGACTGAGCTGGCGCGTGCGATAATCGGGTAGCGGCCGAATATCCTGCCCGATCAGCAACGGATTGCTTTGCCCAGCCCTGGTAACGGGCCATTCGGGCAGGCCGGGACCATTGGGGTCGCCGGTCCGCACATAGTTGAGCAGCCATCCCGACATGGTCCTGGCCAGCTTCATGCTCTGCGGATCGGGCGATGGCGACTGGCCCAGCCAATAGGGGCGATCGGCACAATGGTCCGCGCCCGGCTTTTCGTTTCGCTGATCAGGCGGCAGATAGTCGAAATGATAGGCCCGCGCCGACAGACCGGCACGGGCAGCCAGTTGCGTCATGCCAAGCGCGGCCGAGGTGAAGAGAAAGTCGGTCTGCACCTGCCGCAACAGGGTGGCATCGTCCGGCGCGTTATAAAGGGGGGCGACTGCATCAAGGTCGATCCCGAAGCGCCGCGCCATTTCGGCCCGGTCGAACCCCATCAGGCCGAATACGCTGGCTTCATTACTGGTGGAGCCGGTGATCAGCGGGACGTGGGCGATCGCGCCTTGCGCAAATTGGGTGGAAAGCGGCGCTGGCAGCCATGTGCCATCGACCATGGCGCCAAAATCGGGTGCGCCGCTGTCCCCGGCCAATATGCGATCGGTCGGCAGCGCGCGCAGGGCCGACAGGGCCGCGGCATTATCGTCCGTCACGCCGACCCGCCTGGCAAACGCCATGCCCTGATCCTGCGCCAGGGGGAGGGGCCGATTGGCGTTGAACAGGCCGCCGCCCGAATGGGCGCTGGCCCGCGCGAACAGCCCCCGCGCCATCGGCGTCGCCATCAGCGCATTGATGCTGGACCCGCCCGCTGAACAGCCGATGATGGTGACGTTACCGGGATCGCCGCCAAAGCGGGCAACATTATCCCGTACCCACTTTAGCGCCGCGACCTGATCCATCAGCCAGAAATTGGCGGTGGTATCCGGCGCTTCGGCGGTCAGGGCCGGGTGGGCGAAGAAGCCGAGCCTGCCGAGGCGATAATTGGGTGCGACCAGCACCACGCCCTGCTGCACGATTGGGGGCATCGATGGCTCGAAAGGTTCTCGTCCCGACCCCACGAAATAGGCGCCGCCATGGACAACGAACAGCACGGGCAGCTTGCGCCCCTTGATGTCCGGGGAAGCGACATTGATGGTCAGGCAATCTTCGCTTTGCGGAATGCCGGCGTCCTTGGCGCGGGCCGGCTGCGGGCAATCCGCGCCGAACTTGCTGGCATCGCGCGGCACTGACCATGGCTGAACCGGCTGGGGCGCACGCCAGCGATTGGCGCCGGTGGGAGCGGCCGCATAGGGAATACCGCCGAAAAAGATGATATTGTCGCGGTTGATACCCTTAATCGACCCCGATGTGATGGAGACGGACGGCGCATCCGGGCGAGCGGCGGTCGCTGGCACGCAAAGCAGGCACAGGCCCATGGCAAGGCCGCTGATCGGGCGTAATGCCATGTCGATCCTCTCCCCTTCAATTCTATCCTATAGTGCAATATAGTGCATTTCAGGAAAGTCTCTGTCAACCCGTCTGGTACGTTGACACTCGCCAAATATTGCACCAAAGTGCAATAAACAAGTCGGGTTTCAGGACCGGCAGGGAGACGGATATGAAAGTGCGGATGGCGGCCGGTCTGGCCGGGTTGACGATCGTTACCATTAGCGGCGCCCTGCTGGCAAAGGCGCCTGCGCCTGTCGCCGGTTCCAACTGGACCAACTATGGCGGCAATGATCAGGAGCAGCATTTCAGCCCGCTCGATCAGATCAACGAAGCCAATGTCGGCAAGCTCGGCCTCGCATGGTCCTATGATATCGACACGTTCGATTCCTACACACAGCCTTTGGAAGTCGATGGCATATTCTATTTCGCCGTCGGCCATAGCGTGATCCATGCGCTGGACGCTCGTACCGGCAAATTGCTGTGGCAATATGATCCCGACGTCGCCAGCCAGCCGGAGGCGAAGACACGGATGCGCGCAGGATGGGGGACGCGCGGCATCGCCTATAAGGATGGGATGGTCTTTACCGCAACGCGCGAAGGGCGGCTGATCGCAGTCGATGCCAAAACCGGCAAGCCGCGCTGGTCCGTCCAGACGCTGGATGAAGCGGAACATGGCTATATCACCGGCCCGCCATGGGTGGCAGGCGACAAGGTGGTCGTGGGCTTTGGCGGTGCGGACTACAGCCCGACGCGCGGTTATGTCACCGCCTATGACATAAAGACCGGCAAGAAATCATGGCGCTGGTATGTCGTGCCCGGTGATCCGGCCAAGGGCTTCGAAAATAAGGCGATGGAGGATGCCGCCAGGACATGGACCGGCGAATGGTGGAAATTCGGCGGCGGCGGCACCGTCTGGCATGCCATGGCCTATGACGCCAAATATGACCGCATCTATCTGGGCACCGGCAATGGCTGGCCATGGAATATCAAGATTCGCAGCCCCGGCGGCGGCGACAATCTTTACCTCTCCTCCATCGTCGCGCTGAATGCGAAAACCGGCGAATATGTCTGGCACTATCAGGTCAATCCCGAAAACAGCCATGACTTCAACGATGCTATGGACATCGAACTGACCGACATGATGATCAACGGCAAGATGCGGCCGGTCCTGATCCATGCGCCCAAAAATGGTTTCTTCTATGTGATCGATCGGGAGACGGGGAAATTCCTGTCGGCCAGCCCCTTTGCCAAGCAGAATTGGGCGCGGGGGATCGATCCGGTAACGGGACGTCCGGACATTAATCCCGACGCGCAATATCCCGATGGCAAGCCTTTCCTGATGTATCCCTTCCCCAATGGCGCCCATGGGGTACAGGCCATGTCCTTCAGCCCGAAGACGGGCCTCAGCTATATTCCGGTGATGGAGGGCGGCCGCGTCTTCGTCGATCCGGCCAATGTGAAGGACTGGCAGTATAAGCCGGGGATGATGGTCAACACCGGGCTGGGCGCGCCGCCGACCAACATCGTCGCGCCGCCCGCCACCAGCAAGCTGGTTGCATGGGATGTCGCGGGCAACAAGCAGGCATGGTCGGTGCCGCAACCCGGCGTGTTCAACGGCGGCACCATGGCGACTGGCGGCAATCTGGTGTTTCAGGGGACGAACGACGGCAGTTTCAGCGCCTTTTCGGCCGTGAACGGACGCAAGCTGTGGAATTTCGATGCGCAGAACGGCATATTGGCGGCTCCCATCAGCTATTCGCTGGGCGGCAAGCAATATGTGTCGGTCATCACCGGTTTCCGCAGCAGTTTCCCCAATACGCCCAACTGGGATTATCGGCAGCAGCAACGCCGGGTTCTGACCTTCACCATCGGCGGGGCCAAGGCTTTGCCTGCGTTCCAGCAGGAAGATATGCCGATACAGGATGATCCGGCCTTCACCGTCGATCCGGCCAAGGCAAAGATCGGCGGAGGCATCTATAATAGCAGCTGCATCATCTGCCACGGCGCTGGCATGATGGCGGGCGGGGCTGCTCCCGATCTGCGCAAGTCGTCTGTTCCGCTGGACGCGGAAACGTTCAAGTCGGTCGTGCATGACGGTGCTTTGATGGCGCGCGGCATGGGCAGCTTCACGCAACTGACCGACGCCGATCTGGAGGGGCTGCGTCACTATATCCGGCAACGCGCGCGGGAAACCATGCCCAAGGGGAAATGATGGTCGATGGGGGCATCCAATATGGGCTGTCCTACGGGTGCGCGATCATGGGATAACCCCGTCGCGCCCTTCCACTCGGGCGTCCCGCCACCACCACAGAGGTCTTTGCGATAATTTCTAAACGGCGTAATGAAATTACAAAATCGCCGGGAAATATGGCAAGCTAAGAGGAGAATCATGGATTTTGGCGTGTCGGATATGTTGGACGCAACTTGTAACCCTATCCGGCCAGACTCTCCTTATCTCCTGTCCGAAAGGTGAAATTTGCACGATCATGCAGAAGCGTTATGATGGGCAACTTTAACGCATGGCTTGTGGTGGAAGGTGACGGCATTGGCGACCAAGGGGATGATCGACCTGAAGGAAGGGACGGAAAGGCCGCAAACCTATTCCAGTCCGGCCATCATCGAACGGCGCCGCCGCATATTGGAAGAAACCCGTAACGTCATTGCCGAACAGGGCATCGCCGCGCTCAGCATGAACGACATATGCCAGCGGGCCGGCGTGGCGAAGCGTACCCTCTATAACGCCTTCCAGACTCGCGAACGCATGATCGCATCGGCGATTCAGGAATATTTCGACGAATATGTCAGCCGTATCGATTATGCGACGCCGCCCGGTACGTTACAGCATAATCTGGAACGCATGATCTCCGTCGTTCAGCGCAACCGAAAGATCCGCAATTATATCAAGGCGATCATGGCGCTCTATTTCAGTTCCGATGTCGATCATGACATCTGGACGGCCATGCACACCCCCGCCACCGAGCATAATGGTATCTGGATCGCCGCGCTCGAAAAGAAACGCCAATTGCAGCCCTGGGTTCAGGCCGATCGACTGGTCGACGATCTTGTGCGGTTCGAATATGCAACGATCAATGACTGGGCGCAGGGCCGTATTCCCGATGATGAGGTCATCGTCCGTCTGGTCAGCAGCTATCTCGCTTGCGTATCCGGCAGCCTGAAGGGCGCAGCCCGCAAGGAAGTAGAGACGCTGATCGGCGACATTGCCGAACGGGGCGAGGAGGCTCTGCCGATGCGCAGGAAACGGAAATCGTCAACCGCCACCTGAACATTGCACATAGATGCAAATTTCCTTGCCTTGAGCGGGATCCTTGCGCTACGCCTGCCAATGCCGGACAAAAGGCTTTGGGAGAGTAAGGATGGATCAGGACGGCGCCGCGCCGGAATTGCTGCTGGAGTTGCGCGATGATGGCGTGGCGGTCATCACGCTCAATCGCCCCCGAGCCAAAAATACCGCCTCCTTCGCCATGTGGGAGGCGTTCTCCGCAGCGCTCGACCGACTGGAAAATGATACGCCCGCCCGCATGCTGGTGTTATGCGGCGCCGAAAATTATTTCAGCAACGGCGGCGACGTAAAGCTGCCGCCTGCACGGGGCGCCGGTGCGCTGGCCCTGGCTGCCCGCCTCGAAATGGGGCAGCGGATTATCAGCCGGGTGCGGGCCTTGCCCATTCCGACGGTCGCAGCCGTCGAGGGCGGCGCCTATGGCGTGGCGTGGAGCCTCGCCATGGCTTGCGACATGATCTTCGCGGCGCAGGACGCCAAATTCGGCGCGCCCTTCCTCGACTTCGGCCTCGTTCCCGATGGTGGTGCCGCATGGTTCCTGACGCGGCAACTCGGCCGGGCACGGGCGTCGGAAATCATCTTTTCCGGGCGAACGCTCGATGCCGCCGAAGCGCTGAGCCTTGGCCTCATCAGCCGGATCGTGGAGAAAGGCCGCGCCGTCGCAGAAGCGCTCACTCTTGGCGCAACGATTGGCGATGGCAACGCCCATGCCGTCGAACTGACCAAGCGGTTGATCGATCAGGCGGAGCGCGGCGACCTGACTTCGGTGCATGCGCTGGAACTGGTCTATTGCCATCTTTGTCAGGCCGGTGAGGAGGTGCCCCGCGCGCGTGAAGCGTTCAAGGCGCGAGCCGCCGCGAAAGCCGCCGCCAAAGCATCGGAAGGATAAGGGTCATGCAGTTCGACATGCGCGCGCTGCCGATGGCAACGCGGTACAAGATCGTCAATTCCACCATCACGCCGCGACCGATTGCATGGATCACGTCCATGTCACCCACCGGCGTCGTCAATGCTGCGCCGTACAGCTTTTTTAACTGCGTCGGCACCGAACCGCCGCTGGTCGCTTTGGGACTGCTTAAGGATCCGGCGACGCGCGGCCTCAAGAATACCGCATCCAACATCATCTCTACCGGAGAGTTCGTCGTTAATCTGGTGTGTGAAGCCGATGCCGAACGGATGAACGCATGCAGCGTCGACGCGCCGTCCGATGTCAGCGAAATCGACTATGCTGGTATAGAAACTGCACCCGCCCAATTGGTGTCCCCACCATTGATTGCGTCCAGTCCGGTCAGCTTCGAATGCAAAAAAGTGGCGGCGCTCGACATCGGATCCTTTCAGACCGTGGTGATCGGCGAAATCGTCATGGCGCATATTCAGGACGCCTTCATTACGGATCGCGAGCGGGTCTATTTCGATATTCCGGCGATGAAATTGATCGGCCGCACCCATGGCAGCGGCTGGTATGTGCGTAATGGCGACAGTTTCCAGATGGAACGTCCGCGCTACGATCCTGACTGGTCGGAACGATCTGCCTGAATTTGAACCTATGGTGCAAATTTACTTGCGCCCGGGTCGAAATTCGTGTCTCCTTGGACATGAAGGCGGGGTGACGACCGGACGGACTCGGCGCCATCCCCAAGCAAAAGGTGCGGCAAAGACCGCCATGGGAGTAAGCGATGCCCGGTCCTCTGGATCATCTCACCGTTATCGAACTTGCCACCGAAATGCCGGTGGCGATCGCGGCCATGCTGTTGGCCGATCATGGCGCCGATGTCGTCAAGGTTGAGCCGCGCGGCGGCGCTTATTTCGCGCATGAACTGACCCGCAAGAGTTGGGATCGTTCCAAACGAAGCGTCGAACTGGATATTGGTGAGGCCGCGGACCGGGATGCTCTGCGCGGTCTGCTGGCTAGTGCGGACATCTTCGTCCATGCGCTGGAGGAAGATGAGGCTTTGGCCCTTGGCCTGGATCAGGCCAGCCTGGCGCGGGATTTCCCCCATCTCATCAATGTTGCCCTTACCGCCTATGGCAAGGACACGCCCTTTGCCGATCGCCCGCGTGGTGAAGGGCTGGCAACCGCCTTGCTCGGCACGATGGTCGACAAGTCCAGCCCGTTTCGTGCCGGTCCCGTCTATCTCGGCCACCCTGCACTTCATTATGGTCAGGCCTTCCTGGGCGTGATCGGCGCCCTTTCGGCAGTCCGCGCCCGGCGCCATATCGGTCAGGGCCAGCGGGTGGAAGCATCGCTGCTGGATGCGATGCTGGCCCAGTCACCCATGAATAACTGGTGGCAGGAAGAGGGCATATCCTACATCAAGGCAGGCGATTCCGGCGCGGTCGATCGCTTTGGGCGCACCCGGCTCGTCACCGGCATGTTCGAGTGCGGCGACGGTCTGTTCCTGCAAATCCACACCGGTGGGCAGGGCGGTTTCAAGTCTGCGATGGATGTGCTGGGCTTTGGCGATCGCGTGTCGGTGGTGAAGGGCGCGGCGGAAATGTCCGTTCCCCTGTCGGATGACGAATATCATATCGCGCGCGTCGAACTGTTCGATGCCTTCAGGACGAAAGCGCGTGCAGAATGGATCAGCCTGTTTCAGGCGGCCGATGTTGCTGCCCTTCCGGTGCTGGAACCCGCTGAAGTCCTGCTGGATGAGCAGGTGGACTATGTGGGGCAACGTATCGCCCTGCCGGACCCCGATTTCGGCACCATCTATCAGGCGGCACCAGCCGTCCGATTCAACAAGTCGCCTTGCGCCGCGCCCAAGCCCGCTCCCGTGATTGGCGCAGATAATGGCGCACTGGCCGATCTGATTGCGCGAAAGCGCGCGACGCTGGCGATTGAAGGCAAGCCGCTCGACCGGCCGCTGGCTGGTATCAAGGTGGTCGATTTCTCGTCTTTCTTCGCGGTGGGCTATGGCGGCCGCCTCCTGTCTGATCTCGGCGCAGACGTCATCAAGGTGGAAACGCCGGGCGGAGATCAGATGCGTCCGCTGCCTGATTGCTTCGATGCGGCCCAACGCGGCAAGCGCGATATCGTTCTCGACCTGAAACAACCCGAAGCGCTGGAAGCGGCGCTGCGCCTCGTTGCGACTGCAGATGTCGTCACCCATAATCTCCGCCCCGGCAAGGCGGACAAGCTGGGCATCGGCTATGAAGCGCTGGCAAAGATCAATCCGCGGCTCCTCTATGTCTATCTGCCGGGCTATGGTTCGAAAGGACCAAAATCCCTGCTCAAGAGCTTTGCGCCGTTGGTGTCGGGCTGGACCGGCCTTCTGTATGAAGGTGGCGGTGCGGGCAATCCTCCTACCCGATCGGTTTTCGGCAATGAGGACTATAATAATGGCTTTCTGGCGGCGGCGGGCATCCTCATGGGGCTTGAACGCCGGGCGCTGACGGGCGAGGGCGACTATATGGAATGCCCGCAATTGCATTCCAGCCTGTGGACCACGTCGGAGCATTTCCTGAACGCGGACAAGCAGGTCGTCTATGGCTTCCGCCTCGACAAGGAGCAGATGGGCTATAACGCGCTCGATCGTCTCTATCGCACGCAGGACGGCTTTCTCTGCATCGCCTGCCGACAGGATGCGCGCTTCGCTGCGCTGGCCCGTGCGGTAGGCCATTCGGAGTGGATCGATGATACGGCGTTGGCCGATCCGGCCAAGCGCGCGGCACAGGATGCGGCGCTGGCCGGTATATTGGAGCCATATTTTGCGGCCCTCACCAGTGCGGATGCCTATGCGTTGCTGGATGCCGCGGGTGCGCCGTGCGAGATTGCCCGCGAAACCAGTTGGGTGCGCGAGGCGCTGTGGCAGGATTGGGCGATCGAGAGCAATCGCGTCATCGAAAATCGCGATTCCATGTACGGCCATGTCCGCCAGTTCGGCAGCTTCGTCCATCTGAGCGCGACGCCCGGTTTTGCGAAAGGCTCCGCGCCGCGTCTGGGCGAGCATAGCCGCCAGATATTGAGCGAGATCGGCTATTCCGAGCAGGAGATCGATGCGCTGCTGGCCAGTGGAAAGGCGATGCAGGCGCAGGATGTGACTGGTCGTATCCAGTCGCGCGTATCGGCCGCCTGAACCGGATCCATATAAAAGAGAGGAACCCTTCCCGGTGCAACTGAACCTTCGTTACGATATGAACCGGCCGGATTTCGGCACGCCGCATCCCGCATTGTACCGCACCGCGATCGAGCAGGCGCAATGGGCCGACAAGCTGGGCTTTACGCAGGTTTTTCTGGCCGAACATCATGGCGCGGAGGGGGGCTATTGCCCGTCGTCGATGGTGCAGGCAGCCTCGATCCTGGGGGCAACGGAAAATATCGTCGCGCATCTTTCGGCACTGGTCGTCACCATGCATGATCCCCTGAGGCTGGCCGAAGATCTGGCGGTGCTGGACAATATCGCGCCGGGCCGCATCTGGCTGACCGCCGGCATGGGCTATCGTCCGCATGAGTTCGAGATGTTCGACCGCGATATCACCAAGCGCCTCGCCATCATGAACGAGGCTATGGCGACGCTGAAACAGGCATGGACTGGCGAGCCGTTCGAATTCCGGGGCCGCACCGTCCGCGTGACGCCGCCGCCCGCAACGCCCGGCGGCCCGAAAATCTATATGGGCGGATCGACCGACAAGTCTGCAATCCGCGCAGCCAAAGGCGGTTATCAATATTTCCCCGGCCATCCCGACCTGTTCACCCTGTATAAGGAGGAACGGGAAAAAGCCGGGTTTCCACCGCCGGAAGAATTGCGCAAGCCAGCCGCCAGCTTCCTCTATGTGTCGGACGATCCGGACCGCGACTGGCCGATAGTGGCGCCCCATGTCGCCTATGCGACGAACGCCTATGCCGAATGGGCCAAGGAGCGTGGCACCGGGCAGACGCGGTATCAGCCCGCCGAAACGGTCGAGGGGCTGAAGGCAATGCCCAATATCAAAGTGCTGACGCCGGACGAATGTTTCGACTATCTCAAAGGGCTTGGGCGCGGCACGGCGGTGACGTTCCATGCCTTGCTGGGCGGGCTTGATCCGGAAGTATCGTGGCGCAGCCTGCGCCTGTTCGAGAAAGAGGTTCTGCCCCGGCTGCGTGCCGAACCGGGTCTGCTCGAAAGCGTGGGAGAATGACCATGGATACACGCAATCGTCGCACCGCCATCGCCGCCATGCTGGCGCTGCCCGTCGGTATGGCCGTCGCTGCCGATGCTTCGGCGGCAGCGCCGAAAGGAAAGGGCAAGGCTATGGACATGGCCGAACGGCTGGATGTGATGGAATCCAAGCAGGCCATCACCGAATTGCTCTATGCCTATGCCCGCGCCAACGACCGGGCGGACGAAGCGCTGCTGCGCTCGCTGTTCTGGCCGGAATCGACGCATAAACATGGGAAGTTCGACGGCAAGTCGTCCGATTTTGTCGGCTTTGCGTTCAAGATCATTTCCGGCCTCAAATATGCGTGCCACCATATCAGCAATGTGTCCGTGGAGGTGAAAGGCGACCGGGCCTTTTCCGAATGCTATTATTTCGCCCAGCACCGCCGCGATGCCAAGGAAGGCGGCGGCGAGGAGGATGTGTTTTTTCAGGGCCGCTATCTCGACGATCTGGAACGGCGGGATGGCGTGTGGAAGATTATTCGCCGTCGTGGCCTGTCGGATTACACCTCTGCCCCGCAACCTGCCGCGACACCCTATGCCGACTGGCCGGCCGGGCAGCATAGCGAGAAATATCCCAACGACGATTATTACCGCATGCAGCAACAGTTTCAGGCGAGCTGAGCCATGCGGGCGCTGATGTGCGAGGCGCATGGACTGCCCGAAACGCTGGTCATGCGGGATCGCCCGTCGCCTCAGCCCGGACCGGGTGCGATCAGGATGCGGGTGAAGGCGGCGAGCGTCAATTTTCCTGACAGCCTGATCATCCGCGACCTCTATCAGACCAAGCCGCCGCTACCCTTCAGTCCGGGCAGCGAGGCAGCGGGGATCGTGGATGCGGTGGGCGAGGGTGTGACGCAGTTCCGCCCCGGCGACCGGATTGCGGCGATGACGACCTGGGGCGCCTTTGCCGAAGAGGTGATGGTGGATGCGGGACGCTGTTTTGCCATTCCCGATGACATGCCGTTCGACGTCGCGTCGGGCTTCACCATGGTTTACGGTACGGCGCTTCATGCCCTGCGCCAGCGGGGACGGTTGCAGCCGGGCGAGACGCTGCTGGTGCTGGGCGCGGCGGGCGGCGTCGGGCTGGCCGCCATCGAAGTCGGCAAGCAGATGGGCGCGCGGGTGATCGCGGCGGCTTCCAGTGCGGAAAAACTTGCATTGGCACAGGCGCATGGCGCTGATGTGCTGATCGATTATGGTCAGGATGACCTGAAATCGGCGTTGCGGTCCGCAACCGATGGACGGGGCGTCGATGTGATATTCGATCCGGTCGGCGGGGCATTGGCCGATCCGGCATTTCGGGCGATGGCATGGGATGGCCGCTATCTGGTGATCGGCTTTGCCGCTGGCGATATTCCGGCGCTGCCGCTCAATCTGCCGCTGGTGAAGGGGGCGGCGATCATCGGCGTGTTTTGGGGAGCATTTCTGACGCGCGAACCGGCCGCCAATGCCGATAATGTCGCGACCCTTTATGACTGGTATCGGGCCGGGCATCTGCGACCCGAGATCAGCCATCGCTTTGCCCTCGACGAGGCTGCCGCCGCGATCCGGTGGGTGATGGATCGCAAGGCGATGGGCAAGGTGGTGGTCGAAATCGACTGACCGGCATCCCGGCGATTCGTTGGAAAGGATCGGCTTAGCTTCCCATATTTCCCGGCGATTTTGAAATTTTCTTTCCTTTCTCTGACATGATCGAAAAGCCGCGACGGCCGTGTCATCAATATTGCCCCGGCCACAAAGGCGTAGGACAGCGAAATATTGATGCAGCCAAAGACCGCCGTCAGGTCGGCCAGTTGGCGAGCGGCGCTCCGGCTATGTCGGTGCGACCCTGAACGATCATGCCCTTGCCACGCGATACGATGGTCAGCGTGCGCAGATCGCGACCGCCCCAGCACAGATTGGTCGGCGTGGCGATGATGCGTCCTTCGGGATCATGGATGACATCGACCTTCCGCCCATCCGGTGTCAGCGCCACGATCCGGTTGGCAAAGGGCAGGGTGATCCACAAATTGCCCGCACTGTCGAAGGCGATGCCGTCGCAATAGCCCAGCGTGGCGCGTTGGTCGGGCGATAGCGCCATGATGTCCCTGAACCCCTGATCGGGCGTGACGTCGCCGAGCGGCGGACCGAAGTCCTGCGGATCGGAAAGCAGGCCGTCGGTTCCCCGGCGCCAGCGACGAATGCGCCCCTCGGCCGTCAGCGCGCAATAAAGATGGCGCTCGTCAGGAGACAGGCACAGGCCGTTGGCACCGCGCAGGTCACGCGCCACGATGGACGCCGTTCCATCGGGCGCAACCGCATAGATGAAGCCCTGCGCCTGTGTCGTGCCGATATTGGCGACCGGCCCCCATGTGCTGTGCGTACAGTAAAGCCAGCCATCGCGCGCCGCGACCGGACCGTTGGAGGCGACCAACGTCCGTCCCTCCAGCCGATCGACCAGCGTTTCGACGGTTCCGGTTGCGACATCGACCCGTTGCAGCGGCCCCGGCCCCTTGTTGAGCAAGCCCATATTGGCGACGATAACCCGGCCCTGCGCATCGACGGCAAGTCCCGTGGGCATCAGCGGGGTACCGACCTGACGCACCTGTCCGTCCTTGCTGCGCACCCCGACCGCACCGCCGCCGCCAGAGAAATAGAGGCTGCCGTCCGGCGCGGTCGCTGCCCCCTCGGCATGGGGCAGGTCGGTGAGGATCGGGGTGAAGGCGTCCGGCGTTATGGCAGAGGGGATAAGCGCGCCGCCACGAGGACGACCCGTCATACCGGTACAACCCGCCAGCGCAAGTGCCGCGCCGCCCATCATCATGTCCCGCCGATCCAGCATCGCCGATCCTTTCAGCGCACCGGGGCGAAACCGGGAATGCGATGATCGCCCGCCTCGACGGGGCGAAAGCGCAGCCGCATGCCGCATTTCGGCTCCACGCCCTCATCATCGACCAATATGCCCGCCACCCGAACGCCGGGCGCATCGTCCGGTTCGAACAGGATCACGGTGAAAGGGACTTCCGCCTTATGGTCGCCGGGCAACAGGCTGCGGGTCACGACGGTATAGGTGTAGGCCTGTCCCTCGCCCGACACGGCGCGCCATTCCAGCACCGCATCCGGCTTGCCCGGTACGACTTCGGGCGGATACCAGATCCATTCGCCGGTTTCCGCGTCGGCGGTAATGCGCAGTTCGCCTGCGTCGAGGCCATCGTAAAAGCCCTGAAACAACGGGTCTTCCAGATGTACGGGATAAATGGGAATGCCCATGATCAGCCCCTCGCCAAAATGGTGGTGGAATGATTGTTGCCGCCAAGGCCGGCGACGGCGCACAGGCGCGCATCGGGCACCTGCCGGTCGCCCTCCTGCCCGCGCAACTGGCGTACCGCCTCGATCAGCAGGTTGATGCCGGGGACATAGCCGCCCGACATATGGCCGCCGCTGGTGTTGATCGGCATGCACCCACCCGGCATGCCGTGACCGGCGGCGTAAAAGCGCCCGCCCTCGCCCCGGTCGCACAGGCCCAGCATTTCGGTCTGTACGATGGCGGAGATGGAGAAGCCGTCATAGACCTGCGCAAGGTCGAGATCCTTGGGATCGACGCCCGCCATGGCATAGGCCTGCGCCGCCGATTCCCAGCCGGGATAGTCGAAGGTGCAGGGCTTCTGAGAAAACAGCACGCCATGGGGATAATTATTATAGCCTATGCCGACGCCCTGCACCGACACGACCGGATGGGGCAGGTCGCGCGCCGCTTCGACCGAGCTGACGACATAGGCGCAGCCCGCATCGGTGGTGAGGCAGCAATCGGCGGCGCGCAGCGGCGTGGAAATCATCGGGCTTTGCCGATAGCCGTCAAGGTCCATCGGGTCGCGCCGCTGGGCATGGGGCGTCTTTGTCGCCCATGCGCGATAGGTGATGGCGACGGAGGCCAGTTCCTCTTCGCTGAGGCCAAATTCATGATCGTAGCGATTGGCCATGGTCGCGAAATAGGTGGGCTGTCCAAAGAAGCCGACCGGCATTTCAAGGCCCGCCTTTTGCGGTTCGCGGGCATGGAAGCCATAGACGCCGCCCGGTTTGGTCGAACGAATGGCGTAGGGGATCAGGATATGCCGGGCCAGACCCGCCTCGATCGCCAGTTGCGCCAGCCGTAGCGCGTCGCCCGTGGTCGCCGTCCCCCCGGCGGTATCGGCCACGGCGGTAAAGCGCCGCTCGCCCGCGCCGATGGCATGGGCGACCTCCTCGGACGGATGGCCCGCATATTTGTTGCTGACATAGCCGTCGATGTCCGCAGGTGTCAGGCCCGCGTCGGCGATGGCGGCCAGACTGGCGCGGGTCATCATCTGCATCACCGTTTCTTCGCCCTTGCGCAGAAACGGCGTTTCGCCCACGCCGGTGACGGCGATCCTGTTCCCCTTCATCATGCGTCCTTGAACCCTTTGTCCTGAGCGACGAGCCGCTCGATCAACGCAGAGGGCGCGAAGGCGTCACCATGCGCGGCCTGCAACGCCTTGAGTCTGTCCAGCACCACGGGCAGCCCTTGCAGGTCGGCCCAGAACATCGGGCCGCCGCGATATTTGGGCCAGCCATAGCCGGTGATCCAGACGATATCGACGTCCGACGCGCGTGATGCGATGCCTTCGTCCAGAATGCGGGCGCCCTCATTCACCATGGCGAATAGGATGCGGTCATGAATTTCCCGATCGCTGACGTCGCGGCGGGCGATGCCCTGTTTCGCGGCGAAATCCTCGATCACCTGCATGGCGATGGGGGAGGGCGTCTGTTTGCGGTTTTCGTCATAATCATAATAGCCGCCACGCGATTTCTGCCCATGGCGACCCATTTCGTTCAATATCTCGCGGACATTGGCCGATGCGGTCTTTTCCCGGTTCCAGCCGACGTCGAGGCCGACCAGATCGCGCATCTGGAAATGGCCCATGGCGAAACCGAAATCATAGAGAACCTTGTCGACCGCCCACGGCGTCGCGCCCTCCAGCACCAGTTGATCGGCCTGCGTATTGCGGGCGGCGAGGATGCGGTTGCCCACGAAGCCGAAGCCGTTACCGACCAGCACGCCGATCTTGCCGATGGTCTTGGCCAGCTTCATCGCGGTGGCGACGATTTCGGGTCGGCTATCCTTGGTGCGGACGACCTCCAGCAATTTCATGACATTGGCGGGCGAGAAGAAATGCAGGCCCAGAACATCCTGCGGTCGGCCGGTCGCGGCGGCGATGTCGTCAATGTCGAGATAGCTGGTATTGGTGGCGAGGATCGCGCCGGGCTTCGCGATGGCGTCGAGTTTGCCGAACACGTCCCGCTTCACATCGATCTGTTCGAACACCGCTTCGATGATGAGGTCGCAATCGGCGAGGTCGGACAGGGAGACGGAGGGCGTGAACAGCGCCATGCGGCCGTCCACATCCTCCATCCGCATCTTGCCTTTCGATGCGGTCGTCTCATAATTTTTGCGGATGATGCCAAGGCCGCGGTTCAGCGCTTCTTCGCTGGTTTCGACGAGGGTGACGGGAATGCCGGCATTGGCGAAATTCATCGCAATGCCGCCGCCCATGGTGCCCGCGCCGATCACGCCGACCTTGGCGATGGGCAGGATGGCGGTGTCAGCGGGGATGCCGTCGACCTTGGCCGCCTGACGCTCGGCGAAGAAGACATGGCGCTGGGCGGCGGACTGGCTGTCGGCCTGCAACTCGTTGAACAGCTGGCGCTCGAACGTCATGCCGTCCTCGAAACGCATCTCCAACGTCGCCTCGATACAGCGGATGATGCTTTCGGGCGCATTGAAGCCACGGAATTTGCGGGCATTGGCCTTGCGGAAATCGGCGAAGATTTCGGGCTTGCCGCGTGCTTCGTCCAGCTTCTCGCTGCGATCGCGGACCTTGGACAGCGGACGGCCCTCGTCCAGCACGCGCTGCGCCAGGGCAATAGCGTCGGCGCGCAAATTGCCTTCGGTCGCCAGTTCGTCGAGCAGACCCATTTCCTTCGCCGCCTTGGCCGAAACGGGCGTGCCAGCGGTGATAAGGTCCAGCGCCTTGGGAATGCCGACGATGCGAGGCAAGCGCTGCGTGCCGCCCGCACCGGGCAACAGGCCCAGATTGACTTCGGGCAGGCCGCATTTGGCCGAAGGGACGGCAATGCGATAATGGGCGACCAGCGCCAGTTCAAGGCCACCACCCAGCGCGGTGCCATGGATCGCGGCGACCACCGGCTTGGTCGTATTCTCGACGATCAGCTGCAGGTTGCGCAGCGTCGGTTCGACCGGCGGTTTGCCGAATTCGGTGATGTCCGCCCCGGCAAAGAAGGTGCGCCCTTCGCAGATCAGGACGACCGCGTCGACACCGGCATCGCCCATCGCCGTCTGAATGGCACCGGCTACCCCCTGCCTGACGGCGTTGGAGAGCGCGTTGACCGGGGGGGAATTGACGGTGATGACCGCGATGGAACCGTCCACGTCATAGCTGACGACGTCATTGACCTTCATTCAAGCCTCTATCTGTCTGGTCGCCCGGCTGGCGCGCGGCTTGCGCGGCCAGCACCTCACGGGCGCGTTGGCGGAGATAATGTTGCAGTCCGGTGAGCTCGTCCCCGGTCAGTTCCTCGAAACGGGGCATGCCGCGTTCGACCAGCATGCCGTCATGCAGCACGCTCTCGAAACTCTCGCGCTCCATCGGCACGCCGGACGCCAGCAGGTCTGGCGCGGCGCCGCCCGATACGGCATTGGCGCCGTGGCATATGGAGCAGCGCTGGCCGAAAACGGCGGCGCCAAGGGTTGCCTTTGCCGGATCGATGGCGAGTGCCGCATCGTCGATGGCCGGCATGTCGACCGGCTCGACCGGCGGCAGGGCTGCCCTGCCGTCGAGGGCAAAGGTCAGGACGCGCCATTGCTGGGTGCGGTAATTCCATTCCCTGGGCAGGCCGATGGCGCTGGGGAAGCGGGCGCCGGCGATGACCGTCACATATTCCTTGCCACGGGCGCGGTAGATGATGGGCTGCGCCATCACCGCCGTCTGCGCGTCGAACGACCAGAGCGGCTTTCCGCTGTTGGCGGCATAGGCCATGAATTTGCCCGACGCATTGCCCTGAAACAGCAGGTTGCCCGCCGTGGTCGCCGTGCCGCCGCCGCCGCGCAGGCCCGGCATGGGGATGCGCCACGCCTCCCGCTGCGTCACCGGGTTCCAAGCGATGAGGAAACTGGTCGCCTTGCGATCCGGCACGACGCCGGGCGGGGGTGCGCCGGTGCCGACGCTGATCCGCTGGCCGTCCAGATGCCTCCATGTCGCCAGCGGTTCCGCCGGGTCGATATAGACGCGGCCCTGATCCATCGCCGGGATATAGACGAGGCCGCTTTGCGGATTGAACGACATCGCTTCGATATTATGGGCGCCAAAGGGGGAGGGGTAGACGACCGCCGCCTTGCCGCCGGGGTAGCGGGCGGCCGGGTTTTCGATCGGGCGGCCGCTCTTGACGTCGATGCCGCTGGCCCAGTTGACCGGCACGATATTGCGGGCCGAAATCAGCTTTCCGGTGGCGCGGTCGATGACGTAGAAAAAGCCGTTCTTGGGCGCCTGCATCAGCACGTCGCGGGGCTTGCCGTCGATGGTGAGCTGCGTCAGCTCAATATCCATCGCGCTGTTGAAGTCCCATGTTTCGCCGGGATTGGTCTGATAATGCCAGACATATTCGCCGGTATCGGCATCCAGCGCCACGATGGAGCAGAGGAACAGATTGTCCCCGCCGCCGGGCGAGCGGATCTTCCGGTTCCACGGGCTGCCATTGCCGACGCCGATATAGATGCGGTTATATTTGGGGTCATAGGCCATGGCGTTCCATGCCGTGCCGCCGCCGCCATATTTCCACCACTGGCCGGTCCATGTTTTGGCGGCCATGGCCATGGCCTTATTCTCGAACCCCAGCGTCGGGTCGCCCGGCACCGTATGGAAGCGCCAAAGCTGTTTCCCGGTCGCCTGATCATAGGCGGTGACATAGCCGCGGATCGGCGCGAAATCCGCGCCGCCATGGCCGATCAGCACCTTGCCCCTGAAGGTCCATGGCGCGCCGCTGATATAGCGTTCGTCATCCTTGCCGATGGTCATGACGCTCCATGCGACATGGCCGGTCCGTGCGTTGATGGCGGTCAGGCGCCCGTCGATGGTGCCGACGAAAATCTGGCCATCATCATAGGCAAGGCCACGAATGCCCCATGCGCCCCGCATCTTGCGCCCGGCCTTTTGCGTGGCTTTGAGGTCGACATGCCAGAGTTCGCGCCCATTGCTGGCGTCGAGCGCGCGGACATGATCATAGCCCGACGCGAAATAGAGGATGCCATTGACTGCAATCGGCGCGGACAGGGCGCTGCCGCCGTCATTGATGTCGTGCGACCATGCGAGGCCGAGCTTGCCGACATTGCCGTCGTTGATTTCGGTCAGCGGGCTGTAGTGATTTTCGTCGATCCCGCCATAGCCGGGCCAGTCACGACCGTCGCGGCGCGCCTGATGCCCCGGCGTACAGGCGGCCAGCAAGGCGATAGCAGGCAGGATCAGGGTGCGAAGGCGCATGCGGATCAGCCCCCGATCGTTCGATCGGAAGGCCAGAAACGCTGGCGCAATGCCTTCTTGTTGACCTTTCCCATGACGGTGCGGCCGATATCATCGACCATTTCATAACCACGGGGACATTTATATCCGGCTAGGCTCGCCCGGCAGAAGGCGTTGAGTTCGTCGGCGCTGGGCGGATTGGCGGGGTCGGCCGGGATGACCAGCGCACGCGCTTCCTCTCCCATTTCCGCATTCGGCGCGGCGACGACCGCGATGTCGGCAACCTTGGGGTGGCGCAGCAGCACATGCTCTGCTTCGGCCGGGTAGATGTTCACTCCGCCCGACACGATCATGTCCGATACCCGATCGGTTATGAACAGATAGCCCTGATCATCGACATAGCCCATTTCGCCCAGCGTGAAGATGCCCGGCGCGATATGGGCGGCGGCGGTCTTTTCCGGGTCGCCGCGATAGACGATGCCATGGCCGCTGGTGTCGCGGAAATAGACCTGACCGACCTCATTGGCAGGCAGCACTTGCCCGTCATCGCCATAGATCAGCGTTTCGAATGGCGGCAGCGCGCGCCCGACCGAACCGGGGCGCTCCAGCCATTCGGGCGAGGTGATGAAGGTGGTCGATCCCGCTTCGGTGCCGCCATAGGCCTCCACCAGGACCGGGCCGAACCAGTCGATCATGGCCTGCTTGACGGCGCGGGGACAGGCGGCGCCGGTATGGGCCAGACGCTGTACGCTCGACACATCATATCGGGACCGCACCTCCTGCGGCAGGGCCAGCATCCGCTGGAAATGGGTCGGCACCATGACCGATCCGGCGACCTTGTGCTGCTCAATCAGGGCGAGGGTATGTTCCGCATCGAAATGCTCGACAGTGATGAGCGCCATGCCGCCCATGACATTGCGCGCCATGCCGAGCGGGCCGGTATGATAGAGCGGGCCGACCGCAATGCCGGGCGAAGGGGTGACGCGGGCGCGGATCGATTCCGCCAGCGCCTGAACCGTGGGCAGGCGTGGGAAATATTGCGGTGGCGTTTCGGTCGCCTTGGGTCGGCCGGTGGTACCGGATGTGTAGTGAAGATGGGGCAGCGGCGCGACACTGGGGTCGGGGTCCGCGTCCGACGCGGCATCCAGCCAATTCTCCCAATGGATGAGGCCCGGATGATCGGGGCAGCGCCAGCCGATGACCGTCGCGACGCCCGCTTCGGCCGCCGCAGCCAGGCCCGCCTCCATCGTTTCCGGCCCGACCAGAACGGCAACGGCGCCGCTGTCCTTCAGGATATAGGCGGCTTCCGAGGGTTTGAGGTGGAAACTGACGGGAACGCTGGAAATCCCCGCCTCCAGACAGGCGACATAGGCGATCACGGTTTCGGCGCTGTTGGGCGCGAATATGGCGACGCGTCGCTCCGTCAGGTCGAGGCTGTTGAGCGCATTGGCCGCGCGGTTGAGCAACCCGTCGAGCGTCAGCCAGTCGAGGCTGACCCGTTCGTCGATCAGCGCGGCGTCGTGGCGGCGTTCGGGCGCGATCGCACCCAGCGTCAGGGACATGGAACTTCCTTTCGGGAGGCGACGGCGGCGCCAAGATAACGAAGCGCCAGACGGAAGGAGATGAAGGCGATGATGGTGCAGGCGATGACGACGACGGCGAGCGACTGACCCAGCGCCGCTTCACTGGCGAAGACATATTGGGTCAGGGCCGCGACGATGGCCGGGCCGGCGCCAAGGCCAAGGATGGTGAAGACGAACAGGAAGAAGGCCAGCAACCGCGCCCGGATGGTCGGCGGCGCGATCAGTCCCATGACCGATGAAACATAGACCATGAAGGGGACGGTGATGAACTGCGCCACGCAATAGCAGGCCAGAAACACATGCACGTTGGTCGCAAAGAACATATAGGCCACGACCGGCAGCAGCGCGATGATCAGCCAGCCATAGAAGCGCAGATGTGCGTCCTGCATCCCGCGCGCGAACAGCCGGTCGACGATCCAGCCATTGGCCACCAGCGATACTGCTGACACAATGTTCATCAGGCTCAAAGCCAGCCCATATTGCACCGGTTTCCACCCGAAATGCCGTTCGATATAGGCGGGCACCCAGTTGGTCATCGAATAGCCGCACATGGCGAGGCAGGACGTGCCGATCAGCATGAGGCCCAGCAATTTCCAGTGCGCCCGGACGAAGGTGCCGATCTCCCCCTTGGCAGTGGCGGCCCGACGTGGAATGCCGCGACGACCCGGATCGGGGAAAGTGAAGACCAGCAGGCCGATGATGACGCCGGGCAGGCCGACCATCATCATGACGAGCTGCCATGGCTGGGCCGGGCCGTGGAACGGGATATGGATGCCGGTATGCGCGGCGGCAAAGGCGATGGCGATGCCGCCCAATGCGAAGGCGGTGGCGGACCCCACCTTGCCCGCCATCTGGAACGTCGATGTCGCGCGGGTCAGCAGGCGCGTGGGAAAGGCGTCGGCGATCAGCGAATAGGCCGCGGGCAGCAGCGCCGCTTCGCCCACGCCCACCATGATGCGCCCGGCCAGCAGCGCTTCATAGCTTTCGGCAAAGCCGCAGGCGGTCGTGGCGATCGCCCAGATCATGACGCCGCCGAAAATGATCCAGCGCCGCGAAAAGCGATCCGACGCCCAGCCGAGCGGCAGGCCGAATATCGCATAGAAGATGGCGAAGCTGGTCGACGTCACCATGCTGACCTGCACATCGCTCAGCAGCAGATGAGCCTTGATCGGCGTGACCAGCATCGACAGGATCAGCCGGTCGACCCAGGACAGCACGTACAGCGCGAACAGCACCGCCACCATCCACCAGGCGGTGGCCAGTCCTTCCTCATCCTCTCTTCGACCGTTCATGGCTCGTCCTGTCTTTTTTTCGAACCGGTGGATCAGCGTAGCGGCAGGGCGCTCAACTCCGCGATTTTCTGTTTGCCAAGCTGGGCGAGATGCACCTCATCCGGTCCGTCCGCCAGGCGCAGATAGCGCGCGTTGATGAAGGCAGCGGCAGGCGGGAAGTCGCTCGCCACGCCGATCCCGCCGAACACCTGCATGGCGCGGTCGGCCACCGTCTGGGTCATGCGGGGGGCGACGACCTTGATCGCGGCGATCAGATCCTTGGCGACCTTGTTGCCATGACGGTCCATGGCGTCGGCGGCCTTCAGCGTCAGCAGGCGCGCCTGCTCGATCTCGCAGAAGGACCAGGCGACATCCTGCCGGATGCTCCCCTGATCGGCGAGTTTCCGGCCAAATGCGGTGCGATTGCTGACGCGATGCGCCATATATTCCAGTGCGCGCTGCGCCTGACCGATGGTCCGCATGCAATGATGGATGCGGCCCGGCCCCAGACGGCCCTGCGCGATTTCGAAGCCGCGCCCTTCGCCCAATATCAGATTGGCCTTGGGAACGCGGACATTCTCAAACAGCAATTCGGCATGGCCGCCGGGCGAATGCTGGCTGTGCAGCACGTCGAGCGGGCGGACGATGGTGATGCCCGGCGTGTCGGCGGGGATCAGGATTTGCGAATGCTGCTGATGACGGGCGCCGTCATTGGGCGTGCGGCCGAGCAGGATGAACACCTTGGTCAGCGGATCGAGCGCGCCCGAAATCCACCATTTGCGGCCATTGATGACATAATCGTCGCCATCGGCGATGATGGTGGTCGCCACATTAGTTGCGTCGGACGAGGCTACGTCCGGCTCCGTCATGACATAGCAGGATCGGATTTCGCCGGCGAGCAGGGGCTTCAGCCATTGTTCCTGCTGTTCCGGGCTGCCGTAGCGGGCCAGCACTTCCATATTGCCGGTGTCGGGGGCGGAGCAGTTGAAATATTCCGACGCGCCGATCACCCGGCCCATGATTTCTGCCAGCGGCGCATATTCCAGATTGGTGAGGCCCGGACTCCACGCCCCATATTCATGCGGCAGGAACAGGTTCCACAGGCCGGCGGCCTTTGCCTTGGCCTTGATCTCTTCCGTGCCGGGCCAGCGTTGCCACTGATTGGCCGGGTCGTGGTGAAAATGATCGCGTTCCTTCTCGATCGGATAGACATGGGCATCCATGAAATCCATCAGCTGCGCGCGCAGCGCCTTCACCTTGTCGGAATATTCGAAATCCATGACATGATCCTTATGGGAAAGGGGGCAGGCGATCAGGTGAGCGTCAGCCCTCCATCGACCACCAATGTCTGCCCGCAAATGTAGGAAGAGAGCGGCGAGGCGAGGAACAGGGCCACGCCCGCCATCTCCTCCACCGTCCCGAAACGGCCCATCGGTATCTTGGACAGGGCGCGCTCGCGGCGCTCCTCGCTGTCCATCGTCACCTTGGTCATCTTGGTATCGACCAGACTGGGGGCGATGCCGTTGACGCGAATGCCCTCGCCCGCCCATGCGATGGCCAGCGCCCGGACCAGATTGATTGCGCCGGCCTTCGACGCGGCATAGGCGGGGTTGGCGAAGGTCGCCTTGAACGCGCCGATCGAGCTGACCGCGATCACATTCCCCTTCGCTGCGGCCAGCGCGTCATGGCAATGGTTGGAGATGTGCAGGATGGAATCGAGGTTGATCGCCATGACCCGGCGCCATCCTTCGACCGAAAATTCCTGCCGACGATACAGGACCGCCCCCTGCGAATGGATCAGGACGTCGAGAGCATCGAAGGGCAGGGGCGTCGCCGCAATCGCCGCCGGATCGCTGACATCGACCTGGCTATAGCCAAGCCCCTCCATGTCGGACCCATCCTCACCGACATAGTCGTCGGCGCTGGCGCGGGTGCCCCACACATGGACGGCGGCGCCACGCGCGCGGAAGGCCTGCGCCATGCCGTTGCCGATCCCGCTCGAACCGCCGACCACCAGCACGGTCTTGCCCGAGAAATCCAGTAGATTGTCCAAGGAATATGATCCTTCCTGCATGTCAGCGGGTCAGCGCCAGAGCGCGATCGAAAAGATGGATGGCCCGGCTATGCAGCCTGTCGCCGGTGTCGCGCGGCGCCTTGCCCGCGCAGGCTCTGGCATGGGTGCCTTCCAGCAATATGCCCAGCTTGTAGCAGGCCAGCACATGATACCAGTCGATTGCGGACAGATCGCGTTGCGACCCCGCCGCATAGCGTTCGATCAATTCGGATGCCGCGGGAAAGCCCTCCCACGGCGTAACCGTCACGGTGCTGGTGCCGCTGCCGTCGGGCCATGTCGCCAGCAGCCAGCCCATGTCGAGCAGGGGGTCGCCGATGGTCGCCAGTTCCCAGTCGATGATGGCCGCCAATTCCGGTCCGTCATGGCGGAACATGACATTGGCCAGATGATAGTCGCCATGCATGATGCCGGGGGTGAAGCTGGCGGGGCGGTGGGTTTCCAGCCAGGCACCGACATGGGCGACGTCGGGCAGGGCATCCGGCCCGGTCCATCCGGCAAATTCGTCATAGCCCGCCAACTGGCTGCGCCAGCGGTCGACCTGTCGGCCGAGGAAATTGTCGGGTTTGCCGAAATCGGCAAGGCCCAGTGCCTCATGATCCTGACGGCCCAGCGTGGCGATGCCGTCGACCAGCGCCAGCCCCATGGCATGACGCATGGCCGGGGCATCGGCATGGGGCGCAGGCAGTTGCCCGACCGGATTGAAGCCGTCGACCGGCTCCATCAGGTAAAAGGCATAGCCCAGCACCGTTTCGTCACCGCAATCGGCGATCAGGCCGGGGTGCGGAACGTCCGTATGGGCAATGGCGCGCAGCAGCCGCGCTTCGCGCCGCATGGTTTCGTTACTGTTGGGGCGGGGATGCAGCGGTGGCCTGCGGAAGATGTAGGGGCGCTCGTCCCGCACGAAGCGCAACAGGATATTCTGCGTCCCCCCCGCAAGCGACATGACATCGGTGATCGGACCGGAGCCAAGCCCCTGCCCATCCATCCATGCCGTCAGCGACTCGATGTCGACTGCCGATTCCACTTAGGCATCCCTCACTTTTTCGACTGTTGAACCGTCGATTAGATCAATTGGATAATGCACTTGACGAACCGCCATTGCAATGAGAATTTGCACACATGGTCAGACTTCAGCAATCCAGCGCCGATGAGTCTCCCCGTGCTTCGGCCGGGGATCAGCTCAAGAAGGTGGCCCTGCGCCTGTTCGCGGAGCGGGGGGTCGATGGTGTGACCGTGCGGGAGATTGCGGCGGCGGCCGGTCAGAAAAATCATGGCGCTGTCGGCTATTATTTCGGGTCGAAGGAAGCGCTGGTCCGCGCCATCGTGATGGACGGCGCCATCGCGCTCGACCGGGAACGCAATGCCGCTATCGACCGGCTGGAAGCGACCGGCGGCCCGCATTGTGTGCGCGACGTCATCGATGCGCTGATCCAGCCGGTGCTGGATTTGCACGACGAACATTATGTCCAGTTCATCGTCATCTTTGCCATGACGCATCGCGACATGATGCTGGATGCGATCGATCCGGCGTGGAACCATGCCTATGGCCGCTGCCTCGATCATCTGCGCCGGTTGACGCCGCATTTGCCCGGCACGATCCAGAATCAGCGTTTCGTGTTCATGGGCGCCTATGTCGGCGCGGTGCTTGCCGCGCGACAGCGGGCATTGGCCGATCATAGTCGCGCCCATCCCATGTGGAGCAGCGCGGCCAGCATCGAACATTTTCTTCAGACATTGGCGGCGCTCGTGTCCGCGCCGGTGGACTTGGCGACGCCGATGATGAATGGAATGGCAGGGCGGGAAGCGATCTTTCTGCCCGACCCACCCGGACCTATCGGGTGAAAAAGATAAAAGAAAACAGGATTGAACATGGAGCGGGATGATGGAGGCAGGTTTGGCAGCACATGAACTGGCGACCCCGAATATAGCCGATCTGATGGGAATGCCCCCTGCCGACATGCTGTCGGCGGCGGCCGCTTTGCGGGATCAGGGGCATGGCCGGGTGCAAAGCTGGTCGCGAAAGGTCTTCATCCCGCTGACCCAGCTATGCCGCAACCTCTGCCATTATTGTACCTTTTCCCAGCCGCCCCGGCCCGGCGAAAATGCCTATATGACCCGCGATCAGATATTGGCGGTGGCGCGTGCCGGTCAGGCGGCCGGATGCACCGAGGCGCTGTTCACCCTGGGCGACAAACCCGAACTGCGCTTCGCAGCTGCGCGTGAGGAACTGGCGCGTCTGGGCCATGACAGCACCCTGTCCTATCTGGCCGAAATGGCGGCGCTGGTCCGCGACGAAACGGGACTGTTGCCTCACATCAATGCCGGCGTCATGAACCGGGACGAGATGGCGATGCTGCGCCGGGTGTCGGTGTCGCAGGGGTTGATGCTGGAATCCGTGTCGGACCGCCTGTGCCAGAAGGGCGGCGCGCATTATCGGTCGCCCGACAAGGAGCCGGTTGCCCGGATCGAGACGATCCGTCTGGCCGGGGAATTGGGCATCCCCTTCACCACCGGCATATTGATCGGCATTGGCGAAACGCGCGAGGAACGGCTGGAGGCGCTGGAGGCGATCCGCGACCTGCATGAAGGCTATGGCCATATTCAGGAAGTGATCGTCCAGAATTTCCGGGCCAAGCCGCGCACCGTCATGGCCAACGCGCCCGAACCGGACATGGACGAGCTGTTGTGGACCATCGCGGCGGCGCGCCTGATTTTAGGGCCGGACATGAATATTCAGGCGCCACCCAATTTGTCGGCCACCGATTTCCCCCGCCTGATGGCGGCGGGCATCAATGACTGGGGCGGCATATCGCCCGTGACCCCGGATCATGTGAATCCCGAAGCCCCCTGGCCCGAAGTCGAAAGGCTGCGCATGGCGACCGAGGCGGAGGGGCGGATGCTGGTCGCCCGCCTGCCGGTCTATCCCGCCTATGCGCAGGATAATGAACGGTGGCAGGACGCGGCCATGCATCGCCACGTTCTGGCCCATAGCGACGCGACGGGATATGCCCGCGAAGACCGCTGGTCGCCGGGGATCGCGCTGGAACCGCGCGTCAGCCGGGCCTCCACCCTGCCGGTCGATCCGCAGATCGTCACTATCGTCGACCGGGCGATGGCGGGAGAATTGCTGGCGGAGGAGGAGATCACGACCCTCTTCACCGCGCGCGAGGCCGACCTTGACCATATTTGCGAGAGCGCCGATGCGCTGCGCGCGTGCGAGATGGGCGACACCATCACCTATGTCGTCAACCGCAACATCAACTATACCAATATCTGCGCGTATAAATGCAGCTTCTGCGCCTTTTCGAAGGGCGACAAGGCCGAGCAGTTGCGCGGCAAACCCTATGACCTCGACATGGCCGAAGTCATTCGCCGGACCCATGAAGCATGGGATCGGGGCGGCACCGAAGTCTGTTTGCAGGGGGGCATCCATCCCCATTATACCGGCGACACCTATCTCAACCTGACGCGGGCCATCCGCGCCGCCGTGCCGGATATGCACATCCATGCCTTTTCCCCATTGGAGGTATGGCAGGGGGCGGCGACGCTGGGCCTGTCGCTGGAAACCTATCTGCGTCGCCTGAAGGAGGCCGGCCTCGACACCCTGCCGGGGACGGCGGCCGAAATATTGGACGATGAGGTTCGCGACATTCTCTGCCCGGACAAGCTCAACACCGACCAATGGCTGGAGGTGGTGGAAACCGCGCATCGGGTCGGTTTCCGCACCACCGCCACGATCATGTTCGGCCATATCGACACCCCCCGCCACTGGGCGCGCCACCTGATCCGCATACGCGATCTGCAACGGCGCACCGGTGGCTTTACCGAATTCGTCCCCTTGCCCTTCGTCCATATGGAGGCGCCGATGGCGCTGCGCGGACAGGCGCGAAAGGGGCCGACCTTTCGCGAAGTGCGCCTGATGCACGCGGTCGCCCGGCTGGCGTTGCATCCGCATATCCGCTCGATCCAGACAAGCTGGGTCAAATTGGGGGCGGAAGGGGCAAAGGCCTGCCTGCAATCGGGCGCCAATGATCTGGGCGGTACGTTGATGAATGAAAGCATCAGCCGCGCGGCCGGCACCCAGCATGGGCAGGAAATGCCGCCTGCCGCCATGGAGGCGCTGATCCACGCGATCGACCGCGTGCCACGGCAGCGCAGCACCGCCTATGGCGGCATCGCGGCCGATATTCATGCCCGTGGGATGAGTGCGGCGGACCTCGCCCCCATCGTCCTGACCGCACCGACAAAGCGCCGTCACAAGGCGTCATCACAACAGGAGAGTCTGGTTTATGCAGAATGAAGCACAGGCGGTGATCGCCGTCCTCGGCGGTACCGGCAAGGAAGGCGGCGGTCTGGCGCTGCGCTGGGCGCATAAGGGGCATCGGGTCATCATCGGCAGCCGCACCGCCGAACGCGCGCAGGAGGCGGCCGACGCCATGAACGCCACGCTCGGCACCACGCAGGTCAGCGGCGCGGCCAATCCCGACGCGGCGGCCGCCGCCGACATCGTCGTGCTGGCCGTCCCCTATGCCGCGCAACAGTCCACGGTGAAGGATGTCGAGGCGGCTCTGGCCGGCAAAATCCTGATCGACGTCACCGTCCCGTTGGTGCCGCCCAAGGTCAGCCGCGTGCAATTGCCCAATGGCGGGTCGGCGGTGGAAGCCGTCCAGACCCTGTTGGGCGAAGGCGTTCGGGTCGTATCCGCATTCCAGAATATCAGCGCCCATCACCTGACCCATCTGGACGAAGAGATTGAATGCGACGTGCTGGTATGCGCGGATGATCCGGCGGCGGCCGATCAGGTGGTCGAACTGGCGCAGGAAATCGGCCTGCGTGCATGGAATGCCGGGCCGCTGTGCAATTCGGTCGTCGCCGAAGGGCTGACCTCCGTCTTGATCGCGCTCAATCGCCGGTACAAGGTGCCGGGATCGGGTATCCGCATCACGGGGGTCTGAACATTCCGTCATGACTGCGACATCGGCTGCCGCCACCCTTCTGGCCTTGGGCGGGGTGCCTCTGGTTCAGGCCGGGGATGACCTTGCCACCATCATGATCGCCGCCTGCGAAGCGAATGGCGAAACCTTGCGCGACGGGGACATATTGGTCCTGGCGCAAAAGATCGTGTCCAAGGCGGAAGGGCGGGCGGTGGCTCTGGCGACCGTCACGCCCTCGCCCGAAGCCATCGACCTTGGCGCCCAATGCCACAAAGATCCGCGCCTGACCCAATTGATCCTGTCGGAAGCCGAGACGGTGATGCGGGTGCGGCCCGGCGTCATCATCGTGCGGCATCGGCTGGGGCTGGTGCTGGCCAATGCCGGGATCGACCAGTCGAATATCGAACAGGATGGCGACGGCATCGCCCTGTTGCTGCCGGTCGATCCCGACGGAAGTGCGGCGGCGCTGCGCCAGTCGATTCGGGACCGAACCGGGGTCGATGTGGCGGTGGTCATCATCGACAGCCTTGGCCGCGCCTGGCGCAAGGGGACGTGCGGCATCGCCATCGGTGTCGCCGGAATGGGCGGGCTGCTTGACCTGCGCGGCGTGTCGGACCTGCACGGCCGTCAGCTTCAGACCAGCGAACTGGGGCTGGCCGATGAGGTGGCGGCGGCCGCGTCGCTCATCATGGGACAGGCCGGTGAAGGACGGCCCGTCGTGCTGATGCGCGGCATCGATCGCGGGCCGACCGACGGCCGCGCCACCGACCTGATCCGCGAACCCGCACTGGACCTGTTCCCATGACGGTGCTGGCTCTGGCGGGCGGCGTGGGCGGCGCTAAACTGGCCAATGGGCTGGCCAGCGTGCTGCCCGAAGGCGACCTTGTCATCGCGGTCAATACCGGCGACGATTTCGTCCATATGGGCCTGCACATTTCGCCCGACATCGACAGCGTGACCTATGCGCTGGCGGGCATGAACGACAGCGTGCGTGGGTGGGGCGTTAAGGATGAAAGCTGGGCCTTCATGGAGGCGACCCGGCATCTGGGCGGGGAGGGTTGGTTCAATCTCGGCGACCGCGATTTGGCCACTCATGTCCTTCGCACGCAGTTGTTGACGAAAGCGCCTCTTTCGGCCGTCACCGCCGATATAGCTGCGCGGCTAGGCATCCGGCAGGCCATCGTGCCGATGAGCGACGATCCGGTACGCTCCATGATCCTGACGGACGACGGCGAAATGGCCTTTCAGGATTATTTCGTGCGCCATCAATGCGCGCCGCGTTTCCGGTCGATCCGCTTTGCCGGGGCGGAAACGGCCCGACCCAGCGCGGCGCTGGTCGCGGCGTTCGAGGACCCTGCGCTGGAAGCCATCCTCATCTGTCCGTCCAACCCGATCCTGTCGATCGACCCGATCCTGTCGGTGCCGGGCATCAGGCAGAGGATCGTCGATCGGCGCGTTCCCTGCGTCGCCTTGTCGCCCTTCATCGCGGGGCAGGCGGTCAAGGGACCGGCGGCCAAGATCATGACCGAACTGGGCCTGCCGACCACGGCCGATACCATCGCGCGCCATTATGAAGGGCTGATCGACGGGCTGGTCATCGACGAGGCGGATGTGCCGGGCTGGACGGGCGAAGGCCCGACTATCCATGGCGCCGATATATTGATGCGCAATGTCGATCAGCAGCAGGCGCTGGCCCATGCCATCTTGGCCTTTGCGGCGAACCTGCGGAGTTAGGCGGCATGGCTCTTTCCATTCTGATCCCTGCAAAGGGCTTTCGTGAAGGAAAGAGCCGGCTGGCCGATGCCCTGAGCGCGCAGGCGCGGGAGGCGCTGTGTCGCCGGCTGCTCGATCATGTGCTGCATGTCGCGACGGACCCGGCGTTGGCTGCTTCGGTTCATGTCGTCAGTCCCTGTGACGAGGTGCGGTGCTTCGCCATGGAGCGCGGCGCGACGGCGCATGCGGATCGGGCACCGGGGCATGTCCCGGCACTGGAGGCGGCGATGCGGATGCTGCCGCCGCATGATCCGGTGCTGATCCTGAGCGCGGACCTGCCGCTTCTGACCGTCGATGATCTTCATGCCATGATCGCCGATGGAACCGATGCCGCCGTGGTCGTCGCCACCGACGAAGCGGGGGAGGGCAGTAACGCGCTGCTGCTGGCTCGCCCCGGCCTCATGCCGCTGCGGTTCGGGACCGGCAGTTGCGCGGCCCATCGGCGCGAGGCGCAACTGGCAAATCTCAGCGTCCACATCGCGCGGCACCCCGGCCTTATGGCTGACATCGATCTGCCCCAGCATCTGAAAAATCTTACCATCGGTGCATAATTGCCTTGGCGTCGCCGGATCGGCTGGTTAAGGCTATAAATCTGCATCATGGTATATAATTTGGAGGAGTCGGATGGCGGAGGCTTATATTGCGACCGTGGCGCGCAGCGCGGGCGGCAAGCGTGGCGGCCGGTTGGCGGGCGTACATCCGGCGGATCTGGCCGGGCGTGTGCTGGCGGGACTTGTGGGCCGCAGCGGCATCGATCCATCCGCCATCGAAGACGTCATCATGGGCTGTGCCTGCCCCGGCGGTGAGCAGGGCGCGAATATCGCCCGCAACGCCGTGCTGGCGAGCGGCCTGCCGGAATCGGTACCGGGTACGCATGTCGACCGTCAATGCGGTTCCTCGCAACAGGCGCTGCATTTCGCCGCTGCTACGGTCATGTCCGGCCTGATGGACGTCGTGGTCGCGGCTGGCGTGGAAAGCATGACCCGCGTGCCGATGGGCCTGCCCTGGACGCTGGCGGCCAAACATGGGTTCGGCACCTATCGCAGCCCCGGCATCGAAGCGCGCTATCCCGACACGCCGTTCAGCCAGTTTGGCGGGGCGGAGATGATGGCGCGCAAATATGGCTTCGATCGCGCTGCGCTCGATGCCTATGCGCTGGAAAGCCATCATCGCGCCGCCGCCGCAGCGCAGGCCGGAAAATTCGACGCTGAGATCGTGCCGCTGGAGGTGGAAACGGCCGAGGGCGAGACGCTGGTCCACAAGGTCGATGAAGGCATTCGTTTCGACGCCAGCCTTGAAAAGATCGCCAGCGTGAAGCTGCTTCAGGAAGGGGGCGTCATTTCCGCCGCGAACGCCAGCCAGATTTGCGATGGCGCCGCCGCCCTGCTGATCGTCAATGAGCGGGGATTGAAAACCCATGGCCTGACGCCGCTGGCCCGCATCCATGAAATGACCGTCGTCGGTCACGACCCGGTCATCATGCTGGAAGCGCCGATCCCGGCGACGGAGCGGGCGCTCGCGCGGGCGGGCATGAAGATCGGCGACATCGACCTGTATGAAGTGAACGAAGCCTTCGCCCCTGTCCCCCTCGCCTGGGCCAAGGCGCTGGAGGCTGATCCGGCGCGGATGAATGTTCATGGCGGCGCGATTGCACTCGGCCATCCGCTTGGAGGATCGGGGGCGAAGCTGATGGCGACTTTGGTCAACGCCCTGCATGATCGCGGCGCCCGCTACGGCCTGCAAACCATGTGCGAGGCAGGCGGCATGGCCAATGTGACCATCGTGGAACGGCTCTGACCATGGCGCGCATCGCCCTTCCGCCCGGTGATGGGGAGGAGGGGCGGCGCATGTGGTCGCTGCGCCCCGATCTGGACGCTGCCGCGCAGGCATTTGGCGCGGCGTTGCAGGACGCGGCGCAACTGCCGCTGCGCGTGCGGGAGGCAGCGCGTATTCGCATCGCTTATGCCAATGGCTGCATCCCCTGTTCGCAGGCGCGACCACAGGATGCCGAGCGCTTCGGCCTTGATGAGGATTTCTACGCCCATGCCGCCGATCCCGCGCGGCGTGGCGACTATGGCCTGCGGGAAGGGCTGGCCATCCGTTTCGCCGAATGTTTCGCGGGCGGGGTGGAGACGTTCGATGATGCCCTTTGGGCCGAACTGAACGCCGCCTTTGCGCCGTCGGAGGTACTGGAACTCGCGACGCTTTGCGCTAAATGGCTTGGCCTTGGCCGGCTCAACGCAATCATGGGCGTCAGCCAGTCCTGCCCCATCCGGTTTCCGGCGGAGCAGGACTAGCCAGGGCCGATCGGCATTCAGTTCTGGCGGCCTGCAAATGGTGGATTTCCGCGCTTCCGGTACTCACGCACCTTAAGTGCGCTGCGTTCCGGGTCACGAAAATCCACCATTTTCGTCACGCCATCTCCTGAACGTCGACCGACCCTGATCGATCAATTCCCGCCGTCGAGCAGGCGGCGGGCAATCACCTGTGCCTGAATTTCGCCCGCGCCCTCGAAGATGTTGAGGATGCGGGCGTCGGCCAGCAGGCGGCTGACCTGATATTCGGTGGCAAATCCGTTGCCGCCATGAATCTGAAGCGCGTTGTCGGCCGCTGCCCAGGCGACACGCGCGCCGATCAGTTTGGCCATGCCCGCTTCCAGATCGCAGCGCTTGTCCTCATCCTTGCGACGGGCTGCGAAATAGGTGAGCTGCCGCGCGCCCATGATTTCGGCGGCCATCATCGCCAGCTTGTTGGCAACACGGGGAAAATCGAAGATCGGCCGACCAAATTGCTTGCGGTCGAGCGCGTAGGAGAGGCCGATGTCGAGCGCCGCCTGCGCCACGCCGATCGCCCGCGCCGCCGTCTGGATACGCGCGGATTCAAAGGTCGCCATAAGCTGCTTGAAGCCCTGTCCCTCGACCCCGCCCAAAAGGTTGGCGGCAGGAACCCGGAAATCGTCGAAGCCGATCTCATATTCCTTCATGCCGCGATAGCCGATCACCTCGATCTCGCCGCCGCTCATCCCCGGCGTGGGGAAAGGCGCGTCTACCGTGCCGCGCTGCTTGGGCGCGATCAGCATGGACAGGCCGCTATAATTGCGGGTGTCGGGATCGGTGCGGACCAGCAGCGTCATCACATCGGCACGGGCCGCATGGGTGATCCATGTCTTGTTGCCGTTCACCCGATAGTCGCCATCCACTTTCGCCGCGCGGGTACGCAGCGAACCAAGGTCCGACCCCGTATCCGGCTCGGTAAACACCGCCGTCGGCAGGATGGAGGCGTTGGCGATCTGCGGCAGCCAATAGGCTTTCTGTTCGTCGGTGCCGCCGGTCAGGATCAGTTCGGCCGCAATTTCCGACCGGGTGGCCAGCGATCCGACGCCGATCCAGCCGCGCGACAATTCCTCCGACACCACGCACATGGCCGTCTTGCCCATGCCAAGGCCGCCAAACTCTTCCGGGATGGTCATGCCGAACACGCCCATCTCGCCCAGTTCCTCGACCAGAGGCAGCGGGATCAGCTCATCCTTGAGGTGCCATTCATGGGCGAAGGGGGCGACCTTCTCATTGGACAGGGCGAAAAACTGTTCCCGGACCATGTCGAACATCTCGTCCAGCCCGCAATTTTCCAGCGTCGCATGACCGCGCTGGGCAACCAGATGGCGGGCGATGGCAGTCTTGACCGCCTGACCGCCGCTTTGCCGCACCAGCGTGCGGAATGCGGGGGCGTCGAGCGCCGACAGATCATCCGTCAGGTCGGTGGCGCGGATCACCTCCCCTTGATTCATCGGGATGCCGCCGATCATCTGCGCGCCATATTCGGCGAACAGCAATTGGGCGAGCAGCGCTTCTATCTCGCCAAACGCACCTTCGGCGGACAGGCGTGCCGCCCAATTGGCGACTTCCCGCATCATTTCGGCATAGGAGGCGAACCAGCCAAAGCCATGCACGACATGCTGTTCGACATCGGCCATCACCCGGTCGACCTTGCCATTGTCATTGGTGATGCGTGCCCTGACCTGCGGTTGGGCGGCGGTGACGAAGGCCTGCGCCGCGTCCGCCGCTCCGCTCAGCAGGGACGGCAGGTCGGGCAGCACCAGCAGGGTCTTGTCCATGTCCATGGTCGCGCTCATCCTTCGCCCGCCTGTTTCTTGTTGGATGCGGCCATCGCCTTGGCATCCAGACCGCCGACCAGATTGCCGGTCATCAACTGATTATGCGCGTGGGCCAGATGGTGCATGTGGAATACGCCATCCATCGCCTGCCGCTTGCCACGCAGATCCTCGACGAAATTGAACGCCTGTTTGGTCAGGGCCAGACCGAAGCGATCATGCTGGGCGATTTCGGCGGCGATCTTCGCCACCTCCTCGCGCAGCGTTTCGCGCGGGAAAATCTCGTTCACCATGCCGAATTGATAGGCGCGCTGGGCCGGCATGCGGCGGCCGAGCAACAGCAGTTCGCGCGCCACACGCGGCGGCAACTCGAACGCATGGGCGAAATATTCGACGCCCGGCTGCGCCATGCGCTGCACCGGGTCTTGGAAGAAAGCATCTTCCGACGCGACGATCAGGTCGCACACCCATGCCAGCATCAGCCCGCCGGCGATGCAGGCGCCCTGCACCATGGCGATCATGGGTTTGGGAATATCCTGCCAGCGGCGGCACAGGCCCAGATAGCCGTCCTGTTCCAGCACATATTGGCGTTCGGCCCCGCCCTTGTTCAGATGGTCCCACCACATGCTGGTGCGCAGGCGCGGCATATGGCTGTCCTTTTCCGGCGTGCCGATGTCATGCCCGGCGGAAAAATGCTTGCCCTCGCCGCCCAGCACGATGACCTTCACCCCGTCATCCTCGACCGCGCGCTTGAAGGCATCATCCAGTTGCCCCAGCAAGCGGTAATTCTGCGCGTTGCTATATTGCGGGCGATTGAGCATCACCCATGCCACGCCATCCTCGACCCTGTAGGTCACATATTCGGGCTGCGCTTCCTCGGACATTGTTCGTCTCCTCAGCGCGGCGGCATGCGCAGGCCGCCGTCCAGCCGCACATATTCGCCGTTCCAATAGTCGTTTTCGATCATCGCCAGCGCCATGGCGGCAAATTCCTCCGGCTTGCCGAAGCGTTTGGGGAAGGGGACCGTCGCGGACAGCGCATCGCGCACCTTGTCGCTGGCCCGGGCCATCAGTGGCGTGTCGAAAATGCCGGGCAGGATCGCGTTGACGCGAATGCCCTCGCCCATCAGGTCGCGGGCCATCGGCAATGTCAGGCTGACGATGCCGCCCTTCGACGCGCTATAGGCGGCCTGACCGATCTGGCCGTCGACGGCCGCTGCGCTCGACGTGTTGATGATGACGCCGCGTGCGCCATCCTCCATCGGATCGAGCGTCAACATACCCGCCGCCGATTTCGCGCAGCAGCGGAATGTGCCGATCAGGTTGATCTGAATGATCCGTTCGAACTGGTCGGTCGGGAAAGCCTTGATCGCGCCGGTTTCGCGGTCGCGGCTGGCGGTCTTGATGACATTGCCAGTGCCCGCGCAGTTGACGATCACCCGTTCCTGACCATGGGCAGCGCGCGCGGCGACGAAGCCGGCATCGACCGACGCTTCGTCCGTCACATCGACCTTGCAGAAAGTGCCGCCGATGTCGGCCGCCACCTTCGCCCCGGTTTCCTCATTGAAGTCGAACAGCGCGACCTTCGCCCCCTTGGCCGCCAGCGCCCGTGCGGTCGCCTCGCCAAGGCCCGAAGCGCCGCCGGTCACGATCGCAGCTATATTGTCCAGTTTCATATGTCTTCAGACCCTTTCCTTGACCGGGCGCTGGGCGATGGCTCCATCCGACGTCAGCGCGTCGAGCGCGGCATCGTCCAGCCCCAGCCAGTCTCCCAAAATTTGGCGGCTATGTTCGCCCACGCGCGGCGGGCAATGGCGATAATCGGCTGGTGTGGCCGACAATTTTCCGGGATAGGCGACGGTCGGGATTTCCACGCCGTCCTCCTCGCGCCGATAGCGGTGGACGGTGTTGCGGGCCTCCACGAACGGATCTTCGAACACATCCTGGATGGTGTTCACCGGCCCGGCCGGTACACCTTTGGCCACGAAACGCTCCATCAGCGCGTCGCGCGGGAAGGGGCGGACAATCTCCTGCACCTTCGCCTCTATCTCGTCGCGGTTGATCAGGCGCTGAGCGCTGGTGGCGAAACGCGGATCGGTGCCAAGCTCGGCATGGCCCATTTCCGTGCAAAAGGCGCGGAATTGCCGATCATTGCCGATGGCGATGATCATTTCCCCGTCCGCGACCTCGAACGTTTTGTAGGGGACGACCGTCGGATGCCGGTTGCCCAGACGCCCCGGCACGATGCCCCCGACCAGATAGTTCATCCCCTGATTGGCCAGCATCGCGATCTGGGTATCGAGCAGCGACACGTCGATCTGCTGTCCTTCACCAGTCCGCTCTGCATGGCGCAGGGCCATCATGATCGACACGGTGGCGAACATGCCGGTGGACAGGTCCGCCATGGCGACCCCGGCGCGCAGCGGCCCGCCATTCTCCTCACCCGTGATGCTCATGAAGCCGCCCATGCCCTGCGCGACGAAATCATATCCGCCACGGTCGGCATAGGGGCCGGTCTGGCCAAAGCCGGTGATGGAGCAATAGACGAGGCGGGGATTGACCGCCTTCAGACTGTCATAGTCGAGGCCATATTTGCGTAAGCCCCCGACCTTGAAATTCTCGACCAATATGTCCGCCTGCGCGGCCAGTTTGCGGATCAGCTCCGCCCCCTGCGGCGTGGCGAGATTGATGGCGGCCGACCGCTTGTTGCGGTTGCAGGACAGATAATAGGCGCTGGTGCCGATTTCCGGCTGCCCATCGGCATCGGTCAGATAGGGTGGACCCCAGGCGCGGGTATCGTCCCCGGCGCCGGGCAGTTCGATCTTGATGACGTCCGCGCCGAAATCCGCAAGGATCTGCGTCGACCATGGCCCGGCCAATACGCGCGAAAGGTCCAGCACCTTGATCCCGTCGAGCGCCCGACCCTTCATGGTCGCACCCCCATATTTATCCGGTCATGCAAGAATCGCATCCGCTCCCGTCCCGCTATCTGCTGTGTTCGTTGATGAAGGGAATAGCGGGCGGCGCGCTGCCTGACAAGAATTATTGCACCATGGGATACTTTTGGAATAAAAGGCAGCAACCGGACGATGGACCCGCAGCGCAGGCACGCACATGGACGGGCATAGGGAGAGGAACGATATGAGCGACGGGCCATCACGCCCCCATTTCGGCATCGCGGCGTTGGGGCTGGTGATGCTGGCCAACATCTTCTTTGCGCTGAACGTCATAGCGATGAAGGTCGTGGTGGATGCGAGCGCCCCGCTACTGTCGGTGGCGTTGCGCATGGGCTGCGTGTGCCTGCTCTGCGCACCCGCACTACGTCCCTTGCCGGGGCGTACCGGGTGGCTGATGCTGTACGGCTTTCTGAATGGCGGGCTGTTCCTTCTGCTGCTCAACCTGGCCCTGTTCATGGCGACCAATGTCGGCGCGCTCGCCATCGCGGGACAGCTCAGCGTTCCCTTCTCGCTGCTGCTGGGCGCGCTGTTGCTGGGCGAAAGGCTGAGCCGGCAAAAGATCGCGGGTGTGCTGCTCGCCTTTGCCGGGGTGGTGGCTCTGGTGTTCGATCCGCATATCAGCGGGGAAATCCCGGCCGTGCTGGTCATGGCCAGCGCCGCCATGGTGTGGGGCGGGGGGACGCTGGTCCAGCGCAAGCTGGCGGGCGTCAGCGTGATGAACGGTCAGGCATGGAACGGCCTGATGGGTTTCGTGACGCTTGCCCCCTTTGCCATCGCGTTCGAGCGGTCAGCGATTGCGGGGCTGCCCCATGTCGGCGGCCTTGCCATCGGCTGGTTCGCCTTTTCCTGCATAGGCGCGACGATCATGGGGCAGGGGGCGCTGGCATGGTTGCTGCAACGCTATCCGGTGTCGAGCGTGATGCCCTTCATGCTGGCATCGCCGGTTCTCTCGACCCTGTTTGCGTCCCTTTATTTCCACACGCCGATCACGCTTGTCATGATCGGCGGGGGGACGGTGGCGCTGGTCGGCGTGGCGATCATCGCGCTGGCGCGGGATCGTACGCCGACCTGATCGTCAGGCGCGTTCAAAGATGGCGGCCAGACCCTGACCGCCGCCGATGCACATGGTTTCAAGGCCGTAGCGACCATCGCGCCGATGCAGTTCGCGCAGCAGCGTGGCAAGGATGCGCCCGCCAGTAGCCCCAATAGGATGGCCCAGCGATATGCCCGAACCATTGACGTTCAGCTTGTCGCGATCGTCCCAGTTCCACCCTTTGAGGCAGGCCAGAACCTGCGGCGCAAAGGCTTCGTTGAGTTCGACCAGATCAATGTCCTTCCAGCCAAGGCCGGTGCGCGCAAACAGCCGCTCGACCGCCGGGACCGGGCCGATCCCCATGCGCGACGGGTCGCAACCCGCCGCCGACCAGCTATGCAGAAAACCCATCGGCTCCAGCCCCAGTTCGGCGAGCTTGTCCTCGGCCACGACCAGACAGGCGGCGCCCGCATCATTCTGCTGGCTGGCATTGCCGGCCGTCACCACGCCATCCTTTTCGATGGGTTTCAGCAAGGCGAGCGATTCCGGCGTCGCATCGGCCCGAATGCCCTCGTCACGGGTGAAGAGGACGGGGTCGCCCTTGCGCTGCGGCACCGGCACGGGGACCAGCTCATCGTCAAACTTGCCCTCCGCCCATGCGGCGGTGGCGCGCTGATGACTCATCGCGGCATATTCGTCGCAGGCTTCGCGCGAGATATTATAATCCTTGGCCAGATTATTGGCCGTTTCGATCATGCCGCTGATGACGCCATAGCGGGCGATCGGTTGCGACATGATGCGCCCGCGCGTCAGGCGGTCATGAAACTGGGTCGAACCCGACCGGGCGCCCCAGCGATGATCGATCGAATAATATTCGACATTCGACATGCTTTCGACGCCACCGGCGACCACGATGTCCGCCGCGCCCGTCTGAATCCGCATAGCGGCGTCGATCACCGCTTGCAGGCCGGAGCCGCAGCGCCGGTCAAGCTGAACGCCCGGAATGGATTCCGGCAGACCCGCCGCCAGCGCCGACCAGCGCCCGATGCAGGGCGCCTCGCCATTGCCATAGCCTTGGGAGAAAACGACATCGTCGATCCGTTCGGGATCGATCTTGGTCCGGTCGACCAGCGCCTTGATGACGATGGCGCCCAGATCGCCCGCCGTCATGGATTTGAGCGACCCGCCATATTTGCCGACGGCGGTTCGGATGGGCGCGACGATGGCGGCTCTACGCATGGTTTGATGTTCCTTTGTCGGAAAGTGGGAGGCGATCAGGCGGCGGCTTCGGCCTGCCGGATCATGTGCTTGGCGATGATGGTCTGCTGGATCTGGCTGGTGCCTTCGTAAATGCGCAGCAGGCGCACATCGCGATAGAAGCGCTCGACCTTATATTCGGCCATATATCCGGCGCCGCCATAGATCTGAACCGCGCGGTCGGCGATGCGCCCGACCGCTTCGGTGGCATAATATTTGAGCGCGGCGCATTCCAGACTGACTGGCTCACCGGCGTCGAACTTGGCGGCGACCGACTGCATCAGCGCTTCGGTCGTCAGCATGTCGACCTTCATGTCGGCCAGCATCGCCTGCACCAGCTGGAAATTGGCGATGCGCTGGCCGAACTGCTTGCGCTCCAGCGTATATTGCAGCGCCATGTCGATCAGGCGCTGGCACATGCCCAGCGCGACGGCGGCGATATGGATGCGGCCGCGGTCCAGCACCTTCATCGCCGTTTTGAACCCGCGACCGGGGACGCCGCCGATGATGTTGGCGGCCGGTACGACCACATCGTCCAGAATGACGTCGGTCGTGACTGCGCCCTTCTGCCCCATTTTCTTGTCGGGCTTTCCCAGCGAAATGCCCGGCAGGTCGGCGGGCAGGATGAAGGCGGAAATGCCCGCCGCGCCCTTCACATCCGGCTCCGTGCGCACCATCAGCGTGAAGACGCTGGCACGCGGCGCATTGGTGATATAGCGTTTGGTGCCGGTGATCCGGTAATTGTCGCCGTCACGAACGGCCACCGTGCGCAGCGATCCGGCGTCCGACCCCGCCTCCGGTTCGGTCAGGCCGAAACTGGCGATGGCTTCCCCGGTCGCGAATTTGGGCAGCCATTCGCGCTTCTGCTCCTCGGTCCCGTCCATGACGATACCCTGACTGCCGATGCCGACCGTCGTCCCGATGACGGATCGGAAGACGACCGACGCGCGCGTAATTTCACGGATGATTGCGGCTTCCTCGGCCATGGTGCAGCCAAGGCCGCCATATTCCTCCGGCACGGACAGGCCGAACAGGCCCATGTCGCGCATCTGCTGAATGATGCTGTCGGGTACGGCGTCCGCTTCCTCCACCGCATCTTCGGCCGGGATCAGCTTTTCCGCGACGAAACGCTGGATGGTGGTGCGAAACAGGTCGAACGTCTCGGCGTCCATGAAATCTCTCCTCTCCGGGCAGTCCGGCTCAACCTATCGTCAGCGGGCTGTACGTCAATTAATATTGCACTATGGATCAATATTGAAGTCAATAGCCAGCCGTCGCGATCATGGCATCGGCCCCATCGCAGCGGATGGCGCGACACTGGCCATCGGCTTCCTCGCGCAGCAGCACATCCTGCCCGCAAATGAGCGGCGCCACCGCGCGGAACGAAAAGCTGCGCGGTGTCCGGTCGCCACGTTGCGCATGGGCGAACAGCCGGGTCGCGGTGAACGGCCCATGGATCACAAGGCCCGGATAGCCTTCCTCCTGCTGCGTATAGGGCAGGTCATAATGGATGCGATGACTGTTGAAGGTGACGGCGGAAAAGCGGAACAGGTCCGGCGTCGTGGGATGCCATATCCGGTCGTCCGCCTGTTGCTCCACCTGTGCCGGTTCGATTGCGGCCATCGGCGCGCCGGCATCGCGATAGACGATGGTCTGCACTTCGCGCACGCGCTCCTCGTCGGCCTGCACGATGCGATGTTCCACCGTCACGAAGACCAGATCGCCGCTGCGGCCCGATTTATGGACGACATCGAGGATGCGGGAGGTCCGCGTCGCCTCCCAGTCGAGGATCAACGGCGCGCCAAATTCCATATCGGCGGCGGCGAACATCCGACGCGGCAGGCTGATCGGTGGCAGGAACCCGCCGCGCTTGGGGTGGCCATCGACGCCGATCTGATCGGCGGCCGCCACGGGAAGGAAAAAGGCCCAGTGTCCCAGCGACGGCAGTTCATGATCGACGTCCAGCGGCTCTCCGATGGCGGCGGCGAAACGGATCAACGCGCTGCGATCCAGTATCTCGCTGCGTTCCTCACGGCTGTCGATCCATGTCCGCCAATGGTCGATATCGGCCGGTGTAATGCTCATGCGACCAATCCTTCATCATGCAATTTGCCGATGGCGCCGCTGTCCAGTCCCAGAACCTGCGCCAGTATCTCGTCGGTATGCTGGCCAAGGCGCGGGGCGATGCCGACCGACGCCCTTGGCTCCCCCGCCAGCGTTCCGGCGGGACCGGATGTGGGGTAGGACAGGCCGCTGGGATGGCGGACCGTTTCGAACAGGGGATTGGCGGTGAACAGGCGCGCGTCCTGCGTCACCGCCTGATGCAGCGATTGATATTCGCCCCATGTCACGCCGCCGCCGTCGAAAGCGGGCTGTAACTCCGAGGCGGTTCGTTTGGCGAATGCCGCCTCGAACAGGGGGAACAGGCGGGCGCGACAGGTGAAGCGCGCGCCTTCGTCTTTGGCGAAACTGGCGCCAGTTTCCGACTCGATGGCCGAAACCGCGTCGCCGATGCCCAATGTCTTCACCAGCCCCGACCATTGGCGCGGCGTGATCGCCACGACGATCAGCCGCCGCCCATCCGCCGTCACGAAGTCGCGACCGAACGCCCCGAACAGGTCATTGCCCATGCGCGGGCGGTCGCCACCATTCAGCACTTCGGCAACCGACCCCAGATGCGACATACTGGACGCGGCCAGATCGGACAGAGGCACACGGATTTCCGCGCCCTGACCGCTTTCGCGCCGCCGCAGCAGCGCGGCCGTCATGGCAAAGGCGGCATAGGCGCCGCCCAGCAAATCCCATGCTGGCAGGACGTGATTGACCGGACGATCATCGTCCGCCGGGCCGGTCATATGCGGCACGCCGACGGCGGCGTTGATCGTATAATCGACCGCTGGCGATCCATCGGCCCACCCCATGACGCGCACGGTGATGATGTCCGCCCGATGCGCGGCCAGCGCCTCATGGCTCAGGAACCCCTTCACCGGATAGTTGGTCAGGAACAGTCCGGCATTGTCGCCCGGCGCGGTGGCGATGGCGACGGCCAGCTCCCGGCCTTCGGGTCGGCCAAGGTCGATGGCGACCGACTTCTTGCCCTTGTTCAGACCCTCCCAATAGAGGCTGTCGCCATTGGGGGCGACCGGCCATCGGCGATAATCGGGGCCACCGCCGATGGCGTCGAAGCGGATCACCTCGGCGCCCATCTGCGCCAGATGCAGGCCACAGGACGGCCCCGCGATGAAGGCCGCGCCTTCGACCACGCGCAGCCCTTTCAGCATGTCATACATATCGTCTTGCTCCGGGGTGAGGGGATCAGCCGGGGGTGAGGCGCACCAGCGTCCGGCCCATATTGGCGCCGGTGAACAGGCCGGCAAAGGCATCGAGCGCTCGTTCGATGCCGTCATAGACCGTCTCGGCCGACGCCATCTGGCCCTGTGCATTCCATTCGGTCATGCGCGCGACCATCTCCGGCTCCAGATCCATATGGTCGAGCGCGATATAGCCCTCCATGCGGATGCGCTTGGTCATCACCATGGTCAGGTTTCGCGGTACGGTCGGCGCGTCGGTCACATTATATTGCGAGATCATGCCGCACACTGCGAAGCGGGCGAAGTCATTGGCCAGCGACAGGGCCGCCTGCAAATGATCGCCGCCGACATTCTCGAAATAGACGTCGATACCCTTGGCGCCCAGCCCTTTGACCTCGCGCGCCAATGCCTTGGTCAGGCTGGGTTCGGCCTTGTAATCGATGGCGGCGTCGACCTTCAGCACATCGCGCAGGAAGGCGGTCTTTTCCGGCCCGCCTGCCGATCCGATGACCTTATGCCCCAGATTGCGGGCAATTTGGCACGCGATGGAGCCGACCGCGCCCGACGCCGCCGATACGAAGACGAGATCGCCAGCCTTCAACTGCGCAATCCGCATCAACCCGGCATAGGCGGTCAGGCCCGGCATCCCGGCAAAGCAGAGCCAGGCCTGCGGCGGCAGGCCGCCCGCTTCGCGATGCTGGAGCGCGCTGGCCGGCGCATTGAACATTTCCCGCCAGCCCAGCCGTGAAAACACAAGGTCGCCCGGCCGGAACGCGGGGTCGCGCGACGCCACGACTTCGCCGATGGCCGGCCCTTCCATCGCCGCATCCAGCGCAAAGGGCGGGATATAGCTTTTTGCGTCGCTCATGCGCCCGCGCATGGCGGGGTCCACCGCCATCCACAGGTTGCGCACCTGCACTTCGCCGTCGGCGGGATCGGGCAGGCTGATCGTCGCCATCTCGAAATCATCGTCGACAGGCGTACCGACCGGGCGACGCTTCAGCCTGATTTCACGGGTCTGGGTCATCATTCGCCCTTCAATAACCGTTCAGCCGCGCCCAGCGATCACGGTGCCAGGCGGTCGATCCATAGCATTGCTCGGCCACGCGGGCGCGTTTCAGATACAGACCGGCATCATGTTCATGGGTCATGCCGATGCCGCCATGCAACTGCACCATTTGCGCGGATATGCGGTGCAGCGTTTCGCCCGCTGTCGCCTTCGCCAGCGATGCCAGCGCGGATATATCCGCCGCATCGTCGTCAATCGCGATCAGTGCATCCTCGACCGCCGACTGGGTGAGCTGCAACTCACCGAACAGGTCCGCCGCCCGATGCTGAAGCGCCTGAAAAGAGCCGATGATCGCGCCGAACTGAACGCGGGTCTTCAGATAATCCATCGTCGTGTCGAACGCCTGCGCCGACGCGCCCAGCATTTCGGCCGCCATGCCGACTGCTGCGCGATCGACGATGGCGTCGATCAGGTCCGCGCCCTTGCCGACTTCGCCCAGCACCCGGTCGGACGCAATGGTCACATCCTTCAACGTCAGGGCAGCCGGGCGCCGCGCATCAATCTGGTCCAGCGGGTCGCGGGTCAGGCCCGCCGCATCGGCATCGATCACGAACAGGGTCAGCCCGTCGCGATCGCCCGGCTGGCCGGATGTTCGTGCCGACGCGATGAAGATATTCGCCGCCATCCCGTCCTGCACCGGGTGTTTCCGACCATTCACGATCCACTGATCGCCCGATAAAGTAGCGCTGGTCGCGATACGCTCGGGCGCGAAATGCGCGCCTTCCTCGAATGCGATGGTGCCGATGGCCGATCCGTCGGCAAGACCCGGCAGCCAGCGTTCCTGCTGCACCGCATCGCCGCCCAGGCGCAGCGCCGTGACCGCACCCAGCGCAGAACTCAGCAGGGGAGAGGCCGCCAGCGTCCGCCCCAACTCCTCCAAGATTAGCCCTAGGCTCTGATAGCCAAAATCGGACCCGCCATGCGCTTCCGGCACGATGATGCCGGTCCATCCCATCGCCGCCATTTCGGCCCAGCATTCGGGATCATAGCCGATGGCGTCACTACGCCCGCCACCGCCATGATCATACAGGCTCCGCAGCGCCGTAATAGGCATACGGTCGCGGACCCATTCCGCGGCCATATCCTTCAGCATCTGCTGTTCGTCGTTCAGCACCGCCATGGCGCGTCCTCCCGCATCCTCTTGTCCATTATCCGTCCAGCGCGCCTCAGCCCGGCAGGCCCAGCGTATGCTTGGCGGTAATGTTGTTCTGCACTTCGTAGCTGCCGCCATAGATGGAGAAGGCCTTGCTATGCAGCCAGGCCCGTGTCGCCTCCCGTTCCGCTTCGGCATAGGCATCGCCCGACCAGCCAAGGCCGTTTGCGCCCATCAGTTCGATCAGCAATTCGCCCCGTTCCTGAATGATCCCCGACCAGAGATTTTTCAGGGTCGATACGCCATGGCTGGGGCCGCCATTCTTCGCCTCCTGCGCAAAGCGGCGCACCGTCGCCATATAGGCAGCATGGCGCATGCCGTTGCGCACCATTCGCGCGCGCAGGTCCGGGCTGTCGATCCGTCCCAGCGCGTCCGTGCCCAGATAGTCATGGGCCATCGGCGCCAGCGGCGTGATGTCGGCCTTCACCTCCGACAGGCTGTTGCGTTCGAACTGCAACAGCCGCTTGGCGATGGACCAGCCATGATTGACCTGTCCGACCAGATTGCCCTTGGGCACCTTCACATCATTGAAGAAGACTTCGCAGAAATGGGTCGATCCGCTGATCAGCACGATCGGACGCGCCTCGATCCCTTCGGACTGCATGTCGATCAGCAGGAAACTGATGCCGCCCTGTTTGCGGCTGGTGTCCGTCCGCACCAGCGCAAAGCACCAGTCGGCCTGATCGGCCCCCGATGTCCAGATTTTCTGCCCGCTGACCAGCCAATGGTCGCCCATATCGGTGCAGCGCATTTGCAGGGAGGCGAGGTCGGACCCCGCACCCGGCTCCGAAAAACCCTGACACCAGCGCCGTTCATGGCTGGCGATCCACGGCAGATGCTCCAGCTTCTGCGCCTCGTCGCCATATTCCAGCAGGGTCGGCCCCAGCATCATCGTGCCATAGCTGCGAATGGGGTTAAAACCGCCGATCGCGGTCAGCTCCTCGCCGATGATCTTGGCCTGTGTCGCGCTCAGCCCCGCGCCGCCATAGCGCGGCTCCCATGTCGGCACGCCCCATCCCTTGTCCGTCATGCGGGCGCGCCACAGCTGGTAATCGGCATTGGCCTCCGCCGCGTGCCGATCCCCCTGAAACAGCAGTCCGGGGACGTTGGTCAGGGACGCGGGGAAATTGGCCTTGAGCCAGGCGCGCGCCTCCAGACGGAAATCCCGGTCTTCGCTCGCCTCGCTCTCCACCATGGCCTTCGTCCCTCTCCCTTGCACTGACGAACCCGTTCCGTTGTCCGTCCGGGGCTTTCTCTTCTCCCTTGGCTTATGTGAATTCTGCACAGGTGGCTAGATATATTTGCACCGGAGGATAGTTTTTGTTCCGCACGGCTGATCGGTTGACAGCGGCCCGGCGACATATAATCTATACCGCAATGCATAATTAGAACGATTGGCGCATCGGCTCCGAATCGATCCGGCGCGCCGCTTCAGGAGAGTGAAGACCATGGAAGCGCTGGCCGCAAAACCCGTTCCGCCGCATGTTCCCCCTCATCTGGTGGGCGATTTCAGCCTGTTCACCTCGCCCGGCATGGCGCCGACGCCCAATGGCGATCCTCAGGCCGCCGCCGCCGTGGTGCATGACGGCCCGCCCATCTTCTATTCTCCCTTCAACACCCGTGACGGCCGGGGAACATGGGTGATCACCCGTGCGCAGGATCAGCGCCGCGTGCTGCAAGACCCCGAGAGTTTTTCCAGCCACCGCAGCATCTTCGCCTCGGCGCTGGGCGAAAACTGGCCGATGATCCCGCTGGAGCTGGACCCGCCGGATCATGGCAAGTTCCGCACCCTGCTCAATCCGCTGCTGTCCCCCCGGCGCGTCATGGCGCTCGAAACGGCGGTGCGGGAACGCGCTTCCTTCCTGATCGACCGGATCGCGTCGTCGGGCACCAGTTGCGACGTGATGAAGGATTTCGCTTTCCCTTTCGCGGTCAATATCTTCCTGCGCTTTCTGGGGCTAAGCGATGATAGGCTGGACGAATTTGTCGGCTGGGCCAATGATCTGCTGCATGGCGACAATGTTCAGCGGCCCGCCGCAGCGCGTACCATCATCGCTTTCATCGACGATCTCACCGCGCAGCGCCGCGCGGAGCCGGTGGACGATTTCATGTCCTTCCTCATCAAGGCGGAAATTGACGGTCGCCCCCTGACCGATCTTGAGATTCGCGGCACCGGCGTGCTGCTGTTCGTCGCGGGGCTGGACACGGTGGCCGCCGCGATCGGTTTCGCTCTCAACTATCTGGCCCGCAATCCGCAGGAACAGGAATTGCTGCGCGGCGATCCATCCCGCATCCTGCTGGCGGCGGAGGAATTGCTGCGTGCCTATCCGACCGTTCAGATGATCCGGGTCGCCACGAGGGATGTGGATTTCGATGGCGTTCCGATCCGCAAGGGCGATTATGTGTCCTGCGCGACGATGATCGCCAATCGCGATCCGGCGGAATTTTCCTGCCCCCATATGATCGATCTGGCGCGGGAAGATAATCGCCATACCGCCTTTGCCTATGGCCCGCATCGCTGCCTGGGGTCGCATCTGGCACGGCGCGAAATCGTCGTCGGGCTGGAAGAATGGCTGAAACGCATCCCGTCCTTCCGCATCAAGCAGGGGACAGCGCCCGTCACCTATGGCGGTCACGTCTTCGGGATCGAAAATCTGATTCTGGACTGGTCATAAGGGGGAGGGGCGACATAAAGATCATCGTGCGCAGGGAAAAATGTCAGGGCCATGCCCGTTGCTGGGCCATGGCGCCCCAGATTTTCGATCTGGATGATGAAGGCTATATTGTCGATGGCGACATCAGCGTTGCCGAGGATGATGAAAAGACCGCGTGGCGAGGGGCCAAATCCTGTCCCGAACGGGCGCTGCTGATCGAGAAATAAGAGACGCTTCGGGGCGTTGGATGCCTACATCCAACGCCCCGAGAGAAGAATAGCAGGGCGGGGCGTGTGGGTCAGCTTCTGATCCACACGCCCTTGGTTTGAAGATAGGCCTCGACATGCTCGCTGCCGCCTTCGCGTCCAAAGCCGCTCATCTTGTACCCGCCAAAGGGAACGGACGGGTCCATCGCGAAATAATGATTGACCCAGATCGATCCGGCCCGGATGCGGCGGACCGCATTCATCGCCTTGCCGATGTCGCGGGTCCACACCCCGCCGGCCAGACCGAAGCGGGTTGCATTGGCCCGGCCGATCACCTCGTCGAAATCGTCGAACGGCATGATGCAGGACACCGGACCGAAAATCTCTTCCCGTGCGATCCGCATATCGTCGCGCACATCGGCAAAGATGGTCGGCGCGACCCAATGCCCCTTGTCGAAACCTTCCCCGGTCACGCGGGCGCCACCCGCGACCAGACGCGCGCCCTCCTGCGGGCCAAGGTCGAGATAGGAGGAGACGCGGGCAAATTGCTTGGCCGACACCAGCGGGCCGATCACCGTTTCCGGGTCGAGGCTGGGGCCGATCTTCAGTCCGGCGGTAAAGGCGGCGATCCGCTCGATCATCTCGTCATAGACAGGGCGCTGCACGAACAGGCGCGTACCAGCCGCACAGACCTGCCCCGAATTGTTGAACACGCCCATCGCGGCCGCTGGCGTCGCCAGATCGAGGTCGGCGTCGGCGAAGATGATGTTGGGCGACTTGCCGCCCAGTTCCATCGTCACGCGCTTCACCGACCCGGCCGAAGCGGCGATGATCCGCTGCCCCGTCTCGCAGGATCCGGTGAAGGCGATCTTGTCGACATCGGGATGCTCGGCAATGGCGGCCCCGGTGGCGCCTGCTCCGGTCACGACATTGACGACGCCGGGCGGCACGCCGGCCTCCAGACAGAGTTCGGCAAAGCGCAGGGGGCTGAGCGAGGCATCCTCAGCGGGTTTCAGGACAATGGTGCAGCCGGTGGCCAGCACCGGTCCCACCTTCCATGCGGCACTGAACAGCGGCCCGTTCCACGGAATGATCGCGCCGACGACGCCGATCGGCTCCCGCAATGTGTAGGACAAAAGGTCCACGGGGAAGGAATTGGACAGGGTCTGTCCGTGCAGCGATGTCGCCGCCCCGGCAAAGTGGCGCAAAGATCGTTGCAACATGCCCCGCAGGCCGCGCGCCGCCGTGATCGGACGGCCCATCTCGATGCAATCGAGTAAGGCCAGATCGTCACACTCCGCATCCACCAGTTCGGCGAGGCGCAGCAATACCGCTTGCCGCTCGGCCGGTTTGAACCGGCTCCACGGCCCGTCGAACGCGGCGCGGGCGGCGCGAACCGCCCGGTCGACATCCTGCGCATCGGCCAGCGCCAGTTCCGCGACCAGTTCGCCGGTCGAGGGACTGAAACTCTGAAATGTCGCGCCGGACAGGGCAGGGACCGATTGACCATCGATCAACAGGCCTTTGGGTTTGCCGTCCATATAGGCGGGGCGACGTGTCTCGATCATCGGATGGTCCTTAATTCAGAGCCTGCTGAGCCTGACGCATCGAAGCGCGACCCAGAGCGAAGAGGATGGCGGCGGGCAGCAGGACGCACAGCACGCTGGCGATCAGGGAATAGCCCAGCTTCATTTCATCGCCCATCACCATGTCGGTCATGATGCCGATGAAGGCCGGGCCGCCCGCCATGGCGATCAGGCCCGACGCCAGAACATAAAGCGCCGACACCCGGCCGCGCAAATGGGCAGGCGTCGATACCTGAACCGTTGCAGGGCCGATACTGGCGGTCGACAGGATCAGCACCATGAACAGCCAGTAACAGGCAATGGTGGCCCATGGGCTGCTGACCAGAAAGGCCGCGATGCCGAACGGGGCCGCGGTCGTCACGGTCAGCGCGCACCAGAAAAGATGCGCGTCGCTGCGTCCCTTGCGATACAGGCGATCCACCATCCATCCATGCGCGGGGATCAGCGCGGCAGCGGAAATCTGCGCGATGCCGATGACCGGCCCGATCTGGCCCGGCTGCCACCCATGGATGCGCGCGAGATAGACGGGCGTCCAAAGCTGAAAGCCGATGGTCGCGGCATAGGCGAGGCCAAAGCCGACAAAGGCGGCGACATAAAGCTGCTTATGCTGGCGCAGATAGGCCCATGCCTCGCCATAGCCGGCCTGACCCGTGGCGGCCTTGCGCCGGGGCGGTTCGCGAAAGACGAACACCAGCAATGCCAGCAGGATGCCCGGCGCGCCGGTCATGATGAACACCTGCTGCCAGGGTTGCAGCAGGCCGAATATCGGCCAGAGGCTCGGCCCGCTTTTCATCGCCGCGCCCACGATCGGTCCACCGATCAGGAACACGATGCCCGCGCCCATGACGCCGCCCATGATGAAGACCGACATGGCGAGCGACAGGCGGTGCGGCGGGAAACTGTCCCCCACGATGGAGTAGCTGCCGGTGCCGAACCCCGACTCGCCCGCGCCCACGCCCGCCCGCGCGATGGCCAGCGCGGCAAAACTGCCCGCAAGGCCGCAGGATGCCGCCGCGATGCTCCACAGCGTCACCGACAGATAGAGGACGAGGCGGCGGCTGTGCCGGTCGAGCGCCATGCCCACGGGGATGGCGCATAGGCAAAACAGCACGGCAAAGGCCGGTCCCTGCAACAGGCTGATCTGAAGGTCGGACAGGCCCAGATCCTGTTTGATCGGACCGACCATCAGGGCCATGATGTTCCGGTCGGTTAACGACAGGATATAGAGCAGGAAGAGGATGGCGACCGTCAGCCAGCCCATGGCAGGGGAAGGATATTCGCGCGCCTCGATTCGGGGGGCATCGGTCGCGTCCGACGTCGGGACCGGACCATCCGGTTCCATGACATGATCGCTTTCGCTTCCATCATCGCTGAGAGGCGGCACAGTCTTCTCCGTCATGATTCGTCCTGCTCGACGGCGTGCCGGCGGGATCTCTCTTGCGCTCTCGGGGATGCGCTGGAAGCCTGCATAACACACAATATTGCACATAAGGTCAATATATCATCGGCTATCGTCATGAGGAAAAAGGGGGCGGCCGCGCTCCGGAGCGTCTGACGCCGGTTTCAACGAACATTTCCCCCCTGTGCAGTTTTAGTTGACATGGGCCAATCGCGAATTAGAAAGAAAAATGCACGACGGGATAATAATGACCGCGCCGTACACGGCGCCCCGATCGCGATAATATCCAGGGAGAGGAAATGGCAATGTCCAGAACCAAGATATTCATGTCTTCGGCCGCCCTCGGCGCGAGCCTGATCGCCATAGCCGGATCGGCCATGGCGCAGGATGCCGCCCCGGCAACACCACAGGATGACAGCAGCGCCCCGCAGGCGGCGCAATCGAGCGCGCCGGTCAGCAATGCGGACATCATCGTCACCGGATCGCGCATCGTGCGCGACGGCTATACCGCGCCTACGCCCGTGACCGTGGCGACCACTGATGAACTGGCCAAGACCACGCCGTCCAGCATCCCGGACGCCCTCAACAAACTACCCCAATTCTCCAACTCGCTCAGCCCGTCGAAATCGGCGCTGAACTTCTCGAACGCGCCGATCCACGGCAACGTCCTCAATCTGCGCAGTCTCGGCACGCCCAGCGCCAATCCCAAGGGGCCGCTGCGCACGCTGATCCTGTTCGACGGCATGCGTGTTTCGCCCACTTCCTATGTCGGCACGATCGACACCAATGTGTTGCCGCAATTGCTGGTCCAGCGCGTCGATGTCGTGACCGGCGGCGCGTCGGCAGGCTATGGCTCCGATGCCGTCGCGGGCGTCGTCAACTTCATCCTCGACAAGAAATTCACCGGCCTGAAGGGCGTGGCGCAGGCCGGGATTTCGGAACGCGGCGACAATGGCAATCAGCGGCTTGGCCTTGCCTATGGCACTGATTTTGGCGGTGGCCGCGGCCATATCCTGCTGAGCGGCGAATTTTCCAATAATGAAGGCATGTTGCGCAGCGACCGCGATTTCGCGACCAAGGGCTATGCCTATGTCGGCAGCGTCGTGGGCTGCACCCCGCCGGCTGGCACCCCGGCATCGGCCTGCTCGCCCGGCGGCGCGCTTAATCCCTATACGATCGGCACCGACATTCGCATCGCCAGTGCGGTCGCCCCCGCCAGCAACGGCCGCATCGTCGGGTCGAACGTCGCGGGCAATCCGTTCGTCGGACGGGTTATCAACAATGACGGGTCGACCCGTCCCTTCACCGCCGGGGCCACCACCGGCACCGCCGGTTTCCAGTCGGGCGGCGACGGTTATAATATTCCCGCCACGGGCCATGCCGTCGCGCCGTTCAAGACCTATCAGGGCTTTGGACGCATCAGCTATGACCTGACCGACGACATCAACGCCTTCGTTCAGGGCAGCTGGTCGCGGGCGGACATGCGCTACCGCACTCAGGTGAACGCCCTCGTCCCCACCGGGCAGCAGGTCAATATCTACAAGGGCAATCCCTATCTGTCCTCGGCCCTGTCGGCATCGCTGCCGGGCGCCAACGACTATATCAGCGTCGGCCAATATGATGCGGGCCAGCCCCAGCCGGTGGCGAACGAACGCACCGATTACTGGATGGCGACGGCCGGCCTGACCGGCAAGATTTCCAATCTCGACTGGTCCTTCACCTACTCGCATGGCGACAGCAAGCACACGATGGCCAATTCGGGCCTCTACGACAATCGCAAGCTCTATGCCGCCGCCGATGCCGTCGTCGATCCCAGCAATGGCCAGATCACCTGCCGCGTGCTGCTCGACCCCACCTATGCCAGCCAATATGCCGGTTGTAAGCCGATCGACGTGCTGCATGGCGATCCGTCGAGATCGACGCCGGAGGGCTATGCCTACGCCACCGGCACGTCGCGGTACCGGGCGACGGTGCGGCAGGATTCCTTTGCCGTGAACCTCAGCGGCAGCCTGTTCGACCTGCCTGCCGGACCCGTCGATTTCGCGGTCGGCGCGGAATATCGCAAGCAGACGCTGAACCTTACCAGCAATGCCGATCCCTCGCTGCTCGACACGGCGGCAGAGCGCACAGCCTATTTCGGGGGGCTGCGCGGCGTACCCAGCAGCTCGCTCTTCTACTGGCTGACCAATGTCGGCACCGCCAATGGCAGTCAGAATGTGAAGGAAGCCTATGCGGAACTGGCCGTGCCGATCCTGAAGGACACCAGCTTCTTCCAGGAACTGAGCGTCAGCGGCGCGGCGCGCATCACCGATTATTCCACATCGGGCACGGTCAAGACTTGGAAGGTCGGCACGACCTGGCGCCCTGTCCGCGACCTGCTGTTCCGCGCAGCCTTATCGCGTGACATTCGTGCGCCCAACCTGTTCGAACTCTATGCCGGCGCACAGAGCGGCATCGGCATCGTCAACGACCTTCAGACCGCTGACGGCAGCTATGGCAGCGGCCTCAACCAGAATGTGAATACGGTCACGTCGGGCAACACCAATCTGAAACCGGAAAAGGCAAAGACGCTGACGATCGGCGGCGTATTCTCGCCGTCCTTCCTGCCGGGCGTGTCGCTGTCGGTCGACTATTATAAGATCAAGGTCACGGGCCTGATCGACAGCCTGTCGGCGCAGCAGATCATCACCAACTGCTATGATGCGGGCGGATCGGGCGCGGCCGAATGCGCGCTTATCACCCGCACCACGCCGACCAGCCTGCCGTCTCTCGTCAGCATCGTGCCGGCCAACATCGCCTTCCTCAAGACGGCGGGTATCGACATCGATGCCAGCTATCGGACGGAGCTTGGCAATGGCGCGCTCGGCCTGCGCCTGTACATGAACTATCTCGATAAATTCGATGCGCAGCAATATGCAGGCGCGCCGGTCGCCCATTATGCGGGTGTCAGCGTCGTGGGCAGCAACCCGGCGGGCTTCCCCCGCTGGCGCGGCAATTTGTCGATCGACTATACCAACGGACCGTTCGGCATCACCATCGCCGAACAATATATCCACAAGATGCGGCTCGACATCCCCGGCGGCCCCGCACCGATCCAGTTCGTCAATCCCAATGTGAAGGCGGTCTGGTACACCGATCTGTCGACCCGCTTCACCATTCCACAGGGCAATGGCAATTTCGAACTGTTCGCGAACGTGAACAACCTGTTCGACAAGAAGCCGCCACTGATCCCCGGCACCGTGCCGGGCGTCAACCTGCCGACCAACATCGCGGTCTACGACTTTATCGGCCGCGCTTTCACGGCGGGCGTGCGCTTTAAATTCTGAGGCAGGGTTTTAAGGGGGGAAGGGGCGCTTCGGTCGATCCGGGGCGCCCCTTCGCCGTCGTTAAAGATATTACCGGCAATCAGCCCGGCCGCCACATGCGGAACAAGGCCTCCGGTCCGATCTCGAAATAATCGGCAAGACCGCCGCCCCGCAAAATCGTGCCTGATTTCGCCGTCTGATAAACGCCATCCTCGATCAGTGATTGATCGATATGGATGCCGACCGCTTCGCCCAGCACCAGCCACTGGTCGAGCGCGTTGCCCTCCTTGGTCGTCAGCCGCACGATCTGCGTCAGCTTGCATTCGAACTGCACCGGACTGCCCGCCACGCGCGGCGGCGTGACCAGACGGGACGGATTTTTCGTCAATCCGGCCAATTCGAACTCGTCGATATTTGCAGCAACGACGGCCGAACTCGCGTTCATCGCCTCTGCCTGCGCCCGCGTGGCGAGGTTCCAGACAAATTCGCCGGTCGCCTCGATATTGGCGATGCTGTCCTTCCACCCCTGAGAGGAAAAGCCGATGATCGGCGGGCGATAGTTGAACAGGTTGAAAAAGCTGTAAGGGGCCAGATTGGCAACGCCATGCGTGTCCACGCTGCTGATCCAGCCGATCGGACGCGGCGCGACGATGGCGTTCAACGGATCATGCGCCAGCCCATGGCCATGCCGTGGTTCATAGAAATGCGGGTCGTTCATCCCTGCTCCATCCGGTAAGAGGCCGCCGATATGACCATGGCGCGGCCCGATTACCAGTGCGGGGATGGTTGGCGCCGGACAGGAGCAGCGGGCAGACCCGCCGCTCCCCGGCCATCGTCACGGATCAGATTTGCGCCAGCCCGCCATCGGCGAACAATTCGGCCCCGGCGATGAAGCTGGCATCGTCGCTGGCAAGGAAGGCCACGGCCCGCGCGATTTCGGCAGGATCGGCAACCCGGCCCAGTGGCACCTGCGCCACCATATAATCGATCAGCCCCTGTTGTTCGGCGGCACCGGGACCGGCCAGTTCGACCAGACCGGGTGTGTGGACCGGGCCGGGGCTGATGACGTTGACGCGGATGCCCCGGTCTTTCAGGTCCAGCGTCCAGCTCCGCGCCAGATTGCGGACCGCTGCCTTGGACGCGCTATAGATGCTGAAGGCGGCCGTGCCTTTCACGGATACGGTCGATCCGGTCAGGATGACGGCCGCGCCATCGCGCAACAGCGGCAATGCCTTCTGCACCGTGAAGATCAGGCCTTTGACATTGCGGCCGAAAATATCCTCATAATGATCTTCGGTGATCGCCCCCAGCGGCAGCATCGACCCGCCGCCCGCATTGGCGAACAGAACATCGATCTGGCCATGCTTCTGCTGAACCACGTCATACAGCCGATCTATGTCGGCCAGTTTCGACATATCCGCCTGAACGCCGGTTACATCGCCGCCGATGGTTTTGACGGCTGCGGCCAGTTCCGTTTCGCGACGGCCCGAAATATAGACGCTGGCGCCTTCGGCCGCGAAATGCCGTGCCGATGCCAGGCCGATCCCGCTGGTGCCGCCTGTGACGACGACCACTTTGCCTTCGAATTTCCCGTTCATTGTCATTCTCCTGTCTGTCTGCATTGCGTGACGACGCTCGCCACAGCAGGAGAGATAAATTCGGAACAATCTTGGCAGTAGCCGGTGAATATGACACTCATCGTTCCATGAATGGGACAATGCGCGACCTCAATGATTATGCTCTCTTTGCCGAAGTGGTCGGCAGCGGCACCTTCGCCGCCGCCGGGCGCAGGCTGCGTATGCCCAAATCCACCATCAGCCGCCGGATCGCCCAACTGGAGGAAAGGCTGGGCGTCCGCCTGATCGAACGATCCACGCGCCGCTTTCGCGTGACCGAAGTGGGCCAGTCTTTTTACGAACGGTGCAACGCGCTCATCCTCGACGCCGAACTGGCGGAGGCCGTGGTCGCAGAGGCGAAGGCGGAGCCACATGGCATCGTCCGCTTCAGTTGCCCCACCGGACTTTTGGCCTCTTTATCGGATAGTCTGCCTGCCTTCCTTTCCCGCTATCCGCGCGTCCGGCTACAGATTGTCGCGGTGGATCGGCCCGTCGATCTGATCGGCGAACGGATCGACGTGGCGCTGCGCGTGCGGACCGATCTTGTGACCGACGCAGCGCTGACGATGCGGACATTGGGTTATTCGCGCCGCATCCTTGTCGCCGCGCCGCAATGGCTGACCCGCTGTGACGGATCGCCCGCCGCGCTTGCCCAGCTCCCCACGCTCAGCTCGTCGGACGAGGGCGGCGTTGTGGAGTGGGAATTTTCCGGTCCCGATGGCATGTCATGCGGCGTCCGGCACGAACCCCGCATGACATGCAGCGATTTTCAGGCGGTGCGCGACGCGGCCGTCGCCGGCATGGGCATCGCCCTGCTGCCCGATCATATCTGTCAGGCCGAACTGTTGGACGGTCGCCTGATCCATATCTTTCCCGATTGGCAGACACCCATCGGCATCGTCCATATCGTCTTCACTACGCGGCGCGGCCTGCCTCCCGCCGTTCGCGCGTTCATCGATCATCTGGCGGCCAGCCTGCGTCTGGTCGCTGGCTGAAGCCGTATTAATTCCTGCGCGGATTTCTCTGTCCTACGCCTTGTCGCGGCGTGACTATAGACGCCGCCATCCCAAGGGGCAGGCGAACGTCACTTTCCGATCATTTCAAATGAGAGAAACTAAAATATAAAATCACCGGGAAATATGGGAAGCTAAGCCGGTAATCTCCTACATGGGACCACCGACTCGCAGACCAATTATCGGGCGGCGTTCAGCTTCGGCATCACCCGCTGGCGAACCAGCACGGCTTCCGCCTCGCAAGCCTGCGGCTTGTCCCCGCTGCTGCGCAATTGTGCCAGTTCCGCGCGGGCCGCCGCGACATCGGCCTGATAATCCGCCTTTGTCGACACGACCGCCATGGTCGCCGAAGCGGACTGCATCCCGGCCTCGACCGCGCTTTCATTATGTGCGCCGCAAATGAACCGGCTGTCGCCATAGGCCCGCCCGCGCTCCAGCAACAGTTGCGCCCGTTCCGGCGCGACGGCGGTCAGCACCAGCGCCCATGTCCATCCGCGCGTGGTATGGCCTGACGGATAGTCATAGCTCATCCGGCCCGCTTTCTTGTCGAATAGCTCGGACTCCGGCTGGCAAATCTGTCCCTTGTCGATGGTGAAGGGGCGGTTGCGCTGATAGATGTCCTTGGCGTGGGAGCTTTGTTTCGCGGTATCGGCGCTGGCCCGTTGCAACAGATGCACCAGCTTCGGCGCATTGTCTTCCGTCAGGGTTGCGCCGATCGAACAGCTGAAATCGCGCAGCAACGCCTTGGTCCCGATCTCGGCATCGCTGGTCGCCAGCTTCCAGCGCTCCGAACCGATCATCTTGCGGGTCGCCTTGAATATCTTGCGATCCGTTTCATAGCGCGGATCGCCCGGACGCGGCGCCGGCTCCAGAACCGGCGTCACGTCAAACTCGCCCTCGGTCAGATAGCCCGAAGGCCGGTCGGCCGCTACCGCGGTAACGGCACCAAACAGGGCGATGGCAAGGATACCGACCTTCATCGGACGACGCATAGGAACCTCAAATCATGCTGAAACTATAATCGCCCCAGCATAGAGGTCATGGCGGACCGGACAAGCCTGAACCGCCTGTGAAAAATGGCGTTGCACCGGCACCCCCGGCGCAACGCCCGTCGATCAATGGGCCGCCGCGTCCTTTGCGCCGTTCTTCACGAACGGATTGATCGTCTCGATCGAACCGTTCGGGCGATAATGAAGCTCCGTCACCTTGACGTTGCGCAGGCGCGTCTGACCCGACAATTGGGTGTCGGCGTAGAATAGCCACCATTTTCCGCCCCATTCGACGATGGAATGATGGGTGGTCCACCCCTCGACCGGGTCCATGATCCGACCCTTATAGGTGAAGGGACCATAAGGGGAATCGCCGATGGCATAGGCCAGATAATGGGTGTCGCCGGTCGAATAGCTGAAATAATATTTGCCCTGATATTTGTGCATCCATGACGCTTCGAAGAAGCGGCGATCATGGTCGCCACCCAGCAGGGGCTTGCCCTTGTCATCGACAATCTGAACGGCGCGGGGCGTTTCGGTGAATTCCAGCATATCGCCGGTCAGCTTCGCAACGCGCGGGGCCAGCGCGGGTTTGTCATCCTGCGCCAGATCGGTCTTCGATCCGTTGGGGTCATATTTGCCGTCGATATTGCGTTGCAACTGGCCACCCCAGATGCCGCCGAAATACATATAGCTCTGACCATCATCATCCGTGAACACCGACGGATCGATCGAATAGCTGCCCTTGATCGGCTGTGGCTGCGCCTTGAACGGACCCATCGGGTCTTTCGACGTCGCCACGCCGATGCGGAACGCGCCTTCCTTATCCTTGGCCGGGAAATAGAGATAATAGGTGCCGTTCTTGTACGCCGCATCCGGCGCCCACATCTGCTTGTCGGCCCATGCCACGTCCTTCACGTCCAGCGCCACCGGACCGACCGTGACCGGCCCGCCAATCTTGTCCATCGAGAGGACATGATAGTCGCGCATTTCGAAATGGCTGCCCAGATCATCCTCGGGCGTAGGACCATCAATGTCATGGCTGGGATAGACGTAGATCTTGCCGTTCCACACATGAGCGGACGGATCGGCCGTGTACATATCCGTGACCAGAGGTTGCGACAGATAATCGGACGCAGGCCGCTTGACCTGCTCCTGCGCGTTTCCGGAATGATCGGAAGAGGATTGCTGGCACGCCGCCAGACTCATCGCAATAGCGATCGGGAAAAGATAATGTCGCGCCAAATTCAAGCTCACGGGCCAACCTCTCTGCTATATTCTCGTACAAACGGTAGCGCTATCATAGCGATCTTGCAATCATTGTTGCGCCGCTATCGCAATCGGCTTTAGCGGGTCGGGGTGTAGTGATAGGGACCGATGACCGTGCCAACAAAGCCGCCCGCCCGCTCCGTACTGAGCAGGGTCGCATCGACATTGTCGATCAATGTCTGCTTCTGACCCGCGACCGCATAGTCGAAGCGCATCGATCCGCCATGATCACTGATGGTCAACAATATCGGCCCAGACCCGGAAAAGGGCGCTGATGCGACCAGCTTGTCGGTGGCGCTGCGGTCACGGGTATAAAGGGCGATGCGTTCTTCGCCATCGATGCGCGTCAGCCCGAAGAAAAGCAGGCTATTGTCATTCTGTACCGCCGCCAGCCCCGCCCGGTCGCCATCGACCGTCGGCGTATAACGCAATATGGTCGATATGGTGGCGATGGCATGTTGTTGCCTGCGCCCGATGAAAGCGGGTGTGCCGCTGACATCCCCGAGAGGCGCGCCCGATCCCAGTTCCAGCGCGCCACGGGTGACGCTGTAAAAAGGCTGTTTGGGTGTGCGTATGCCCACCCACTGCATGGACAGGGCATCGCCGTCGAATTCGTCAGTATAGGAAAAATCGCCGGTCAACGGCAATTCCGGCGCGCGGCCTGCCGGCAGGGCAGGGCGGCGATGGGCAAAGGGTATAGGTTTGCCAGCTTCCAATATATGCGGCCAACCATCGCGCCACTCCACCGGCAGCAGAAAGGTTTCCCGCCCGATATTGTAAAAATCCTGACGATATGGCCGTACCGCCAGAAAAGTCGCCCACCAGTCGCCATCTTGTGTCTGGATCAACTTGGCATGGCCTGCCGATCCGATCGGATGCGGGCGCGCCGGGTCCAGATCGCGCTGGGTCAGGATCGGATTGCCGGAATAGGGAAGGAAGGGGCCACGCAGGCTTTTCGATCGAAACACCACCTGCGAATGATTGACGCTGGTGCCGCCCTCCGCGGCGGTCAGATAATAATAGCCATCCTTTTTGAAAAGATGCGGCCCTTCGATCCACACCGGCTTCTTTGCGATGTCGACCCCGCCATTGATGAGCTGCGTGCTGTCGCCCACCATCTTGCCCGCGCGCCAGTCATATTCCTGTACCCAGATGGCGCGATGCCCCTCATAGCGGGGCTTCTCAGCCGGGGCGCGGTTATTGACGATATAGGCCCGGTCCCCTTCCCAATAGATGGACGGATCAATCCCTTCGAACGGCAGCCAGATCGGATCGGACCAGGGACCGGCGGGATCTTTGGCTGTTATGACGAAATTGCCTTTACAATCGACGCAGGTGTTCACGATGTAAAACAGCCCGTCATGCCAGGAAATGTCAGGCGCAAAAACGCCGCGTGACACCGTCAGGCCGGTGAAATCCAACTGACCGGGCCGATCGATCGCATTGCCGATCTGAACCCAGTGGACCATATCCTTCGATTTGAAAATCGGAATGCCGGGGAAATGAGTGAAGGAGGAATTGACGAGATAATAGTCGTCCCCCACCCGCACAATCGACGGGTCAGGGTAATAGCCGGACAGGATCGGGTTGCGATATTCGCCGGCCCTGGGCGTAACCTGTTCCTGCGACTTACCCTCATAGCTGAACCGTTCGAACCGCGCTGTCCCTGCCATGGCCTGAACGCCATGCAGGCTGACCAGTGCAAGGATCGCAGTCATGATCGGACGGCATCTAGCCATAAATGTCTCTCCTGATATTTGTTTTCTTGTTTTCTTGTTTTCGATTTAAACCGCAGCATGACAGCCGGGAACACTCTGGCATGCCGAAATTGCCCATAGAATTTCAAATGGATCGACATCCCAATGCTTTGCACGGGCAATGCATGAGATGGTTCGTGCCCCATCCTCTCCCCAACCATGGCGCCATCCACTCTCTTGTCGAGAATCGTTGAGATAATTGATCATTATTTGGTAGCGCTATCAATGGGAATTGTGGAGGAATCTCTTAAAAGAAGAGAGGCGATAAACTATTTCTGAAAAACAGAATTTTCCTGCGAAATATATCTTTCTGTGATCCACGCTGACCCCCAGCCATTGCGGTTGGAGGAGACGATCACCCGCCTATGTGGTTGGCCGAGCCTGATCAGGCTCGGCATATGGGCAGATTTTCAAAGCCTTATACTGTCCTACAGAGGCAGCTCATTCATAAATATATCGTTATAAAACAATATTCTACTTTTAATATCCTCGCCCCAATCCAATATTTGGAACCGCCTCGCAAACATGAATAACGCTTATTCATAAACGTGCGTTGCCACCCGAATGAATCACCCTTAATTGCCGCGATCAATTCGCATTATCAGAAAAATCTGAATGCATAACGGCATGATGAATGCGCTTCGAAACATGGTTTCGGAGAATGATAATTTGCGTCCTTTTTACATTTTGGAAATTAATTGGAAACACAGGGGGTTATAGTGTCGGATTTTCGTAAGCGGATACTCGCAACGACGTCGCTCGCCATTTTTTCACTTATGTCACAGCCGGCCTTCGCCGCTGATGCCGCAGCCGATGCAGCGGGTCCAGACCCGTTGCCGGATCACATCGTCGTCACCGCGACCGGTTATGAACTGAATATTCAGGACGCACCGGCAACCATTTCCGTCATCACGGCCGAGGAACTGAAACAGCGTTCCTACACCGATATCACCGACGCTCTCATCAACGTTCCCGGTGTGCATATCCAGGGCGGCGGGGTCGAACAGTCGATCATGATGCGCGGGATGAGCGCGGATTATACCCTGTTCCTGATCGATGGCCGCCGCATGCAGGATAATCAGGCATTTGGCCTGAACGGTGCGCAGGCCGGCACGCCAGTCAATTTCCTGCCGCCGCTGGATTCGATCGAACGGATCGAGGTTATTCGCGGCCCTGCCTCCTCACTTTACGGTTCGGACGCGATCGGCGGTGTCATCAACATCATCACCAAAAAGGTGAATAATGATTTCGGCGGCAGTTTCACCACCGAATATATCAAGGCGGGTCCGGGTAACGACGTTACCAATGACGGCGTCAATGCCAGCTTGGCACTGAATATCCCCCTGCTCAAGGATCGACTGTCGCTGCAATTGACGGGCGGCGTCCGATATCAGGATGAAGCCGATTTTGTAGGCGGCGGAGACAGCGCAGCGGCGGACCCCGAATTCAAGCGCCGCAATGTCGCCGCGAAACTCAGCTTCCGGCTGGATGACGCCAACACTTTCACTGCTGGCGCCGGCCATACTATTCAGGAGCGCACGGCCACGCCCGGCAAGAGTTTGGCCGAGGATGACGACGCGACTTATACAAAAACGTTGCGCGATAATTATTTCCTCACTCATGAGGGCAATTACGGCCGCCTGATCTGGAACAGCTATATAAACTATGATGCTTCGTCGAACCCTACCCGCGTCAACGCGACTACCGGGAACGGCGTTACCTTTGACACGATGGTCGCCAACACGCAGGCCGCCCTTTCGCTCGGTCGCCACAAGATCGTCGTGGGTGGCAATTATTTCCACGAAAAGCTGAAGGATGGGGCGACTAACGGCCTGAACCTGCCCGGCTTCGTGGTGCCGACGGACGTCGTGACCATGGATCGCAAGCAATATGCCGGCTTTGCCGAAGATAATTGGGAAATCATCGACGATCTGTCGATCCTGCTTAGCGGCCGTTATGACTATAGCGAGGATTTTGGCGGTCAATTCAGCCCCAAAGCCTATGCCGTCTATACCGCGACCGAAAATCTGACGGTGAAGGGTGGCGTTACCACCGGCTACAAGGTGCCCAGCCTGCGTCTGGCCGCGACTGATTTCGGTTCGACCTCTATGGGCGGCGTCATCATCGGCAACCCGGAACTCAAGCCGGAAAAAACGACCAATTATGAAATTGGCGCCAGCTACGTCAATCGCGACCTGGGCCTGTCCACCAGCCTGACCGCGTACAAGAGCGATTTCAAGGACAAGCTGTTGCGCACCGGCCGCATCTGCGCGCAGAATGTGGAATGCGTATGGAACGGCACCACCTATCCCGCGCATCAATTTGGCTACACCACCTATGAAAATGTCGATACCGCAGAGCTGAAGGGCGTCGAATTCACCTTCGACTGGAAGGTCATTCCTACGTTGCGCGCCCGATACAGCTATACCTATTCCCAGACCGAGCAGACCTCCGGTACAAATGCCGGGAAGCCGCTCAACGACATTCCAGAGCATATGATCAACGCCTCGCTGGACTGGGACGCGACCGATAAGCTGAAAGTCTGGGGTCAGGCCAATTATCGCGGGCGCACGTCAGGCCGCACCACCAATTCCAGTGGGTCGGCGACGAATGATTTCCGCTATCCGCCCTATACTTTCTACAATCTGGGTTTCGTGCTGAAGGCGAAGAAGGGCGTGGCCCTCAACCTTGGCGTTTACAACCTCACCAACAAGCAGGTCACGCCGGAAGACGGCTTTGCCTACGTCCTCGACGGCCGCCGCTTCAGCGCATCGGTGAACGTCAGCTTCTGACGCAAGCATCGGCTACGGGGATATGACATTCCCCGGAGCCGATGAATGATCCACAGGGAAGGAAGTTCGTCATGTCGAATGGTCACGGCAAGGTTCGGCGCATGATGCGCGCTGCTATATTGCTCACCCTTGCCGGTCTTTGGGGTACTGGCCCGGCACTGGCAAAGGACGTCAGCATCGCCCATGCCAAGGGGACGGCTGTGCTGCATTCTGTCCCCGCCAAGGTGGCGGTCTATGAACTGGCGACGCTCGATAATCTTCATACGCTGGGCATTGATGCTGTGGCCGGCGTGCCAAAGGGCGCGGATGGCAAGGGGAATTTCCCACCCTATCTCAGCCAATATAGCGATGCGAAATATCGCAATATCGGCACTTTGTTCGAACCGGACGTCGCTGCGCTCACGGCTCTCAAGCCCGACCTGATCGTCATTGGCGGGCGTTCGGCAAAGCAATATGCTGCACTGGCTCAGATCGCGCCGACGATCGACATGTCCTCCAGCAGCAAGGATGTGGTGGCTCTCACCACGCAGAATGTTCGCAAGCTGGGAGAGGCTTTCGAACGCAGCGATGCCGCTGAAAAACGGATCGCGGCTTTTGAGGCGCAGATTGCCAGCCTGCACGCTCAGTCCGCTCAAGCAGGGACCGGGCTACTGCTTTTTGCAGCGGGGCAGGGTGTTGCCGTTCATGCGCCGGGCGACCGTTTTGGCCATGTCTATGATTTTGTCGGCATTCGTTCTGCTATATCGGCAACCATCGAAGAAACATCGGCGGCCCGCCCCGCGCCCGGATCGCCCGAAGCGGAAGCCGCGCGCCGCAAACAGCAGGAAAGGCTGGCGGCGGCCTTGTCGACCGACCCGACCTGGCTTTTCGTGATTGATCGCAACGCCGCAACCGGCAATGCGCCCAGTATGATCCGGGAAAAACTGGCCGCAGATACGCGCATTGCAGCGACCAGCGCATGGAAAGCCGGGCGTGTCGTCTATCTGGACCCCAAAACCTGGTATCTGGTGGGGGCCGGGATCGACGCCCTGTCGCAAAGCGCGGCCGATACGCTTGCGATACTGAAATCCGGCGGCAAATGATTGGAACCGGGGCAATGCACAGCATTGCCCCGGAAATTTTAGACTTCATGGACGCGCTACAACGGCCGTGCCGCAATTCTCGATCATGTCGATCTGGATTGCATTCTGCCTGAACCATTGCGCCAGCCGTTCGACCTGATCCCCCTTCATCACCGCATCCGCTGTTGCAGGATGCGCCATGGCCTGCATCATCAGCAATTGCAGCGATTGGAGCAGGGCCACCACATCGCCGGCAAATACCGGCAGGGCCAGCAGTTCCGCGCCGCTCGCCGGTCCCTGCGCCAGCCTTTGCAACAATGGCGTGAAAATCGCTTCGGGTCCGGTGATCGGTCCAATCGGTGTGTCGAACTGGATCGGACCATGCGATGGTGCATTGGGGAGCAGGCGAAACTGCATCCGGGCAATATGGGCAGCGAAATGGTCGCGGTTCAGCGGCGTCGGCTCTTTCTGAAACAGGTCCATTCGCTGATGTGCATTGCGCGCCATATCCTTCATCGTCTCCGCCAACGCCGGTATCTGCGTCTGTCGGATCAACCCCTGCATCCTGCCCGGAATGGAAAGGGACGGGTCCAGATTGTTGAATACATCTGCGCTGGCCAGATAGCGCAGGCCCGCCTGGGCGACCTGTTGATGCAGGTCCACGCAATGCTGCGGGCGCCAATGATCGGTCAGGAATTCATGGGCGATGTCTTCTGGCTGACGCTTTGCCATATTGGCCAGATGCCGCATCAGATCGGGGCGATCGGCGAAAATGCCGCTCCCCGCCATTTGCTGCAACAATTTCATTCCCACCTGCGCTTTGCGCGGTGACGGGCCGGGCATATGATGGGCGCACAGGTTCAACAGATGCTGAAATGACATCAGGTCCGTTGAACCGGGATGGCACATATAATGAAGATAAAACAGGCCATTTTGGTTCAGTCCGGCGGACACCATGTCCAGCACGGCAGCCTGTTGCTCCGCCGCTATCCACGACCATACGCCATGGCAGGTGATGTAATCGAAATTCTGTCGATTATCGCGTGCAAAACCTGCAAAATCGGCATGGATAAACTCGACATTGGAAATACCGCTCGACCGTGCGGCGTCGCGGGCCATCGTCAGATGGTCGGCGTTGAAATCCACGCCCACAAAATGGGCGCCGGGATGACAGGCCGCCGCGACCAGCAGGTTGATCCCAACGCCGCATCCCAATTCGCACAGGGTAAAATCCGCGTTGGCCCGCGGCGCTGTAAAGCCACTCAGGCCGGCAACGGTGGACAACCAGAGCGGTTGCATTTCCTTGTAAAAGAAAGCCGGATAGCGAACATCGGAAATATAGCCGCCGGTCCAGCTCATGCGCTGAAAAACGCCATGCTGTTGGGAAATGCCGCAACGATTGCAGGCAGAGGAAGCCGCCACTGTATGGCTGCATCGCGCCCGCCATTATCTGCGGCGTGTTCCCGATTGTCGAACGGTTTGATCCTTGGCCTCCGATACTGCGAATAACCCGCATTAGAGCCGCCGTGCCGCCGCTTCAAGCCGTTAGGCGGCGCTCATGGTCGATAACGGGCCTTACCGGCAGCGATTAGGCTACGACGTTCATGTCATAGACGATCAGCTTATCCCACAGGTCGCTGCACGATTTGACAAAGGCCAGATGTATGGGGTGGTCCTGATATGCTTTCTGGTCTTGTGCATTATCGAAATACATAAGTTCGGAAACGTCATAGCTGGCATCGATGACGCTACGCCTTTCGGTGTCGGCCGGCAGGCCGATCAGCAATTTTCGGATGACGGGAATGTCGCGTAAGGTGCGCAAGCCAGCCACCAGCTTATCGCGATCCTCCTGCGATCCCGGTCGCTTCAGCCAGAAGAACACATGATGCACCAATTGCGGCTGCGTTGCCGCTTTTGCCGGAGCTATTGACAGAGCTGTGCCGCCCAAGGCTACCATGGCCGCCAATTCCCTTCTGCTCGTTTTCATCTCTTCACTCCATTTTCTGCACGGCTGTCTGTCCATCATGTCGCACATGTGGCGGTGTCACTGACTGACGTTCTACAATGGCATGATCGAAAACCTCATCCCGGATTTCCATCAATTCCGGCCCCTTGCCCAATGCCGTGATCAGGCATTGGGTCGCGCGAAATGCCATCTCTTCCACGGGCTGGCGCACGACGGTCAACGGCGGAAAGAGGCGTGACGCCAATATGGTATCGTCGAAACCCGTCACCGAAAGGTCGCGAGGCAGCAGCAGTCCCATATGACTGGCCTGCGCTATGACACCGGCCGCCAGATCGTCGCTGCTACAGATGATGGCTGTTGGCGGATCGGCCATGGTCAGGAGCGATCGGGCCGCCGCAGAACCGGCCATATGATCGAACCCGCCATGCTGCACGATCAGTCTGTTGTCCACGATCACGCCATGCTCCTTGAGAGCCGCGCAAAATCCCCCAAGGCGTGCAGCCACCACGCTATAGGGATCGGGACCGGCAATGTAGGCGATACGCCGATGACCGGCGGCGATGACCCGTTCGGTGATCGAAACCATGGCTGCGTGATTATCGACCCGGACGGTGGTTACATGGTCCATGGCCTTGCCGGTCGCGATTGCCGCCAATGGTACGCCGAGGCTGCGTGCAGCTACTGAATCGCTCAACTGTTCGGCAAAGGGCGGGACGAGCAGCAGCGCATCCGCGCCGCTCCGCACCAGTTCCTGCGCGATCTGCTCGGCGCCGGAATGGGCGCAATCCTCGGCATCGCGCAGGATGAGTTGCAGGCCATGGGCATTGGTCGCCCGCAACGATCCGACCAGCACCGCATCCAGAAAGGGCGTGCGGCGGTCGCTGTAGATCAGGCCGACCGTCGTCGCCCGCGCCTTGGCCAGGCGACGAGCAGCCAGATTGGGAACATAGCCCAGTTCCGCAATGGCGGCCCGCACCGCCTCGATCGTGGCCGCACTGGCGCGACCCGTGCCGTTGATGACGTTCGATACGGTCATGGCGGACACACCGGCCCGCTCCGCCACCGCTCGGATGGTTACACCTCTTTGCCGTTGCCTCACCATAGTTTCCATGCCCCCATCGCCCTTCTTAGCGTCCCGTCGGTCGCGTCATAGTGGCGAAAGGGACAGGATCGGGTTCAGACCGCCCCCGCTTTCATCGCCTTGACGGCATGATCCACGGCCCGCGCTGTCGTCGCCATGAAGGTCAGCGATGGATTGACGCAGGACACCGATGCCATCTGCGCGCCATCCGTGACGAACAGATTGGATGCATCATGGGCCTGATTCCATTTGTTCAGGACCGACGCCCCCGGATCATCGCCCATGCGCGCGCCGCCCATTTCATGGATGGCATCACCCGGCACATGCTCCTTCACGCTGCTTTCCACATTCTGAAGGCCCGACGCGCGCAGCATCTTTTCGCCCTGTTCGCGCGCGTCCGCCATCATCCGCATTTCATTGTCGCGGAAGGTGACGTTGAACTGCATCAGCGGGATGCCATAGCGGTCGGTCTTGGTCGAACTCAGGCCAACGCGATTATCTTCATAAGGCAGGCATTCGCCAAAGGCGGTCATGCGGAATTTCCAGCCGCTATACCGCCGCATGCCTTCCTTCATCGACGCGCCAAAGCCGACCGGCTTGGATGGCTCACGGAAAGCGCCACCCTGATAGCCATAGCCGCGATGGAAGCCGACACCCTCGTCCTTGCCCAGATTGCGGAACCGCGGAATATAGATGGAACCGGGACGACGGCCGAATTCGATCAATTCCTCCATGCCGGGAATGTCGCCCTTCACCTCCACGCGGAAGATATGGTCCATGACATAGCGCCCCAATGTGCCGCTGCTGTCGAAATGGCTTTTGCCGCTGCCCTCAGCGCGCGAATTCATCAGGATCTGAAGCGATCCCAGGGTGGACGCATTCAGGAAGACGATTTTCGCGCTGACCGTTTCGGCCTGCCCGGTCTTGGTGTCGATGAAGCGGACGCCCGTCACCTTCCTGGTGGCCGGATCATAGTCGAGATTGGTGACGACCGCGTCGGACCACAGCGTCAGTTTCCCAGTCGCCCGCGCAGCCGGCAATGTCACCGCCTGCGTGGAGAAATAGGCGCCAAAGGAACAGCCATTGCTGCACTGGTTGCGAAACTGGCATTTGGTCCGCCCCTGATCCGGCTTGTCCTGCGTCATGTTGGACAGACGTGCATTGATCATCTTGCGACCGGGAAACTCCTTTTCCAGCCGCTGCTTCATCCATTTCTCCGCGACATTCATCGGCATCGGCGGCTGGAACTGGCTATCGGGCAGATAAGGGAGGTTCTCGCGCGATCCCGACACGCCGATATATTTTTCGACATAGTCATACCAGGGAACCAGGTCGTCATAGCCGATCGGCCATGCCCCACCGATGCCTTCGCGCTTGTTGACGGCGAAATCGTCAGCGCTCCAGCGGAAGCTCCATCGGCCCCAGATCAGGGACTTGCCGCCAACGGCTGCCGGGCGGATCCAATAGAATTTGCTGCCCTCCCCATAATCATAGGGGTTCAGCCGATCATTATTGTAAAAGGCCTGATTGCTGGGCGATATATAGCCATGTTTGGCGATGAAATAATCGCTCTCCCGCAGCGTGGCGGGCATGACGTTGCGCGCGGGTACGTCGAAAGCGGGGCGACCGTCATAAGTATAGCCCTCGCCATGCTCGACCATGAAGCCACGGTCCAGCATCAGGACGCGCAGTCCCTTTTCGGTCAATTCCTTCGCGGCCCAGCCACCACTGATGCCTGAGCCGATGACGATTGCGTCAAACCTGTCCGTCGAAGCCATGATGATCCTCTCCTCAGGATATGTCAGAAACGCAGGCCGCGCAGCGTCTGATAGCTTTTGGTGATGTCGGGAATGTAGGGCGCTGGGCATTGGTCATTTTCGACATAAAAATGCTGCGTGCCTGCGATCGCGTTCATCTTGAAGATGCTGGCGAAATCGATCGTCCCCGATCCCACCGACGTCATGCTGCGATCGGCCCGCATGTCTTTCACATGATAGGCATAGATGCGTCCTGCGAGGCTCTTGATAAGAGCATGGACATCCTCGCCGGCATGGATCGCCCAATAAAGGTCAAGCTCGATCTTCACCAAAGCGGGGTCACACGCCTTGAGGAAACGATCATACAGGCTGACCCCATCGGGCTTCACGGTGAATTCGAAATCATGATTATGATAGGCGAAGTTCAGGCCCGCGGCCTTCAACTTTTCGGCAAAGCGGTTGAAATTGACCAGCGCCGCTTCCCATGCCGCCGCATTGCGATGCTTGTCCACCATGTAAGGCAACACGACGGTATCCGCGCCCAGCGTCTTGGCCATGGTGACGCTAGCATCGAATTTTTCAAGCAGCGCGTCATAACCGATGTGCAGCGACGGGCATTTCAGGCCCAGTCGATCCATCGTCTTGCGCAGCAGCTTGTGATCCATGGCGTCATAGCCGCCACCGCCAAATTCCACCTCGCGATACCCGACCTTCGCCACCTTCTCCAGCGTAGCGACCGGATCGTCGGAAAAGAGTTCGCGCACGGTGTAGAGTTGCAGGCCGACCTTGCGGATCTGCGCGGCATGAGCGGCGCCAAGGCCAAAAGGCTGGCTGGCGATCGCAACGGCGCCGCCCGCGCCCAGCAGGAGGGAACGACGGTTCATCATCATGCGGAATAGACCTTGTTGACCTGAGAATAAGGGAAAGCGCCATTATATTCGCCGGGCACGGGCAGATATTCGCGCTCCTGCGTGATGCCGATTTCGGACGTGTAATAGCCGGTAATGACCATCTGCCGGAACGCTTCGAAAAATTCGGCGCCTTTGGGCATTGCGTCATTCATGGCCACGGTCAGCAGCGCGTCGAGTTGCTCCGGCTTTGCCTTGACGGCGGGCATGTCGAAATCCTGCCAACTGCGTATGTCGATCTCTGCCAGCCCCGACAGGATCGGCAAACGATCTTCCGGCGCGGCCCAATCGGCCAGCAGTTTTTCGATATAGGCAGGCACGCCGGCCTCGATCGCGCCGGGGGTGTCGGTCGCCGGAATGACCCGCTCGCACAGGGCTGTCATCAAGGCGCGCTGCTCGGGCGTGAAGAGCTGAATGCTCGGCGCGCCCTGATCGATCACCGGCATGGCGGGCAATATCCCCGCCGCGCGGGCCAGCGGCGCGAAAATCTGGGAACCGAACAGGGCGAGTACGCCGCCCAGCGCCTCTCTGCGGCCTATTGCGTGATCGATCATTGCCCTGCCTCCTTCAAATCCTGCGCGATGGCTTCTGCCGGCAGCGGCCGGACCCAGATATTGCGGAACGACACCGGCGAGTCATGATCCTGCAACTGGATCGGCGCGGCGTCGCCATGCGCCTCATATTGCGCGATCTTCCGCCACATCGTGGTGCCCAGCATCGCCTGATGATTTTGCACCAGCACGCCGTTCAGCAATACCGTCACATAGGCCGGTCGTTTCAGGCTGCCGTCCGCTGCAAAGCGGGGCCGTTCGAACATGATGTCATAGCTTTGCCATTCGCCCGGCCGTCGCGACGGGTTCACCAGCGGCGGCTTCCACGCATAAATGGCCCCGACCGTGCCGTCGGCATAAGTCGCATTCTGATAGCCGTCGAGGATCTGCACCTCATAGCGCTGCATGAACCAGATGCCGCTATTGCCCCGATCCTGCGAACTTTTCGTCGGCGGGTTGGGCGACCGGAATTCCAAATGCAACTGGACGTCGCCAAATTCCTGCCTGGTTATCAGTGCATTTTCCCCGCCGCTTTCAGCGCGGGACGGGACGGTCATCACGCCCTTGTCCACCGTCCACAATTTACGCTCGCCGCGCCAGGCGTCGAGCGACGTGCCATCGAACAGGATCACGGCGTCGGACGGCGCGCCACCCGGCTGAGATGCCGGCGTGACGACGACAGGGGCGGGGCGGTCGGGGTCATGCACATGCCATTGCCCACCCGGCAGGATCGGCGTGTCCTTGAACCCCGGCTTGTCCTGCGCGTGCGCGGATGCGCCCAACAGGATCGCGCCAGCCATGGCGATGCGCAATCGCTTCATCCTCTCTCTCCCTGCCATCATATTCTTCTTCATTGACTGTCGATCGCACGATAGGCGGCGATCAGTCGATCTTCGCCTTCGCGTCCTTTCAGTGAATTGCCATGTTCCATGCCGATGACCCCGGCATAGCTCCGCCCGCGCAGCCAGCGGACGACATTCCCATAGTTGATCTCGCCCGTACCCGGCTCATTGCGGCCCGGATTGTCGCCAAACTGGATATAGCCGATCTCCGACCAGCAGGCGTCGAGCGTCGGGATCAGATTGCCCGACTGAATCTGCTCATGATAAAGGTCCGCCAATATCTTGACGCCGGGACTGTTCGCGCCCCGCGCCACGGCATAGCCGTCGCCAATCGACTGCATATAGACGCCGGGATGATTGGTCCGGGTGTTGAGCGGCTCCATCACCAGCGTCAGCCCGTGCGGCGCTACAATATCCCCGGCACGGCGCATGCAATCGATTATGCGCCCGGTCTGGATATTGGGCGGCACCTTGCGGTCCATGAAGCCGGTGACGACCGTCATATGCGTGGCGTTCAGTCGCTTGGCGACCTCTATCGAACCTTTGACATCCTTCAGAAACGCTTCCCGCTCATCGCCGTCATTACTGCCCAGCAAGGGGCGGAACTCCGACCATCGCGGCATGCTGGCGACGAAGACACCCATGGTCATGCCCCGCTGCGCCAAGGCGCGCGCCATGGCTTCCTGCTGCGCGACCGGACGGGACTGCGCTTCATTATCCTCCCAGGCGCGAAAGCCCTGATCGGCGGCATAGGCAATCTGTTCCAGCAAGCCGCCACGGCTGGCAAAGCTGCCTTCATGCGGTGCGTAGCCAAGGGAGAAATGGGCGGCGTTGGAAACACGCCTTCCGGCTGTGGCAACGGTCGACACCATCATGGCGGTCAAGCCCGATGCCAACATGCCCCGCCGCGACAGGCTCATGCCGTCGTCTCCATAGCATATGATATGGGGGAATAGTTGCCAGAGGCATTCCCTGTCTGCATCCCTGCTACCATCAGCAGCCGGAGGTAGGCTTTTGCGCACATCCTCGACTCTCCCTGTTATATCTTATGCCGGACAATTTACCGGTAAATCACCCGGGATCAAGAGTCAGTCTTCAGGTTCGTCACCGCTGTCGCAACCCACGCCTTTGATAAAAGGCCTATATTCCATGACATTGGCAAAATAGGTGGGATCTGCCCTACGACCAAAGGGGTAGGCTGGCCCGAATGAATAGGAATGCATGGCATGCCTGTTCGTCCGGTCCATGCCAGCGCTGCATGCTTGGCGCAGGCGGCGAAAGGCCGGCCGCGCGGGACGGGAAGGGAATGGCATGGACAAGCCCCGTCAGGGTGCGGCCGGGTTGTGGAACATCAGCTTCGGTTTCCTCGGCATTCAGATCGGTTTCGCGTTGCAAATTGCGAATATGAGCCGCGTCTTCCAGTCGCTCGGTTCCGGCATCCCGGCCTGCTGATGCAGCCCGTTACCGGACATATGTCGGACCGAACATGGATTGGCCGTCTTGTCCGCCGTCGACCCTATTTCCTGCTCGGTGCGCCAGCCTGCCGCCCGGCAAGATGGGCGTTATATGGGGCTGTTCAACATCCTTGTCCTGGTGCCACAATTGCTGGTCGCGATGGTGATGGGATCGATCATGAAGGCTTTCTTTCCCGGCGAACCGATCAGGACCATGGCCTTTGCAGCGGGACACTGATTCTGGCTGCCATTGCTTCGATTCGCGTTCGAATGTGGCAATTGCGGCGCGCAATTTCGAGAAGCCGTTCATCCGTAACAACGCTACGGAAAGCTCGCATTCACCTTTCGAATGCAATTTTTGCAATCGCACAAATCACGTTCGCACTTGCAGCATGGGCGCAAATAAGTGAGAAAGAACCTGCCTTTCAGGCATCCTCTCCTAAAAACTTCAAAGGGCTGGTCTTCGGATCGGCCTTTTTTTTGGCCCGCACCACTTTCGGCCTGCCGCTATTCCACATCTTGATGGTGACGGGGTCGCGCCAAAGGGCAAATCAACTGATTGAGGCGCACTTCATCCTGCGCGCCTGCCATGAATGCCAGGCAAATCCAATCCAGACACCGTGCCAGAAACAGCATGGCCCTCTCCCTTCTTTTTCTACCTTCAGCTTATACCTGCGAGGGCCGAAGGAAAAGAGGAGAAATGACGCTGGCGATACTTACTGATCCGCCCCGATCACTCTGTACAGAAGGATGCGGTTGCTCACCAATGCCAGTTGCGTCGCAATCGCCGACTGCCGCGCACTGTAAAGGCTGCGCTGGCTGGTCAGCGCGTTGAGGAAAGTGTCGATCCCCGCCCGATAGCGCTGATCCGCCAGATCATAGGCGTTGCCGCTTGCCGTCACCAATCGCTGCTGCGCTGCCACTTGCGCATCGATCGTCCCTTCGCGGGCCAGCGCGTCCGACACTTCCCGGAACGCCGTCTGGATCGCGCCTTCATATTGCGCGACATACATGTCCCGCTGCGCCTTGCTGTAATCCAGATTGCCGCGTGCCGTGCCGCCAAAGATCGGCATGCTCGCCGACGGACTGGCCGACCAGGCAAAGGCATCGCCATCGAACAGCGACGACAGCGCCGTGCTGGCAAAGCCAATCGCGCTGGTCAGGCTGATGCGGGGGAACATCGCCGCGCGCGCAGCACCAATGTCGGCATTGGCGGCCTTTAGCTCATGCTCCGCCTGAAGCACGTCGGGTCGCTGGAGCAATATGTCGGACGACAGGCCCGCCGGCACCTTTTCGATGCCCTGTGTCAGGTCGGCCAGAGATGTCGGCAACAATGCCGTCTCGACCGGCGCACCGGCCAGCAGGTCCAGCGCGTTGCGGTCCTGCGCCACCTGCGTCACATTGGCGGCGACATCGGACGCCGCCTGCTCCACCGTCGTTTCGGCCTGATGCACGTCCAGCTTCCCGGCCAGACCCGCAGCATTGAGCGATTTCGTCAGCGCTAGCGTGCGCTCTGCGCTCGCCTGCGTTTCGCGCGACAGGGCCAGCAATTCCTGATCTGCGGCCAGCGTGGCATAGGCGGTCGCGGTTTCCGCGATCAGCGTGATGCGCGTAGACCGTGCGCCTTCCTCCGTCGCCAGATAGGTTTCGAGCGCCGATTGCGTCAGGTTACGCACCCGCCCGAACAGATCGATCTCGAACGCACTGAAACCGGAATCGACGCTATAGCTATTCTGCCAGTTGCCATTCTGGCGGCTGAAACTCGCACCGGCATCGCCTGTTAGTGCGGGGAACAGCGATGCGCGCTGCACCCGATATTGCGCGCGGGCCGATTGCACATTGGCCAGCGTCGCGCGCAGGTCGCGATTATTGGTCAGCGCCCGTTCGACGATCGTCTTGAGCCGGGCATCCGCCACCAACTGCGTCCAGGGCAGTCCTGCGGGGCCGGCCTGTCCCGGCGCATAGGCTTCACCCGTGGGCAGCGCCGCCGGAACGGGCGCGGCCGGTCGCACATAGGTCGGCGCCATGTTGCACGCGCCCAGCATCAGCGCGGGGAGCAGGGGGATCAGTTTCCGGGTCATGCCGGCACTCCCGCTTCAGGCGCTTCGCCAGGCGGCGTGCCCTTCTTTTTCTTGTCCGCGCCAAACAACCAGGCGATGGTGACGAAGAAGAGCGGCACATAGAAGATCGCCAGCAGCGTCGCCGTCGTCATGCCGCCGATCACGGCCGTGCCGATGGCCACGCGGCTCTGCGCACCGGCGCCGGTTGCGATCGCCAGCGGTATGACGCCCGCGATGAAGGCGAGGCTGGTCATCAGGATCGGACGGAAGCGTAGCCGCGCCGCCTCCAGCGCGGATTCCAGTGCATTCTTGCCTTGCTTATGCGCCATTTCGGCAAATTCCACGATCAGGATGGCGTTCTTCGCGGCCAGACCCATGGTGGTCAGCAATCCGACCTGGAAGAAGATGTTATTTTCCAGACCGCGCGCCCAAACCGCAATCACCGCGCCCACCAGACCCAGCGGGATGACCAGCAGCACCGCCAGCGGTATCGACCAGCTTTCATACAGCGCCGCAAGGCACAGGAAGACGACCAGCACCGACAGGCCATAGAGCAACGGCGCCTGACCCCCGGAAATCTGTTCCTGATAGGACAGGCCGCTCCACGCATAGCTTGTGCCGGCGGGCAGTTGCTTCTGCAATTCGACCATCCGGTCCATCGCCTCGCCCGAGCTGGCGCCTTCGCTGGCCTGACCCTGAATTTCAAAGGATGACAGGCCGTTGAAACGCGCCACTGTGCTTGGTCCCATGGTCCAGTGCGTCGTGGCAAAGGCGGAGAAAGGCACCATCTGCCCCGTGCTGGTGGATCGCACCATCCAGTTGTCGATGTCGCTGGGCAGCGCGCGATAGGCGGCATCGGCCTGCATATAGACGCGCTTCACGCGGCCACGATCCACGAAGTCGTTGATATAGCTGCTGCCCCATGCGGAACTCAGCACATCGTCGACATTCGCCTGAGTCAGGCCCAGCACGGCCAGCTTCTCATTGTCGATATCGATTTTGAGCTGAGGCGTATCTTCCAGCGTCGCGGCGCGCACGCCCGCCAGCATCGGATCTTTCGCCGCCGCCGCCAGCAACTGGTTGCGCAGTTCGAGGAAGCGTTCGCGCGGCAGGCCGCCGCTATTGAGCAATTCGAAGGTGAAACCGTTCGACTGGCCCAGGCCGCGAATGGCGGGCGGTGTCATGGCCAGAACCTTGGCGTCGCGGATCGCCGCGAGTTGTTTGGTCGTCCGCCCGGCAATGCTGGCGGCGGTATTGGCGGCGCCTTTACGGTCGCTCCAGTCCGCCAGATTGATGAAGCCCTGGCCCACATTTTCGCCCTGACCCTGAAAGCTGAAACCGGTCATGATGAAGGCGTAGGCAGTATTATCCTTCTCATCGGTCAGGAAATAATTCTGCACCTGATCGATGACATTGGCGGTGCGACTGGATTTCGCGCCGGACGGCAACGTCACCTGCACCATGACCTGCCCCTGATCCTCCACCGGCAGGAAGCTGGACGGCAACCGCACGAACAGCAGAACCAGCACCGCCAGTACGACAACATACAAGGCCCAGAACAGCTTGCGGCGATTCAGCACGCCCTTCGTGCGCCGCACATAGCCGTCCGTCACCCGCTCGAACCAGCGGTTGAACTTGCCCGCCCATCCCTTGTGGCGCTTTTCCTGATCCGATGCCTTCAGCAGAGTTGCGCACAATGCGGGCGACAGGATCAGCGCGACCACCACCGACAACAGCATGGACGACACGATGGTGATGGAAAACTGACGATAGATAACGCCGGTCGATCCGCCGAAGAAGGCCATGGGCAACAGCACCGCCGACAGGACCAGCGCGATGCCGACCAATGCGCTGCCGATTTCCTCCATCGATTTGATCGTCGCATCGCGGGGAGAAAGACCTTCCTCCTCCATGATACGTTCGACATTCTCGACCACGACGATCGCATCGTCGACCAGCAGACCGATGGACAAAACCATGCCGAACAGAGTCAGCGTGTTGATGGAATAGCCGAACAGCGCCAGAATACCGAACGTACCCAGCAACACGACCGGCACCGCGACCGCGGGGACAAGCGTCGCGCGCCAGCTTTGCAGGAACACGAACATCACGATCACGACCAGCACGACGGCTTCGATCAGCGTGTGGATGACTTCTTCCACCGACAGCTTGATGAAAGGCGTCGTGTCGCGCGGATAGGCGATCTTGTAACCGTGCGGCAGGTTCGCCGACAATTCTTCGACACGGGCCTTCACCAGTTCGGCGGTTTTCAGGGCGTCGGCCCCCGGCGCCAGCTGCAACGCCATGCCCGATGCGGGATGGCCGTTCATCCGGGCCGACGTGGTATAGCTTTCATTGCCCAGTTCGACGCGGGCCACATCGGACAGGTGGATGATCGACCCGTCGCTCTGCGTCTTGACCACGATGGCCTTGAACTGGTCGGGCGTCTGCAAACGCGCACGCGCCGTTACCGTGGCGTTGATCTGCTGTCCGGCGGGCGCGGGGTCTGCACCGATCTGCCCGGCCGACACTTCGACATTCTGCGCCCGGATGGCGGTTTCGACGTCGGACGGCATCAATTGGACGGCGGCGAGCTTATAGGGGTCCAGCCATATCCGCATCGCATATTGCGATCCGAAAATCTGGGTGGCGCCGATGCCGTTGATGCGCGCGATCGAATCCTGAAAATTATTGACCAGATAGTCGGCGATGTCGGCCTGCGTCGCGGTATCCGTCTCGTCGTAAATGCCCACCAGCATCAGGAAGTCGGTCTGTTGCTTGGTAACGCGCAGCCCTTGCTGCTGCACCGCATTGGGCAGGCGGCTCAACGCTTCCTGCACGCGGTTCTGCACCTGCACCTGCGCGGTGTCGGGATCGACGCCCTTTTGCAGCGTGACGGTAATGCGCGACTGGCCGGTGGCGCTGGACGATGAGGAGAAATAGAGCAGACCGTCAATGCCGGTCAGCTGTTGCTCGATGATCTGGGTGACGCTGGTTTCGACCGTTTCGGCCGACGCACCGGGATAGGTGGCGCTGATCCCCACTCCCGGAGGCGCGATGTCGGGATATTGAGCGATAGGCAGCGACAGCATCGCGCCTAAGCCCGCCATCATGATGCCGATGGCGATAACCCAGGCAAAGATCGGGCGGTCGATGAAATAACGGCTCAGCAAGGGTCCGCTCCTACTTCGCAGCCGCGACTGCGACGGGCTTTACCGTATCGTCTGGCCGAACCTTGTCCGTGCCCTCGACGATCAGGCGATCTCCGGCCTTCAGCCCATCGGTAATCAGCCATTTGTCGCCAATGGCCTGTGCAGCCGTCACCGTGCGACGCTCGACCTTGTTCGCCTTGGTCACGACCAGCGCGGTGGCATTGCCCTTGGGATCGCGGGCAATGCCCTGCTGCGGCGCCAATATGGCGTTCGGCACGACCGATTGTGGTGCGATCGCGCGCACGAACATGCCGGGCATCAACAGGCCGTCGGGGTTGGGGAAGCGCGCACGCAGGGTCACGGTGCCGCTATTCACATCGACGATCGGCTCTGCGAATTCGATCCGGCCTTCCTGCGGATAATCGCTGCCGTCTTCCAGCTTCAGCTTCACCGTGGCGCTTGCCGCCAACGTCTTGCCCGCCGCCAGAGATTTCCTCAGTTGCAACAACTGGCTGCTCGACTGGGTGATGTCGACATAGATGGGGTCGAGTTGCTGGATGGTGGTCAGCGGGTCGGCCTGACTCGCCGTCACCAGCGCGCCCGGCGTAAAGAGCGTCCGGCCGATCCGTCCACCGATCGGCGCCCGTACCAGCGTGAATTCCAGATTGACGTTGCTCGTCTGCAACGTCGCGCGGGCCTGTTGCACGGCGGCCTGCGCCTGACGGGCGGTGGCGATCACATCGTCGCGATCCTGCGCGCTGACGGCTTCCGTTTCGCCCAGGCTCTTGTACCGCGTGGCGCGGGCCTGCGTCGCGACCGCATTGGCCTGCGCGCTGGCCAGCGTCGCCAGAGCCTCGTCGCGCGTTGCGCGATACAGCCGCTGATCGATTTCATACAGCGGCTGCCCCGCGCTCACCATCTGCCCCTCGGTGAACAACCGTTTCTTGATAAGGCCGGCGACCTGCGGCCGGACTTCCGACATCATCGTCGATACGGTCCGCCCCGGTAATTCGGTTGCTACCGTTACATTGCCCGCCGTCAACGTCACCACGCCCACTTCCGTCGGTCCCTTCTGCGGCGGCTTTTGCTGTCCGCAGGCGGCGATCATGATGCACAGCGCCAGCGGCGCGACCCGAAGGCTGTGACGAAGGGAGTGGGGCGAACGCATGGGTTTCCGGTGCAAATCCTTGAGAAACCAGAGGGAGGCTCGCCACGCACACCGCCGCCGGGCGGGGGAGGGGGATGGGGCCAAGCGAACGAGGCGCGCGGCAAGCACTCCGACTGGCGTCGGCTAGGGGTGCCGACCCTGCCCTCATCAATTTTTTGCCTGTCACATGATAGTGGAACTTATTTTCCGATCGGTTCAAACTGTTGCGCCATGCCTATGTCTCGTATCGCTTTGTATCAGCCTGTATCATCCCGCGCATCGGCGCAGACAGTCGCCTGTCCCGCCGCTAGGACTGGCTGATGGCAGATTCCGTTTCATCCCATGGCGCGACCATATTGGTGGTCGATGACGATGCGGATATTCGCGACCTCATCCTTGGCCAGTTGCGACAGGAAAATTATCGCCTGCTCGGCGCCGCCAATGCCGCCGAACTACGTCAGACCTTACGGGACAATGCGGTCGATCTGATCGTTCTCGACCTCAATCTGCCTGATGGAGACGGCCTGTCCCTGTGTCGCGAACTGCGCGCGGATGGGTCGGAGGTTCAGATCATCATGGTCACGGCGCGGGGCAGCGCGATCGACCGGGTGCTGGGGCTGGAACTGGGCGCCGATGATTATCTGACCAAACCTTTTGAGCCGCGTGAATTGCTGGTCCGCATCCGCAACCTGCTCCGCCGCAGCCGGGGCGGGGAGGCGCCACCCCGCAGAGAAGCGCCGCGCCATGCCAGCTTCGGTCCCTGGCGGCTCGATCTGGTCCAGCGGCGCCTGATCGATCCGGACGACCGGCTGGTGATGCTGTCTTCGGCCGAATATCGGCTGCTCTGCCGCTTCATCGAGGAACCCAATGTCGTGCTGGGCCGCGAAACCCTGCTACCCGAACGGCGCGCCACCGCCGCGTTCGACCGCACTATCGACCTTCAGGTCAGCCGCCTGCGTCAGAAACTGGCGACTGCACCGGGCGGCAGCGAACTCATACTGACTGTGAGGGGTGAGGGCTATGTCCTTGCCAGCGGAGTGGAATATTCATGACGCCCGCTTTCCTCATCGCCACCGCGCGCCGGGTGCCGGGCTTTTTCCGTTCGATGGCCGGGCAGATTTTCGTCACGCTGACGCTCGGCATGTCGATCGCCGCGATCATCGCCCTGATGGTGTCGGAACAGGCGCGCTGGCATGATTTTGAGCGCATCCGGCGTGGCCGTGTGGTTGCCAGCGCCGTGGACATCGCCGCCCGCCTTCGCCGTGATCCCCGTCATGTCGAAGAGATGATGGAAGCGCATAATATCGTCGGCGCCTATCCCGCGCCGGAAGGGGTGGCACTCAGCGAACCGGACTCCGACCTCCAGCAATCGCTGGCAGAGCGTTTTGGTATCCAGTCCCAACCGGAAGCTGGACAGGTCCCGGTCGGCCTCTGTTTCCCCGGCCATAATGACCAGAAGGATCGCGCCGCCGGCGTCATCGACGCGCCGCGTCCCGATTGCTGGATCGTGCGCTTCACCGATATAGGGGGTCAGCGCCGGGCCATGGCGCTCACCTTCCCGCGCATGGCCAAGCCGCCGGGGCATCGTATCCTCAACCCCCTCTATCTCATCGTCATCATCACCGCTTCCGCGGGCCTTGGCATATTGGTCGCGCGATCCGTGTCGAAACCGTTGCGCCGTCTGGAGCAGGCGGCCGAAGCCTTCTCTGTATCGATGGACCCGGAGGAAATTCCCGAACGCGGCCCGGAAGAGGTGCGCGCCGCCCTGTCGACCTTCAACCTCATGCAACGCCGCGTGCGCGAGGGGTTTCAGGAACGCACCCAGTTGCTCGCCGCGATCAGTCATGATCTGCAAACCCCGCTCACCCGCCTGCGCCTGCGCCTTGAACTGGTGGAGAATGAGGAATTGCGCGCCCGTCTGCTTCAGGATCATGCCGCCATGCAACGGCTGGTCCGCGAAGGGCTGGACCTTGCCAGCAGTACGGAGGCGCAGGAGCTATGGTCGTCCATCGACATCGACTCCCTGCTTGCCAGCATGGCCGAGGATGCCGAGGAACTGGGTTCTCCGGTCAGCTTCACCAATGGCTGTGGCGGCACCGTTCGGGTGAAGCCCAATGCGCTCACGCGCTGTATCGGCAATCTGGTCGACAATGCCGTGCGCTATGGCGGTTGCGCGGAAATCAGCTGCGCGCGCAGCGCCGGGCGCCTGATGATCCATGTCCGCGATCATGGTCCCGGCATCCCCGCCGATCAGCTTGACCAGATGTTCGAGCCTTTCACCCGTGGTACCAGCAGCCAGCCCGGCGGTCGTCCCGGCACCGGCATCGGCCTGACCATCGCGCGCTCGCTGGCGCTCAGCTTCGATGCGGCGGTACGCCTGCGCAATGCGGAGGATGGCGGCCTGATCGCCACCATCGATATGAAGGCCTGATGGCTCAACGGGGCAAGATCAGCCCCAATATCAGTATCGCTATCGCCACGATCAGCCCGCGCGACAGCCAGTGCGGGCGATAGGTCAGCCCCAGCAGGATCAGCGCGCCCGCCACGGTCAGCAACCCGACCCAACTGACCAGCGCCACGCCATTGTCCCATCGCGCCACCACCGGCAACAACGACAGGCCCAGCAACGCCCATCCGCCCGGCGCCAGCAGCGGCGCCCATGTCGGGCCATGCCATGGTCCGGCAAGCGCCTTGCGATGCCGCTGCATCGCTGCCGCCAGCGCGAACAGGCCCAGATACAGCAATCCTGCCATCATCATGCTCATGCCGCCGCCCTCCGCCGCTTGGGAGTCGGCGCCGGTGCGCGCAATCGCTGCACCTGCCGCATCAGGGTAGGCACGACCATAGCCGCCAGTAGCAGCAACGCCAGATTGACCGCCATGATTACCGGATCGGTCGACCAGATCGGTCCCATCGCCGCCGCGCTCGCACATCCCAGCGCCAGCAGGCTGAGCAGCAGCGGCCATGCCCATGCCGGGCGCAACACCAGCCCGATGATCAGGCACGCCGCTCCCGTCCACATCGATACCGCTATTTCCGCGTCCGGCCGCGCGGCCATATCCAGGGGCAACAGGCGGTTGGCGATCAGATAGGCGACCGCCGCCACCGGCACGCCGCCGATGATGCCGGCGTTGATCCGCTCCAGCACCCGATTACCCCAGCTCAGCGGTGTCCGCTCCCGCCGCTTGACGATCCACAGGATCATGCCTGTGCCGATCGCCATGGTCAGCATGCCACCGCCCAGAAAATAGAGCCATCGCGTCACCGATGGCGCGAAATGCGCCATGTGCAGCCCGTAAATGGTCTGGTATGTGCGAATGCCCGTCCGGTTTTCGGTCCATGCTTTCAATATTTTGCCGGTCGCGCCATCGAAACTGATCTCGCCGGGCAGATAGCCGATCACGCCCCGCTCCGATGGATAGACCGTCACCACTGCTGCGCTGTCACCGGGGTTGAAGACATAGACGCGGGCGATCTCCGCCCCGCCGAAATGCTTCTGCGCCGCCGCCAGCATGGGCGCCATCGGCGCCAGCGGCACCTTCTCTCCGGTCGCCACCCGCGACACCGCGCCGGGGACCAGATCGGTGTATAACGTCGGCAGATCCTCGCCATAGGCCGACACCATGCCCCAGGGCAGGTTCAGCGACGCCAGCGTCAATATGCCAGTGAAGGTGATCATGATGTGGAACGGCAGGGCCAGCACGCCCAGCGCATTATGCCCGTCCAGCCAGGACCGTTGCCCCTTGGCCGGGCGAAAGGTGAAGATGTCCTTGAAGATGCGCTTATGCGCGATCACGCCCGTCACCAGCGCGACCAGCATGGCCATCGCCGCAAAGGATGCCAGCAACCGCCCCCATGGATAAGGCACCTGCAATTCAAAATGCATGCGATAAAAGAATTCGCCGCCGATCGTATCCCGCTCCAGCGGCGCACCGCTCACCGGATCGAGCGCCTGCGTGCGATATTGACCGCCGCTGTCATAGCTCGCCTCGACCACATTGGATCGGTCGTCCGGCGCGGTCAGATACCATCCGGTCGATCCGGTCGTATTGCGCGACAGCCAGCCGGTCGCGGCTATCATTGCAGCCGCCGGGCTGGCCTGCGCGCTCGCTTCCGGGCGCATCCACCGGCTGATCTCGGGCTTGAAGACGGACAGTGTGCCGGTCAGGCACATGATGAACAGGACATGGCCCAGCAACAGCCCGGCCCATCCATGCAGCCAGGCCATGCTCTGCCGCGTACCTTCGCGGATCGCGCTCATGCCGGTTGCCCCGCCAGATGCGCGATCAGCGCCAATGCCGCCATCAGGGCGCTCACGCCGCCCAAGGCCCGCACTGGTCCCCGCGCCAGAAAGGCCCATATCGTCACTGCCGGTCCCACCAGATAGGCGATCATCGTTGCGCTCGTCACCGCCTCCACCCGGCTCATGGGCAAGGTCCGCGCCAGCATCGCGGCGGTCAGCGCCGCCACGCCATAGGCGCCCAGCGTTCCGGCAACGGTGCGTGCGGCGACATTCGCCCGATAGCGCCAGCCGCCATAAGCGCGACGTGCGGCGCGCTGGGCATCGCTGGCCGTAACCGGCCTTGCGCGACGGATAAGATCAAGCATTGAAATTCATGTCCCTGTACCATCCGCCCGGTACGGATCAGGTGCATGAGAGTCAATCGCATTAGCAGCTAAGGTCTGAGGCCATTTTGGTAAGGGACAGGCCTCACGCCGACAGGGCAATCGGCAATTCCGCGCGAAGAACGTCGATCAATCCACTGATCTTTGGCAATAAATGCCGTCGCTGTGGATAGACCGCCCAGATTGGCTCATCCTCCATCGCGAAATCGGCGAGCAGAGGCACCAGCGCGCCGGTTGCGATATGGGGCAGCACGTAAAATTCGGGCAGCTGGCATATGCCCATCCCCGCCAGCGCCGCATCGACCAGCGCCGCGCCGCTGTTGCACCGCCATCGTCCCTTGGGCCGGAACTGTTCGACGCGCCCCCATGACCGAAACTGCCAACTGGTCGATGTGCCGATCAGACAATCGTGATGGGATAGATCGCCTATCCCGTTCGGCACGCCCCGTTCCGCCAGATAGGCGGGGGCGGCACAGGTATAGAGGGTGCGCGACGCGATCCGCGCGCCGATCAGGCTGCTGTCCGCCAGCGTGCCGGTGCGGATCGCGATGTCATATCCTTCCCCGATCAGATCGACGAGGCGATTGGTCAATTCGATGGTGACGTTCAACCGGGCATGGCGCGTGGCAAAGCGGCGCACGATCGGCGCGATGAACCGCTCGCCCATCGCCGTCGAACAGGTCAGCCGCAACTCCCCCTGCGGTTCCGCGCCCTCGCTCACCAACGCGATTGCCTCGTCCCGTTCCGTCACGATCCGTCGGCAATGATCGTAGAAAAGCCGCCCCGTATCGGTCAGCCGTACGCTGCGCGTCGTACGGTGGAACAGCGGTCGCTGCACGCGCCCCTCCAGCCGCGCGATCGCCCGGCTCATATGGGTGGTGGACAGGCCCAGTGCATCCGCGCCGCCCTTGAAACTGCCGGTGGTCGCCACCGCGACAAATTCGTCGACCCCGTCCCACCCGCGCATATTATCCCCATATGGCCATAATGAATTGCTAAAATGCTTCCTTATCGCATGACAGGGATATTGCTAGACGTCAGGCAAAGGCACCCAGCCCAAGGAGATTATTCCATGAAGACCCGCGCCGCCGTCGCATTCGAAGCCAAAAAGCCGCTGGAAATCGTGGAAGTCGATCTGGAAGGACCAAAGGCCGGCGAAGTGCTGGTCGAAATCATGGCGACCGGCATCTGCCATACCGACGCCTATACGCTCGATGGCTTCGACAGCGAGGGCATTTTTCCCTCGATCCTGGGCCATGAAGGTGCGGGCATCGTGCGCGAAGTCGGCCCCGGTGTCACCTCGGTGAAGCCCGGCGATCACGTCATCCCGCTCTACACCCCCGAATGCCGCCAGTGCAAAAGCTGCCTGTCGGGCAAGACCAACCTCTGCACCGCGATCCGCGCGACGCAGGGCAAGGGGCTGATGCCCGATGGCACGACCCGTTTCAGTTACAAGGGCCAGCCGATCTTCCACTATATGGGCTGCTCCACCTTCTCCAACTTTACCGTATTGCCCAACATCGCCGTCGCGAAAATCCGGGAGGACGCACCCTTCGACAAGAGCTGTTATATCGGTTGCGGCGTCACCACCGGCGTCGGTGCCGTGGTCAAGACGGCGAAGGTCACGCCCGGCTCCAACGTCATCATCTTCGGCCTGGGCGGCATCGGTCTCAACGTCATTCAGGGCGCAAAGATGGTGGGGGCCGACATGATCGTGGGCGTCGACATCAATGACGATAAGGAAGAATGGGGCCGCCGCTTCGGCATGACCCATTTCGTCAATCCCAACAAGATCGATGGCGACATCGTACAGCATCTGGTCGCCCTGACGGATGGCGGCGCGGATTATACGTTCGACTGCACCGGCAATACCGGCGTCATGCGGACCGCGCTGGAAGCCTGCCATCGTGGCTGGGGCGAAAGCATCATCATCGGCGTGGCGGAAGCAGGCAAGGAAATCTCGACCCGCCCGTTCCAGCTCGTCACCGGCCGCGTGTGGAAGGGCAGCGCCTTTGGCGGCGCCAAGGGCCGGACCGATGTGCCCAAGATCGTCGACTGGTATATGAACGGCAAGATCGAGATTGATCCCATGATCACCCATGTCCTCTCTCTGGAAGAGATCAACAAGGGTTTCGACCTCATGCATGCGGGCGAAAGCATCCGTAGCGTCGTCGTCTTTTAAGCCCGAATGATGGTGCGCGGACGGCCGATAAATTTGGCTTTCCTACGGAACGGTGGTGATGAACATGATAGCGCACTCACCGTTCCGTGTTCGCTCGCCAATATTCGAAAATTTCACGACAGAGTAACCTAATTACAAAATCGCCGGGAAATATGGGAAGCTAAGGCCGAACGTTCCAACATCGCCCTTCCCGAATCAACCGCCGATGCTCGATGATCGAGAGGAAATAGACCCATGTTCACCCACGTCATGCTTGGCAGCAACGACATGGCCGCCTCGCAGGCCTTTTACGACGCGCTGTTTGCCACGCTCGGTGCCTCGCCTGCGGTCCGCGATGAAAAGGGGCGGCTCATCTATCTCCACGGCGGCGCCATGTTCATGGTGACGACGCCCATCGACGGGCAACCCGCCTGCCACGCCAATGGTGGTACGGTCGGTTTTACCATGACCTCTGAGGGGCAGGCCGATGCCTGGCATGCTGCGGGCGTTGCCGCTGGCGGCGCAACTTGCGAAGATCCGCCGGGCCTGCGCGACAGCCCCGTCGGCCCGCTCTACCTTGCCTATCTGCGCGACCCCGCCGGCAACAAGCTGTGCGGCGTGTACAGGCCCGCCTGATGGAAACCCTCTCCACCGCAACCGCCTTTGGCGGTACGCAGGGCGTCTATCGTCACGCCTCCACCGCAACCGGCACGGACATGACCTTCTCCGTCTATGTCCCACCCCATGCCCCCGGCGCGAAGCTGCCGGTCGTCTGGTATCTGTCCGGCCTGACCTGCACGCACGCCAATGTAACCGAAAAGGGTGAATTTCGCCGCGCCTGCGCGGAACTCGGCCTGATCTTCGTCGCGCCGGATACCTCTCCGCGCGGAGAGGGCGTCGCCGACGATCCCGATGGCGCCTATGATTTCGGCCTTGGCGCTGGCTTCTATGTCGATGCGACAGAGGAACCCTTCGCCCGCCACTATAAGATGTGGACCTATGTGACCGAGGAATTGCCGGCCCTGATTGGTGCGGAATTTCCCGCCGACATGGACCGGCAATCGATCATGGGCCATTCCATGGGCGGCCATGGCGCGCTGACCATCGGCCTCACCTTCCCCGACCGATTCCGCGCTGCCTCCGCCTTCGCACCCATCGTCGCGCCATCGCAAGTGCCATGGGGGCAAAAGGCGCTGGGCGGTTATCTGGGCGATGACACAGCCTCATGGCGCCGCCACGATGCCGTTGCCCTGATCGAGGACGGCGCGCGGATCGATGCGCTGCTGGTGGATCAGGGCGCGGCCGATTCATTCCTTGAAAAGGAATTGCGCCCCGACCTGCTCCGCGCGGCTTGCTCTGACGCGGGCATCGACCTGACGCTGACGCTGCGCGATGGCTATGATCATAGCTATTATTTCATCTCCACCTTCATGGCGGATCATCTGCACTGGCATGCGGCCCGGTTGAACGGGGAGGGCGCAGCATGAGCGCCGCTTTACTCGCCGCTTATTATGACGCCTTCAATCGGGGTGACAGCGCCGCCATGCTGGCGCTGCTGACCGACGATGTGATCCACGAACCCAGCCAGGGCGCGGTTCGTCAGGGCAAGGCCGCCTTCGCCGAATTTCTCGACCATATGAACCGCTGCTACAGCGAACGGGTGACCGATCCGGTCTTCCTGACTTCGGCCGATGGCAGCCACGCCGCCGCCGAATTCATGCTCGACGGGACATATAAGCTGACCGACGGCGATCTGCCGCCCGCCACCGGCCAGACATACCGCCTGCGTGTCGGCGCCTTCTTCGTCCTGCGCGATGGCATGATCGCGCGGGTCAGCAATCATTATAACCTCGCCGACTGGCTGGCACAGGTGGGGGCGGATTGACCGCCGTTACAGCGTAACGCCGCGCTTCCAGATGCCGATGGCACGCTCGTCATTGGCTTCGTTGCGGGCTGATTCGCCGCTGGCAATGGCGACGATCCGGTCCAGCAGAGCGCCTGCCGCCGCATCCATGCCAATGTTCAGCGCCTGCCCCGCATCGAAATCGATCCAGCCCGGCTTCCGGTCCGCCAGCGCACTGTTGGACGCGATCTTGACCGTAGGAACCGGGCTGCCCAATGGTGTGCCGCGTCCGGTCGAAAACAGGGTGATGGTCGCCCCGGCGGCGGCCAGCGCTGTTGTCGACACCGCATCATTGCCCGGCGCTTCCAGCACGGTCAGGCCCGTATGCGCCACTCGCTCGCCATAGAGAATGACATCGCTCACCGGTGCCACACCGCCCTTCTGCACTGCGCCCAGCGATTTTTCCTCCAGCGTGGTGATCCCGCCCGCGATATTGCCGGGACTGGGATTTTCCGACACCGGCTCGCCATGGTCGATGAAGTAGCGCTTGAACCCGTTCACCAGCGCCGACAGTCGATCGAACACATCCCGGCTTGTCGCCCGTTCCAGCAACAGCGTCTCGGCACCGAAAATCTCCGGTATCTCGGTCAATATCGCGGTGCCGCCTGCATCGGTGACGGCATCGGCCATCCGCCCGATCAACGGATTGGCAGTCAGGCCGCTCATGGCATCCGACCCGCCGCATTTGACGCCCAGCCGCAGGTCGGACAACGGGGCAGGGGTCCGCGCATCCGCCGCCATCACCGCGATCAGTTCTTCCATTGCCGCTTCACCAGCCGCAAATTCATCGCTCTCCGACTGCGCCCGCACCACCCGCAACCGATCGCGTCGCGCCTCGGGAATGCGCGTCAGCAGCGCATCGAGCTGGTTCGACTCACACCCCAGTCCCAGCAATAATAAGCCGCCCGCATTGGGGTTCATCGCCAGAGATGCAAGGATCGCTGCGGTCCCGTCCAGATCCGCCCCCAACTGCGAACAGCCAAAGGGATGGTTGAACGCATGAACCCCGTCGATGCGCCCTGCTGCCATTCTGTTGCCGCTCACCGCCAGCCGCTCGCCCAGCCGTCCGACACAGCCAACCGTGGGCAAAATCCACAATTCGTTGCGCGTCCCCACGCTTCCATCCGCGCGGCGATAGCCCATGAACTGGCGCTCCGGCCCTGCCTCCTGCGCCGTGGCGACCTTCTCTCCACTAAAGGCATAGGCTCGCTCTCCCGCCAGCGCGGTGTGCAGATTATGGCTATGCACATGCTCGCCAACGGCAATGTCGGCCTGCGCTATGCCGATGGGCGCCCGGTATCGCCGTACCGCCGAACCCGTCTTGATCGGCACCAGCGCGAATTTATGCCCGGCAGGAATATCCTGCCCCAGCGTTATCATATAGGCGCCCACGCGCACAGTATGGCCTGCCTCCAGCGGATGCAGCGCCACCGCCACATCGTCATCATCGGCAATCTGCATGGCGTCGGTAATGGGAAAGATCGTCTCGGACATGCTATTCTCTACCATGTTGCCAGCGCTGGCACAACTTGTTACTTCGGACGGGAGTTCAGGAGTATGTCCATGACCCCCTTGTCCCTGCATCCCGATCGGCTGTTTCCGTCCGACCCTGCTACCCGCGCCATCGCCCGTGCGCTCTATGCCGACATAGCTGACCTGCCGATCATCAGTCCGCACGGTCATACCGATCCGGCCTGGTTTGCAACCGATGCGCCCTGGACCAATGCCGCCGAACTGCTGCTGGCGCCGGATCATTATCTGTTCCGAATGCTCTATTCACAGGGCGTATCGCTCGACGCGCTGGGCGTTCCGCGCCGGGGCGGGGTGCTGCCCGACACCGATCCGCGCACGGCGTGGCGGCTCTTCGCATCGCACTATCATCTGTTCCGCGGCACGCCGTCACGCATGTGGCTCGACCATGTATTTGCGCAGGTCTTCGGCTTCGATGTTGCGCTCGATAGCGACAGTGCCGATCATTATTTCGACGCCATCGGTGACGCAATCGCTTCTCCGGCCTTTCGTCCCCGCGCTCTGTTCGAACGGTTCGACATAGAGTTGCTCGCCACGACCGAGGGCGCCGACGACGATCTGCGCCATCATGCCGCCATTCGCGCGTCCGGGTGGCAGGGCAGGGTCGTGACCACCTACCGTCCCGATTCCGTCATCGATCCCGAACATGACGAATTCGCCACCGCACTGGCCCGCTTCGGCGAATTGTCTGGCGAAGATGTTTATAGCTGGTCCGGTTATCTCGCCGCCCATCGCCGCCGTCGCGCCGATTTTCGGGCGATGGGCGCTACAGCGACCGACCATGGTTTTCGTACGCCGCAAACCGCCAACCTGTCGACCCGCGAGTGCGAAGCGCTGTTCGCCCGCATCGTCTCAGGCCGCGCCGATCCGGCCGAAGCGGAGTTGTTCCGCGCCCAGATGCTGACCGAAATGGCCCGCATGAGCGTGGAGGATGGGATGACCATGCAAATCCATCCGGGTTCGTGCCGCAACCATAATGCCCATCTTTTCGCAAGCCATGGCCGTGACAAGGGCGCCGATATTCCAACGGCGACCGAATATGTCGAGGCGCTGCGTCCCATGCTCGATCTGTTCGGCAATGATCCTAACCTGACGGTCATCCTCTTCACGCTGGATGAAACCACCTATGCCCGTGAACTCGCGCCATTGGCGGGCCATTATCCCTGCCTGCGCCTCGGCCCGGCCTGGTGGTTCCATGATAGTCCGGAGGGGATGTGGCGCTTCCGTGAGATGACCACCGAAACGGCGGGCTTCTACAACACGGTCGGATTCAACGATGACACCCGCGCGTTCCTGTCGATTCCCGCCCGCCACGATGTCGCGCGGCGCATCGATTGCGGCTTCCTCGCGCGGCTTGTGGCCGAACATCGCCTGCACGATTGGGAAGCGGCACAACTCGCCCGCGACCTGACCGTCGGACTGGTGCGCAAGGCTTATCGCCTTGGCGAACCGGCCCGTATTTTGAAACCAGCCTGACTTAATCCGGCGCCGGTCCGCTCGAATCCGCCACGATCAGGCGGAAGGACGGATCGGCGACGGGCGCTCCTTCCTTCCCCTCGATCAGGTCGATCAGCCGGTTGGCAGCCACGCCCGCCATGATGTCGACCGGACGCATCATGGATGTGAGAGAGGGGGTGAGCATTGGCGTCAGCAGGCTGCCGTCGAAACCCACGACCGACAATTGCTCAGGGACTGCAATGCCGCGCGCCGCCGCAGCCTTCAATACGCCCGCGCCCATGATGTCGTTCGCGGCAAAGATCGCAGTTGGTGGCTGGGGCAGGTCGAGCAGATTATGGGCACCCGCCACGCCCGACGCGAAATCATAATCGCCCGGCGCTTCGACTACGTCACCTCGCCCATCGCGCGCTACAGCCTCCATAAATCCGGCCCGCCTTTCGCCCGCCGATATCCCATCGGCCGGGCCGTTGACGATGCCCAGCCGCCGATGACCCAGATGCAGTAAATAGTCGGCGACCTGTCCGCCCGCCTCGCGCTCCCGGCTCCATATGACGCCGGCAAATCCCTCGATCGGAATGGAGGATATGGCTACCGCTGGCAATTTCGCGTCGTCCAGAGCATGGGCCAGCCCCTCGATCGTCGATATGGGTGGCATCACGATCACCCCGTCGACCCGCGCCCGCTCGGCAAAGCCCAACACGTCGGCGATAGCGCCCTGCGGATCGGCAGGGGTCGGATGGACGATCAGTTCATATCCCCGCGCCGCCGTCATCGCGACGATCGCCCGCTGCACGGCGTCCAGAACCAGAGCATTGCGATCATTATGGACCAGACCCAACAGGAATGTCCGTCCCATGGCCAGCGCTCGCGCCCGCTGGCTGGGCCGGAAATGCAGCGCGTCGATGGCATCCTGCACCCGCTGGCGCGTATCGGCATTTACCTTGGGCGACTGGTTCAATACCCGCGATACGGTGCGGATCGATACGCCTGCCGCCTTTGCGACATGCTCGATGGTCGGTTCCTGGCGGGTGTCGGGGAGTCGGCGCATGACCGGCTTGTACCCGACACGGCGCACCGATCAAACGCTTGGCAAAGCGGCTGCATCATAGCATGGAGACAGGCATAAGAAGGAGAGTGATCATGCAGGACGATCCCGTCGTCATCGCCGGCTATGCCCGAACCCCTATGGGCGCATTTCAGGGCATGTTCGCTTCATTGAAGGCGACCGATCTGGGCGCCGCCGCTGTTCGCGCCGCCGTGGACCGCGCGCGCGTCGATCCGTCCATGGTTGATCGCATCTATATGGGATGCGTCCTGCCTGCCGGCCTGGGTCAGGCGCCTGCGCGTCAGGCCGCACTCGGCGCAGGGCTTGGTCTCAATACGGAGGCGACAACCGTCAACAAGATGTGCGGATCGGGTATGCAGGCTGCGATCATGGCGCATGAGGCGCTGCTCGCCGGCACCGCCGACATCGTGGTGGCGGGCGGCATGGAAAGCATGACCAATGCGCCCTACGCCTTGCCCAAACACCGCTCCGGTGCGCGTATCGGGCATGATCGCATCATCGACACCATGATGATGGACGGTCTGGAGGATGCCTATGAGCCGGGCAAGGCCATGGGTGTGTTCGCCGAAGAAGCGGTGCGCGACTATCAGTTCACGCGCGAGGATCAGGATGCCTATGCCATCCGCTCGCTCGAACGGGCCAGCGCAGCCATCGCTTCAGGCGCCTTCGCCCGCGAGATCGCATCCGTCACCCTGTCGACGCGCGGCGGCGATGTCCGCCTCGACACCGATGAACAACCGGGCAAGGCGAAACCAGACAGGATTCCTTCACTCAAACCCGCTTTTGTGAAGGATGGCACCATTACCGCCGCCAATGCCTCGTCCATTTCCGATGGCGCGGCGGCTCTGGTCATGACCCGTGCCAGTGTCGCAGAGCGATTGAACCTGCCCGTCATGGCGCGTGTCGTTGCTACTGCTGCGCATGCCCATGAGCCGTCCAAATTCACCACTGCTCCGGTCCCCGCCATGCGCAAAGTGATGGAGCGTGCCGGATGGAGCGTCGATGACGTCGATCTGTTCGAAGTGAATGAGGCGTTTGCAGTCGTCGCCATGATCGCGGCGAAGGAATTGGGCATTCCGGCAAACAAGCTTAACGTCCATGGCGGCGCCACCGCCCTTGGTCATCCCATAGGCGCATCGGGCGCCCGCATTCTTGCGACGCTTATTGCGGCACTTGAAAATCGCGGCCTGCGTCGTGGCGTAGCTGCGCTTTGCATCGGTGGAGGTGAAGCGACGGCCATGGCCATCGATCTTGTCTGACGAAAAGGGGCGACGCCTGTTCAGACGCCGCCCGACCCGATCAGCCTGCCTTGGCGGCCGTGACGATGATTTCGACCTTATATCCCGGCGCGGCCAGCTTGGCTTCGCCCGTCGCGCGGGCCGGCGCGTCGAACCCGGCGATCCAGGCGTCCCACACCGCATTCATCTCGGCAAAATCGGCCATGTCTGCCAGCCAGATTTGCGCGCGCAGCATGTGATTCTTGCTGCTGCCTGTCTTTTCCAGCAGCGCGTCGATCTCGGCCAGCACCGTCTTGGTCTGCTCGGTCACGCTTTCGTCGGGCGTGCCGACCTGTCCGGCCAGATAGATGGTGTCGCCATGGATGACGGCTTCGCTCATGCGCGGGCCTTGATCGATGCGGGTGATGGTCATGAAAAATCCCTGTGTTGATGATGATGTCCCGAAATCAGCGATAGCGCCCAATGCCAAGATCGCCAGTCTCAATATCGGGTTCGCGGCCGCCGATAATGTCGGCGATCACGCGCCCGGAACCGCACGCCATCGTCCAGCCCAGCGTGCCATGACCACTGTTGATATAGAGATTGGGGATGTGCGTCCCACCAATGACCGGCGTTCCATCGGGCGTCATCGGCCGCAGCCCGGTCCAGAAACTCGCCCCGTCCAGATCCCCGGCACCGGGGAAGAGCGACCCCACTGAATGGTTGAGCGTGTTGCGCCGCGCCTGCGGCAGGTCGCGGGAAAAGCCCGACAGTTCCGCCATGCCGCCGACACGGATGCGGTCGCCCAAGCGGGTGATCGCGACCTTGTAACTTTCGTCCAGCAGGGTCGACACCGGCGCGCGGCTCTCATCCACGATGGGCGCGGTGATCGAATAGCCTTTCACCGGATAGACGGGCAATTTTATGCCCAGCGGCGCCAGCAATTGCGGGGAATAGCTGCCCATCGCCACCAGATAGGCGTCGGCCTGAACCGCGCCCTGATCTGTTGCGACATGGGCGATCCGTCCGCCTTCAACCACCAGCCCCTTGATGGTGCGGCCATAGGTAAAGCTAACACCCTGCGCAGCGGCCATCTCCGCCAGCTTATTGGTGAATTTAAAGCAATCGCCCGTTTCGTCATGGGGCAGGCGAAGCCCGCCCGCCAGTGGCACTCCGCTGGCCGCCAGTCCCGGTTCGGCGGCGATGCATCCCGCCGCATCCAGCACTTCATAGGGTACGCCGTCCGCTTCAAGAACCGCCACATCCTTGGCGATGCCATCCAGTTGCTTCTGCTCACGGAACAGTTGCAGCGTTCCCTGCATCCGCTCGTCATAGCGAATGCCCGTCTGCGCCCGCAATTCGCCCAGCACATCGCGGCTATATTCCGCCAGCCTCACCATGCGGCGCTTGTTCACCGCATAGGCGCGGGCATTGCAATTGCCCAGCATCGCCGCGATCCAGCGCAGCATCGCCATGTCGGCTTCCGGCCGCACGATCAGGGGCGCGTGCCGCATGAACAGCCATTTCATTGCCTTGGCGGGAATGCCCGGTGCGGCCCATGGCGATGCATAGCCCGGCGAAATCTCGCCAGCATTTCCGAAACTGGTTTCCAGCGCCGGCCCGTCCTGCCGCTCGATCAGCGTGACCTCATGCCCGGCCTGCGCCAGATACCAGGCGGATGTGACGCCGATCACGCCCCCACCCAATATTGCTATCTTCATGCCGCGATACCCCCTGCTACCGCCGCCACGCCGCCCTTATATTCGCGGGCGTAGCGGTCCCCCAACTGCGTCAAAATCTCATAGGATATGGTGCCGGCATCCGCTGCCACATCGTCGATGCTCTGGTTCGGCCCGATCAGTTCGACCGGCGCACCGGGGTAGAGCAGTATATCGGGCACATCGGTCACATCGATGGTGATGCTGTCCATCGATACCCGGCCAATAATCGGCGCGCGCGCACCCTTGATATAGGTCGCGCCCCGACTGCTCAGATGGCGGGGCCATCCATCGGCATAGCCCACCGCTATGGTCGCGACCTGCGTCTCACGCGGGCATATATGGCTCATGCCATATCCCACGCCCGCGCCCGCCGGTACGGTACGCAGTTGCAGGATTTTCGCTTCCAACGCCACAACCGGCTGCATCGGATTGGGCTTGCCCTGCGGTGCCCCGCCATAGAGGGCGATCCCCGCTCTCACCACATCATAATGACCCCGCGGCAGGAAAGAGCCACCACTGTTATCCAGCGATCGCGGAACGCCGGGGAAATGCGCCGTCAGCCGCTCGAACGCTTCATATTGCCGCGCATTACAGGCCGCATCCGGCTCGTCGGCACAAGCAAGATGGCTCATCACCAGCCTGATGTCGATGCCGTCCAGCAACTCTGGCCGGGCCATCAGCATGTCTACCTCTTCGGGCGGCAGGCCCAGCCGCGCCATGCCGCTGTCCACCTGAATGGCGGCGGGCAGGGGGCGTCCGGCACGTCTGGCCTGCGCGCTCCAGCGGGCGATCTGATCGATGGAATTCAGCACCGGCATTGCCCCAATCGCCGCGCAATCCATCTCAGCACCGGGCAGGAGGCCATTGAGAATGTACAACTCCGCGTCGGGGGACAGGTCCGGTTTCAGTGTCTCTGCTTCGCCAAGATGTGCGACGAAGAAATGACGGCATCCCGCCTGCGCCAGCGTCCGGGCGACGATGCTCGCACCCAGCCCATAGCCATTCGCCTTAACCACCCCTGCGACCGCCGCGGGTGCCACCTGCTGCTGAATGATCCGATAATTGGCGACCAGTGCGTCCAGGTCGACGCGAAGCACGGCACCGGCGGTTTCGGCAGACAGCATGAGAAGGCTTCCTTTCCCGCTCAGCTTATCGCGCGATACGCGAAATATCTTCTCAAATGATCGAATAATCGTCTATCATTGCAAATATTTTCGAACAATCGTCGAACCGGACAATAGAATGGCTGAAGCCCTTGATGCGATAGATCGCGCTATCATCCGCCTGCTGCGGCTCAACGCCCGTCGCCCCAATGCAGAGATTGCGGCACAGGTCGGTCTGTCGCCCTCCGCCTGTCATCGACGCATCAAATTATTGGAGGATGCCGGGATCATTCGGGGCTATACCCTCATCACCGGATCGGCCGAGGGTGATGCACGCGGCGTCGACGTGCTGGTACAGGTGACGCTCGACCGCCAGACGGAGGATTATCTCGCCCGTTTCGAACATGCCGTGCGCCAATGCCCGGAAATTCGCGAATGTTTCCTCATGGCGGGCGGCGTCGATTATTGGCTCCGCGTCCAGACTGACAGCATCGCCGCCTATGAAGCGATCCATAGCGAAATATTATCGCGCATGCCCGGCGTCACCCGCATCAATTCCAGCATCGCCATACGCGATGCGCTGCGCCCGGCGCGCCCGCGTCGCCGCTGATCAGGTGTCGGCTCAGGCTATGGCCGGCAATTTTTCGAGATGCTTGTCCAGCGTGATGGGGTAGTCGCGCACCCGCACGCCGGTCGCGTTATAGATCGCGTTGGCGATAGCCGCGCCGACTCCGCACAGGCCCAGTTCTCCAATCCCCTTCGCCTTCATCGGCGAAGACTTGTCGTCGGGATAGTCGAGGAAAATTACCTCCTGATGCGGAATGTCAGCGTGGACCGGCACCTCATAGCTGGCAAGGTCATGATTGACGAAATAGCCAAAGCGTTTGTCGACGGCCAGTTCCTCCATCATCGCGGCTCCAGCGCCCATCACCATCGCGCCGATCACCTGACTGCGCGCGGATTTTGGGTTCAGGATACGCCCGGCATCGCACACTGCCAGCATGCGCCGGATGCGTGTTTCGCCGGTATAAGCATCCACGGCCACCTCTACGAAATGACCCGCAAAGGTTGATAACTGGTTCTTCTTGACGATGTCGCCATAATCGATGCCATCTTCGCCAGTCAGCGGACCGGATCGTGCCGCATCGGCCAGCGGCACGGATCGGTTCCCTGCACTGACCTTCCCATCGGCAAATATTGCATCCGCCGCGTTGAAACCCAATTGCTGCGCCACCTGCTCACGCAGCTTGACGCAGGCGGCATATAGGCCGGACGTCGCATTGTTCGCCCCCCACTGACCGCCCGACCCGGCCGATACCGGAAAGTCGCTGTCGCCCAATATCACCTTCACATGGTCGATCGGCACACCCATCATTTCCGCTGCCGTCTGCGCCATGATCGTATAGGTGCCGGTGCCGATATCGGTCATGTCGGTTTCCACCGTCAGCCGCCCGGTCTTTTCCAGCCGGATACGCGCCGCCGATTTGGTGTTGGGGCTATCCCGGAAGCCAACGGCCATGCCCATTCCGATCAGCCATTTGCCCTCCCGCACCTGTGCGGGCTTGGCATGACGCCTGGACCAGCCGAATTTCTCGGCTCCTGTGCGCAGGCACTCGACCAGGTGACGCTGGGAAAAGGGGCGGCTGGGATCGCCCGGATCGACCTGCGTATCGTTGACGACGCGCAATTCCACCGGGTCCATGCCCAGTTTCTCAGCCAGTTCGTCCATCGCCATTTCCAGCACCATCAGGCCCGGCGCTTCGCCCGGCGCACGCATGGCATTGCCCTCGGGCAGATCGGTCACGGCCAGCTTCAACCAATATTCGCGGTTGGGCGCAGCATAGAGCATCTTGGTCTGCGCGATCGCCGTCTCCGGCTTTCCATCGGGCAGGTTGCTGCTGGTGCTGCTATGGTGGATTGCGGTCAGCTTTCCATCCTTCGTCGCACCCAACTGGATGCGCTGTATCGTCGCGGGACGATGGGTCGCATTGTTGATCATCAATGGCCTTTGCATCGCCACTTTGACGGGCCGGCCACACGCTTTGGCACCCAAGGCTGCCAGCACGGCATCGGCACGCAGGAACAGTTTCCCGCCAAAGCCACCGCCGATATAGGGCGAATCCACCCGGATATTTTCCGGTTTCAGCGACAAGGCCTTCGCCAGCGATCCCTTGTTCCACGCGATCATCTGGTTCGATGTCCAGATGGTCAGCTTCTCACTCTCCCACCCGGCGATGGTGGCGAACGGTTCCATCATCGCATGGCTTTCGCCCGGCGTGGTGTAGCGTTGATCGATCGTTACCGGCGCGGCAGCATAGGCGGCGGCAAAATCCCCGACCCGTTCGATATCTTTCGCGTCAGCGCCACTGCCGCTCGGTTCATAGGGCGCTGACGGCGCTGCTGCGGCCAGATCGAACCGCCCCTTGTCGCGTGCATATTCGGTCTGGATCAGCGATGCGGCGGCCCGCGCCTGCTCGAACGTTTCTGCAACAACGAATGCAATGGCCTGATGATAATGGGCAATCTCTGCGCCGCCGTATAAATGGGCAATGTTCATCATGCCCAGCGGCAGGGGCTTGTCATGGTCCAGCGTCGACAGCACGGTCAATACGCCGGGCGCGGCCTTCGCCCGACTTGTGTCCATGGTCGTAATCCGCCCCTTGGCGATGGCGGCACCGACGATATAGCCATAGGCCTGCCCCGATGCGACATCATGCCGCTCATAGGCATAGGGCGCCATGCCGGTCGTTTTCAGCGGTCCATCGATGCGATCGGTGGCGCGGCCGATCACCTTCATCTGATCGATCGGGTTCTGCGTAGCGGGTGTTTCGAACTTCATCGCCTCTTATCCCTTCGCCTGCGCCATGACAGACGCCAATGTGCGCTCCGCCAACAGGATCTTGAACTGGTTCTCTTCGGTCGGCTTGGCCCCGGCGAACACGCCCGATGCCACCGCCCGCGCGCCCTGAGTCATGGCTGCCTCGGCTGCCTCCACGCGCCAGGGTCTGGCCGCCACTCCGCCAAAGGCTGCGCGACCCGATCCGTCCTTCTGAATGACGGCTGCCACCGAAACCAGCGCGAACGCATAGGAAGCCCGGTCACGCACCTTATGATAGAGATGCGTGCCGCCGATCGGCCTGGGCAGCGTAACGGCCGTGATCAACTCGCCACGCTCCAGTTCATTATCCCGTTCCGGCGTATCACCCGGCAGGCGGTGAAAATCGGCCATCGCGATGCTCCGGGTCTTACCGTCCGCCTTCACCGTCTCGACCGTCGCATCCAGCAACCGCATGGCGACCGCCATGTCGCTGGGATAGGTTGCGATACAGTGATCCGATGATCCGATGACCGCCAGTTGACGGGAAAATCCGCCAATCGCCGCGCATCCCGTTCCCGGCTTGCGCTTGTTGCAGGGCTGATTGGTGTCATAGAAATAGGGGCAGCGCGTCCTCTGGAGCAGATTGCCGGCCGTCGTCGCCTTGTTACGCAACTGCCCGCTTGCGCCCGCCACGATCGCACGGGTCAGCACGCCATAATCGCGCCGTACCGTGGCATCGGCCGCCAGCGCGGTGTTCGTCACCAGCGCGCCGATCCGCAGGCCGCCCTCATCGGTCCTCTCGATCCGGTCGAGCTTCAGATCCTGCACATCGACCAGATGGGTCGGCGTCTCGATCTCCAGCTTCATCAGGTCGAGCAGATTTGTACCACCCGCCAGAAATTTCGCACCCTGCTGCTTCGCAACCGCAGCGGCCGCCTGCGCCGGGGTCTTCGCGCGCTCATAAGTAAAGCTCTTCATGCCTTTGCTCCCGCAACGGCCGCCATCGCTTCGGCAATGTTGGAATAGGCGCCACAGCGACAGATATTGCCACTCATCCGCTCGCGCATCTCCATATTGGTGAAAGCGGGGGCGGCGGTAATGTCCTCCTGCACATGGCTGGGGATACCGGCCTCTATTTCCTTCAGCACCGACACCGCCGAACAAATCTGTCCCGGCGTGCAATAGCCGCATTGATAGCCGTCATAGGTGACGAATGCCGCCTGCATCGGGTGCAAATCGTCGGGCGTGCCCAGCCCTTCGATCGTCGTCACCTCATCGCCCTGATGCTGCACCGCCAGGCTCAGGCAACTGTTGATCCGCTCGCCATTGACGATCACCGTGCAAGCGCCGCACTGACCATGATCGCACCCCTTCTTGGTGCCCGTCAGCTTCAGATGTTCGCGCAGCGAATCCAGCAATGTGGTCCGCGTATCAAGCGTTAAACTGACATCCTTGCCATTCACTTTGAACGACACCGGCATGGTTGCGGGCTTGGATGGAGCCGGGGCCGCCTGCACATCGGCGGGCAGGGCAGACATGGCGGCGGTAGCGGCACCCGACACCATCACGGCCCGGCGCGATATGTCGAGGGATGAATGTGACGGAGCCGACATGGATGTCCTTCCAGGGCAGGGCGCGTGGATCGTCCACAGACGATCCGGCGGTGGCGGATAAAATGCATGGACATTCTAACCCGCGACACGCCGTAACGCTCCATGCTCTGAATGGCATGAACCCATGAAATCTATTCATGAATTACTATATACAAATGAATATAGAGAGGCTTTCGAGAATAATAGCCTTAGCCGATGACTGTTGGCGCATGACGATCCACCAATATCGCACTCGCCGCGTTCATCCCGCGCAACTCGACGGCCATGCCGTTGCGCCGCATCCGACCGATCACATCTTCCAGCGCCCCGACCGCGCTGATGTCCCACAAATGGGCGGCCGTCAGGTCGATCGTCACCCGTTGCACCGTGTCACGCAGGTCGAAACGGTCGGCGAACATGTCGGCGCTGGCAAAGAATATCTGCCCGCTCACCACATAGGTCCGCCGGTCCTCGGCCGCATCATAATGCGTCGTCACGTCCATCATCCGCATCACCTTGAACGCGAAGAATAATCCGCTCAGGATTACGCCGACCATCACCCCGGCCGATAGATCATGGGTGATGACGGTGACGATGACCGTTGCCACCATGACGACGCCCGACACTTTGGGATGGCGGGCCAGATCGCGGATCGATCCCCAGGAAAAGGTGCTGATCGATACCATGATCATGATGGCCACCAAAGCCGCGACCGGGACCTGCGCCACCCATGGCCGCAGCGGCACCATGACGATCAGCAGGAACAGGCCCGCGACCAATGTCGACAGCCGCCCGCGTCCGCCATAGCGGACATTGCCCACGGTCTGGCCTATCATCCCGCACCCGGCAATCCCGCCAAACAGGCCCGCCGCCATATTGGCCAGGCCAAGGCCCGTGCATTCGCGCGCCTTGCTGCTGTTGGTATCGGTCAGATCATCGACCACGCTTGCGGTCATCATCGATTCCAGCAGGCCGACCGCCGCCATCGCCAGCGCATAGGGGGCCACGATCCGCAGCGTCTGCCAGTCGAACGGCACTTGCGGCAACGCGAAAGAAGGCAGCGAGGAGGGAAGGCGTCCCAGATCGGCGACGGTGTGGATCGGCATGGGGAATGCCATGCTGATCGCTGTCAGGATCACAATGCAGATCAGCGGAGAAGGGATGGATTTCACTATGCGCGGCGCCAGATAGATGATCCCAAGCCCCAGCGCGATCATGGCATAGCTGTGCCATGTGACGTTCAGCATCTGCGGAACCTGCGCAGAAAATATCAATATTGCCAATGCATTGACGAACCCTGTTCGCACCGAACGAGAAACGAACCGCATCAGTACGTCCAGCTTCAACAGGCCAAAGACGATCTGAAACAATCCGGCCAGCACTGTCGCCGCCAGCAGATAGGACAGGCCATGGGCATGGACCAGCGCAGCGGCCACCAGCGCAACCGATCCCGCCGCACCGGAAATCATCGCCGGACGCCCCCCGGCAAAGGCGATGACGATACCGATGATGAAGGATGCGAACAGGCCGACCTCGGGGTCGATACCCGCCACGAAGGAAAAGGCGATGACTTCCGGGATCAGAGCGAATGTGCCCACCATGCCCGCCAATATGTCGCGCCGGGCATTGGCCGCGCCGCTGAACCATTCGGCGCGATAATGCGATAGGGTGATGTCGTTCATGCAGAGTAACCAGCGAAAATCGCACGCCCATCATCGCCATGAAGCGATGGAATTGTCAGCAATGCGAAACGGGTTGTCCGGCGGATCGGCGGCCGGAATAGCCAGCCGGGATCGCACCGGCTCCTTGTGATTGCCGCTCGCCCTAAAGCAGCAGCAATTGATTGGCAATGATGAAGGGGATGGCTTAATCCCCGGCTGCGCCCTGTTGCCGCACCTTACGCAGGTCGATGTCCAGCCGCTGCACCTTATAGTAAAATGTCTTGCGTGGCAGGCCGAGCCGCGCAATCGCCTGCGCCATATCGCCGCCGGTCGCCTGCACCGCTTCGATGATGGCCATGCGTTCAAACGCATCCAGTCGTTCGCCCAGCGGCAGGGGCGCGCCCGTTTCATCAGCCTGTTGTTCCAGCCCCAACGCCAGTCGCTCGGCAAAGCGCCCCAGTTCATGGACGTTGCCCGGCCAGTCATGTTCGATCAGATGGCTCAGAACCGCGCGGCTGACGACTGGCACGTCACGCCGGAAGCGCTTGGCCGCAGCGTCCAGCAGATGGGCGAAGATCAATGGAATATCGTCGCGCCGTTCCCGTAATGGCGGGATATGCAGCCGTACCGCCGCCAATCGATAGAGAAGGGCAGGCTGAATCGCCGCCGCACCGCCCTGATCGGTCATGCATCCGATAACGCGCAGGTCGACAGGCTGCGGCTCTCGCGCCCCGACCGGCCGGACCAGCCTGTCCTCCAGAAACTGGATGAGGTGCGCCTGCAAAGCGGCACCCGCCTGATCCACGTCGTCCAGAAACAACGTGCCGTTATGCGCCCGCGCCAGCCGCCCGTCGATCGGCGACCGGCCGATCATGCTCTCGCCATGCAGGCTCGTTTCCGCAACGGCATCGGGAACGGCGGCACAGGCAATGGTCACGAAATGGCCACTCGCCCGCCGACTGCGCTGATGGATCATCCGCGCAACCAGTTCCTTTCCGGTCCCCGTTTCCCCCTCCACCAATATGTCGATGTTCGTCCCGGCCAGCGTGTCGACCATCGCGCGCAACCGTTCGATGGCCGGCGAATGGCCGATCAGCGGCGATGCCACCCCATCGTCCAGCAGTCCGCGCAGTCGTCGATTCTCCATCACCAGCGACCGTGTTTCCGTCGCCCGGCCAACCGACGCGACCAGCGCATCGGGATCGAATGGCTTGGTCAGAAAATCCCATGCACCGGCCTTCAGCGCATCGACCGCCATCGGCACGTCGCCATGGCCCGTGACCAATATGACGGGCAGTTCCGCGTCTCTCCCATGCAGCGCCCGAAACAGATCGATCCCCGACATATGCGGCATCCGCACATCGCTGACCACGATACCCGGGAAATCCGCGTCGATCACCGCCAATGCCTCGGCCGCGCGCGCAAAAGGCTGCACCGCATATCCTGCCAGTTCCAATGTCTGCGCCATGGCGGCGCGCAGATCATCGTCATCGTCGATCAGGGCGACGGGGCAGGGGGATTTGTCGTTCATGCGCGTTTCAGGCTCAACTGGAAATGGGCGCCACCCTCGCCGGGGATCAGGCGTAACGATCCCCCCATGTCGGTCATGATGTCGCTTGCGATGACAAGGCCAAGCCCAAGGCCTGACTGCCGGCTGGTGACAAAGGGCGTAAATAATTGCTCGCGTACCGACGGGTCGATACCCGGCCCATTGTCGATCACCGATAGCAACAGCATGTCTTCCTCGACCGCAACGGTCAGGCGAATGACCGGATCAGGCTGGTCCTCCAGCGCCTCCAGCGCATTTTGCAACAGATTGACCAGCACCTGTTCCAGCCGGATGGTGTCGGCCATCACCAGCAAACTCGTCGGCATATCCGGCAGATGCAGGTCCACTCGCGCCAGCCGGGATTTCAGGATCAGCACGCTTCCCTCGACCGGCCCCGCCAGCGCAATCGCGTCGATCGCGCCCGTCGCCTTGCGGGAAAAGCCGCGTAGTTCAGCCGTCACCTTGCCGATCCGGTCGGTCAGTCGTTCGATCGCCGCCATATTATCCGCCGCCGCCTCTGTCTCTCCCCGATCCAGCAACAGCCGGCCATTGGCGGCATAGCTGCGGATCGCCGCAACCGGCTGCGCCGTTTCATGCGCGATCCCCGCTGTGATCTGACCCAGCGAGGCCAGACGGTTTGCCTGCCGCAATCCTTCGCGCAGCGTATCGGCGCGCGTTTCTGTGGCAGCATGCTCCTGCATCTCGCGACGCAGTTCACGGGTGCGCGCCTCCACCATCGCTTCCAGTTCGCTTGTTCGCGCCGCCGCCATCGCGGCCCGCTCCTCGCGGCGATGGGCGCGCTCGCGCAATATCCATATGGCCCCGGCGACCAGCATCAGCAGTAACATAGTCGCGATCCGCACCGTGCGGACAACCGTGTCCACACCCCGCATCGACGCCAGCAGGTTGAGTTGCCAGCCCGCTTCACCCGCCGCGGCCGATTGCCACAACAGCCGCCGTCGCGGCTCGTCGGCAGTGCTGACGATCTGTCGCCCATCATCATCCCCCATCCCCAGCAGCGGGATCGGCAACAGCGACCCTTTGCCGGACTGGAGTTCGGCACGAAACCGCTGCTTCGTTTGTGCGGACAGCGGCCGGATCGTCGTAAACCGCCATTCGGGGCGGCTGGTGATCAGGACGATGCCTTCCCGGCTGGCGATGAAGCTGATGTCGTTCAGCTTACCCCACTCCTGCTCGATCCGGTCGAATTCCAGCTTCACCACGACATAGCCGCCACCGCGTGACCGCCGTGACAGGTACATGCCCGGTCGCTCGCTGATCGTACCAAGCGCAAACTGCGCGCCTGTCCCATGGGCGCGCGCCAGTTTGAAATAATTGCGGAACGAATAATCCTGCCCGACGAAGCTGCGCGCCGTCGCCCAGTTGCTCGATGAGATCGTATGCCCCCGCGCATCGAGGACATAGATTTGCGCCGCCCCCGTCGTACGCGCCAGCGCCTGCAACTTGCCGTCCAGCGCCCGCATCGCGCGCTGCGATCCCGTCATCGCCGCAACCAGATCGCTGTCATCCGACAGCGCCACCGGCAACAGGCGAAATCGCTCAATCTCACTCTTCAGATAAGATTGCCGCAACATGGCCGCCCCGCGCGTTTCCGCGCTCAGCCGGTCGATGGCGCCACGTTCCGCGATCCGTCCCGCCAGCCATACGATACCGGCGGCAAGCGCGACCAGCAGCAGCGTCCAAAATAGGCGAATCAGGAAGGACGTGCGCGTCATGCCGACATTCCTACCGCCGGACGGGTCGATGTGCAATTTATTGCACATTCATGATTATGGGTGCGCAAGAATATGCACACATTCCCCGGTATAGGATGAATGATTTTCCATCAACCATATGAAATACAACGTTTATTGAGAATATAGCCAAGCATTTGAACCGTCCCGATCCCGGTTCGATACTGGCCGCCTCAATCCCCGACCTGCCCACTCAAGAAGGCAGGAAGGCTTTTGGCGAGGGCCAGAAAGACCTGTCCATGCAGATTTCCACTCTTCCCGACACGCCGCCCATCCGGCGTCCATGGTATCATCATCTTTATGCGCAAGTGCTGCTGGCGATCCTCGCCGGTGTGACGCTCGGCCATTTCGCACCCCATCTGGGCGAAGCCATGAAGCCCATCGGCGACACCTTCATCAAGGCGGTGAAGATGGTCATTGCGCCTGTCATCTTCCTCACCATCGTCACCGGCATTGCCGGGATGCGGGACATCGGCAGCGTCGGCCGTGTTGCGGGCAAAGCCTTCGCCTATTTCCTCTTCTTCTCGACCCTGGCGCTGGTCGTCGGCATGATTGTTGCCAATGTCGTGCGTCCCGGCGCGGGTCTCAACATCGATCCCGCCACGCTGGATGCCAGCAAGGTCAGCGAATATGCGGCCAAGGCGCATGACACCACGCTCAGCGGCTTTCTGACCGGCATCATCCCCGACACCTTCCTGTCGGCCTTTGTCGACGGCAATATTCTTCAGGTGCTGTTCGTCGCTATCCTGTTCGGCGTGGCACTGGCCCTGATCGGCGATCGCGGCGCCCGCGTCCTCGACCTGCTGGAGGATGTGTCCACCGCCGTCTTCAAACTGGTCGCCATCGTCATGAAGGCTGCGCCTGTCGGCGCGTTCGGCGCGATGGCCTTCACCATCGGCAAATATGGCGTTGGCACGCTTGCCAACCTCGCCCTGCTGGTGGGCACCTTCTATTTGACCTCGGCGCTGTTTGTGGTCGTTGTTCTTGGCCTCGTCGCGCGCTTCGCGGGCTTCTCCATCTTCGGCCTGATCCGCTATCTCAAGACCGAATTGCTGCTGGTGCTGGGCACATCCTCGTCGGAAAGCGCGCTGCCCGCTCTCATCGAAAAGATGGAACGCGCCGGCTGTCCCAAATCCATCGTCGGGCTGGTCGTGCCCACCGGCTACAGCTTCAATCTGGACGGCACCAACATCTACATGACGCTCGCCGCGCTGTTCATCGCGCAGGCAACCGGCGTCGACTTGTCAATCGGGGATCAGATCCTGCTCTTGGGTGTGGCAATGCTGTCGTCCAAGGGAGCAGCAGGCGTGACCGGGGCGGGCTTTATCACCTTGGCGGCAACACTCTCCATCGTGCCGTCGGTGCCCGTCGCCGGCATGGCCCTCATCCTGGGCGTGGACCGCTTCATGAGCGAGTGCCGCAGCCTCACCAACTTCATCGGCAATGCGGTCGCAACCATCGTCGTCTCCCGCTGGGAGGGGAAACTCGACCATGCGCAACTTCAGGCTGCGCTAGTGAGCAAAGGGGAGGGGGCATCCCCCGCCTGCGACACCAACCCGGCCCAGACCGTCGCGGCCGAGTGAAGCATAACCAACATGGCCTTTCTCCTTCGTGCGCTTCCGCGCCACCCCGTCGCTGCCTCTGTCCTCACGCTGACCACATTTCTCGCCACCCCGGCCCTGGCCCAGACCATGGCTGATCGCCCCGCATCCTATCCTGCCGAGGCCAATGGGGAGGGCGCGGTATCGGGCGGCTATGCCATGTCCCGATGGGTCGAGGACTGGCGCGGCTACAGCGATCCCGCCAAACGCGACGACCCGCTCGACCGCCTCAAATATCTGCCGCTCGACGATGACGGTGACATCTATCTGACGCTCAGCGGAGAGGCGCGGGTCCGCCTTAACTATACGACCAACCTCAATCTGCGGAATGCGGGCAGCCAGCGGCAGGACATCAACCGCTTCGTTGGCGGTGCCGATCTTCACGTTGGCCCGCATCTGCGCTTCTATGGAGAACTTGCCCATGGCGGCATGGCGGGGGACAATATCGGCGTCCCTTCAGGAACCCAGCGCAACGACCTCGTGCTGCTGCAATCCTTCGCAGAGGCTAAGGGGCGGATAGGGGGCGTCGATCTCGGCCTCCGCTACGGGCGGCAGGAATTTACCGACGGCCCCAACATCCTCACGTCGCAGCGGGACAATAACACCATCCGTTACGCCCTCAATGGCGTGCGGGCGTGGGCGCGGACGGGATCGCTGCGCATCGACGCCTTCGATTTCAAGCTGACCGCGCTGGGCAATGGCGGCACCGGCGACGACAATGTGGAGCAGGGGCGTCGCTTTTCCGGCTTTACCGCCGGCATCCGTATCCCCCAAAGCGCCTTTGGCGGATCGAAGCTCTATCTCGACCCCTTCTTCTGGCGCCTGCGCACCAGCGACGCGCTGTGGGGCGGGGTGAATGGCCGGGTCGAGCGCTTCTACGCCGGTGCCCGCCTGTGGGGAGAGGCCGGCCCGTTCAGCGTCGACTGGACCGTCAATCATCAGTTTGGCGACTTTGACGGACGCGACATCAACGCCTGGCAATTGCTCTTCCAGCAAAGCTACAAGCTGCCCGGCAACCTGCCGATGGCGCCGCGCATCGGGTTCCACGCCGATTATGCCAGCGGCGGCGGCACATTTTCGGGCGGGAGGCTCAAGGCCGCCTATGCGCCCTTCGGCAATAATATCTATTACAGCTATCAGCTGTGCATGACGCCCACCAATCTGGAGACGATCGCGCCCAGCCTGACGCTGACGCCGTTGAAGGGCGTGCGTGCGACACTGGAATATCAGTTCGCCTGGCGCGCCGACGAAAATGACGCCGTCTATCGCGCCAACAAGTCGATCTTCGCGGGCACGCAATTGGTTGCCGGTCGCAAGATCGGGGAATCGATCCGCGCCCAGATCGTCTGGTCGATCACGCCGCGCCTCTCCTTCACCGGCCGTTACGAGCATCTTGATGCCGGCCCGGTGCTGAGCCGCGCGGGTTTTGGCAATAGCGACTATCTGGCCGGCTGGCTCAGCTTCCGCTTCTAGGCGACATGGGGTAACGCGCATGACCTGACAGACGATAAAACAGAGCGTTATCGCGCCCGGCCGCCCCTTTATGCAGCTTTCGGAAACCCAATCATGACCTCATCATCCAGCGCGGCACCATCATCCCGCCGCCCTATGCTCAAGAAAATCCTTTTCTCCATCGCCGGCCTTTTCGTGCTGCTGGCGATCGCCGCCACCGCCTTCCTGTTCCGTCCGATGGCCTCGGGGGCAGGGGAAGCGGCCGATAATGACAAGCCGGTCGATGTCGTCGTGATCGGCGCCGGTGTCATGGGCGTGACTCTCGCCACCTATCTTCAGGAACTGGAGCCAAGCTGGCAGGTCCATATGGTGGAGCGCATGGATAAGGTCGCGCAGGAAAGCTCGAACGGCTGGAACAATGCCGGCACGGGCCATTCGGGTTTTGCCGAGCTGAACTATACGCCGGAAAAGGAAGACGGCTCGATCTCGACCGAAAAGGCGGTACAGATCGCCGAACAATTCGAAGTGTCGCGCCAGTTCTGGTCGCATGAAGTCAGGGAAGGGCGCCTGCCCAAGCCGACCGACTTCATCAACGCCACCCCGCATATGAGCTTCGTGTGGGGCGATGACAATATCGCCTATCTGCACAAGCGCCGCGACGCGCTGGTCAAGAACCCGCTTTTCTACGGCATGCAATATTCGCAGGATCACAAGCAGATCGGCACCTGGGCGCCGCTCATCATGGAGGGTCGCGACCCTAAGCAAAAGGTCGCCGCCACCTTCATGCCGATCGGCACCGACGTCAATTTCGGCGTCATCACGACCCAGCTTACCAACGCCCTTACCCGCAACCCCAATTTCCACCTGCAACTGGGTCAGGAAGTGCGCGGGCTTCACCAGAATGCCGACAAGACGTGGAATGTCTCCATCCATGATCTGAAGGCTGACAAGGATAGCGTCATCAAGGCGAAGTTCGTCTTCATCGGCGCGGGCGGCGCCTCGCTCAAGCTGCTCCAGATGTCGGGCATCCCGGAATCCAAGGATTATGCCGGCTTCCCCGTCGGCGGTCAGTTCCTGGCGTTCGAGGGCAAGGCCGCAACCGCGCGCCATAATGTAAAGGTCTATGGCAAGGCGGAGGCCGGCTCGCCGCCCATGTCCGTGCCGCATCTCGATGCCCGCAAGCTGGATGGCCATGCCGTCACTCTGTTCGGTCCCTTCGCGCTGCAAAGCACGAAGTTCCTGAAAAATGGCTCGTCGCTCGACCTGTTCAATTCCATCTACAAGAATAATGTCGGTGGCATGATGAAGGTCGGCGCGGAAAATCTCGATCTCGTCCGCTATCTGGCGCAGCAGGCGACGTTGACCGATGCCCAGCGTCAGGCCGAACTGGTGAAATATTATCCCAAGGCCAAGCGCAGCGACTGGAAACTCATCACCGCCGGTCAGCGTGTTCAGGTGATCAAGCGCGATCCCAAGAAAGGCACGGTCCTGCAATTCGGCACCGAAATCGTGACCGACAAGGATGGCAGCATCGCCGCGCTGCTGGGCGCATCGCCCGGCGCATCGACCTCGCCCCCGATCATGCTGGAAGTCATGCGCAAGGCTTTCCCGCAACAGATGGCGGGCGGCTGGAAGCCCAAGGTCGAAGCCATGATCCCCTCCTATGGGCAAAAGCTGAATGACAGCCCGGCGCTCACCAACCGCATCCGCCGGATGACGAGCCAGACACTGGGCCTGCCCTTTATCGAAGTGCCCGAAGACCTGAACGCTGCCGCCCCCGCCAAGCCCGCCGCCCCGGCCGCGCGCACGGGTCGCAACCTCAATCAGGAACAGCAGGCGCTGTAAAAGAAACGGCAGAGGGGGGAGCGGTCCCGACGGATCGCTCCCCCCTCTGCCTAATCTCCTATATGGGCCGTTCGCTTCGAGCGAAGTCGAGAAGCGGCAAACATATTCGCTCCCCCCCCTCAACACGAAGCAATCGCAGCCACAGTCCTGCGCCGACGCAGCATCAGCAACATGGCGAGGCCCGCCGCCGCCATCGCAGCCCCGGCGATCGGCACTATCCGATAGCCAAGCCCCGCATCGATCACGCCTCCACCCAGCGCCGCGCCAATCGCATTGCCCAGATTGAACGCGCCGATATTGAGCGCGGACGCCAGGCTCGGCGCTTCGCCTGCCTTTTCCATGACCCGCATCTGAAGCGGCGGCACCACGGCAAAGCTGGCGATGCCCCACAGGAAGATCAACGGCGCGGCCGCCAGCGCCGAACCCATGCCGGCCGAAAACAGAACCAGCAGGCCGATCAGAGCCAGCAAAGAGACAATCAGCGTTCCATCCACGGAACGGTCGCCATAATGGCCACCCACCCAGTTGCCGACCGTCAGCCCTGCGCCATAGACGACCAGCATCGCCGTCACGAAAGCGGTCGTTGCCCCTGTCTCGACCTTTAGGATCGGTACGATATAGGTAAACACCGTGAACATGGCGCTGGCCCCCAATATGGTCAGGCCCAGCGCAGCGAGAACCGGTCCCTGTCGCACGATGCGGAATTCCGCACGCAGATCCGGCGCCTGCTCGACCGGCAAGGGGGGCAGGGCGAACCGCAGCGCGATCATCGCCACGATGCCAATGGCGGTGATGCCCCAAAATGCAGCGCGCCATCCCATCATTTCGCCGACCCACGCCGCCAGCGGCACACCGCCGATGGTTGCGATCGTCAGGCCGGAAAACATCGCGGCGACCGCCGCCGCACGCTTGTCGGGCGGCACGATCCCCGCCGCCACGACCGACCCGACCCCAAAGAAGGCGCCATGATTGAACGACGTGACGATCCGCGCCACCATCAGCATCGCATAATTGTCGGCCACGGCGGACAGGAGGTTGCCTGCCGTGAAAATGCCCATCAACCCGACCAGCAGGGTGCGGCGTGGCACGCGGGCAAAGCCCAGCGTCATCAATGGCGCACCGATCAGCACGCCCAGCGCATAGGCACTGACCAGCAGTCCCGCCGCCGGGATGGTGACGCGCAAATCATTGGCGATCAGCGGCAGCATGCCCATCGGCGTGAATTCGGTGACGCCAATGCCAAACGCGCCGATGGCCAGTGCCAGCAAAGGGGGATTTAACTTCATCGACAAACTCCGCACTATTCCGCGCGAGCATATGATGCGCTGCATCATGCGCAGTAGTACCGTGTCTGGACCAACATCTGTGCTATGGATGCACAAATGGAACGGGATGGTATCGATCGAACCGGCGAAATGGCCGCCTTTGTCACAGTGGTGAGAGAGGGCAGTCTGTCTGCGGCGGCCCGCGCGCTCGGCCTTACGCCTTCGGCCGTCAGCCGGATCGTCGCGCGGATCGAAACTCGGCTTGGCGTGCAACTGGTGGTCCGCACGACCCGCAGCTTTCGTTTGACCGCAGAAGGGGAGGCCTATGCCCGTTCGGCGCGCCGCATACTCGATGACATAAGCGAAACAGAAAGCGCCATCGCCGATCAGGCTAGCCCACGCGGTCGCGTACGGATCAGTATGGCGTCTGCACACGGGCGCCTCGTCATCGTGCCGTTGCTTGCCGAATTCGTTGCTCTTTATCCCGGCATCAATGTCGATATGGAGTTGAGCGACGAACTGGCCGACATAATGGGCGGCCGGGTCGATGTCGCCATCCGCTTCGGCCCGCTGGCCGACAGTCCGCTGACGGCGAAGCGGCTTGGCGACACCGGACGGTCGGTCATCGCATCACCGGCCTATCTGGCGCGGGCAGGGACGCCGCATCATCCGCATGACCTGCACGATCATAATTGCCTCGACTTCAATTTCCGCCGCGCCGAACCGGGCTGGCCCTTTCGCGAAGGGGACAAGGACTATCTGTTGACGGTCAGCGGCAATATGACCGCCAATAATGGGGAAACGCTGGTGCAACTGGCCATGGCCGGCCATGGCATCACCCGCGTCGGCAATTTCCATATCGGCCCGGAACTGGCGTCGGGCCAGCTTGTGACGCTACTCGACGACTATAATCCGCAGGACCGCGAAGCCATCCACGCCGTCTTCGTCGGCGGCGCAGCCATGCCCGCCCGCGTCCGCGTACTCGTCGATTTCCTCGCGGAGCGGCTTGATCGAAAAGGGAGCGGATAACAGCCTTTGCTTATTTCTTCACCCCATGGGCATCCAGCCAGCGCAAAGTCGCTGGCCAGTTTCGCTTGACGGCCTGCTGCCGCAATGTGCCCTGATAATCCTTCACATTTGGGTCAGCACCAGCCCGCAATAGCGTCAATATGACCCGGTCGTCATCCACCGACAACACGGGCGTCGTACCATCCTTCTCGTCCCGGGCGTTGGGATCAGCTCCGGCCTTCAGCAACAAATTTGCAAGCGCCGGATCATTAACGCCCATGATCACCGTCCATCCCAGATCGTCCCGCGCCTCCAACGGCACGCCCAGCGTGATCAGGGCTTGCGCGGCCTCCAGCATCGCCGCGCTGCCGGAATCCTGACATGGACCATAATGGTCGCGCAGGGCATGCAGCGCATTGCCCTGATCATTGCGTGCCACCGGATTGGCCCCCGCTGCGACCAAAGCTCTGGCAATCTTCACATTGCATCCCGCGCCACCAGCCAAAGCGCCGTCCAACTGGGCCTGCTCCATCTTCGCCAACTGCCCCCGCCGGACCATCTCCTCGAACAGCATGTCACGCCCATTTTCCGCGGCATATCGGGTGATCAGGCTGCCGATCGGCACCATGGCCTTCTTTCGATCGGACGCGGGGTGGGGGACGGGCAGGGTGAGGTCCAGCCCTTCGGCCAAAGCGCCCATAATGAAAGGTTCAGCGCCAAAGCCGCCCCGCGGCCAGCTATTCATAAGCATCGCCGCCTGCACCATTTCGGCGGCCTGCTTTGACCGGAAATCGAAGCCTTCTGCCTTCAGCAACGCGATCGTTCCGGCATTGCCCCGGACCCAGCGATCGGTACCCGCAACCCTGTCGACAGCATCCTCCAATGCGGTGACGCTGGCCGGCATGCCGACTGCCGCGCCGACATAATCCGTCACTTCCTTGGTCGTCGATCCGACTTTCAGCGTCAGTCGATACGTCGGATTGTCGGTAACGCTCGCTTCGTAAGAAGATTGCATCCCCATAAAATGCGCAGCGCGGAATCGATCGACCAGTGCCGTCACCGCGGCTGGATCGGCCGTCGCCTCATGTATACCCGGCCATAGGATATTCCGCCCCATAAAGCCCAGATGCACGTCCGCATCGGAGGGGGGATCATTCGGGTTCCGATCGAAAAATCTGATCCTGCCATCGCCCCGGATGATCACGCCATAGTCGGGGCAGGTGCCAAAACAGGCGCTGCGCTCCAATTTGATCTCGACATTGTTTGGCGATGCGGTGGGGAAAGGGACGGAACTGTCCGGCGCTTTTTCCGGCGGCCTGTAGGCGATGGATATGGTCCCGACCGCCTGCACCGGGTGGCCGTCGACCATCTGCGGTCGGAACGTCCATTGTTCCGCCGCCGCCAGGCCGGGACGCGGATCGACCTTGTCGCCATTGTCCGTCGCCTTGGCGCTGACAACTTTGCCATCGACGCCGACTGTGACCAGCACGGTCAGCGATGCAAAACCCGACGTCCCGTTGACGATGACATTTTCGGCGCCTGACAAACGCTGCGCCGACAAGTTGTATATACCAATATTGTCTGCCATTTGCGACGATGCAGCGCATCCCTGGAGGGCAAGCATCAAGCTCAGCCCGCCCATCCAAAACATGCCCCGCACAACATTCTCCCGCCATATCAAAGGCAAGATGCCGGGAGAGCGTCAGGTCGACAAGATGAAACTACATGTTAGTCCAAGTTTGAAAAGAGACTATTTGCGCAAGTTCGAAACCGGACTCCAGCCCCTTAACGTCGATACAGCAGGGACAGCGCGGAGCCATCCTCCCAGCGCAGCGATGTCCCTGCTGATACACAGACTTTGAGATGGAGAGCCCCGGACCCACAGCGTAAGCTGTGGGCCCGGTCAATCGGACGTCAAGCTGATCAAACATGGTTGGATCATAAGTGGCCGGACACATCTTCGGCAACGACCTTTCATGCGCGGCTCATGGGACTTTCGCGACTGTCGGCTCCGGAGCACAGCTCCTCAGTTAGCGGACGTTGAACAGGTCCGGCCGAACGAAAAGTCGCGACAGCAATACACTGAACCCGGTCATTTCGCCACTCGGGGCGGCTCCGAAAACTGCCGTCCGCGAAACTAAGTCCTGCCTTGTAGAAAAGACCGGGCTTGGCCGTTCAGCCTAAAGGCTGCCGCCCCCGCACTCGGGAGCACATTTCGGCTCCTGGACGGTGATAGAGGGGCCGAAGGACTTAACTTAAACGACCTCGTCGTCCTCATCCTTTGCGTCGTCATCCTCGTCCGAGACGGCTGAATCACAGGCGAGGAAGAGGTGCAAGATCGTGATCGGATCAGTGGGAATGAGAGCCGGCCGGTTATGGTTGGTATCGAAAGAAGCACTCACCGGGTCGATTATCGATGGGTTCGTGATGATGGTTCCGCTGGCATTCGCAATGCATTCGAGCTTTTTAGCGCGGGCGGGATCGGAGATGTAGGTTGCCATGGCCACAGCTTCGGTCGCCGGATCGACGCAGGTGAAGGCGTACATTGCCCCAAATGCGTGCCCAACGGCATACTTGCCTTCGACGAACCGATTGAGCCCGTCATGGCAATAACGCCAGCGAGCATTCCCTGACCCGTCGAGCTTTTTGAATTCGAGTACGAAATGCGGAGTGCCGGGAGCGCCCAAAATTACCCGGATATCAGCCCGTGCAAGCCGCGACGTCGAGCCATCCGCAGCGCGGCGCAACTCCCATGTTTCGGCTTGGAAATCACAGTCCACACGCCCTACGAAGCGGCGATTCTGGTCCGCCAACGCCTCGCAGAGACTGTCGGTAAGGGTCGGCTCGTCTTCCGCAAACGTGACCTGATTGGGGTAGGTCGTCCGTAGATCGCTCCAGGTCTTGCCAACATGTTCCCCGTCAGCGCCAATGGCACAGATTTGAGGTTGTGATTTGAGGAGGGTTGGGTCTTCGTCGCAGTGACGAAGGAACGAAGATGAAGACCCAACCCTCCTTGAAAAAATCGCTAGCAAAGGC
>JAJZQN010000078.1 GCA_021847605.1 Pseudomonadota bacterium | reverse complement strand
GCCTGCCCGATCTACGGCAAAGTGATGGTTCGTCACAGTGGAGAGCCGCATGCGGTGAAAGCTGCACGTGCGGTTCGGCGGGGGGATCAGGGCTGACTCCATGAGCAGCACCAATCCTACCCGACTGAGCGAAAGCATGGGCCCTTGCGAGGCCGAGGCGCCCGAGAACATCCTTCGCCTGCTCACGCCCACCACCAACGAGTATTCACTCGACTGGCGCCGACGCTGCCTCGCCCGCCTGCAGAAGCGTTCCCGAAAGATCGTCGATGGCATGCGCGTCAAATTTCCGCAGGCGATCACCTTCACCGATGGCTTCGCCGGTGACGAGTTTACCGTGGTCAAGCGCGGCGCGACCATAACCTTCCGTCCTGTCGGGAAATACGGGCACTATCGCATTCGCAATTTCCGCGACCTCGAATGGTCGATCGTCCCGGAAACGAAGGTGCATCGAACGATCTTCGCGCCCCGGCCCTCTGCAGCGATGCCCCCGCCATGAGCGGGGCATCCAGCCTCTCGCCGCTGCGGGCGCGCCTCTGCAGCCGCGAGAATGCCATCCGTGTCGCGCAGCGCATGATGCAGGCCGGAATCGCCGTCATGGTCGCCCCCGGGGATGCCATGCAGCCCTGGCGCGTGATTGAGCGGACCGATCTTTCGGCCAGCGAAGTCGCCGCGCGCATTGCCCTCAAGAGACAGGAGGACTTGAGATGCCCCGCCTGAAACCCGCCACACCGCGATCCAGGCAACAGATCGACGATGCCCTGAAACTCATGCGCCGTGCGCGCGGCCTCCTGCGCGAGGCAGGCGCCTCCAAGGCCGCTGGCCGTCTTCACAGCGCCATCAACAGCGCTGAGGGCGCACGGCGGCACTGCGAGAGGCGCCCTGTTGTCGTCGATACGATGGCGGCCTGGCTCTCCGAGGCCGAATGAGGGAAGTGGGGAGGGGAAAGCGAACGATCGAGGAGATTACCTATGCCCGCATTCGCTTCCTCCCCCGCACCCGAAATGACCCGCTGGGGCAAGCCCGTTACAGCCACACAGCGCCTGCCCGGTATCTGGCGCGTCGCGACCCCGTCGCATGGCGGTTTTGTCCTGTCCGAACAGCGCCAGGCCGCCATGCCCGCGGCGCTGCGCCTGGACGAACCCGAGTACGAGCACGACGTTGACTGGTCGCTCGTGATCGTCGCGTTCCAGACCGAATTTGCCGCTGCCGGAGATCTGCTCTTCGACATCGAACTCTCGCTCGCCACCGACACCGTCAAGAGCTGGCGTCCCGAACGCTGGGAAGCCTACGCCAGCGAGCCCGTAGAACCCCGCCAGAGCCACGTCCGGCGCGAGCGCGAAGCCTTCGAGGCGCGCATCGGCAAGGTCGTTGTCACCACCGCCTATGGCGATTGGGCCGATTGGGTGCCCACTGGCAAGGTTGGCGTGCTTGGCTACCGCCTCGCCAGCGTCGATCATATGGCCCGCCCCACATACGCCGACCCGGTGTTCAAGGCCCTCGTCAATGCTGCCCGTTATGAAGAGCGCACCAGCGTCATCAGCTTCGACGAACTCGACGCCGAGATCCTGACATGACGATCGAGGTGATCGTGGGCCTGCCCCACCTCAACGAAGGGCCAATCCTGCAACGCGCGCGGCTGATGCAGCAACCCATGCTGATTTCCGCGAACTGCCTCTCGCGCTGGCGCACCGCCTCGGGTGGCTGGCGCGAATGGCATGGCTGGCGCACCGGCCAGCTCGGCAATGCCCATGGGCTCAAGAGCCTCGATCTGGATAGTGCCGGATATGTGCTGATGGCCAAATACGGCGGCTATCCATGGTCGATCGCCGACTACATGGCGCTTGCCGCATCATACCCCTTCCGCCGTTTCGCGGCCGCCGACTATTGCTGCGAGGCCGAGATTGCCGCCGATCGCGCCGAAGTCCTCGACCGCATCGCCCGTACCGTAGCGACGAACCGCGAATGTCGCGCGCGGGCCTATGACCTAGGGATCATCGACCGCTTCATGCCGGTTCTCCAGGGCCGCTATCCAGAGGATTACGAGCGATGCGCTGAAGCGCTGGCATGGTCGATGAAGCCGGGCACCGTTGTCGGTGTTGGTTCCATGTGTCGCCGCGACATTCATGGCCCTGACGGTCTGATCGCGGTTGTCGCCCATCTCGACAGGATACTCCCCGATCCGGGCCCGCGCCTCCACCTGTTCGGCGTGAAGGGAGCGGCCATCCCCTACCTTCAGCCCTACGCCCATCGCGTGGCCTCGCTCGATTCCCAAGCCTGGGGCACCGCAGCGCGGCGCGATGCGCGGCGCCGACAGGTACCAAAAACCGATGCCCTCGCGGCCGACCACATGGAGCGCTGGACCATCGCCCAGCTTGATCGACTGCGCGAACCCCATCGGGCGTTGGCCATCACTCCTGAACCTGCGCCTCCTCAGACGCCGTCCGATCCCTGGGAAACCGCCATCCAGCAAGCGCAGGCCGAGATCCGCGCGCTTATCGAAAGCGGGGACCTGGCTCACGACGAAGTCACCGCTGGATGGATCGAGACATGGGCGGCCGACCTATACAATTCACGCCTTCGTCACTCGGGCAAAAAGCCGAACTCATGGATTTGTGGACGCAATTTCGCGGTCAACGAAGCATAGGCAGACTTGAACGGTTCGAACTCGGTTAGTTCGGTATCGCCATAAGCTTCCAGTGAACGGCGAACCTGATACCATCCAGCGTCAGGACGGCCGAGCTTAAATTCATCCCGAATCTTACGAGGGAAGCTGGTGGCATGAAAACGCGCCCATAACTTGCGTCCCTCCTCAAGAACCGCATTTGCCTCGGGAGAGAAAGCAACGTCAGCGATATACCGTACCATGAAATCGCTCTCAAACCGGCCCTTAGCGCCAACTTCGCTTTCGGTAAAAGGTATGAAGTGATTAACAAGGCTCCACTGCCTATTATCCCATAGCAAATCGTTGGCCCCCGCTGAAAGATTGTTATAGTTGAACAACATCCAGACAAGGCAGTCAGATTTGAAAACGTCGCTCAGCGGCAGTGCTGGCTGAAGAAACTGGTCTCTATCATTTAGCCAACTTGGCTTGATTACGCGGCGGACGGTAAAGACGACCGCTGCTTGAGCTAAATTGTCCTCGGTGACAAAAAATGCGCCAGCGCTGCAGTAACCCGACGAAAGCAATGCCGTAGCATTTGCGGCGTTTTGAAAGTCGTTGCCTTTGCAAATCATACTGCCAAGGGCGCCGTCAGCCCAAAACCGCCCACGCACATCTCCGGTACGATCCGTTGGTACAAGCGCATTATTTAGCGGCAGCGCTGGCACCTTATTTGAGCGTGGGCGTACAAACCAATCCGCAAGTGCCGGCCGTGGCAGTTCGCGATAGAACGCTTTCTCACCTATCACTTCACCGGCTCGGTTTAATGCAAATGTATCAATAGCCTGGGATGGTGCATCCTTACCGAGATTCCAAATTAGAAAGCCAATTGGAAAATCACCCTTCAGTGTGTCGAAAACGCGACTAGGAACAACGAAACCGCTGAGATAATCGGCAACCCACCGTTCCCTAAAGCGAGAGAAATTTGGGGAATTAACGTATTTGAGCTTGCTGAACATCGCCAAATGAGACGCGGGTAGTTCGAGCATAATTCGATGCAGAAATTGTACGAATACTTCACGCGCGGCATAACCCAAATCAGCCATGCTATGTGAAACTCGAGTGTTTGAGACGCCTTTCTTGGCCGTTGCAGCAGTGCCACCGGATTCTTTTTTGCTATCGACGTTCATTGCCTCCGCATAAGGCGGGTTGATCAATACCAAGATTGGCTTCGCACCTTTCTTGCCATCTTTAGCGTCCGCAATCGCCTGACGAAGGGCTATCGGTAACTTGTTTGAAAGTGTGTAATCTATCTCGCCGAAATCAGTGACATCGTCATTTAAATAATCGTACTGAAAAATCTCTGCTCCAGAAAATGCCGGATTGGATTTCATTATTGTGACGTCGGCCTTATCGAGCGTCGACATGAATACATTTCGCAAGTTGCTATGCTTGGCTTCAAGGTTTCCTACGCCAGCACACATATCCCATACCAAATAGCGATCTTGCCAGTTCTCACCCAGTGTGGCTCGCAACTGGTCATATGCTTTGTCAACAATGTGAAGCGGCGTGTAATAGGCGCCTTTGAACTTCTGTTCATCGACAGGGAGTAGGCTGTCGCGTCGTTCCAACAGATAATGCCGATGCTTTTGCTGAGGCGGGCGATGGTAAATCGCCCAAAAATTGCGATAGCCACGATCGCTGGCCAGTTCATACGCTTGACCATCATACAAAAATGTGGGGCCAGATGCGGTCATCAGAAGCCTTGCACCCGCAGGCTGGTGCATCGCTTCACTGGTACCGTCATGCATGATGTCGGCAAAGAAGAGTACAGCATAGTCTGACTGTGCCGTAACGCCCAACTCTTCTCCGATCATCGCTACCCAACGATCGAAAACCTGCCGTAAATTGTCCGGTGTAATCGGAGTACGGATGATCCGCCTTTGCTTGATCGCGTCTTTTACAGCTCGTATGAAAGCCGCCTCGTCGTGCGCGATCTCATATTCAACAATGTGCGTCTGTACATAAGGCGCAATCTGGGCACCCAACTCCTTTCCCGCACCAGATCCAGACTTTGGCCAAGCAATGGTCTTATCATCAAGTAATGGTAAGGCTTTTTCAGTCGGCATAATAGCCGCCTTCTCACGGTCAATAACTGCAAGAAATGCTGGTATTGGCTCCCCGCGCTTTTTTGCCGCTCGGATGTAGAACATCAGCTGCGCAAACATAACAATTGGTGGGGTGGAAATTGCTTTTGCCTCAAACCAAATCTCTTGTGTCTGTATATCGACGAGATTTTTAGAAACACCTTTCAGGCCCAAAGCAGCAATATAGGCGTCTTTGACGTCTTCCTCGGTGCGAGCGATAGCCAATGACTGCACTAGATTCATGACGTGTTTCAGGCCTTTGGCATGTTTCGAGACGATGATGGCCGGTATAGGCAAATTCCGATGATTTGCCATAGCGATGCGGGAGACCCTGAGCGACGAAAGGGGAGGGGGACGGGATTTGCGCGCAATTCACACGCGCGAGGGAGATCCGCCATGTCCGATCACTACATCATGACCGCCAGCAGCCAGTACCCGCAGACTTATGTCGCGGAAGGCGCCGACCATGCCAAGGCTCTGGCGGACTACCGCCAGAAAGATCCCGAAGCCTTCCTCGTGACCTGCGAAGCCTACCAGAAGGGCGAAGTCGAGCGCACGATGGCGAAGTTTCTGCTCACGCGCGTCACTGAGCGCTTCTACGAGCACATGCTTGGCATCCTGCCCCCCATCTACAGCCGCTTCAGCCCCGGTTGGTTCGTCAGCGAACCCGTCGTGCAGCGCGTCTACACGCAGTTCATCGAGCACAAGGGCCGCTTCTATGCCGGCTATGCCAACCTCAGCATGACCGACCGCAAATGCTGGACGATCGCCGACATCGAGGCACTTGAAGCCAGCGGCAATGCCACCGAGGTCGACTGGTTCTCGGAAGACTCCTGAAGCGGCCTGAAGATCAGAGCCTCTGAGGAGAGGGGGAAGGGAAGATCGAGCGCGGGAATGCGCTCGGTCTGACCCGGAGCCCTACCATGACCTACGACGTCCCGTTCCGTCACATGCAGGCGATCGACCCCAGCAGTCTCACCACCATCACCGCAACGCTTCATGCCATCAATCGGGCCATGGAAGATTGCCGCATTGCTGGCGTCGATCCCGACCACGACCCGGCGATCGCGCTGCTCGCGCGCCATTTCGCGACTGTCACCGCCAACCGCGCCAATGATGACAGTCTGCGCTTCGCCTGCAGCCGCCGTATGGCCGAACTCGAGCGCTTTCCCGCGCTTCTCACCCTGGCGGTGCGCGGCGTTGCCCATGACCGGGTAGCCAAGGAGCGCTTCCACGCCGACGGGCGCAAGGCCATGAAGGCGCTCGCGCTTGAAATCGGCCTCGCCCCCGGCAGCTACACCATCAGCTCCACGCCCAGCGATCCCGCGATCGCAGGATATGTCGCGCTGTCGAGCGATGACATTTCGATCATGCTCAGCGTCGGCCCGCTTCATGAAGGCAACGAGGTGCAATACTTCGCCAAGCGCGGTCCTGCAGCCGGTCAGAAACTGCGCTTTGCCCCCATGCGCGATTTCCTCCGGCGTGCCCGTTTTGCCGCCCGCATCCGTCGCGATCTTCGCCTCGATGCCATCGTGTCGTCGCCAGTGCCCGTCGAGACCACGGCACCGATCAGCCGCGAACCCATCGCCGCTTAGGGAGACGTCCCATGCTCACCACACAACAGGTTGTCGATCAGGTCCGCAGCGATGCCGCACGGATCGAACGGTTCGTGCAGCGCCGGGAGACCTTCCTCGATGCGCTGGACTGGACAATGCTCACTTGTGAACAGGTCCATGAAGCTGCCATGCTCGACTTCATGCTGGAAGATGACCTTGCCGAAGCCCTCCAGCGGGTTTCCATGGCGGAAAGCCTCGCTGCGATGGGGCTTCCCCTTGTCCCCACCTTCATCCGCTACAATCCGTTCCCGCGCCCCTGGCACGCGGAATGGCTGGCGTTGGTGAACTGACCGGAGATCCCCTCATGAGCCGATACAATTTCGCCGGGAAGGGCGTCGCGAGCAGCGTCGCCATCGGATACGACCGGCCCCTGTCGACATTTTTCGTGCAGGTCATGCAGCCACATCCCCGCATCGAGGGCGAGGAAGCAACCTACATCTGGAAGGGTAGCGCCCCCGGAGAGTTGCCAACCGCTGCAGACGCAATCGCTGTTGCGGCTGACTATGCCGACCTGCCCAAGGATCTTGGCGCGAAGCTGGAAACCGATCGCCTGAAGACGCTCGGCACCTTCGACGGACCCGCCCAGCTGGCCGCCAAGCCCTTCATCCAGGCATCGCCGCCGCCGATCCACACCGAGGCCGAAGCCCGCGAAGCCGGCTACACGCGCGCGGTGATCGCAGACAGCACGCATCATACGCTCGAATTGCTGATCGAACCCGGCGCCGACCTCGATTCCATCTTCCTCGCCTTCGACCGCGACGGGAACGAAATGCTCCATGTGCATGGCTGGAACTTCACGATCGAGCCGGAGTGACGTGGCAGCCATCATGTGATAATGTGAATACACGCATTCAATCGGAGACAGTACCATGGCGACGTCAGTACGCCTCGCCCCAGAAGTAGAGCAGCGCCTCGACCATCTCGCGACCACCACCGGGCGCACCAAGGCCTATTACCTGCGCGAAATCATCGAGCGCGGCCTTGAGGACATGGAAGACATCTACCTCTCCGACAAGGTGCTCGAGGATATTCGCGCTGGCCGCGAAACCACAAGCTCCCTTGACGACGTGGAGAAGCGCCTTGGCCTGGCAGATTGAACTGTCATCCAACGCCGAAAAATCTCTCTCCAAACTCGATCGCCAGACCGCAAAGCGGATCATGACCTTCCTGCGCGAGCGTGTTGCATCCAGTGACGATCCCCGCGCATCTGGAAAGCCATTGACCGGGCCCTTGGCAGGGCGCTGGCGCTACCGCGTTGGCGACTACCGGATTGTCTGCGAGATCGAGGATGGCAGGCTTGTCGTGCTTGTGCTGACCGTCGGCCACCGAAGCGGCATTTACCGCTGACCTCCCAGGACATCCATAGCCCATAGAGATGAGGGGGAAGGGAACAGACGATCCATGAAGGATCGACGGAGGTTCCCTTGTCCTACACCATCGACATTGGCGCAGCGCCCGCGAACGCCCATTGCGCCCAGCTTGGCCAGACCCCGGATTTCGAGCGGGTCAATCGCTTCGAGATCGACGCCTACCGCATCGGCATCATCGCGATCCACGGCCTTCCCCCTGAAGGCTGCCGCCTCACCAGCAAGCCCAATCGCCACGATTTTGGCACCTACCGCACTCTCGTCCTGCATATCGACGACGAGAACGACGCTGCGGTCGCCGCCTATGCCGAGGCCGTAGAAGACGGGCTTGGCTCCTGGATCGAGGCCGCGATTGCCTGCCCCGTCGAATATGACGGCAATGTCGCCAGCATTCCGAGGCCCGAACTCGACGAGGTGACGATCGGCGCGCTGCTGACGACACGCCCTGGCGCCAACGGCCGCTTCGCCATCCCCGCGTTCGAGACCATCCACACCAACCTTTCGGCCGCATTCCCCAAACTCGCCGAGGCCGCCCGCGCGCGCCTTGCCGGCGATGCCGCCTGAGCGCGCAGGAGATCCATCATGGCGAACAACTACCTCACCAGTTCCTTCATCCTCGACATGACGGCCGACGATGCCGAAATGGTCAGGCTGGCGCAGCGCGCGAGCGAGATCGTCGAAGACCCCTGCATAAGCGATACCGGGCGCGACCTCGCATACGCCGACCTTGGGCCGCGTTTCGCCGCTCTCTTCCCGCCCAAGGACGATGACGATTTCGGGAGCTTTCTCGACCTGTTCGACGATCCCGACTTCCCGACGTTCGACTGCAGCATCGTCATCAGCGAACCCGATGCCGAAGGGCACTGCCAGGTCAGCTTCAACGGCAATCAGTTTGGCGTCGATCAGGTGGCGAACCTGATCTTCGCCGCGTGCAAATCCGCACTCCCTTGCGCATTCTCCTGGGCCCATACCTGCGATGCCCTGCGGCCCGACGAGTTCGGCGGAGGCTGCGTGATCATCACCGAAGCCGGAATTGATTTTCACAGCACGACCGGGATCATCGGGCGGGTACTCGGCACCGGCGCCGGTCCCTCCGAGACCCCCAAGCCGGTATTCGACCCGGCGCTCGTCTCCATCGAGCAGAAGCGCTTCAGCCATACCCAATGGGAAATCCTCGTCTGCTACAACGGCCAACGCATCGAGCAGTATGGCGACAAGATCGAGCTGATCGGCGGGGAATATAGAGGATACCCGCGCGAGGTGTGGATGGCAGTCGCCTATCGCGAAGCGATCGCGCGTGACATGGCCAGCAGGCTTCCCGTCGTCGAGGAAGCCGCGATCACCGCCCATCTGACGACGCACTGATCCCATGCTGCACCAGCATCTGCAGCCTGCCGGCGCCATGCCGGCAGGACTGACTTCGCTCGCCCTGCCTGCCGAGATCCGCGCCGCGATCAAGGCCGGGGCCTGGATCGTCTTCAACGTCTCGGGCGGCAAGGATTCCTCCGCCGCCATGTTCGCCGTCTCGATCGTGCTCGATGGGCTCGGCCATCCCCGAAACCGCCGCCTGGTTATCCATGCCGACCTCGGCCGTGCCGAATGGGAGAGCACGCCCGCCATGGTCGAACGCCTCGCAGCGCTTGCGGATCTTCCGCTCAGCGTCGTGCGCCGCGGTGCCGGAGACCTGTTCGACCGCTGGGCGCAGCGCTTCGAGAACGGCAAGCGCCGATATGAGGCCCTTGAAACCTACAACCTGATCGGGCCGTGGTCATCGGCCTCGCTGCGCTTCTGCACCTCCGAGGCCAAAGCCCATGTCATCGGCCCGCACCTGGCGCGCACGCTGCGCGGCGAAACCATCATCAACGTGCTCGGCATCCGCCGCGACGAAAGCACCGCACGATCGAAGGCGCCGGAATGGAAGGCCGACACGCGCTACGCCAGTGCCGACAATGCCCATGGCACGCGCATGATGCTCTGGCATCCTATCGTCGAATGGACCACGGCCGAAGTCTTCGCGGCCCATGACCATCTCGGCATCCCGCTCCACGAAGCCTATACCTGCTACTCCAGTTCGCGGCTTTCCTGCCGGTTCTGCGTCCTGCAGTCGATCGCCGATGCCCGCGCTTCAGCCAGCGCTCCTGCGAACCGCGATGCGCTGATCCACCTTTGCGACCTCGAGGCGCAGTCCACCTTTTCGTTTCAGCCCGCACGCTGGCTTGCAGATACCGCGCCCGATCTTCTCCCGCGCGACCTGCAGATCCGCATAGCGGCCGCCAAGATCGACGCCCAGGACCGGCGCGAGGCCGAGGGCGCGATGCCGGGGGGCCTGCGCTACGTGAAAGGCTGGCCGCCGCGCTTGCCGACCATGTCGGAGGCCGCGGCCATTGCCAAGGCCCGCGCGCCGATCCTCGCGCGCCATCAGCTCGCCAATCGCTTTCCGACAGCCCGCGCCGTGCGGGACCGCTTTGCCGACCTCATCGACCAGCGCCGCAGCGCCTGACCCATCGCGAAAGGATACTGCCATGACCGCTTCCACCGACCATCCCACCATGTCCCAGGCCGAGGCCGTTGCGCTCGGCTTCGCTGGATTCAACGACGTGCCGCACAAGCCGATCGACGTCCCCGATGGCGAATACACCATCACCGCGAGAACGAGTGACGGCCGCCGCGTCACCTTCTGTTTCCTCCCCGATCGCGAGCGCAGCCCTGCCGGGTTCGTCGACATCCAGTACCACGATGTTATCTGGACAGTCTGCGCCGACCGCAAATTTGTAGTAGGGTCGGTGATGGACGCCCACGGTAGGCAGTAATCAGGCTGGCCGTAGCGCTGACCCAAGAGCTGGCGAAGGCCAGCCTTATTACTGCCGGGCCATCGGGTGCATCGGTGTGAAGGTCAGCTTCCGGGTGGGGGGTCCGGGGGGAGGGTTTCGCGCCGGTGTCGACCATCATTGTTTGCGAGCGCCGCGCGGCCAAGGGTCTCGACGCGCATGTGCCACTGATCCTGTGTGGTGACGCGCTCTATGATCGCGATCTGGATCGCTTCTTTCTCGACCTACCGCTGTCGGGGGTCCGTTCGCGTCATTCGCTTCGCGCCTATGCTTATGATGTCGCGGTCTGGCTTCGCTTTCTCGATGCCTGTGGGAAGACGGTGTGGGAAGCAACCCGCGATGATGTATCCGCCTATCATCGTGAGCGACGACTCGATGAGGCTGATCACCGGATCATGGCGGCAAGTTGGAACCGGGCTGTGGCTAGCTGTAGGCGCTTGCAAACGTAGCGGCCTCTGCTCGCAAACAGAGCAGATTGTTGCTCAGATTACCTGACAACGGACAAGCCGCGTTGCTCACGCTAATTGACAACGTGCTCACAATCATTTGCGCCTG